>JAXGMU010000022.1:0-53848 GCA_040768485.1 Bacteroidales bacterium
GAGATCCCGGGGATCATGGAAGGGAAAGCCACCCCGGAATATGCCAAATGCGTGGCCATTTCCACCAAAGGTGCTCAGCGTGAAATGATCCTTCCGTCCCTGCTGGCCATCATCGTTCCCGTCATGATCGGCGTGGTCCTTGGAGTGGCCGGTGTGGTCGGACTGCTGGCAGGCGGTCTCACAGCCGGATTCACCCTGGCGGTCATGCTCAACAATGCGGGAGGTGCATGGGACAATGCCAAGAAATTCATTGAGAAAGGCAACTACGGAGGAAAAGGAAGCGAGGCCCACAAGGCCGGTGTGGTGGGTGATACGGTGGGAGATCCTTTCAAGGATACCTCCGGCCCATCACTGAACATCCTGATCAAACTGATGACCATGGTTTCGGTGGTCATGGCGGGACTGACCGTCACCATCGGGATCTTCAGCTAATTAATACGCTGCGAGAAAACATCGCTGAGCCCGCATCTGGTTAACTTCGCCTCTGAGGGATACTTTCTCGCAGCGTGCTAATTTTGCTGGCGCAAAAAGATGCCAGGCTGCTTCGTAAGCATCCCTCAGAGATAAGGCGTCAGGCATATCCCGGAGGAAGCCTATAAACACTTGTTTTACAAGGGTTTTCAGCGACGATGGGGTATGTCTGACCGATCAAAGACGATCTTTTGAGAGGGCTTTACATGGTGAGGATCTCGCCCCGGTCCTCGAAGAATCTTTTCAGCTGCAGGGTTTTCCCGTCGAAAACGGCATAGGTGTAATTCTCGATCCAGTCGCCCAGGCAGACGACCCGGCTCTTTTCCCCGATCCGGATGTCATAGGGAATGTGGCGGTGGCCGAAAATGAAAAAATCGATCCGGGGATTCTTTTCCACCTCCTTCCGGGCGAACTGTACCTGGTGCTCCCGGTCCTTGCCCAGGAAAGGGATAAAGAGGCCTTTTTTCATGCGGCTTCGTTTCGACCACCACTGCGCGAAGGCGGCAGATCCGTTGGGATGAAGCCTGGCATAGCACCACTGGGCCACCGGGTTCTTGAAGATCGACTGGAGAAGCCGGTAGCCGCCATCCTTTCCCCAGAGGCCGTCGCCGTGACCGAGCAAAAACAGCCGGCCGTTCCATTCGCGGGTCAGCGGTTTGCGGTGGACCTCCATCCCGATCTCCCCGGGCAGGTAATCAAAGACCCAGATGTCGTGGTTTCCCGTAAAGAAATGGATCTTCACCCCCTCATCACTCAATTCGGCGAGTTTTCCCAGTACCCTGGTAAATCCCCTGGGAACCACTTTTTTGTGTTCGAACCAGTAATCGAATACATCACCCAGCAGCCAGAGTTCTGTGGCATCCTTCCTGATCATCTCCAGCCATCTCACAAAAAGCAGTTCACGCCTCCGGCTTTCTTCCACCGGGTGCATGCCCAGGTGAAGGTCCGATACGAAGTATATGCTGGATCTTTCCTTCATGAGCCTGTCAGAGGAGATTGTCCAGCCACGTTTCCAGTGTTTTCCCGTACAGGTCCCTGGCCACGATATCCCCCTCCCGGCTGACCAGGAATCCGGCAGGCAGCCTTTTCACGTTATAGAGCATGTCCGCCTTCGACTCAGGGTAGGCGAGTTCGGAAACATTGATCCAGTCAAATTCGTTGAAATCAATGGCATTCATCCACAGGACCTTTTCATTGTCCAGTGAGACAGCGTAGATTTCAAATCCCCTGTCACGGTAACGGTCGTATATGGATTGCAGACTGATCAGCGTGCGTACGCTCTCCTCGTTTCCCGATGCCCAGAAGATCACCAGGACCACCTTCCCTTTCAGATCGGAAAGGGCGATCTCGTTCCCGTCCCGGTCGGGGATGGAGAGCCCGGGAAGGCCTGTTTCTTCAGCCATGCCCAGAAGCTTGTCCATGTGCATCTGTCCCTGGTAAAGGGCTTCCCTCTGTTCAATGTCCCTTCGGAGGGAGGTGACCAGTGAAGTGCCGGGATAAACAGCCTCCAGCGAGTCAGCCACGACTTTGTAATACTGCAGGTCGTTTTCCTCTGCCAGGATGAAATTCTCATCATCGAATTTCTGGTACAGGGCATAGATGCTTGAGAGGGATTTCATGTTTTCAACGATGAACCTGATGGTATACCGTTTCTGGTCCACCAGCGCCTGCCTGAAAGCGGTGCGGGCAAGGGCAAGCCTCGGGTCATCGGGACCGGAGACCGAGTCGGCCACCATCACAAGGGAATCAATGGTTGTCCGTGTGTGGTGCAGATGCTCCACCAGTGACCGGATCTTTTCCGATTCGGGCGATCCATCGACCCGGTAGCGCGTCCCGAATGTACCGTAGGTGGTGGTAACCGAGATGCGGTCGCCCGGAAAAGGAAGCAGGTTGAGGATCTCCCCGCGGTCGTTCCGCAGCAGCATGAGCTGGGGTTCATCGATCCTGGTGGTAAAGGTGAAGGATCCGTCCCTGCCGGTGAGGACCGTGTCAATGACCGTGGTCCGGCTCACATCCAGTCTTTCCAGGCTGATCTTCGTGCGTGCACCCTCCTCCACCACTCCGGTGATCGTCATCCTGTTCCTGTTGCAGGCAAACAGTGCGATCAGCGGAATGAGAAATAACAGCGATCGATGCTTCATATGTTCAGTGTTCAAATATTGTTTTCAACCGTTCCAATAGCCGGTCCCCGAAAAGATCCGTTGCAATGATCCTGCCGTCGGGCCCGATCAGGACATTTGAGGGGATCCTGTCCACGCGGTAGAGGTCCGCAGCGGGGGACTCCCACCTGTTCAGATCGCTTACATGGTCCCAGTCCGCCCGGTCCTCCTCAATGGCGCGAAGCCAGACCTCCCTTTCGCTGTCAAGTGAAACCTGCAGGATCCTGAAGGGCTGCTGCCGGTAACGCGCATAGGCCCTGTTGAGAATGGCATTCTCATCCCTGCTCGGTTTGCTCCATCCGGCCCAGAAACCCAGCAGTACATAGTTTCCCCTCAAATCCGACAGGGCCAGTTCCTCCCCGTCCGGCTGTGAAGATACGAAATCCGGTGCGATATCTCCCTCCCGGAGCTTCTCGACCGGATTTTCGCGGATAAGCCGGCGGTCCGCCTCCTGGATCTGCGCATGCAGCAGCCCGACGGCTTCAAATCCGTCGTATCGTGACATCAGTGCCGAATCCACGAAACGGTACACATCCAGGTGCGTCTCTGGGCTGAACACTGGAAGTCCGGGTCCGTACAGATTATACAGTGCCACCAGGATGGCAAGCGATCCGGGATGTTCGCGGATAAACATTTCGGAATAAGCGGTAAAAACTCCGGTGACGGAGTCAAACCGCTCATCAAGCCGGGCCCTGATCTCCGCGTAACCGGGTTCCCCGGTCCGCTCACGGTTCTCCCTGGATATCTCACCCAGTGCATCCAGGGCTTTTTTGTGTGCTGAAGCGAGCTCAGCTAGCAGCGCCGAGCCTTCGGAACCTTTCACCCCGTAGGGATGATCGCTTCCGTAATTTCCCGTGACCTCCAGCCTCTCTCCCGGCTCGATCAGCAGCGTGAGATAACCGGGACCCCCCACATGTAGCGCATAAAAAGCCACCTCTTGGGCTGTAAATGCGATCTGAAAAGAACCCTTTTCATCGCACATCGCCGTGTCAATTGCGGAGAGTTCCCTGGCACCCATCCGGTCGAGCAGCACCGTTTTTCCGGCGCCACCCTCCAGGGTTCCATTGATTGTGACCGTGTGGGCGGGATCACCGCCTGCAGCGTCACCGTCACCGGCACCCCGGTTGCAGCCGGTTAGTGCTGTAAACAAAAGAGCAAAGATGATGTGGATCCTGACAGCCGTCATAAGCTTGTTTGGTTATGCAAAAATAACAAGAATGGAAAATGTGATAAATTATTGTTAAATTGTAAAAAGGGCGGTAAATTCATACGAGACTATTTATTTAGTTATTAACGCCTTATATTCATTAATATTTTATTCGATGTGATCCTAAACAAATCGTGCTGCCAATAGGTTAATTGTATTAAATTTGCGGACCGAATTTACGTAATTTACCATTAAATTTTGTGCATCAATGAGCTACCTGAAATTTGAAAAGTCTGAGCTGGTGAATCTGGAGTATTCGCTCTCCAGGGAGATGATCAGGTCCAACCGTGCGGGATCCTATGCCTCCACCACGATCATCGGCTGCAATACCCGCAAATATCACGGTTTGCTTGTATGCCCGATGGAGAAACTGGACGGGGAGCACCACGTGCTGCTATCCACCATTGATCCGACGATCATTCAGCACGAAAAAGAATTCAACCTGGGCATTCACAAGTACGAGGGTGACCATTACCAGCCGAAAGGACACAAATATGTGCGCGATTTTGATGCCACCAGGGGATCCTACCTGGTTTACCGGGTGGGCGGGGTGGTGATGTCCAGGGAGATCCTGCTTGTATCCGAGGAAGAACAGGTGCTGATCAAATACGAGCTGATAGAGGCGCACTCTCCCACCATCCTGCGCCTGAAGCCTTTCCTGGCTTTTCGCAATTATCATCAGCTGAGCAAGTCGAACCTGGATGCAAATACCCGCTACACGCCTGTGCGCAACGGGATCATGTCCAGGTTGTACCAGGGTTATCCCGGTCTGTACATGCAGTTTTCCAAGGAGGTCGAGTTCGTTTCGGTGCCTGACTGGTACTACAACATCGAATACATGGAAGAGCAGAGGAGGGGCTATCCGTTCAAGGAGGATCTGTATGTGCCAGGGTATTTCGAGATGCGTATCCGGAAGGGCGAATCCATCATCTTTTCAGCGGCCCTCGAGGAAGTGACCCCTTCGGGCCTCAAACGGAAGTTTGCCGAGGAGCTGGAACTGCGGATACCCAAGACCAGTTACAAGAACTGCCAGATCAATGCGGCGCAGCAATTCGTCGTCCGGAAGGACCAGGCCACGGAGATCAAGGCGGGATTTCCCTGGTTCGGGACCTGGGGGAGGGACACCTTCATGGCACTGCCGGGTCTGACCATGACAACCGGTGATTTTGAGACCGCCCATGCCGTGATCGATACCATGGTAAAGCGGATGAAAGGCGGTCTGTTCCCCAATACGGTGATCAGGGGGAAAGCGGCCTTCAATGCGGTGGATGCACCCCTGTGGTTCATCTGGGCACTCCAGCAGTTCCAGGATTATGATCCCGGACTGGATGTATGGGGCAGGTACGGGAAGGTGATCAGAAAGATCCTGGAAACTTACCGCGACGGCACCCTGGGAACCATCAGGATGATCAAGAACGGACTGCTGCATGCCGAGGAAGAGGGTAGGGCCCTGACCTGGATGGACGCGGTGGTGAACGGTCGCCCGGTCACCCAGCGGGGAGGATCGCCGGTCGAGGTGAATGCACTCTGGTACAATGCAATCTGTCAGGCGCTGGAATGGGCACGGGAGACCGACAACAAGTTCGTTAAAGATTGGGAGCATTTGCCGGAACAGCTATGTCATTCTTTCAATGAAGCTTTCTGGAACGAGGAAAAAGGATACCTGGCCGATTATGTGAATGGTCCCTTGAAAGATTTTGCCGTTCGGCCCAGCCAGGTCATTGCCGTGGCCATGAAGTTTACCACCCTTTCCGGGGAAATGAGGAAATCGATCCTGGACGTGGTGGAAAGCGAACTCCTTACTCCCAGGGGATTAAGAAGCCTTTCTCCCAAGAACGAAGCCTACAAGGGGGTATACGAGGGTAGCGAAGAACAGCGTAACCTGGCCTACCACCAGGGGACGGTGTGGCCATGGTTCCTGGAACATTTTGCCAGGGCATACCTCCGGGTCCATAAGAAATCCGGTCATACCCTGATCAAAAGGCTGTATGACGGGTTTGAAGAGGATCTGTCCGTCAGGGGGATCGGAAGCATTTCGGAGATCTATGACGGAAACCCGCCCCACCGCGGCAGGGGATCCATATCCCAGGCAACAGGGGTAGCCTCCCTGCTCAGGATCGGGGAGATGATCGAGAAATTCAATGAGAACACATAAAACCGCACCAGCATGAGGGTACTGATGTTCGGGTGGGAATTCCCGCCACACATTTCGGGAGGTCTCGGAACAGCATGTTACGGACTGACAAAAGGCATGGCGTCCATTCCCGGTCTGGAAATCCTGTTCGTCGTCCCCAAAACATTCGGGGATGAAGACCAGCACATGATCCGTATTCTCGGGGCGGACGATGTCTCCATGGATATCCGGAAGATCAGGCACAGGAAATACCTGAAAGACATCTCCTTCATCGAGATTGATTCCAGCCTGGTGCCCTACAGCTCGCCGGAAGAGTATGAAAAGCTGGTGAAAAAGCCGCAGAACAAAAGAAAAAGGTTCATCGAGACAAAGACAGGCGGGAAATTCAGTTTCACCGGCGGATACGGAAAGAACCTGTTTGAAGAGATTGCCAACTATGCCATCGTGGCAGGGGAGATCGCCCTCACCCAGGACTTCGACATCATCCATGCACATGACTGGCTGACCTTTCCGGCCGGGGTCGCCGCCAAGAGAGCATCGGGCAAGCCCCTGGTTATCCACGTGCATGCCACCGATTTCGACCGGAGCGGTGGCAACGTCAATCCGGGGGTTTTCGAGATCGAAAAAATGGGCATGCATCTCGCCGACAGGATCATTGCGGTGAGCAACCTTACACGCAACACCATCATTGACAAATACGGGATCGATCCGGCCAAGGTAGAGACCGTCTACAACGCCGTGGATCCCATCCCCGACCAGGAAAAACTGAGACTGAAGCGGGGAATCACCGACAAGGTGGTCACATTCCTGGGAAGGGTCACCCTCCAGAAAGGTCCTGAGTATTTCATCCAGGCCGCTTACAAAGTGCTGCAGAAAATGGACAATGTGCGTTTTGTCATGGCCGGCAGCGGGGAGCTGCTGGAAAAGATGATCCACTGGACCGCCGCGCTGGGGATTTCCGACAGGTTCCATTACACGGGATTCCTGCGGGGTGACGACGTCTTCAGGATGTTTTCCATCAGCGATGTTTACGTGATGCCTTCCGTATCCGAACCGTTCGGGATCTCGCCCCTGGAAGCCATGCAATCCAATGTGCCTTCCATCATTTCCTACCAGTCGGGTGTGTCAGAGATCCTCAAGTACGCATTCAAGGTGGATTTCTGGGATGTGGATGCCATGGCAGATGCCATTTACGGTCTTCTGAATTACCCCGCCCTCTCAAACATGTTCCGCAAATACGGGATTCAGGAGGTGCATGACATGAAGTGGGAAAATTCCGGTAAAAAAGTCTATTCGATCTATAAAGAGTTTGTTCAGTAACAACCACAACCGAAACACATGAGAACCATTTGTATGTATTTCCAGGTCCATCAGCCATTCCGGTTCAGGAGGTACCGCTTTTTTGACATCGGCAATGATCATTATTACTATGATGATTATTCCAATGAGACCATCCTGCAGAAAGTGGCGGAGAAATGCTATCTGCCTGCCAATGAAATGATGCTGGAACTGATTGAGAAACACCAGGGAAAGTTCAGGGTTGCCTACTCCATGTCCGGGATTGCCGTGGAGCAATTCAAGCTGTATGCACCTGAGGTGCTGGAAAGTTTTAAAAGGCTTGCCGATACCGGTCATGTGGAATTCCTTTCCGAGACCTATTCACATTCGCTGGCCTCGCTCAAGGATGGCGGTGAGTTTGAGCGCCAGGTGAAGGCCCACCGGGAGCTGATGAAGGAGCATTTCGGGAAAGCGCCGAAGGTGTTCAGGAACACGGAATTGATATATTCGGATGCCATCGGGGCAAGGGTGGCAAAGATGGGGTACAAGGCCATGCTGACCGAAGGCGCAAAGCATGTGCTGGGATGGAAGAGTCCCAACTATCTGTATTGCAATGCCCTGAATCCCAAGCTGAAACTGCTGCTCAAGAATTTCAAGCTCAGTGACGATATCGCCTTCAGGTTCTCAAACAAGGGGTGGTCGGAGTATCCGCTGACGGCAGAGAAGTATGTGGAGTGGCTGAACCGGATCCCGAAGAAGGAGGAGGTGGTCAATTTGTTCCTGGATTACGAAACCTTCGGGGAACACCAGTGGAAGGAAACGGGGATCTTCGATTTCCTGAAAGCGCTTCCCGACATGGTTTTCAAACATTCCCCGTTCACATTCAGCACACCGTCCGAGGTGGCCGACACTTTGCAGGTGATCGCCGCGGCCAACGTACCCCATGCCATTTCCTGGGCGGATGAGGAGAGGGACCTGACCGCCTGGCTGGGAAATGAGATGCAGCAGGAAGCCTTCAATAAACTGTACTCCCTCTGTGATAAAGTATATTCCGTTGAGGATCCGGCCATCAGGCAGGATTATGCCTACCTGCAGGTCAGCGACCATTTCTACTATATGTCCACAAAGTTCTTTTCCGACGGAGAGGTCCATTCTTATTTCAATCCTTTCGATACCCCTTATGAAGCATTCATCAATTACATGAACATCCTGGGCGACTTCGAGATCAGGCTGAATGCGGCGCTGAAAACCCACGTGGATGACCAGGTGGCACGGCTGAGCAAGATCATCCAGGAAAAGGAGGATCAGCTGAAACGGCTGGAAAAACAGCTGGCCGGGAAAAAACCGGTCCGTATCGCTTCCCGGAAACCATCCGCTGCAAAGGCTCCGGTACGGGCGGAGGCGGTTGAGGCCGGAGCCGCCCCACAGCGAAAAAAGGCTGCAGCGGCTGGGACACGAAAAACGGGCAAGAAAAGCAATCCGGCGAAAAAATCTCCGTCGGGAAAAAAATCTTCAGGTAAATGACAGGACCAGATTATCTGTTTGAGGTCAGCTGGGAGGTATGTAATAAGATCGGCGGGATCCATACGGTGATCTCCACAAAGGCCCTGCAACTGGTCCGGGAACTCAATGACCGGTACATCACCATCGGACCCGATGTATGGCGGGAAAATGCGGAACATCCCGAGTTTGATGAAGACAGGAACCTCTATTCGGAGTGGAGGGAACAGGCGCTCAGGGAAGGGATCCGGGTGAGGATCGGGCGGTGGAAAATCGCCGGTTCCCCCGTAGCGGTACTGCTTGATTTCACCCCGTTCTTCAACCAGAAGAATGATATCTTCAAAGGCCTGTGGGAAACCTATAAACTGGATTCCATCAACGGACAGTGGGACTATATTGAACCGGCGTTGTTCGGGTATGCTTCGGGAAAAGCCATCGAGAGCTTCCTGGGATTCCACGGCCTCCAGGAACACCGGGTGGTTGCGCAGTTCCACGAGTGGCAGACCGGTGCCGGGTTGCTCTACCTGGAACAGTTCCAGCCGCAGGTGGGAACCGTCTTTACGACCCATGCCACCTGTGTGGGGCGTTCCATTCCGGGAAACAACCAGCTGCTTTACAGCCAGCTGGACAAGGTGAACGGGGACCAGAAAGCAAGGGAATTGAACATCGTATCCAAGCATTCACTTGAAAAGCTTGCAGCCAATCACGCGGATGCATTTACCACGGTGAGTGAACTGACCGCCAGGGAATGCCTGCAATTCCATGAGAGAAAGGTGGATCTGGTGATCCCCAATGGTTTTGAGGACAGCTTCGTCCCGCCTGAGAAGGAATACGGTGATAAACGGAAAACCGCCCGGGCAAAGATGCTCCGGGTGGCGTCGCTGCTCTGTGGCGAAAAGATCCCCGACAATGCCCTGCTGGTGGCCACCAGCGGGAGGTACGAATTCAGGAACAAGGGGATCGACCTGTTCATTGACGCACTGGGTGCACTGAACAAGACCCGGGATTGCGACAAAACCATGGTGGCGTTCTTGCTCATCCCCGCCAACCATTACGGTCCCCGTAAAAAACTTCTCGAAGCCCTCGAGGGACAGAACGAAACGGCCTTTTCGGGAAAACACCTCACCCACAACCTCCATTACATGGAGCACGACATGATCCTGAACAGGATCAGCCGCAACGGGCTCAATAATGGCAATGAGGACAGGGTCAAGGTGATCTTCGTACCCTCCTATCTGAACGGGAACGACGGGATTTTCAACCTTGACTATTATGATCTGCTCATCGGACTGGACCTGACCGTATTCCCGTCCTACTATGAACCCTGGGGGTACACACCCCTGGAAAGCCTTGCCTTCAGCATTCCCACAGTGACCACCTCACTCACCGGGTTCGGACACTGGGTGAATCACCAGTTTAAGCAGGAACTGAAGGGGATCCGGGTGATCTCCCGGGATGATTTCAATGATGCGGAGGTTACCACGGAGATAGGGAAAATGATCCTGGAAAACTGTTACCTGGATCCGCAGGAGAAGAAGAAAATAAAAGAAGAAGCCCATGAGATCAGCAGGACCGTCCTCTGGGAGAAGCTGATCACTTACCAGTGGCAGGCATATCAGATTGCCCTTGAGAACGCATCCGGGAAAGAGGGGGTGGTCTATGAGAAGGAACGCATCGAGAAGCTTCCCGAAACCGAACAGGTGCTGGTGGATATCCAGCCCCGCTGGAGACGCGTGCTGGTCCAGCAGCATATCCCCGACCAGCTGAAGGCACTGGAGGAACTCTCGAGAAACCTCTGGTGGTCATGGAACCAGGATGCGGAGGATCTGTTCGAATCCATGAATCCCGAACTGTGGAAAGAGGTGAACGAGAACCCCGTCGAACTGCTGGAGCGGATGCCATACGATACGCTTAAAAAATATGTAAGCGACGGGGATTTTACGGCCCGGCTGGAGAAAGTCCACAGGGAATACAGGGCATACATGGAAGCGCCTCCCAGAGACGGGATGCCCTCCATCGCTTACTTCAGCATGGAATTCGGTTTGCACAATTCGCTGAGTACCTATTCCGGGGGACTGGGACTGCTGGCAGGGGATTACCTCAAGGAGGCCAGCGATTACAACATCAGAATGGTCGGTGTCAGCCTGCTTTACCGGTACGGATACTTCCGCCAGATGATCACTGCGGGAGGGGAACAGGTGGCACAGAGTGACGCCCAGGATCTGTCCCGGCTCCCCGTTACCCCGGTCAGGGATGAGGAGGGCAACTGGAAAAGTGCAAAGATCGTCTTTCCGGGGAGGACCGTGCATGCAAGGATCTGGAAGGTACAGGTGGGCAGGATTCCGCTCTATCTTCTGGATACCGATTACGAGGCCAACCAGGAGCCTGACCGGACCATTACCCACAACTTGTACGGCGGCGACAATGAAAACCGTCTGAAACAGGAGATCCTGCTCGGGATCGGGGGCGTCAGGGCCATGCGTGCCATCGGTCTCGATACCGATCTCTACCACTGCAACGAGGGACATGCATCCTTTACCGGCCTGGAGAGACTGAGGGAGTATATTCAGAACGAGAACATGACCTATCCGGAGGCCATGGAAATGGTCAGGGCCTCCAGCCTGTTCACAACCCACACGCCGGTGCCGGCCGGACACGACTCCTTCGAGGAGGACCTGCTCCGGACCTACGTGCCCCACTACCCGGAAAGGCTGAATATCACCTGGAACCAGTTCATGAACCTGGGGAGGTACCATCCAAACAACAAGGATGAGAAGTTTTCCATGAGTGTGCTGGCGGTGAAGCTTTCACAGGAAGTGAACGGGGTCAGCAGGATTCACGGAAAAGTGACCAGGAAGCTCTTCACCGGATTGTGGCCGGGTTACCTGACGGAAGAACTGCACATCGGCCATGTCACCAACGGGGTGCATCTTCCCACCTGGCTTTCACCGGAGTGGAAGAAACTCTACCAGAAGACTTTCGGGGATGATTGTTTTTCAAGGCAGGAAGAGAGGCTCATGTGGGATAAGATCAAGTTCGTGTCTGACCGGGATATCTGGGACCTGAAATGCGAAGAGCGGGAGAAGCTCATCAACTACATCAAGGAGCGGTTCACCGTGGGTTCCTCCAGGATTATGGACAATCCCGGTCAGATGCTGGAGATTGCCCATGCCCTGAACAAGGATGCGCTGACCATCGGTTTTGCCAGGCGTTTTGCCACCTATAAGAGGGCCCACCTGCTTTTCAGGGACCTGGACCGGCTTGCGGAGATCGTGAACAATCCGGACAGGCCCGTCCAGTTCGTTTTTGCGGGGAAGGCGCATCCGAGGGACATTCCGGGACAGGATCTGATCAAAATGATCGTGTCGGTCTCAAAAAAGCCTGAATTCCTGGGGAAGATCGTGTTTCTCCAGAATTACAACATCAGGCTGGCCAAGCGGCTGATCCAGGGAGTGGATGTCTGGCTGAACACCCCGACAAGACCCCTGGAGGCATCCGGAACCAGCGGCGAGAAAGCGGTGATGAACGGGACCATGCATTTCAGTGTCCTGGACGGTTGGTGGGCCGAAGGCTACCGTGCCGATGCGGGCTGGGCGCTGCCAATTGACCGCTCTTTCGATAACCAGGAACTCCAGGATGAGCTGGATGCCGAACGGATCTATTCCATCCTGGAAAATGATGTGATCCAGAAGTTTTACCAGCGGAACGAGGAAGACATTCCGGAGGACTGGATCGGCATGATCAGGAACACCATCGCCCATGTGGCTCCGGAATTCACCATGAACAGGATGCTCCATGATTACCTGGACCGCTTTTACCTGAAACTGTACGCCCGGACCGTAAAAATAAAGGAGAAGGACTACCGGCTCTCAAAGGAGCTGGCACACTGGAAACACAGGATCCTGACCCACTGGAAGAACATCAGGGTGGTGGAGCATGAATTCCCGGATGTGACCAGGGAAGAGTTCAAGGTGGGCGAGACCTATTCCGGGAAGGTGGTGCTGGATCTGGACGGGCTCACCCATAAGGAGATCGGCGTGGAGGTGGTGCTTGTGAACAGTGCCCGGAGTGATGCGGAGTCTGTTTTCAGGGGGACGGTCGATTTCAAATGCTCCAGGCATGAGGGTTCGATCGCGGAGTACACCTTTTCCCAGCATGTGAACGAAACCGGATTGTTCGATATCGGGTTCCGTATCTATCCCAAACACGACCTGCTGCCCCACAGGATGGATTTCCCGCTGGTGCGCTGGATCTAGACCGGACCAGGGACAGGGATTTACCTGACCCGCGGGGTTTTCATCCGCTGAAGGACGATCCCGGTCCGTGACGGAAGGTACAGTTTCAGGTTTTGTTTCAGGCCGAAGGACCGTTCCACCACGGAACGGTATGTCATGGAACAGTCAAACCTCCCGAATCCGCCGAACCCGGGCGAATCGGTGCAGAGGACCGGTTTGAATTTCCCCGCATCCACCGCCAGTCCGTAATCGGTATAGGAGTGAGCAGGGTGGAAATTGAACACGAAAAGCAGGCCCTTCCGCTCAAATGCGATCACCATATCGCCCTGGTCGGTTTTCACATGACTGCAGGTGGACCTGTATATCCCCGATCGCCCGATCAGGTGGATCATCTCCCTGTCGAAGTCCGACAGGAAATGGTACTTCAGTTCTTTGTTCTCCATAAGGCTCCACTGCCTGCGGGCATATTTGTAGGACCAGTTGTTCCCTTCACGGGGGAAATCGATCCATTCGGGGTGACCGAATTCATTCCCCATGAAGTTGAGGTACCCGTTCCCGGCGGTCCCCGCGGTGATGAGCCGGATCATCTTATGCAGGGCGATCCCCCGGTCCACCAGCAGGTTCTGGGAGGCCTTGTTCATGTGCCAGTACATCTCCTTGTCGATCAGCCGGAAGATGATGGTCTTGTCACCCACCAGCGCCTGGTCGTGGCTTTCGGCATACCCCACGGTTTTTTCATCGGCCCGCTTGTTGGTCAGCTCATGGTAGATCTGCTGCATGTTCCACTGTTCGTCGGCACGTTCCTTGATCGTCTTGATCCAGAAGTCAGGCGTTCCCATGGCCAGCCGGTAGTTGAATCCCACACCCCCCGATTCGATCGGTGCGGCCAGGCCGGGGTAGCCGCTCATGTCCTCGGCAACGGATACGGCCCCGGGACGGATCTCCTGGATCATCTTATTGGCCAGCGAGAGATAGGTAATGGCATCTTCATCCTGTCCCCCGTCAAAATAAAAATCATAACTGGTGAAATCCTTTCCCAGTCCGTGGTCGTAATACAGCATGCTGGTCACCCCGTCAAACCTGAATCCGTCGAAACGGAATTCAGTGAGCCAGTAGTTGACGTTGGAGAGCAGGAAATGAAGCACTTCGTTCTTTCCGTAATCGAAGCAGAGCGAATCCCATGCCACATGAAACCGCCTGTCGCCCCGGTGAAAGAACTGCCCCGGATCCCCGTCGAACCTTCCGGGTCCCTCCACCTCGTTGCGGACGGCATGCGAATGCACGATGTCCATGATCACGGCCATCCCGCGGCCGTGCGCTTCATCGATCAGTGCTTTCAGTTCGCCGGGAGTGCCGAACCTGGAACTGGGGGCGAAAAAGCTTGACACATGGTATCCGAAAGAGCCGTAATAAGGGTGCTCCTGGATGGCCATGAGCTGAAGCGTATTGTAGCCCGCCTCGGCAACATGGGGCAGGATCTTTTCCCTGAACTCCGTGTAGGTTCCCACATTGTATTCTTCGGTGGCCATGCCCACATGGGCCTCGTAGATCAGGGGCTGGAACCCTGCCAGGTCAGGAAGGGGATGTTTCCATTCAAAGGGCTTTGCCGGCATCCAGAGCTCCGCATCGAAAACCTTCGTGTCGGGGTCCTGCACCACCCGGTTGCACCAGACGGGAATGCGCTCTCCTTCGCCCCCTTCCCACCTGACCAGCAGTTTGTATCGGTCCCCGTGGTTGATCATATGTTCGGGAAGCCGGATCTCCCAGTTCCCATGTTCCTGTCTCTCAAATCGATATTCATCACTGATCTTCCAGTGATTGAACGATCCCATCAGGAAGATGGCCGTGGCATTGGGTGCCCACTCCCGCATGACCCATCCTCCGTCCGATCTGTGCAATCCGAAATAGAGATGACCGGAGGCAAACGATTGCAGCCTGCCCGAGTCGCCCACCAGCTCTTTTTCCTTTGCAGCAACCCGCTCGTAGCGCCTCCTGATCACCTGGCCGTAGGGCTCCAGCCAGGGATCGTTTTTGATCAGATCGAGAACCTTCATGTCGGCAGTGTGTTTTATAAGAAATTAGTGCACTCTAAAATTATTTAAATTTGTGCACTTAATCAGATTTTGCCAGATGAAAGTAAACCAGGTCGACGAATCATTCACCGCCACCCGGCCGGTGGTTACCATCGGGATCTTCGACGGGGTCCACACGGGCCACCAGTTCATCCTGGACCGGCTGAGGGAGGAAGCGCGCGATCACCGGGGAGAATCGACCGTGGTGACCCTCTGGCCCCATCCCAGGATCGTGCTGAACAAGGATATCCGGGATTTCAGACTGCTGCATTCGCAGGAGGAAAAGATCAGGGAACTCGGCCGGAGGGGGATCGACAGGCTGGTCATTGTTCCATTCGACAGGGAGGTGGCCGCCCTTTCGGCATGCGATTTTGTGGTGAAATACCTGGTTGAAAGAATCGGCGTGGAAGTGCTGGTCATGGGGTATGACAACAAGTTCGGACATCAGAGAAAAGGGGATGCGGAGCAGCTGGCGCGGTGCGGCGGGACCCATCATTTCCGGATCGTTCAGCTGCCCGAGCTGGCGGGCGAGGGGAAGGTCAATTCCACAATCATCCGGAATGCCCTGGAACATGGGCAGCTGGAGAAGGCAAGAAATCTGCTCGGTTACCATTATTACCTGACCGGGAACATCGTGGGGGGCAAGCGTATCGGAAGGATGTACGGATTCCCGACAGCCAATGTGGAGCCGCAGGATCCCTGCAAGCTGATCCCCATGGAGGGCGTGTACGCAGTCAGGGTTGAACTGAAGGGCAACACCCACAAGGGGATGCTGAACATCGGATACAGGCCCACCTTTGACACAACCCCGGTGTTGAAAACCATCGAGACACACATTTTTGATGCATCGGGGGATTTCTACGGTGAACAGGTGGTGATCCACTTTGTGCAGCGGATCAGGGATGAGATGAAATTCAGCGGAATTGACGAACTGAAGCGTCAGCTGGATCGGGACAGGATCCGTGCAGATAAAATCCTGGAGGGGGATTGGGCATAGGGGCGCCGGAGCGGTTGATCAGTCATTTCGCTGGCATATCTTCCGGGAAAAATGTATTTTTGCAGACAATGCTTCCGGAAGCGGAACCGCGGGCGCAATAATAAACCATTACACATGGAAACGATGACATACAGGGAAACACTCCCTTACAAGGTGGCGGACATCAAGCTGGCTGAATTCGGAAGAAAGGAGATGGAGATCGCCAAAAAGGAAATGCCGGGACTGATGGCCATCCGGAACAAATATGCGAAAGAGCAACCGTTGAAAGGGGCCAGGATCACCGGGTCGCTGCACATGACCGTGCAGACGGCGGTCCTGATCGAAACCCTGGCTGCCCTGGGAGCCGATGTGAGGTGGGCCAGCTGCAACATTTTCAGTACCCAGGACCACGCGGCCGCAGCCATAGCGGCAAGCGGCATCCCCGTCTTCGCCTGGAAAGGGGAGACCCTGGAGGAGTACTGGTGGTGCACGGCCCAGGCACTGAACTTCCCGGGCGGCAAAGGTCCACACCTGATCGTGGATGACGGGGGCGACGCCACCCTGATGGTGCACAAGGGGTATGCGGCAGAGAACGATCCCTCCCTTTTGGATGCAAAGCCTTCCAACAGGGAGGAGAAGGCGATCCTGGACACTCTGAAGGGGATCCGGCAGGAAGATCCGGGCCGCTGGCACAGGATCGTTCCCGAGATGAAAGGGGTTTCTGAAGAGACCACAACAGGGAACCACCGGCTCTACCAGATGAAGGCACAGGGACGCCTGCTTTTCCCGGCCATCAATGTGAACGACTCGGTGACCAAATCCAAGTTTGACAACCTGTACGGCTGCAGGGAATCACTGGCGGACGGGATCAAGCGGGCCACGGATGTGATGATCGCGGGAAAGGTGGTCGTGGTGGCCGGTTACGGGGATGTGGGAAAAGGGTGCGCCCATTCCATGAAATCGTACGGTGCCAGGGTCATTGTCACCGAGATCGATCCCATCTGTGCGCTGCAGGCAGCCATGGAAGGTTTCCAGGTCACCACGATGGAGGAGGCCATCGGAGAAGGGAACATCTTTGTAACCGCCACCGGGAATACGGATGTGATCACGGCCGAATACATGGCCCGGATGAAGGACCAGGCCATCGTCTGCAACATCGGCCATTTCGACAACGAAATCCAGGTGGACCGGCTGATGGAGTGGCCGGGGATCAGACGGGTGAACATCAAACCACAGGTCGACAAGTTCATCTACGATGACGGACACGCCATTTTCCTGCTCGCCGAGGGCAGACTGGTCAATCTGGGTTGTGCCACCGGACATCCTTCCTTTGTGATGAGCAATTCCTTTTCCAACCAGGTGCTGGCCCAGATGGATTTGTGGAAGAACGATTACAACATTGATGTGTATATGCTTCCCAAGTACCTGGATGAGGAGGTGGCCCGCCTGCATCTTGAACAGCTGGGTGTGAGGCTGACCACCCTGACCGACAGGCAGGCGGAATATATCGGGGTGAAGAAGGGAGGCCCCTTCAAACCCGATCACTACAGGTACTGAGCCGGTCAGTTATAAACATGCAGCACATCTCCGCTGAGGGATGCGTTGTATTCCACCAGCGGATACCTGGCGGGACCCGAGTTGGGTTCCCCACCGTTCATCAACAGGTAGGTGGACCCGCAGACGGGGCACTCAAAAACACCGAAGAAGGTGGGATCCTCCACTACGGCGGCATCGTGCTCGGGCCACAGGGTGCAGGTCCGGTCGTACGCATGGAACACCAGATCGGACTCCCGGTAGATGAGGATCCCGTTCACCCCGCCGTCAATCACCTTGGTGTTCCCGATCCCCAGGTCGGCCAGGTCGGCATAGAGCAGGAGGTAGATATCAAACTCCACATAGGGGATCAGTTCGCCGCGGTTGGTCTCGCATGAGGGAAGGAGCAACCACAGGAAAATCCACGGAAGCAGGTTCTTAAAAGATATCCTCATATCATGCATCGGCCGGACAATGTACAAAAATCGCCGGTTTTTTGTAATTTAACTCATGAAAACCATTAATATTGTATGAGGAAAACCAGATGGAAGGAGATTTTGACATAGGGATCATCCTGTATGTGGTCATCACACTGGTGGCGGTGCTGATGGGCGTGCTGGGAAAGAAAAAGAAACCGGCTGCTGCAGGTAAATCCTCCGGGAAACAAACCGGGGATGACTTTCTGAGGAACCTGGAGCGGGCTTTCAACATGGGCCGCGAAGAGGAAGAAGAGGTTTTCGTGGAACCGGAAAGGGAGACCGGTGCGCAGGAAAGTGTGACGGCCATGCGTGAAAGGGCTGCCAGGATCAAGCAGGAGCGAAAGGAGGAAGCCGAGAGCAGGACTTCGGGATTATGGGAGGAGCATGCGCGGTTGCACGGAGGTGATCAGATGGAAGGCCCCCTGGGAGCTCCCGGGGTTGAAAGTGGGTATGAAAGAATTACCTCCGGCGGAATCGAAAGTGATACGAAATTCGGGACCGAAGGAATACCGGTGTTTTCCGAAGTACAGGAGCCCGCCGATCAGCTGCAGGTGATCGAGCTCGGGGAATTTGAAGGGTCCGATTATTTTGACATTGTCAGGGATTTTGATGCGACCACGGCGGTGATCTATTCGGCAATCATCAACCGCACTGAATATTAATTATTTTTTATAACTTTGTATTCAAAGAGTTCCGGAACATGCGGGATTCTTTTTGTTTTTATAATGTTTAAGGAGGGATTTCCAATGGCACAAGCTTCTTACATGACTGAGGAGGGTCTTGCCAACTTGAAAAAAGAGCTGGACCATCTCGTTTCTGTGGAACGTCCGGCTATTTCTGTACAGATAGCGGAAGCCAGGGACAAAGGCGATTTGTCCGAAAATGCGGAATACGCAGCTGCAAAAGAAGCTCAGGGACTGCTGGAGATGAAGATCGCCAGGCTGGAGAACCTGGTTGCCAGTGCGAGGATCATTGACGAGTCAAAAATTGACACCTCCCAGGTGCAGATCCTCAACAAAGTGAAGATCAAGAATCTGAAGAATGGCCAGATGGTGGAATACACCATTGTGTCCGAGAGCGAATCGGACATTAAATCCGGAAAGATCGCCGTGACCACGCCCATTGCAAAGGGACTGCTGGGGAAAAAAGTGGGAGATGTGGTGGAGATCCGGGTCCCCTCCGGCATGATGTCATTCGAGATCCTGGACATCAATATCTGACGCCCGTTTTCTGATCAAATACTTTCTGTCATGCCAACCATATTTTCCAGAATTGTATCCGGGGAGATCCCATCGTACAGGATCCATGAAGATGACCGTTATTACGCATTTTTGGATATCAATCCGCTGGCCAGGGGACACACCCTTGTGATTCCCAAGGTGGAGACGGATTATCTGTTCGATCTGGAGGATGACCTGTTGGGGGGGATGCTGGTTTTTGCCAGGAAGGTGGCCCGGGCCATCGACAGGACCATGGAATGCAAGCGGGTGGGACTGGCGGTCCTGGGTCTGGAAGTCCCCCATGCCCACATTCACCTGATCCCCATCAACAGCCTGTATGATATTGAATTCAGCAGGCCCAAGCTCAAATTCACCGAGGAGGAGTTCAGGGCCACAGCCGCACTGATCTCCGCGGCGGTGGAGTAGGGTACGTCCTATTTTACCTTACCCGGGTTGTTTTTGACATAGGCCTCCCAGCTTTTCACCGGATGGTCCCCCCGCAGGATCTCCCTGCGGTAAAAGTGGCACACCGCCGCGGCCAGTCCGTCAGTGGCATCCAGGTTCCTGGGGATTTCATCCAGACCGAACATCCGTGCAAGCATTCCCGCCACCTGCTCCTTGGAAGCATTGCCCGCACCTGTGATGGAAAGTTTGATCTTCCGGGGGGCATATTCAAACACGGGCACCTCTCTGGAAATGGCAGCTGCGATGGCCACCCCCTGGGCCCTGCCAAGTTTCAGCATGGACTGTACGTTGCGCCCGTAAAAAGGAGATTCGATGGCCACCTCATCAGGCAGGAATCGTTCGATGAGCACAAGGGTGCTTTCATAGATCGTCCGGAGCTTCATGTAGTGATCGCCGCTCTTTTTCAGATCGATCACATCCATCCCGATGAACTCGGGTTTCTTCGCCTCCTGGCGGATCACCCCGTATCCCATCAGGTTGGTCCCCGGATCAATCCCGAGGATGATTCTGTCATTTTTTCCCTGCATGTCTCCCCAGCGTGTTTTGGATCAGAATTCCCGATACCAGCAGGATCATTCCAAGCAGTGTGGTCAGAAAGATCTGCTCATCCAGAACCCGGTTCACGATGAACAGGTTCAGAAAAGGAGCAATGTACACCAGGTTGCTGATCCGGTCCGTGGTGGCAGCATGCTGAAGCGCCATCAGCCACAGTACAAAGGTAACACCCATTTCGAAAAAACCCACATACACCGCAGCGAGCCACGCCTGGGACGAATCCGGAAGGAAGGGCTGCCTGAATATCCCTCCCGCAAGCAGAAAGAGGGAAGCGAAAAGGAAATTGAGGAACAGCCTGACCACGGGATCGGCACGGTCCCTCATATTGAAGATCCAGAAAAAGGCCCAGATGACAGAGGTGCTCAGTGCGAGGATGATCCCCAGCCTGTTCCGGGGATCCCCCGCTCCCGTCCCTCCCTGCAGGGAGATCAGCACCACCCCCGAGAAGCTGAGGACCATCGCCCCGATGCTGACCCAACCGATCCTCTGGCCGAGCATGGGGATCGAAATGATCACCAGAACGATGGGCCACACCATGTTGAGCGGCTGGGCCACCTGCGCGGGAAGGATGGAATAAGCCTTGAACAGCACCAGGTAATAAACGACCGGGTTCATCAGTCCCATCAGAATGGAAAAGCCGAGATCCTTCCGCTTCAGCTTTCCCAGGGAGGACAGTTTTCCCTGCATGAGCAGGATGAGCAGGAGCGCCCCGGCTGATGCAAGGGTGGCTCCTGTCAGCAGCTGGTAGCCATCCTGGTGCCTCAGTCCGATCTTGAATGCCGAGGGCACTGTTGACCAGCACAGCACGGCAATCATGGCGAACAGATAGGCCTTCAGCTGGTTTTTATTTACCATGGAACCGTGGCCCGCCGGCCTGGATACGTTCAAAACCGGTGTAGGGGTGGAGCACTTCGGGAATGAGGATCCCCTCCCGTGTCTGGTTGTTCTCCAGGAGGGCGGCCAGGATCCTGGGAAGGGCCAGTGCGCTCCCGTTGAGGGTATGGGCCAGCAGGGGCTTCTTCTCTCCGGATTCTCTGAACCGAAGTTTCAGCCGGTTTGCCTGGTACGACTCAAAATTGGATACTGAGCTGACCTCCAGCCACTTGTCCTGCGCTGCCGCATAGACCTCGAAATCGTAGGTCAGGGCGGAGGTAAAGCCCAGGTCGCCCCCGCACAGCTGCATGATCCGGTAGGGCAGGTTCAGTCCCGATACCAGTTTTTCCACATGGTCCACCATCTCTTCCAGCGATTCGTATGACCTGGAGGGATGCTGGATCTGAACGATCTCCACCTTGTCGAACTGGTGCACCCTGTTCAGCCCCCTCACATCTTTCCCGTAAGATCCGGCTTCCCGCCTGAAACAGGGAGTATAGGCCGTGTTTTTCACGGGAAGATCTGCCGCATCCAGGATCGTATCCCTGTAGAGATTGGTGACCGGCACCTCGGCGGTGGGGATCAGGTAGAGGTTGTCGTCGGTAACCCGGTACATCTGTCCCTCTTTATCTGGCAGCTGTCCGGTGCCGAACCCCGATGCTTCATTGACAAGCAGCGGGGGCAGGATCTCCAGGTATCCCGCTTTTGTGTTCATGTCAAGGAACCAGGAGATGAGGGCCCTCTGGAGCCTTGCTCCTTTTCCCTTGTAAACCGGGAAGCCGCTCCCGGTGATCTTGACCCCGAGTTCAAAGTCGATCAGGTCGTATCTGGTTCCCAGCTCCCAGTGGGACATTGGGTGGTCGGGCAATTCCGGCATCCGGCCCCCCTCCCTGATGAGCCTGTTGTCATCTGAAGTCTGTCCTTCGGGAACGGACACATGGGGAACATTCGGCACCTGCACCAGCAGGTCATTCAGCTCTTCCAGGATTTCCTGGAGCCTTCGCTCGAATCCTTCAACCTTTTCCTTGATCGCCGCACTCTGCATTCTCAGCTCGCCGGCCTTCTCCTTTTCTCCTTTCCGGAACAGGATCCCGATCTCTTTGCTGAGACGGTTCAATTCGGCCTGAAGCCGGTTGGTTTCCACCTGGAGCTTCCTGCGTTCATCATCTTTGGAAAGGATGGCAGCGATGACCCCGGGCTGGTTGAATTTCTTGATCCGTAAACGGTTGGCGATGGTATCCCTGTGGTCCCTGATAAATTGAATGGTCAGCATGGCAAACAAATGAAAAACCCGCAATACACTCTAAAGATAATGCATCACGGGTAAATGAGGTGTGACGGGGCCGAAGAATCTGTCAGTTTTCCAGCGGTTCTATGGAAACATAGGATTTGTTATCCCTTTTCCTTGTAAATTTCACCGTGCCGTCGATCATGGCAAACAGGGTGTGATCTTTTCCGATCCCCACGTTGTGTCCGGGATGATGGACGGTACCACGCTGCCTTACAAGGATGTTGCCGGCCCTGACCACCTGTCCCCCGTAAAGTTTTACGCCCAGTCGCTTGCTTTCGGATTCACGACCGTTCCTCGAACTTCCAGCTCCTTTCTTATGTGCCATTTCCTGCTAAAATTTGTATTGTTTCAGTTCTCAGACTTTTCTGTGTCTTCGGATTTGCCTTTGGCTTTGGGTTTGTCCGCAGCCTTGGCCCTGGTTCCGGCTTTGGGTTTGTCCGCAGCTTTGGGTTTGTCTGCATCTTTGGCCCCTTTTTCGGCTTTGGGTTTGTCTGCAGCTTTGGTCCTTGTTTCGGCTTTGGGTTTGTCCGCAGCCTTGGCCCTGGCTTCGGTTTTCGCCTTCTTTTCCGGGGCCTGCTCGGCTTTTTCTGCCGGCGGGGCTTTTGGTCCGGCGGATTTTTCAGAAATATCCCCGATCTGGATCTGTGTCAGATACTGGCGGTGCCCGTTCAGTTTTTGATATCCCTTCCTGCGTTTTTTCTTGAATACTAGAACTTTGTCACCCTTCACATGCCCCATGATCGTGGCCTCCACCGACGCTCCCTTTACCAGCGGATCCCCGATGACAACCTTGTTGCCGGTATCGATCATCAATACCCTGTCGAAGGAGACCTTGTCCCCTTCTTTGCCTTTAAGCCGGTGGACATACAATTTCTGGTCCTTTTCAACCTTGAATTGTTGTCCCGCGATATCAACGATTGCATACATGATGGTTCTCTTTTGCCAAAAGTCAGATTTTGGGTTCGCAAAGATAGAAAAGATTGCAGGACCGGCAAAGATTTGAATGAATTATTTTTTGGCCGGGGGATGCATCCTCAGGGGCATGCAAAAAGAAGTGTTCGGATTATGTCGGAGTTATTTCTATATTTGTGACCAAAGTGTGCAACTGACGGAATGGGTAAGATCAAATTAAATGTGCTCGGCATTTCCTACAGCCAGACCCAATCAGGTGCCTATGCGCTGGTTCTGTCGGAGGAGGACGGAAACAGAAGGATCCCGATCATCGTGGGAGGATTTGAAGCACAGGCCATTGCCATTGAGCTGGAGGGACTGACCCCGCCCCGTCCGCTCACACACGACCTTTTCAAGAATTTTTCCCAGTCATACGGGATCCGGATCCTGGAGGTAAACATTCACAAGCTTGAAGATGGCGTTTTCTTTGCCAATATCCTGTGCGACAACGGTGATCAGCGGATGACGCTGGATGCCAGAACATCCGATGCGATCGCACTGGCGCTGCGGTTCGGGTGCCCCATTTACACCACGGATGAGATCGTGGAAAAGGCCGGTATCATCCTGGATTTTGAAAAAGGATCGGGATTCGAACAGGCGGAAGCCGGACCCAGGAAAAAGCAGCCTGTCCCGGGAAAAACGAGAAAAAGGACCAAGCGTACCGACCTGACAGAGATCAACATGGAAGAGTTGAAAGCGATGTTGTCCGAAGCGGTGGCCAAGGAAGATTACGAAAAGGCTTCCGAGATCAGGGATGAGATTAACCGCCGCTCAAAATGATTCCCGATACATTGATCGCAGACACACTGGCTGCGGTGCTTACGCAGGAACCTGCACAATCCATGTCAAACATTCTGCCCGAGATGACAGGCTTCAGTTTCAGCCTGGTACGGCTGTTGCGGGGACTGTTGGGAATGGTCGTGCTGATCTTCATCGCCTGGGTGTTCAGCACGAACCGCCGGGCCATATCCTGGAAACTGGTGGGAACCGGACTGGCCCTGCAGCTGATGCTGGCCATGGGGGTGCTCTTTGTGCCTTTTATCCAGGATTTTTTCGAGGTGATCGGAAAAATTTTCGTGAAGATCCTGGCCTTTACAGGGGAGGGCGTTGAATTTCTCCTGAAGGACAACCAGACCGGGAAGGTACATCCCGCGCTGCAGAACTTTGCCTTTTCCATCCTGCCCACGATCATCTTCTTCTCCGCCCTGATGAGCCTCCTGTTCTATCTGGGCATCATCCAGTTCGTAGTCCGCATCCTGGGATTCATGCTCTCCCGTCTCATGGGCCTTTCGGGGCCCGAGAGCCTGTCCGTCGCCGGAAATATCTTCCTTGGCCAGACGGAATCGCCCCTGCTGATCAAGGCATACCTGGAAAAAATGAACCGTTCGGAGATCCTGCTGGTCATGTCGGGTGGAATGGCCACCCTGGCCGGAGGCGTGCTGGCCGCGTACATCGGCTTTCTCGGGGGCGGGGATCCTGTCCAGCAGGTCATTTTTGCCAAGCATCTGCTCACCGCCTCCGTGATGGCGGCCCCCGGAGTGGTGGTCATCTCCAAGATCCTGGTGCCCCAGACAGAGGATGTGGACAGGGTGATCAAAGTATCCAAGACCGGGATCGGTCAGAATGCACTGGACGCCATTTCAAACGGTACCGGTGACGGACTGAGGCTTGCGGTGAATGTGGCTGCCATGCTGCTGGTGTTCCTGGCTTTCATTGCCATGTTCAATTTTATTTTTGTGAAGGTTGGAGACTGGACCCACCTGAATGAACGGATCTATTCCGTCACAGGGGGGAAGTACGATGAACTGAGCCTGGAGTTCATGCTGGGATACGGACTGTCGCCTTTCATGTGGTTGCTGGGAGTGTCGTCGGAGGACATGACCCTGGTGGGTTCACTGCTTGGCAAGAAGCTGATCCTTACGGAGTTTGTGGCTTACATCGGACTGTCGGAGCTGAAAACCGCGGGGGCCTTCACCGACCCCAAATCGATCATCATGTCGGTTTATATGCTGTGCGGGTTCGCCAATTTTGCTTCCATCGGGATCCAGATCGGAGGCATCGGGGCCCTGGCCCCCGGGAAGCGGGTCCTGCTGGCGCAGTTCGGAATGCGGGCACTGCTGGCAGGAACGCTGGCCTCCCTTTTATCTGCAACCATCATTGGTGTATTGCTGGGCTGAGCATGGAGACAGAAGATAAATACAATTATGATTTTGAGGGAAGAACCATCCTGGTGGTGGAGGACAATGAAATCTCCTTCAAGCTCATATCGGCCATCCTGACCCGGGTGAATGTCAACCTGATCCGTGCCACAAACGGAAAAGAAGCCATCGACATCTGCCGTGACAATGAGGGGATCAGCATGGTACTGATGGACCTTCAGCTGCCGGAGGTGGGCGGACTGGAAGCTACCAGGGCCATCAGTCAGATGTGTCCCGGTCTCCCGGTGATCGCCACCACCGCCAATGCATTCGAGGAGGACGAGGTGGCATGCAGGCAGGCCGGCTGTGCGGGTTATCTTGCCAAACCCCTCCAGTTCAGAAAGCTCTACGAACTGATGCAGTCTTTTTTTGACAGGGAACCGTGACCAGCCATGCTCTCCGCAGCCGTACCGGTCCTCTTCTTCACCCTCCTGTATGCCGCGATCATCATGCGATACAGCGTCGGATTGAAACGCCTGGAAGCACCCTCACCCGCCCGTCCCGCAAAACCCATCCCGGTCACCCTGCTCATCCCTTTCAGAAATGAGTCGGCCCACCTGGAAGCACTGGTCGCTGATCTTTCAGCCCAGGCGTATCCGCCCGAAAAACTGGAGGTGCTCTTCATCGACGACCATTCGGACGACGGATCCGGTGAGCTGCTCAGGGATCTCCTGGAGGAGATGCCCCGGTTTGGCTGCCTGGAGCTTCCGGAAGGTGCGTCGGGCAAAAAACAGGCAATTCAACACGGGATCAGGCATGCATCCGCATCCTGGATCATCCAGACCGATGCCGACTGCAGGCTCGGTCCCCTTTTTGTTTCCTCCCATGTGGCTTTCCTGGAGCAGCATCCCTCGGATCTTGTCGGGGGACTGGTCACCACCCTGGAGGGGAGGGGCACCTTTCTTGAGATGTTCGAGCGGCTGGATATCCTGGGACTGGCGGGGACGGGTGCAGGATCTTTCTATTACCGCAGGCCCGTGATGTGCAGCGGTGCGAACCTGGGGTATTCCCGGGAGCTGTATCTGGAAACCCGCCGGTTTGACCCGTCGGACTCCCTGGCGTCGGGCGATGACATGTTCCTGATGATCGGCGCCCGCAAACTGAAGAAACGGTTGTCCTTCAACATCGCCAGAGAAGCCATGGTAAAAACCGTCCCGGCACCCGGGGTACGATCCCTGGTGCTTCAACGGGTCCGGTGGGGATCAAAGACGGGTCGTTACGGAATGACCGACATTCAGCTGCTCGCACTGGTGGTTGCCGTCACAAACCTGCTGGTCCTCTCCATCCCCCTGTGGCTGGTCCTTTTTCCGTCAGGTTGGACATTGCTGCTTGCGGCCCTGCTGATTAAAACCCTGGCTGATGTTTTCATGCTCCATGCCGTCACGGGGTTGGCCGGCCAGCGAAAAGCACTCCGGTTCTTCCTCCCGGCTGCGCTATTTTACTATTTTTACCAGCTGGCCGTCCTGGCGGGAGTTTTATTCGCCGGACGGGGATGGAAAGGCAGAAAAAACTGAAGGATGTACCGCAGGAAAGAAGGGATCCCCCCCGGCAAGATCACCTGGTCACGGTTCAGGAGAAATCCACTTGCACTGTCGGGAATGGTGATCATCGGACTGGCATTCCTGGTCTCCCTTTTTGCTTACGCGATCAGCCCGGACCGCTCCCCCAATGCCAATACCCAGATCCTGGCCATTGCCACCGAACGGCCCGGCTTCAGCGCCACCTTCATCCGGGTGAGGTACAACCGGCCGACCGTCCGTACCGGATGGGTGGATGGACTCTTCAGGGGAAAGGAGAGCAGGTATTACTACATCCCGGTCGACTCGGTGTGGGTGGAACAACCGTATTTGGTTTACAGGGAGTTCAGCAGGCACCGGGAAGATGAGTTCATCTCGAGGCTTCTGATCCCGGATATCGTCTATCCCGTCAGGCCGGAGGGATGCAGTTACAGGGACGGGACCTGGAATGTGGAACTGGTATCGGGTGAGATCATCCGCCGAAACGGTGATGAGCTGACCGAAACCGTGCTCGAAGAGCACCTGGTGAAAAAACATTTCCTGCTGGGGACGGACCGTTTCGGGCGGGACCTGCTGAGCAGGATCGTCATCGGGACCAGGATCAGTTTTTCCGTGGGTTTCATCGCGGTGTTCATCTCCCTGCTGGTGGGGGTGGTGCTGGGTGGTATCGCGGGATATTTCAGGGGGGTGACGGACCAGGTGATCATGTGGCTGGTCAATGTGGTCTGGTCCATTCCCACCTTGCTGATGGTCATTTCCATCACCCTGGTGCTGGGGAAGGGGTACTGGCAGGTTTTCGTGGCGGTGGGACTGACCATGTGGGTGGAGGTGGCCAGGGTGGTGCGGGGACAGGTGATCAGTATCCGGGAGAAAGAATACGTGGAAGCGGCTCGGGCCATCGGTGCCAGGCCGGTGACCATCATCGCCCGGCACATCCTGCCCAATGTAATGGCTCCCGTGGTGATCATCTCTGCGGCCAATTTTGCAACGGCGATCCTGATGGAGGCGGGTCTGAGCTTCCTGGGCATCGGGGTCCAGCCGCCGGTCCCCTCCTGGGGCGGAATGATCAAGGACCACTACGGATTCATCATCGTGAACAAGGGGTTCCTCGCATTCCTGCCGGGGATCGCCATCATGCTGATGGTGCTTGCATTCACGATGGTGGGCAACGGGCTCCGGGATGCCATGGACACCCGGACAGGTCAGGTGAACCTGCGCCGCTGAAGCAGGCGGTGGCATGCCCAGACCACCAGGCCTGTATAGAGCAGCACCATCAGGATGGTGAGCCAGGGGGGCAGTCCTTTTGGAAGGATCTCCAGGGAGGCTTCATCTACGGGCTCCGCACTGTTCATTTTTCTCTGGAATATCTCGATCAGGTCGGGCACCGGGGTCAGCCGGGTAACGGTGCGGAAAGGAAGGTACCATTTGATCTCGTGGTTCCTCAGGAGCAGCCACAGCACGGGGTCGACGAATACCCTGAGTGCCAGGAAGGTGATCAGCGACAAAGCTGTGTTTTTGATCAGCAGCGCCTCCATCAGCCCGATGGTCATGTAGGCGAACGAGGCCAGCAGGTATCTTCCCAGGATCCAGGAATTCTCGAAGGCGATCTTCAATGTCAGCTTGTAACTGTAAATGAACCCGAGCGCCATGGAGGTCAGGCCCACGAGCAGGGTGGCGAAGAGGGACAGAAGCCCGATGGCAAGCAGCTTCTGCACGAGCAGGTCCGTTCTGCTGAGCCCGAACACCACCTGGGTCTTGAAGGTGTGGTCGCTGAATTCTTTGGTGGTGATCATGATGACCACCAGCGCCAGCACCGCATTGTACGGTTCGGTGATCCAGGCGAGGAAAAGCCATACATCGGGGAAGCGGAAAAGGTCGCTCAACGAGATCACCGGGATCTCCTTGTCAATGGCCGGATAGATCAGGATCCCCAGGGCGAAGGCCAGGAAATACAGGCCGATGGTGATCCGGAAAGGATTGTAATTGAGCAGTTTGATCTGTTCGATATGCAGCAGTTTCCGCATGGGCTGTCAGGATTCTTATTTGACCAGTTCCAGAAACTGGGATTCCAGGCTCCGTTTCCGGCTGAACATATGTGTTAACACCAGGTTGTTGGCAAACGCAAAGGCATTGATATCGGATGCACCGATCCCCTCTTCCAGGGTCAGCACCAGCACCCCGTTCCCCGTTTCAATTTCCCTGACCAGTTTCGAGTGCTTCAGTTTCTCCTTCAGCAGCCGGTTGTCCCGGCAGGAAACCTCGATGATCTCCTCCTCCGACAGCAGTTCCCGGACCGGTCCGCATGCCAGCAGCTCCCCCTTCTTCAGGATGGCCACATGGCTGCAGATCTTCTCCACCTCGCTGAGGATGTGGGAGGCGAGGATCAGCGTCTTGCCCCCGCCCACCTGCTCGATCACGATCTCCCTGACCTCGGCGATCCCCTCCGGATCCAGTCCGTTCGTGGGTTCATCCAGCACCAGTACCTGGGGATCGGCCAGCAGGGCGGCTGCGATCCCCAGTCTCTGCTTCATTCCCAGGGAGAGGGTGGAAAACCTGGATCTGCTTCGTTCCTTCAGTTTGGAGATCTCCAGGACCCTGGGGATATCCCCGTAGGAGGCGCCCTTGATGTCACAAATGATCCTGAGGTTCTTCTCCAGGTTCAGATAGGGATAGAAATGGGGTGATTCGATCAGTGATCCGATGGTTTTCCGGTGTCCGGGCACGGGTTCTTCCCCGAACCAGCTGAAAGAGCCGCTGTCCTGCCGGATGATCCCCGTGATGATGGAAAGGGTGGTCGTTTTGCCGCTTCCGTTGGGCCCCAGGATCCCGAACGCCTGACCTTCGGAGATCAGCAGGTTGAGGTTTTTAATCGCCTGAACATTCTTGTAGGATTTGGACAATCCCTCAATGGAAAGCAGTTCCTTCATATCAGTTGCCGAGCTCGGAGAAGAACTTTATCCGGACCAGGCGAACTTCTTCTTCGCTGAATTCATCTTCCCCCAGTTCAGCCAGTGCGGCATCCACTGACTCGGTCTCTGCACTGCGAAAATATTCAAAGATCTCTTCCAGTTTCTCCTCATCCATGATCTCATTGATGTAGTAATCGATGTTGAGCCTGGTGCCGGAGCTGACGATGGCCTCGATCTCATCGATCAGGTCCATCATTTCCAGGTTCTTGGCGTAAGCAATGTCCTCCAGAGGCAGCTTGCGGTCAATGCTCTGGATGATGTACACCTTCACTCCGGATTTGTTGACCACCGATTTCACCACCATGTCCTGGGGCCGGATGATGTCCTTTTCATCCACATATTCCCGGATGAGATCCACAAACTCGGCCCCGTATTTTTTTGCCTTGCCCGCACCCACACCCACAATGTTCTGCAGCTCTTCAAGTTTCACAGGGTACTGGATGGCCATGTCCTCCAGCGAAGGATCCTGAAAAATGACGAACGGGGGCAGATTCATTTTTTTCGCCATCTTCTTCCGGAGATCTTTCAACACGTGCAGCAACTCTTCGTCCACGGCGCCTGTGCCCCCTCCTCCTGTGGTCACTCCCTCTTCGGGATTGATATCAAAATCATGATCCTGTGTCAGCATAATCGAATAAGGCTCCTTTAAAAAGTCATGACCTGCCTGGGTCAGTTTCAACAATCCGTAATTCTCAATGTCCTTGGTAATCAAGCCTGCCACCAGGGCCTGCCTGAGCACCGCGTTCCAGAATTTCACATCCCGGTCCTTTCCGGCTCCAAAGTACTCTGAATGATGGTGTTTGTAGGTTTTTACCGCACTTGTCGCATTACCGGAAAGGATGTTCGCGATATGCTCTGCCTTGAACTTTTCTTTGACCCCTAAAATAGTTTTTAAACTTAATACTAGATGCGATTTGCCCTCAAATTTTTCTTTGGGATGCAAACAATTGTCGCAGTTGTCACAACCACCCTCCATGTATTCGCCGAAGTAGTTGAGCAACAGCTTGGGGCGGCACACAGCCGATTCTGCATAAGCCACCGTTTCCAGCAGCAGCTGTTTCCCGATCTCCTGCTCGGCCAGGGGTTTCCCCTGCATGAATTTTTCCAGCTTCTGAATGTCCTTGTAACTATAAAAAGCGATGCATCTTCCTTCTCCTCCGTCCCTGCCGGCCCTTCCGGTTTCCTGGTAGTAGCCCTCCAGGCTTTTCGGGATGTCATAATGGATCACAAAACGCACATCGGGCTTGTCAATCCCCATACCGAATGCAATGGTGGCGACGATCACATCCACCTCCTCCATGAGGAACTGGTCCTGGTTGCTGGAGCGGGTTGCCGCATCCATTCCGGCGTGGTAGGGCAATGCCTTGATGTTGTTCACCTTCAGCATTTCGGCCAGCTGTTCCACCTTTTTCCTGGAGAGGCAGTAGATGATCCCTGATTTTCCCCTGTTGGCATGGATGAACTTGATGATCTCCTTGGTCGCGTGGACCTTGGGCCTCACCTCGTAATAGAGGTTATGCCGCCGGAAGGAAGATTTGAACACGTTCGCATCCATCATCTCCAGGTTTTTCTGGATGTCGTTCTGCACCTTGGGGGTGGCTGTTGCGGTCAGGGCAATGATGGGTGCCGTTCCGATCCGGTTGATGATCGGCCTGATGCGCCTGTATTCAGGTCTGAAATCATGTCCCCATTCGGAGATGCAATGGGCTTCATCAATGGCGTAAAAGGAGATCTTCACCTGCTTGAGAAATTCGATGTTGTCTTCCTTGGTCAGGCTCTCGGGAGCCACGTACAGGAGCCGGGTGCGCTGGTCGAGCACATCCTTTTTCACCTTTTCCACGGCATTTTTCGTCAGCGACGAGTTCAGAAAATGGGCCACTCCCTCATCCAGGCTGAAGCTCCGCATGGCATCCACCTGGTTCTTCATCAGGGCGATCAGGGGAGAGATCACAATAGCGGTACCTTCCTTGATCAGTGCGGGTAACTGGTAACAGAGTGATTTTCCTCCCCCGGTGGGCATCAGTACGAATGTATCATTCCCCTGAAGGACACTGAGGATGATATCCTCCTGGTTCCCCTTAAAACTGTCGAATCCGAAATATTTCTTGAGGTTTTCGTGCAGTATCCCCCGTAACTTCTCCATAATTCCTGCCTTCTGAGAGAACTCAAGGAAACTAAAGATAGTATAATTTAAATACCGATTCAAGCCACACGGTTTTTTTTTGTTACTTTGCAGATCCCCGACTCAGAACAGCGATGGCCAGGACGAAAAATGACTCGGAAATGACTTTCCTTGAGCATCTTGAGGTGATGCGCTGGCACCTGCTTCGCGCCCTGGCCGCCATCGTTGCCATTGCTGTGTTCGCATTTATTTTCAAGGGGATTATCTTCGATAAGATCATGCTGGCGCCCAAGGAACCTGAGTTTTTCACCAACCGCTCCCTCTGCCGGCTGGGAGATCTGCTGGGCCTGAAAAGACTGTGCATCAACTCGGAGCCCCTGGCACTGCAGACGGTGAAAATGGCCGAACAGTTCAACATGCACATCATCGTTTCACTGGTCGCCGGGTTTGTGGTCGCATTCCCTTATGTTTTCTGGGAATTCTGGCGGTTCGTTGTCCCCGCGCTGTATGACAAGGAAAAACGCACGGCCAGGGGTGCCGTGTTCTACACCTCCCTGCTTTTTATCCTCGGGGTGGCATTCGGGTACTATATCATTGCCCCCCTGTCGGTCAATTTTCTCGGGAACTACAGGGTCAGTGAAAGCGTGGTCAGCGCCCCGACCCTCAGGTCCTATATCCAGACCATCACCTCGGTGGTGCTTGCGGCCGGAGTTGTCTTCCAGCTGCCTATTCTGGTTTATTTCCTTTCCAGGGTGGGGCTTGTAACCCCTTCCTTCCTGAAAAAGTACAGGCGGCATGCCATCATCATCATCGTGACCCTCTCGGCGATCATCACCCCGCCCGATGTATTCAGCCAGATCCTGGTGGCGCTGCCCCTGCTGGTCCTCTACGAGGTGGGGATTTCCATCAGCAAGCGGATCATCCGCCGGCAGGAGAAAGAACAACAGGAGGCATCCTGACGAAAAAAGAGCAACCATGAAACTGCACACCCATCAACTGGTAAAGAAGTACAAGAACCGCAGGGTTGTGGACCAGGTGTCCATCAGCGTGGAACAGGGAGAAATCGTGGGATTGCTGGGTCCGAACGGGGCGGGTAAGACCACCACGTTTTATATGATCGTGGGACTGATCACCCCCCTGGAAGGGGACATCATGCTGAATGACCGGGATATCACCAAGGAGCCCGTATACAGGCGCGCGAGAATGGGCATCGGTTACCTGGCCCAGGAAGCATCGGTGTTCCGGAAACTGAGCGTCGAGGACAACATCCGTGCGGTGCTTGAAATGTCTGACTTCTCCCGCGAAGAGCAACGCGAACGGGTGGAATCGCTGCTGGAGGAATTCGGGCTGATGAAGATCAGGAAAAGCCTGGGGATCCAGCTGTCGGGAGGTGAGCGGAGACGGACGGAGATAGCCAGGGCCCTTGCGCTCAGTCCCCATTTCATCCTCCTCGATGAACCCTTTGCGGGAGTGGACCCCATCGCCGTGGAGGATATCCAGTCTATCGTATCCAGGCTCAGGGAGAAGAACATCGGGATCCTGATCACCGACCACAACGTGCACGAAACACTCGCCATCACCGACAGGGCCTACCTCATGTACGAGGGATCGATCCTGAAAGCCGGCACATCCACGCAGCTTGCGGAGGACGAGCATGTCAGGAACGTCTATCTGGGCAAGAACTTCGAGCTTCGATAATCCAAAAAATTGCGTTAAATTTGCGGGATATTTCGAGCGGATGTGGCGGAACTGGTAGACGCGCCAGACTTAGGATCTGGTTCCTTCGGGATTGGGGGTTCGAGTCCCTTCATCCGCACCTGTAAATTAGTAATTTTATTTCGGGCGTATGAACATTACCAGGGAAAATATCGATGCACTGAATACGGTCCTCCATGTGAAGGTTGAAAAAGCCGATTATCAGGAGAAGGTGGAGGAGGTACTGAAGGATACCAGAAAAAAAGCCAGGGTGGATGGATTCAGGCCGGGGAAGGTCCCCATGGGCCTCATCAGGAAGCTGTATTACACGCCGATCCTGGTGGACGAGGTCAACAAGCTGGTGTCGGAATCCCTGTATCATTACCTGAAGGAGAACGAGATCAGGATACTGGGAGAACCCCTGCCAAGCAGGGAACGGGAAAACAAGGTCGATTTCCAGCATGACGAGGAGTTTGAATTTGCATTCGACCTGGGTCTGGCCCCTGAGATCCAGCTGGAAATCACGGGGAAGGACAAGATCCCCTATTATCACATCAAGCTGGACAAAAAGCAGGTGGAGGAATACAAAGGATCCCTCCTGCAGAATTACGGGGAGTTCAAACCGGTGGAAAAAGCCGGTAAGGATGAACTGGTCAAGGGAACCCTTGTGCAGGTGGACAGTCATGGCAATGAAGCGGAGAACGGGATCCGGGCCGAGAATGTGTCGCTTTCACTGGAGATGATCAAGGATGAGGGCGAGCGGCTGTTGTTCAGCGGGACCGGGAGCGGTGATGAGGTGATCTTCGATGTTAAAAAGGCCTTCCCGAGCGATGCCGAGCTGGCTTCCCTGCTGAAAATTGACAGATCGCTGGTCCAGGCGCTTGACGGCACCTTCAAATGCGTGATCGGGGAGGTGCTGAAGTACGAACCGGCAAAAGCGGACCAGGCGCTGTATGACAAGCTATACGGAGAAGGCACGGTCACCACGGAAGAGGAATTCACCCGGCGGATCACGGAGGAAATGGAGCGGAATTACGGGCGGGAAAGCGAATACCGCTTCACCCTGGATGCCCGCGAATACCTGATCAAAAAAGCAAAAATTCAGCTGCCCGGGGAGTTCCTTAAACGATGGATGGCCGAAACAAATGAAAACCTGACAGAGGAAAAGATCAACGAGGATTTCGACAAGTACGAGGATGAATTTCGCTGGCAGCTGATCAAGGAGCACCTCCTCAGGAAATACGAGATCAAAGTAACCGAAGAGGAGGCCCTTCAGACTGCCAAGAAGATCGCCCTCAACCAGTATATGCAGTACGGGATTTCAAATGTACCCGACGATTACCTGGAGAATTATGCCAGGAAGATGCTCGAAAAATCCGAGGAGTCGGGAAGGATCTACGAACAGCGGGCGGAAGAGAAGCTGATGGGGCTGGTCAAATCCGCCGCAAAACTTGACGATAAGGATATAAGTCTGGATAAGTTCCGTAAATTGTATGAAAAACAGTAAAAACAAGAAAGATGAACCAGCAGGATGATTTCAGAAAGTTTGCCACCCGGCACATGGGTATCAACAGCATCACCTTTGACCGGGTCACCTCACAATATAACAGCTATATATCCCCCACAATCATCGAGGAACGCCAGCTCAATGTGGCCTCCATGGATGTGTTTTCCAGGCTGATGATGGACCGCATCATTTTCCTTGGGGCACCCATTGATGATTATGTGGCCAACATCATCCAGGCACAGCTGCTGTACCTGGATTCGGCCGACCCGAACAAGGATATCCAGGTCTATTTCAATACCCCGGGAGGAGCAGTCCACGCGGGACTCGGCATCTATGACACCATGCAGTACACCTCCTGTGATGTGGCCACCATCTGTACGGGAATGGCGGCTTCAATGGGCGCCGTGCTCCTGGCTGCGGGAACACCCGGGAAACGGTCGGCGCTGAGGCACAGCCGGGTGATGATCCACCAGCCCATGGGCGGAGCGCAGGGCCAGGCTTCCGACATCGAGATCACCGCCCGGGAGATCCTCAAAATGAAGAAGGAACTCTATGCCATTATTGCCGAACATACCGGCAAATCCATCAACCAGGTGGAAAAGGACGGGGACAGGGATTTCTGGATGTCGGCCGAAGAAGCGAAGGATTACGGCATGATCGATGAAGTACTCTTCAGGACCAAAGAAAAAAAATAATCATGGACCGTTGCTCATTTTGCGGCAGAGAAAAGAAAGACACCAACCTTTTGATCGCGGGGATCTCAGGTCATATCTGTGATCGCTGCATTGAACAGGCTTACAGCATTGTACAGGAAGAACTCGGGGTTCACGGCGAATTTGACATGGGTCAGATCAAGCTGTTGAAGCCATCGGAAATCAAGAATTTCCTGGACCTGTACGTCATCGGCCAGGAGGAGGCCAAGAAATACATTTCGGTGGCGGTGTACAACCATTACAAACGGTTGATGCAGCAGGAGAGCAAGGAAGAGGTGGAGATCGAAAAATCCAATATCATCCTGGTGGGCGAGACCGGTACGGGAAAGACGCTGCTGGCCCGGACCATTGCGCGGCTGCTCCACGTGCCATTTACCATCGTGGATGCCACCGTCCTTACCGAAGCGGGGTATGTGGGGGAGGATATCGAAAGCGTGCTCACCCGTTTGCTGCAGGTGGCCGATTACAATGTGGAGGCGGCCGAGAAGGGGATCGTTTTCATTGATGAAATTGACAAGATCGCGCGCAAGGGCGACAATCCCTCCATCACCAGGGACGTATCAGGGGAAGGCGTGCAGCAGGGCCTGCTGAAACTCCTGGAAGGCTCCATTGTGAACGTACCCCCGCAGGGCGGGAGGAAACACCCGGACCAGAAAATGATCCCGGTCAACACCAAAAACATTCTATTCATCTGCGGAGGGGCGTTCGACGGGATCGAGAAGAAGATCGCCAACCGTCTGAACACCCAGGTGGTGGGGTACAATGCAGCCAGGGACACCGAACGGATCGAAAAGAACAACCTGCTGCAGTATGTGGCACCCCAGGATCTGAAAGCCTTCGGGATGATCCCGGAGATCATCGGCCGGCTGCCGGTGCTGACCTACCTCCATCCGCTGGATGAGAAGGCGTTGCGCAGAATCCTCACCGAACCGAAAAATGCAATCATCAAGCAGTATGAAAAACTGTTTGAAATGGACGGGATCAAGCTCGGCTGGGATGAAAAGGTGCTCGATTACATTGTCCGGAAGGCCATTGAGTTCAAGCTCGGGGCAAGGGGACTCCGCTCCATCTGCGAGGCCATCATGATCGATGCCATGTTCGAGCTGCCTTCCAAACAGGATGCGGGCGAAATCACCATCGGGATCAAATATGCCAGGGAAAAGCTGGAAAAAGCCAACCTGAAGCGGCTTAAAGCAGCCTGATGGGTTCCGGGAGGACAGGTGCATATGTGAGTGTCATCCTGGCGATGATATTCTGGGGGGTGACCTTTGTGCTGTACAAGTATGCCAACGAATCCTTCAGGCCCACCAGCATCATCTTCCTCAGGTTATTCATTTCAATCTTCTTTTTGTTCGGTTTTGCCCTCCTTTTCAACAGGCTGAAAAAGATCAGGAAAGAGCACTGGAAGTGGTTGCTGCTGCTTTCCCTGTTTGAGCCTTTCCTCTATTTCCTGGGGGAGGTGAACGGAATGACCAGGGTGACCCCCACCGTGGGCGCCGTGATCATCTCCACCATTCCCCTGATCGTCCCCTTTGCTGCCTGGTTTTTCTTCAGGGAGAGACTGACCATTCTGAACCAGATCGGACTGGCAGTTTCTTTCGCAGGCGTGCTGATGGTCGTGCTTACCAGGAGCGAGGGTTTTTCGGCAGATCCGGCGGGGATCCTGCTCATGTTCCTGGCCGTTGCTGCCGCGGTGGGGTACACCCTGGTGGTGAAAAAGCTGATCGATCATTACAACCCGATCACCATCACGGCCTACCAGAGCCTGTGCGGCCTGCTCATGTTCCTCCCTTTCTTCCTGCTGTTCGAGCTCCCGCACCTGCGGGAAGGATCCCTCTCCACCGCCAGCCTGCTTTCCATGCTGTACCTGGGGGTGATGGGATCCGGGATTTGCTTTATCCTTTTTACCGTGGCGATCCGGGAGCTGGGGGCTGCCAGGGCCAACATCTTCGCCAACCTGGTCCCCGTGGTTGCTGCCATCGTCTCCTTCCTGCTGCTGAAAGAACCGATGCCGCTGCTGAAGGTGATGGGGATCCTGGTGGTCATTGCGGGATTGTTTATGACGCAGATCGGCGAGATCAGACTCAGGAAGGCAGCTGCGAAGGATGCCTTCAGGCACCCGCCATACGCCTGACCGCCATGGCCCGTTGCGTTTTCATCGTACAGGGGGAGGGGAGGGGCCACATGTCGCAGGCGATGGCCCTGAAGGAAATCCTGGAAGCGGGCGGGCACATCGTGGAAGCGGTATTTGCCGGCTGCGCTCCCAATGCTTTTCTCCCGCAGTATTTCACAGCATGTTTCGGTGAGCGCCTGGATTGTATGAAGAGCCCCTTTCTGCTCCGTTCCCCTAACCGCAAGGGGATCCTGGTGGGTAAAACCATTCTTTACAACCTGCTGCGTTCGGCATCCTACCTGAGGGAGGTTCGGCGCATCCGCAGAAGGATCATCGAGATCAGTCCCGACGTTGTATTCAACTTTTATGATCCGGTGGGGGCCCTGGCGCTCAGGAAGACCGGACAGGAGATCATGCGGATCGGGATCGGTCACCATTTCTACCTGCACCTGGACGGCTACCGGTGCCGGGACGGATCGCCGCTTCACAGGCTGCTGCTGAAATATCTTTCCGGAGTGATGATCCGGTCGAGTGACCGGGTGCTGGCGCTCTCCTTCAGGGAGGAAAAGGGAAACGAAAGGATCCGGGTCATCCCCCCGCTGATCCGGAAGGAATTCAGGGAGATCAGGCGTACCCCCGGGGAAAGATACCTGGTGTATCTCCTGAAGGAAGGTTATCTTTACGATCTGATCCGGATGGCACGTGCCGATCCGGACTTCAGGGCGGATGTCTTCTGCAACTGTATCCCGGAAACTGCGCTGCCGCCGGGTTTGGAGGTATATCTCCCGGATGCTGATCAGTTCCTGCAGAAAATGGCTATCTGCAGGGGGATGATCACCACCTCGGGATTTGATACCGTGGCCGAGGCAGCCTACCTGGGCATCCCCCTGGTGGTGGTCCCGGTCCGGAATCATTTCGAGCAGCTGTGCAACAGCAGGGATACGGAGCGCAGCGGATTCGGACACGCGGCAACGGAACTTGTTCCGGGGATGGAAAAAATGATGAAAACAGGGAACAACAAACAGTTCAGGCAGTGGGTGGATACCGCCCCCGGACAGATCTTAAAGATTGTTCAACTATAATATCCATGGGGCATCGCGCGTTTAAAAAGGACATGGCAATGAAAACACGGGCACTCCCGCTGATCCTAATGGCTGCGGGGATCATGATGCTGCACCTGCCGGCAGCGGCCCAGAAAGGCGGCGAAAGCACCTACAGTTTCCTGGGCCTCACCACATCGGCGCGGGTGTCCGCCCTTGGGGGGGAGGTGGTCTCCATCCTGGATGACGACATCAACCTGGTCTTCCATAACCCGGCGCTCCTGAATCCCGAAATGCACCACCATCTGAGCCTGAACTATGTGGACTATTTTGCCGGGGTAAATTACGGGTATGCTTCCTACGGGTATTCCAGGGAAGGGATCGGCAATTTTGCAGCAGGCATGCACTATGTGAATTACGGCACCTTCGACCGCACCGATGAGCTGGGCGAATTCCAGGGGACCTTCCGGGCATCGGAATATGCCCTGAACCTGTTTTATTCCAGGCCTCTGATCGATACCTTCCTTACGGCCGGCATCAATCTGAAGCCCGTCTACTCCTCCTTCGAGCAGTACAATTCATTCGGGATCGCCCTGGATGCCGGGCTCATTTACCACAATCCGGGTACCTATACGACGGTGGGACTGGTGGCAAAGAATGTGGGATTCCAGGTGACCTCCTACACCGGTCAGCGGGAAAAGCTGCCTTTCGAAATCCAGGCAGGGATCACACAGGGACTGGAGCATGCACCTTTCAGGTTCTCGGTGACCCTGCAGCACCTGGAGCGGTGGGACCTCACCTACGATGCGCCGGGGGAGGAAGGTGTCACCACCCTGAACGGCGCCGTGGAACGCAGCAGGTTCGATGTGTTCGGGGACAAACTCATGCGGCATGTGGTCCTGGGTACCGAGTTTTTGCTGGGTAAGAACTTTCACATCGACCTGGGATACAACTACAAGCGGAGGAAGGAAATGAAGGTGAACGTGCGCCCCGGAATGGTGGGATTCTCATGGGGTTTCGGCTTCCGGATCTCCAAGTTCCATGTGGCATTCGGAAGGGCATCCTATCACCTGGCCGGGGGGACCAATCATTTCTCCCTGACCACCAACCTGTCGGAATTTTACAGAAAGCAGCCCTGAGCCTTCCCCTCCCTGACGGCAAAACACTATCTTTGGCGTTGGATCCACTTTTCCGTATATGAAGCAACATCAGATCATCATTGCGCTGGATGGCCATTCTTCCTGCGGAAAACGCACCTTTGCGAAAAGGATCGCGGCGGAGGTGGGATATGCCTACATTGATACCGGGGCCATGTACAGGGCGGTGACACTGGCCTGCATGGAAGCGGGACTGTTCGATCACACCGATGCACCCCCGGAAGGGGAAGTGGAAAAAATCCTGGAAGGGATCACCCTGGATTTGAAGCACAACCCGGAGCTGGAACGGACGGAGATCTACCTGAACGGCCGCATGGTGGAGGACCGCATCCGGAACATGGATGTATCCGAACATGTGAGCTACATCTCCACCCTGGCGAAGGTCAGGCGGAAGATGGTGGAGTACCAGCGCGGGCTGGGCGCCTCCAAAGGGGTGGTGATGGACGGAAGGGACATCGGAACGGCGGTCTTCCCGAAGGCCGAACTGAAGATCTTCCTGACCGCCTCCCCCGGGGTGAGGGCCATGAGAAGGTATAAGGAGCTGCTGGAAAAAGGCATGCCCGCCGAACTGGACCAGGTCAGGCAAAACCTGGAAAAAAGGGACCGCATCGATTCCACCCGGAAGGAAAGTCCCCTCAAACAGGCTCCCGATGCCCTGGTGCTGGACAACAGCCGGATGACCGTGGACCAGCAGATGGACTGGTTCAGGGAGGTATTCAACCGGACAATCTCCACGATGGATGGTGCACATTGAGATCGATCCCGCCGCGGGATTCTGTTCCGGGGTGGAAAAAGCCATCGGCATGGCCGGGTCCATGCTTCAAAGTGGTGAAAAGGTCTTCACCCTGGGGGAGATGATCCACAACCGGGAAGAGATGAACCGGCTTCATGCACTGGGGATGAAAACCGTGCGTCACGGTGACCTGGCCGCCCTGAAACCCGAAAGGATCCTGATCCGGGCACACGGGGAACCCCCTTCCACCTACGCACTGGCGGAAGCGCTTCATATCGGAGTCATCGACGGCACCTGTCCCATTGTCAGCCGCCTGCAGAAAAAGATCAGAAAGGCTTATGACTCGATGGATCACCATCGTGAGCAGTTGGTCATCTTCGGTAAGGAGGGACACCCGGAAACGGTGGGGCACCTGGGACAGGTGAACGGGGATGCGGTGGTGATCGGCTCTCCGGACGAGGTGGCAAAAGTGGATCCGGGAAAAAAGGTGCTCCTCTTTTCGCAGACCACCATGGATCCGGACCTGTTCAGGGAGGTGGAAGAAAAGCTGCAGGCTTACCTGGACCGGCACAGGGGAAAAACCCCGGCCGAATCCTCCGGGAAGGGTGCCGGGGTGAAGGCGGAATCCCTGCTGCGGTCGTCCTGCACCATCTGCGGCCAGATGAAAAAGAGGAAACCGGCCCTGGCGGTATTTGCAAAGAAACATGACCTGATCGTATTTGTGAGCGGGAAGAACTCCTCCAACGGAAAGATGCTCTATGAGTTCTGCCGGTCGGTCAATCCGAATACCCGCTGGATCTCCGGTGCGGCGGAGATCGATCCATCATGGGCCGGGGGCACCGGATCCATAGGTGTGAGCGGCGCCACATCCACTTCCAGGGAGCAGCTTGAATCGGTGGCCGGACACCTCAGAAAGATATCCTCATCCAATTCAGCCAATTTTGATTAATTTCGTGCATCAAATAACAAACACGCTATGGCAAAAATAAAACGGATCGGCGTACTCACATCCGGAGGCGATGCCCCGGGAATGAATGCAGCCATCCGGGGAGTTACGCGAACCGCCATTTATTACGGACTCGAGGTCACCGGAATCAGGCACGGGTACCACGGCATGATCAACAAGCATTTTGTCAACATGAAAGCCCACAGCGTCAGTGATATCCTGGCCAGGGGGGGGACCATCCTCAAGACTTCCCGCAGCAAGGAATTCATGGAGCCCGAGGGCCGCAAAACCGCTTATGAGAGCCTGAAGGAGGCAGGCATCGACGCGGTGGTGGTGATCGGCGGGGACGGGACCCTGACAGGAGCAAGGGTGTTCTGCGATGAATACTATGACATTCCTTTCGTCGGGATCCCGGGGACCATTGATAATGATATATACGGGACCGACTATACCATCGGGTATGACACCGCCCTGAATACGGTGGTGGAGGCGGTGGATAAGATCAGGGATACGGCGGGAAGCCACAACAGGCTCTTTTTCATCGAGGTGATGGGCAGGGATGCCGGATTTATCGCCCTGAAGAGCGGAATCGCATGTGGTGCGGAAGCCATCCTGATCCCGGAGGTGCACGACCAGGTGAGGAATCTGAAGGATTACCTGGAGAAGGGATTCAAAAGGAAAAAATCCAGCAACATCATCATCGTTGCCGAAGGGGATGAATCGGGCGGTGCATTTGCCATTGCAGAGAGCGTGAAGGAAGATTTTCTGAATTACGATGTACGGGTCTCCGTCCTGGGCCACATCCAGCGCGGCGGGACCCCGTCGGCATACGACAGGGTAAGTGCCAGCAAACTGGGATATGCCGCTGTGGAAGCCCTGATGGATGACCAGAAGAGCGTGATGGTCGGGTTCCACAATTCGGAACTGGACCTGGTCCCCTTCCGGAAAGTGATCAAGCTGAAGAAGAAAGTGGACCCGGAAGAGATGCAGATGGTGGAGATCCTGTCAGTCTAAAGGAATAACCATCCATGGAGAAGTCCGCACTGTATGCCCGGGTGATCCTGCCCCTGGCAGTGGAAGGCACTTATACCTACAGCGTGCCGGCCGGACTCGTGGAGACCATATCAGCCGGCAGCAGGGTGCTGGTAGGATTCGGAAAAAAACGGATTTACACGGCTGTTGTCCATTCCCTGGATGACGCTCCCCCCGACGGATTTACTGCCAGACCCATTCTGGAATTGCTGGACGACCAGCCCATTGTCACCCCCCATCAGATCAAACTTTGGGAGTGGATGGCTTCCTACTACATGTGTACCCCGGGCGAGGTGATGCGGGCGGCGCTTCCCTCGGGACTCCGCCCCGACAGTGAATCCCGGGTAAGGGTCAATCCCTCTTTTAACCGGGCGGGCAGGCTGGACAGCCGGGAAATGCTGCTGTATGAAGTGGTGAAGGACGAAGGGGAGATCACTTTGGGGGACCTGGAAGGTGCCGGGGTGGGTAAAGATCCCGCGGCGATCCTGAAACAGCTGGTGGAGAAAGGGGCCGTGGAGATCAATGAATTTGTGCGGACCACGGTCACTCCCAAAACGGTGAGCTACATCACCCTTTCGGATGAATACCGCACGGAAGCCTCCCTGCACCGGTTGCTGGACAAGCTCTCCGGGGCGCCCAGGCAAAAGGAGGTGGTGGAGAAATACCTGGAGCTTTCAGGATGGGGCGGCATGGCTGCAAAGAAGACAGCTCCGTACCCCGGGGTGCAGAAAAGCCGGCTCACGTCCGTCCCGGGAGCAGCGGGGGCGTTGCGGACATTGCTGAATAAAGGTGTCATGCGACAGGCGGACAGGGAGGAAATGAAAAAGGGGGATCCTGCAGCCGGGGAACAATCCCGGGAGCCCTTCCAGCTGAACCTCGACCAGTCCGCCGCCCTGGATAGGGTCAGAATCCAGTTCAGGCAGCACCAGGCAGTTTTGTTGCACGGGGTCACCTCCAGCGGAAAAACAGAACTGTATATCCACCTGATCGGCGAGATGATCAGGCAAAAAAAACAGGTGTTGTACCTGCTTCCGGAGATTGCGCTGACCACGCAGATCATCGGACGACTGAAGCAGGTCTTCGGGCACCGGGTGGGGGTGTACCATTCCCGCTACAGCGATTCGGACAGGGTGCATGTGTACCGGAACCTGCTGGGCCTTACCGATGAAGAACCGTACCGGCTGGTGATCGGCGTCCGCAGTGCCATTTTTCTTCCCTTCAGCGAACTGGGACTGGTCATCATCGATGAAGAGCATGAGATTACTTTCAAGCAACAGGACCCGGCTCCCAGGTACCATGCCAGGGATTCTGCACAGGTGCTTGCCCTGTACCACGATGCCCGCGTGTTGCTGGGAACCGCCACCCCATCCTTCGAATCGCTTTTCAATGCCCGGAGCGGCAAATACGGATATGCCGACATCCCCTCCAGGTTCGGGGAGGTGGAAAAACCGGAGATCGTCGTGGCCAGCATCAGGGAGGCCGTGAAGCGGAAGCAGATGGTGTCCCATTTCACTCCCAGGCTTATGGAAGGGATCACCGAAGCCCTGGAGAACCATGAGCAGGTGATCCTTTTCCAGAACCGGAGGGGTTATTCCAATTACATATTCTGCAGGGATTGCGGATATATCCCGAAATGCGGACGGTGCGACGTGAGTTTGACCTTTCACCGGCAGAGCGGCAAACTGGAATGCCATTACTGCGGACACCGGGAGCCCATGCCGGCACATTGTCCCTCCTGCGGCGGCACGAACATGTCCATGAAGGGTTTCGGGACCGAGAAGATCGAGGATGAGATCTCCGTTGTCTTCGAGGGGATCCGGGTGGCCAGGCTGGACACAGACGCAATCCGTTCGGGAAAGGGGTATGAGAAGGTGATCCGCAGCATCGAACAGGGAAAGGTGGATCTGCTCATCGGGACCCAGATGGTATCCAAAGGGCTCGATTTCGGGAATGTGAGCCTGGTGGGGGTGCTGGATGCGGACAGCATGCTGCACTTCCCGGATTTCAGGGCATTCGAAAGGAGCTACCAGCTGATGTCACAGGTGAGCGGCAGGGCGGGAAGAAGGAAAAAACGGGGGAAAGTGGTGATCCAGACCCTCGATCCGGAACATCCGGTGATCAGGCATCTGCTGAAGGATGATTACGAAAGCCTCTACAGGGAGCAGATGGAGGAAAGAGAGCATTTCGGATACCCCCCCTTCACCAGGCTGATCCGCATCTCATTCCGCCACCGGGTTCCCTCCATCCTGGACGGTACGGCGGATGTGGCGGGCAGGGAGCTCAGGAAATATTTTGCGCACAGGGTGTTCGGTCCCCAGTATCCGCCGGTGAGAAAGGTTTACAACATGTACGTCAAGCAGATCCTGCTGAAGATCGAGAGGGAGGCCTCCCATGAAAAGGCCAGGACCCTTGTCCGGGAAGTGCTCGGAGATCTGGCCGCCAACCAGGTGTACAGGTCCGTCCGTGTCTCCGTGGACGTGGATCCGGTTTGAAATGATAAACTCCGGGTATTGTTTTCAATCAAAACTATCTGTACGTTTGCCATACTTTTTCACAAACATGTTTGAGACAACGGATTTTCAGTCACTCTTCGGCCGGTTTTCAGATCAGCGGGTGCTTGTGATCGGGGATGTGATGATCGACACCTACCTGTGGGGGAAGGTGGGGAGGGTCTCGCCGGAGGCGCCCGTTCCCATTGTCTCCGGGGTGGTGGATGAAAACCGGCTGGGAGGTGCAGCCAATGTGGCATTGAACGTGAAGGCCATGGGAGCGGTACCCATCCTCTGCTCGGTCATCGGCGACGATGAACGCGGCAGACTGTTCCTGGAACTGATGGAGGAGCAGAACCTCTCCGATATCGGGCTGATCGTGGATGAGCACCGCGTCACCACGCAGAAGACCAGGATCATCAGCGGAAGCCAGCACCTGCTGCGGGTGGATGAGGAAATGGACAGTTTCCTCTCTTCCAGGATCCAGGACCAGTTCATGGAGCTGATCAGCAGCCTGCTCGAAAGCGGCGGCATCAATGCCATCATCTTGCAGGATTACGACAAAGGGGTGCTGGCGCCCGGAGTGATCTCCCGCGTGATCCGCCTGGCCGACGAGGTGTCCGTCCCCGTGCTGGTGGATCCCAAATTCAGGAGCTTTCAGCTGTACAGGAAGATCAGATTGCTCAAGCCCAACTACAAGGAACTCATGAAGGGACTGCATCTCGATTTCCGGAAAAGCGAGGTGGAAGAGATTGCCGGGGCCATGATCCTGCACCAGCAGAAACAGGAGATCGACATCCTGCTGGTGACCCTCAGCGAACAGGGAATCATTGTAACGCGGGACGGGCAGTGGACCCATATCCCTGCCGTCAGCCGCGAGATCGCGGATGTATCCGGCGCCGGCGATACGGTGATCAGCGTGGCTTCGCTATGCCTGCTGGCCGGACTGGATGCCGCCCAGACCGCCGTGATCTCCAACCTGGCGGGGGGACAGGTGTGCGAAAAGGCAGGCGTGGTCCCCGTCAATGCTGAAAAGTTGCTGGAAGAGTGCACCCGGCACTTTAAAAGTTCGTAAAGTTTTGGTACTTTTGCCCTCCACTCCGGGGTATAGCGCAGCCCGGTAGCGCGCTTCGTTCGGGACGAAGAGGTCGTGGGTTCAAATCCCGCTACCCCGACAAAAGAGAAAAAGGCCATCACACCGCAGGTGTGGTGGTTTTTGCTTTTCTGCAGCCGACCGAAGCTTGCTTCAGGGAGGCTGAAGAAAGGCGAAAACATGCTACGAAGTAGTATAGCCTTTTTCTCTTTTGAGTCACCCCCTTCAGGGATCGCGAGCCTGTAAAGCAGGCGAGCAATCCCGTCAGAAGCTTGCTTCTGTAAGGTTACGGAAGCGGAAAAACAACACTTAGTGTTGTGCCTTTTTCTTTTTTCTTGCGAAATACTAAGCAACATTCGAAATTTCATTGAGGAATAAGAAAGCTATCTTGGCTTATTTGTTGGAGTTTCGGCCCAATTCAATCACAGGTGACAAATTCCCCAGAGTTGGAAAGTTGCTGAATGGCTTGCACCTTGCCGGGATCCCGAAAAAGAACGCACGTGTATTTTAGAGACTATTTGTACGTGTTATAATTTTTGTGTAAATTTACACGTATATTTTTATGAATAATCAGACGTGTCATGAACACAAAACTTACACTTACCATAGAAAAAAAAGTGATCGGCAGGGCCAAGAAATATGCAGAACAGAAGGGTCGCAGTCTGTCGGATATTATAGAGAATTATCTCAAAGTGATCACGAAAGAGGAAGCTATGAAAGAGTTGGAAATAACACCGCTTGTGAAATCATTGAAAGGATCTTTTAAGGCACCCGCTGATTTTGATTACAGAAAGGAACTGTCCGGGGGATTATCAAAGAAATACCTCAAGAATGAGGAACGTCCTGATTGATACTGATGTGATCCTGGATTTCTTTTTTGACAGGGTTCCCCATTCGGATTACGCTGCCAGGGTTTTATCACTGTGTGATAGAGAGAAGATTGAAGGCTATGTAACGCCGGTGATCTGCAGCAATGTATATTACCTTCTCAGGCAGACCGACCGGCATGAAAAGGTGATAGAAAAGCTGAGCCAGCTGATGAGAATATTGGATGTTCTTCAGATGAATAAGGATACGGTCATGCATGCCCTGAATTCCGGTTTTAAGGATTTTGAGGATGCAATGCAGAGTTCGGCGGCACTCTCCTCCGGCTTTATTGATGTCATACTCACCCGGAATGTCCGCGATTACTCCGGAAGTGAAATTGGCGTCCTGAGCCCTGAAAATTTTATAAGGATTCTGGAGCAAGATTAGTCAGAAGCGGCGAAAGATAAAGGTAATGAACCTGGAAGGAAAATACAGGATTCAGGATTGACAATAAGAAGAAAGACCCCATAGAGAAATCAATGATCTAATTCAATTTCTTCCCTGATCTCCCAGGTTCATTCAAAAACAGCAAAAAAGGGAAAAATGGATCATCTGGAAATTTATGGATTTTTTCTCTGACGATGTCTATTTTTGGGTAACGGCAGAAAATGCATTAGATGAAGTGAATTGCAGTCCTTGATGAAAGGATCCTGCTGTCGATCGAAAAACTATCAAAAAACTGATCCGATGCGTTCATTTGCAGCAATGATATGCTTTGTCCTTGTCAGCATCCTTGTCTCCTGCGATACCAGCACTGACGGTGTGGTGATCTTCTCGGACGATTACAGCGGGATGCGCAGGGGGCCGCTGGGCGCAGGTGCAGGGGCTCATACGGAATACCATTACCTTCCCTCGGCTGCCCCCGTGGGCAACTGGGCCATTTCCACTTTCCGGTACAACCTGCCTGAATCGTGGTATTTAAGGGAATCGGACGGGAAGCGGTACCTGTGCCAGGACGGGGTCAACCAGGACCGGCACTGGCATCCCATGGTCATTGCGGGGGACACCCTGTGGCGGGATTATACGGTGGATGTGACCATCCATCCCGAGACCCTGTTGCCGAGGTGCGGGATTGCTTTCCGGTACCGGAATGACCGTTGTTATTATTTCTTCGGGATCGAGGATCAGATGATCAGGCTGATGGTGGTCAACCACGGGAAGGCATTCAGGTTGCCCGATGAAAAGAACCTGGCCGAAAAGGAACTGGACACGGAAGATACGAAAGCAATTGCACTGCGCGTCACTGTTTCGGGCCCCGGAATTACAGCATATCAAAATGGGAAGGAGCTTTTTGCATGTGAAGACAGCACCTTTGCTGCCGGCAAGATTGGGCTGCTGGCAGACGGACCCGCCCGCTTCGGAACGGTGAAGGTCACCACCGGCAGAGAAGCTGCCCGGCAGCTTGAGCACAGCAGGCTGGAGCGTGAGAGAACCGAGGCTGCCCTGCAGCAGGGACTCCCGGAGATGAAGCTCTGGAAAAAGATCCGGACGGGTGATGCGGGGACCGCCCGGAACCTGAGATTCGGGGACCTGGACGGGGACGGGATCCTGGATGTGCTCATGGGACAGGTGGTGCACCACGGGCCGAAGGACCGCAACAGCGAGCTGAGCTGCCTCACGGCCATGACCTTCGACGGGGAAACGCTCTGGCAGGTGGGCAGGCCGGATCCCTGGAAGACAAGCCTGACCAATGATGTGGCCTTCCAGATCCACGACCTGGACAATGACGGGCAGAACGAGGTGGTCTATTGCATGGGCCAGGAGATCATCGTGGCTGAGGGGAGGACCGGCAAAACAAAGTACAGCCGTCCCACTCCGCTCTCTCCGGGAGGCAGACCGCTTCCTTCGGGCCACAATATCTTTCCGCGGATCCTGGGGGACTGCATCTATCTCTGCGACCTGGAAGGAAGGGAACATGACGGGAACATTATCCTGAAGGACCGCTACCGGTATGTATGGGCCTATGATCAAAACCTGAACCTGCTCTGGGAGAATGAATGCGTCACCGGGCACTATCCTTATGCATACGACACCGACTCGGACGGAAAGGATGAACTGATCATGGGCTATACCCTCTTTGATGATAACGGGAAAAAGCTCTGGAGCCTGGATCCGGTCCTGGAGGATCATGCGGACGGGGTGGCCGTGGTGGATCTGGAAGGAAACGGAAATCCGGTCTACCTCTGTGCGGCCAGTGACGAGGGGATGTTCTTCGCCACCGTGGAAGGGGAGATTTTCAAACACCATTACGTGGGGCATGTGCAGAACCCGGCCGTGGCCAATTTCAGGGACGACCTGCCCGGACTGGAGACAGTCACGGTCAATTTCTGGGGGAACCAGGGGATCATACACCTGTACGATGCGAAGGGAAACATCTACCATGATTTCGAGCCCAACCAGTACGGGAGCATGTGTCTCCCGCTGAACTGGACCGGCAACGGGGAGGAGTTTTTCGTGCTGAACGCCAACGTGGAGGAAGGCGGTGCGTGGGACGGCCGTGGCCGCCGGGTGCTTGAATTCCCCGATGACGGTCACCCGGATATGTGCTATGCGGTGCTGGATATCACGGGCGACTGCCGGGACGAGATCGTTGTCTGGGATCCCGGAGAGATCTGGGTGTACACGCAGGAGGACAATCCGAAGGAAGGGGACCTGTACCGGCCCGTGCGCAACCCTCTTTACAACAGCTCCAACTACCAGGCGACCGTTTCCCTGCCGGGGCGGATCAATCACGGAAAAAAAACCGCCTTCCATTGACGGTGAAGGCGGTTTTCTGAAATGACTGTTCCCCCGGGGGGAACAATAAAATGTGATTAGAACCGGTAACCCACCGAGAGACCGAATCCCACGTTGTTCGCCCTGGACTGATCCTCAGCAAGGCGCTTGTCCTCCGGACTGATATTCAGCAGTCCGTACTGGGTGTTCAACTGGAAATAGAGTCCCAGGGCGGTTTCGTATCCTGCATAGACGCCGGCTCCCGCATCCAGCGCTTTCATATAGGCGGCGGAATGGGGATCGCCGGTTTCTATGGTGTTCTGGAATTCAATGTCCATCTCCTCGTCACCGGAGGTGGCTTTGCCGGTAATCCCATACCCCACGTATGGTCCAAAACCGAGCAGGACATAGCCCGCTCCGAGCCTCCCCCTGTACAGGAGGTTCAGGGGAAGCTCCAGATAATTGACCCTGAATTTGACCGGTTCGGGGCTTTCCTCGGTCTTTGTTCCCTTCTGTGAAAACTGAAGCGCGGGCTGGAAATAGAAATCCGGTGCAATGGGGATGATCACATTTACCCCGGCATGGAATCCCGGGACCAGTGAGTTTTCCACGTCCACGCCATCGGTGTCTTTTGCGGACATGTTCTGAAGGTTCAGTCCGCCCTGGACTCCGAATGCGATTTTTTGTCCGTCCTGTGGGAAAACTGTCAGTCCGGAAATCAGCAAAACAACCATGGATAGTATCAGTGATCTTGTTTTCATCTCTTATGTTTTTGGGTGTAAATAATCAATGATCCTCTTGCCGGAGGTGGACCCTTACTTATTGGCTTCTTCGGCGGCTTCGGAGATCATCTTTTCATTGGCCGTGATCAGGAAATCGACCCTGCGGTTCTGAGCACGCCCTTCTTCCGTATCGTTGTCGTACCGGGGTGTGGTTTCCCCGAAACCGACCGTGCTGAGTCGCTCGTCCTGCAGACCCTGTACAGCCAGGTAGCCGGCGACCGAACGGGCACGTCTTTCCGACAATGCCTGGTTGTATTCTTCAGGCCCGGTGCTGTCGGTGTGTCCCTGGATCTCGATGTTGGTATTCGAATATTTCTCCAGGACAACCACCAGTTTGTCCAGGTTCTCTTTTGATGCGTCGGTCAGGTCCGAGCTGTCGAATCCGAACAGGATGTTGCTGTCGAACTCCACCACGATCCCCTCACCGACCCTCTCGACCCTTGCATCGGGGACTGAATGCTCAATTTCTTCGGCCTGTTTGTCCATCTGGTGGCCGATCACGGCACCGGTGGCACCTCCGACGGTGGCCCCGATGATCGTCCCCAGGGCAGGATTCCCGGTGGCTTCACCGATGATCGCGCCCATGGCGGCCCCGGATGCGGTTCCGACCACGGCTCCCTTCTGGGTCCTGTTCATGGAAGAACAACCTGCAAGCACCAGCATTGCAGCCAGGATCCATGTTAGTTTTCTTGTTGTTTGTTCCATCACTTTATTGATTTTGGTACTTAGAATATTATGCTTAACCAGACCCGGAAGATGCTATCTTCCAAGCAGTTTAAAGGCGGCAAAGAGGCTTGAAACGCCATATACCACGGCAAAGAACCCCAGGATGAACGCCACGGCTTTGGCTCCTTCGAACGGATTGAAGAGCAAAAGGATCCCGATGATCAGGGAAAGGATCGCCGTAAACAGTACCACCTGTGAAGAGTACCCTGATTTCTTCAGGTTGATGTAGGTCAGGATCTGTATGATACTGATGGCGATGATCAACAGGCTGACCAGGATGATCACCAGGTTGATGGCCAGCTTTGGGAAGGAAACCAGTAACACGCCGATGACCAGGCTGAAGATCCCTTCGGCAATCCAGAACTCCCAGTTGGCCTGTTTTTTTGCCAGGGATACAATCACAACGATCAGTCCGGTCAGAATGGCGAGGATGCCCAGGTAGATGGCTGTGGCTGCGAGAGCGCTGGCCGGATTTACGAGACAGATGATCCCGAGGATCAGCACCAGTATCCCCTTGAGACCTTCAATCCACCAGCTGTTGTTCTGAAAATAGTTCATGATTACAAAGATACATTATTCTGCCCAAAGGTTCCCTTTCAGCCTGACATCGGCGGATGAGGCTCCGATTTCCAGGTTGACCGGACCTTTTTCGAGCACAAAATCGTGTTTTTTCGAATCCCAGTAACAGAGCTCCTCCGCCTCCAGGGGAATGGTGACTTTCCTGCTTTCACCCGCAGGGATGTGGATGCGCAGAAAGCCCTTCAGTGCTTTCCGGGGGCGCTGAACTTTCGAACCGGGATGGCTCACATACAGCTGCACCACTTCATCACTGTCCACGCTGCCGGTGTTTTCCACCGTCAGGGTGATATCGACCACCTCCCCCCGGCGGATGGACTCCCGGCCGATTTCAAGGTCCCTGTATTCGAAAGTTGTGTATGTGAGCCCGTGCCCGAAAGGAAACAGGGGCTCATGGGGATCATACATGTAGGTCCTCCCGTTGCGGATGTTATAATCCAGGATGGGTGGCAGCTGGTCGATGGAGGCCGTCCAGGTCTGGACCAGGCAGCCGGCCGGGCTTTCTTTGCCGAAAAGGATGTCCGCCACCCCGTTGCCCAGTTCCTGGCTGGAGTGGGTGACGTGCAGGATGGAAGGAACATGTTCCTTTGACCAGGGGATGGCGTATGGGAAACTGGAAACAAGTACAAGCACCGTATTGGGATTGGCGGCCATGACCAGCCTGACCAGATCCTCCTGTTCCAGTGAGATGGCCTGGCGGTCCACATCCTCCCGTCCGTCGCTGGGTACATGGTTCTGTCCCCATCCAAGGCCGTAGCCGAGGGGATGATTGCCGATGCAGACCACCGCCACATCGGCCCTTCCGGCGGCGATCACCGCCGAATCGGCTTTGTTGCTGGCGGTAAATAGGACCTCCACCCCTTCACCGAGGGTATTCCGGATCCCGTCCAGCACGGACACCGCATAGGGCGGAGTACCGCCATACCAGTCAGAGATCACCTGGTGGGCACGGGGACCGATCACGGCGATGGACTTCAGTTCCCCGGCATGCAGCGGGAGCAGTCCCTCGTTTTTCATCAGGACCACCGATTTCACGGTGGCCTTTCTGGCCAGTTCCCTGGCTTCCGGCGTGGTCCAGGGCCTGATGGTATCTTCGATCCCGATGGAAGCATACGGATTGCCGGCCCCGTCATCCAGCAGTCCCAGTTTGAGCATGACCCGCAGCGTGCCCCTGAGGGCCATGTCAATCTCAGACTCCCTGACCAGTCCCCGCTCCAATGCTTCCATCAGGGCCGGCTGATACCGGTCCAGGAACATGTTGATCCCCGCTTTGATGCATCCCGCCGCCGCCTCGGGAAGACCGGGGTAATAATGGTGGCTGTCCACCAGCCGGGTGAACCCGCCGCCGTCGGTGCATATGATCCCGTTCTGTCCCCACTCCTCCACGGTCACTTCCTTCAGCACCGGATGCACCGTGCAGGGGATCCCGTTGTATTTGTTGTAGGCGGCCATGTAGGCC
>JAXGMU010000023.1:0-10470 GCA_040768485.1 Bacteroidales bacterium
GATGATCGATCCGGATCATATCAAAGAACTTGTGGACCTGCTCCGGAACGACGCAAAAGTCCTCAAACAAAACCTAACCCTCAAACAAAACCTAACCCTCAAACAAAACCTAACACACTAACTCACTAACTCACCTAACTCCTTCCACCATGTCCGTGTTGGTATATACAGAAAACTGGGACGGGAAATTCAAGAAACTTTCCCTAGAACTTATTTCCTATGCCGCCGCTGTGGCCGAAAAATCGGGAGGCGGCGTAACAGCCCTGAGCATCGGCAAAGTGGGGCAGGATGAGCTATCCCGGCTGGGCGCATACGGGGCTTCCCGGGTGCTTTCGGCGGAAATGGAAACGGGCGGCGGACTGGATAACCAGCGCTTTACCGCGATCATTGCAAAGGCGATGGAAAAGACCGGTGCCGGGATGCTGGTGATGGCCCACAACAACACCGGCAAGGCGCTTGCCCCCAGGTTGTCGGTCAGGCTGAAAGCCGGACTGGCTGCCGGGGTGACCGCACTGCCCGAATCGTTCGATCCGCTGGTCGTTGAGAAAAAGGTCTTCAGCGGCAAGGCATATGGAAAGATCAGGATCCTCACCCCCGTGGCGATCCTGACCCTCATCCAGAATTCCTTTGAAGCGAGGGAGTCCGGCGGCGAAGCTTCGGTAGAGTCGTTCGATCCGGGGACGGACCTGCCGGCAGCTGCCACTGAAATCCGGAATGTGAAGAAACAGGAAGGCAAGATCCTGCTCACCGATGCGGATATCGTGGTTTCGGGAGGAAGGGGCATGCGGTCGCCCGACAACTGGGGTCCCCTCGAGGAACTGGCAGAAACCCTGGGTGCGGCGCTGGCCTGCTCAAGGCCCGTTTCCGACGAAGGCTGGCGTCCCCATGAAGAGCATACCGGGCAGACGGGGAAGATCATCGCTCCCAACCTGTACATGGCGTTCGGCATCTCGGGTGCCATCCAGCACCTGGCGGGGGTGAGCTCATCGAAATACATCGTGGCCGTGAATACGGACAAGGATGCACCCATTTTTGAAGCTGCGGACTACGGGATCGTGGGCGATGCCCTGAAGGTGATCCCGGCCATCACCGAAGAGGTCAGAAAGGCAAGGGAAAATTAGGAGTCATCAATCTGCCGGGCATGCTCAAACAATATCTTTTTCTGGCCGCGTTGCTGATCACCCTGCTGGTCTTCGCCTGGACAACCAGGCGGTTTGTTGGTTTTTTCAGGATCACCAGGAAAGATTACAAAGTTGACCGGATCGGGAAACGGATCGCCGTGATGCTGCGGGTGGCTTTCGGTCAGACCAAGATCTTCCGGAGACCGGTGATCGGGCTCCTGCATGCAATCGTGTTCTGGGGTTTCTGCGTGATCCTCATCGGCAGCCTGGAGATGGTGGTGGACGGTCTTACGGGGAAAGAAAAAGTTTTTTCGGGCCTGGGCGTGGTCTATGATGTGATCATGGCCTCCGGTGATGTGTTCGCCATCCTCATCGTGGTGGCTGTCGCAGTATTCCTGGTCCGCAGGCTTTTCCTGCATGTGAGGCGGTTTTCCGGTATCGAGATGAAACCGGTTTCACACCTGGACGCCGGCGTGGCGCTTACCCTGATCCTGTTGCTGATGCTAACCCTGCTGGGCATGAACCTGTTTTATTTGCACAGCACCCTGGAAGCCGGTGAACAGGTGAAAGGGGTCTACCCGGTGAGCCGGCTGCTGACCGGCTGGATCGGATCCGGCCGAGGCAGCAGTGAGGTCTGGTACCAGGTCAACTGGTGGGCCCATATCCTGCTGATCTTCCTTTTTGCAAACTACCTGCCCTATTCAAAACACTTCCACGTGTTCCTGTCGGTTCCCAATGTGTTCCTCAGCCGCCTGGAACCGCTGGGAAAGATTGACACGATGGACCGGATCACCCGGGAGGTGAAGATCATGATGGACCCGGAACAGGCCTTTGCCGGTCCGGCCGGACAGGAGGCGGATGATATGGAAGCCGCAGAGCGCTTCGGGATCCTGGACATCGAAGATGTGAGCTGGAAAAGCTACCTGGATTCCCTCTCCTGCACCGAATGCGGACGGTGCACAGCGGTCTGTCCCGCGAACCTTACGGGAAAAAGACTGTCCCCCAGAAAGATCGTCATGGATGTGCGGGCAAGGATGCGTGAGAAAGGTCCGGCCGTGATGAAACATGGCCGGGAGTTCTCGGACCACAAGGCCCTGCTCAGGGATTATGTCACGGAGGAGGAGCTGTGGGCCTGTACATTGTGCAATGCATGTGCCCTTGAGTGTCCCGTGAACATCAACCAGCCGGCCCTGATCCTCGGTATGCGGCGCTACCTGGTGATGGAGGAGTCCGCTGCGCCGGGAGAGTTGAATACTGTATTTTCAAACATCGAGAACAACGGGGCCCCCTGGCAATTCTCCCGGGAGGACCGGATGCGCTGGGCCGACAGGCTCCAGGTTCCCGTGATGGCGGAACGGCATGCCGCGGGCGAAACACCCGAATACCTTCTCTGGGTAGGCAGCGCCGGTGCGTTCGACGACCGCTACAAGCATGTAACCAGGGCCTTCGTCAAACTCCTCAATTACCTGGGAACCTCATACGCGGTGCTGGGAACCGAAGAGAGCTCAAGCGGAGATATGGCGCGCAGGGCGGGAAATGAAATGCTGTTCCAGATGCAAGCGCTGATGAACATCGACCTGTTGAAGGGTTACGGGGTGACCCGGATCCTCACCTGCGACCCCCATGCGTACAACACCTTTAAGAATGAGTATCCCGACCTGGGCGGACATTACCAGGTGATCCACCATACACAGTTCCTTTCCGAGCAGATCCTGTCCGGGGCACTGGCATTTTCGAAGGGATCGCTGGAGGGGAAAACAGTCACCTACCACGATCCCTGTTATCTGGGCAGGGCGGGAGGGGTGTACCAGGCGCCCAGGCGCGTGATCGATTCCCTGCCGGTTGCCCGTGTGGAAATGAAGCGGCACATGAGCGGGGCACTCTGCTGCGGGGCCGGCGGGGGACAAATGTTCAAGGAAGCGGAAAAAGGGGAGAAGGAGGTGTTTATCGAACGTACCGGGGAGGCGCTTGAGACCGGCGCGGATATCATCGCCACCGCATGTCCCTATTGCATGGTGATGATCACCGACGGGATCAAATATTTGAATAAAGAAGAGGAAGTGAAGAATTATGATATTGCGGAGTTGCTGGCAATGAGTCTGAAAGTCTAAAGTCTAAAGTCTAAAGTCTAAAGTCTAAAGTCAGGATTATAGCGACTCCCGACTCCCGACTCCCGACTCCCGACTAACGACTCTCGACTAACGACTCTCGACTAACGACTCCCGACTCCCGACTCCCGACTAACGACTCTCGACTAACGACTAATATTATGGGTGAAAAAAGACTGATCACAGGCGGCGAATTCCTGGTCCGGGAAACCGATCCGGAAGATGTATTCATTCCTGAAATGCTCGATGAGGAGCAGAAAATGATCGGGCAGACCTGCCAGGATTTCCTGGAGACGGAGGTCTTCCCCGTGCTTGACCGCATCGATGCCCAGGAAGAGGGACTGATGAGGGAACTGCTGACCAAAACCGGAGAGCTTGGACTGCTGGCGATCACCGTTCCGGAGGAGTACGGGGGATTCGGGCAGTCCTTCCTGTCCGCCATGTATGCCAGCGAGGTGCTGGGCGCGGGGTATTCATATGCGGTTGCCTATTCCTGTCATACGGGGATCGGGACGCTGCCCATCCTCTACTACGGGAACGAGGAGCAACGGCAGAAATATGTCCCGGGTCTCGCCAGCGGGGAACTGATCGGCGCCTACTGCCTGACCGAGCCGGGCGCAGGATCGGATGCCAATGCGGGCTCCACCCGCGCCGTGCTATCCGAGGACGGGAAACATTATCTCCTCAACGGTGCCAAGATGTGGATCACCAACGGGGGATTTGCCGATGTGCTGACCGTTTTTGCCAAGATCGACCAGGACCGGGTACTCAGTGCTTTCATCGTGGAGAGGAATTATCCGGGCATTACCTTCAACCCGGAGGAAAAAAAGATGGGGATCAAGGGTTCCTCCACCAGGCAGATCTTCTTCAACGATTGCAGGGTTCCCGTGGAGAACCTGCTGGGCAAGCGCGGTGAGGGCTACAGGATCGCGCTGAACATCCTCCATATGGGAAGGATCAAGCTGGGTGCCAATGTGATCGGCTATGCCAAGAACACCATTAACCAGTCGGTCAGCTATGCCAACGAAAGAAAACAATTCAACTGCCTGATATCCCAGTTCGGTGCCATCAAGCATAAGCTGGCCGAACAGGTGATTCGCACCTTCGCCACGGAAAGTGCTGTTTACCGTGCCAGTCAGTCGCTGGACCAGGCCATCGCCCGTTATGTGGAGAAAGGGGAGGACAAGGGCAGGGACATCATGGAGGCGTTCAACCATTTTGCGGCGGAGGCTGCCGCCATGAAGGTATTCGGATCGGAGGCGCTGGATTTTGTGGTGGATGAAGCGGTCCAGATCTACGGGGGAATGGGATTTTCTGCGGAGATGCCGGTGGACAGGGGCTACCGTGACTCGCGGATCAACCGGATCTTTGAGGGGACCAACGAGATCAACCGGTTGCTGCTGGTGGACAACATCCTGAAGAAGGATGCAAGAAAAATCCTCCCTGTAATGGAGGAGGCCGCGAAGGCCTTCGGGGAAGTGAAGGGCCTGGCCCCCGGGGAGCAGAAGCGGGCAGGATATTTCGAGGAGAAGGACAGGATCGTTTCAGGTTTTAAAAAGATCACCCTCATGCTGCTCAGGGCCGCATCGGAGCATTTCTCCCGCACCCTGGTCCATGAGCAGGAGATCCTGACCAACATTTCCGACTGCATCATCCAGCTGTATGCAGCCGAGTCGGTGGTCCTCCGCCTGAAAAAAATGGGATCGTTCAAAGGCGAGGCAGAACTCGCGGTATACAGGGACATGGTGGATGTATTCGTTTCCGATGCGGCGGCCAGGATCGGTAAATATGCCCTGGATGCGGCCCATTCGTTTGCCGGAGGAGAGGTGCACGAATTGCTGGAGAAGGGGATCAGGCATTATACGCGGGTCCCGGCGGTCAATGTGAAAGAGGCGAGAAGGCGCATTGCCGACCGGTTGATCGAAGAGAACAGGTACTGTTTCTGAAACGACATATCGTCTTTCTGGGAGCCGGCAATGTGGCTACCCACCTGGCCCTGCATTTTCAGAAGGCAGGGCACCGGGTAACCTGCATCTACTCCAGATCGGGGATCCCGGCACAACAACTGGCCGAAAGGGTGGGCGCAAAGGGCACCCGGTCGCCCGCCTCCGTACCCCGGGAGTCGGATTTCTACTTCCTCTGCGTTCCCGACGCGGTGGTGCCTGAAGTCAGCCGCCGGTTTACCGGATACAGTGGGATCTGGTTGCACTGCGCGGGCGCCCTTCCCATGGATGTGCTGACCGGTCACCCCCGGTACGGAGTGTTCTATCCCCTCCAGACCTTCAGCCGTGGGCTTCCCCTTTCCCTTGACACGGTACCGGTGCTGGTGGAAGGATCTTCCGGGGAAGTGACCGGGGAAATCAGAAAACTGGCCGGATCGGTATCCGGCACGGTCCGTCTCATGGAGACTCCCGACCGCCTGGCCCTCCATCTGGCAGCAGTGTTTGCGAACAATTTTACCAACCACATGGTCCACATCGCCCAGCAGATCCTCCGGAAAAACGGGATCGATCAGCAGCTGATCTTTCCGTTGCTGGAAGAGACCGTCCGCAAGCTTTCCACCATGGAGGCGGCAGATGCACAGACCGGTCCGGCACTGAGGGGGGACCGGGAAACCATGCAGCGGCACCTGGAATTGCTGAAAGCGTATCCCGAATGGGAGAATTTATATACATTTATAAGCCGGAATATCAGGGACAGCCATCGCGGCAACCCATAACCATCACGGACCCGGAAAAGGAACAGGAACATGACCAATTTCAAGGAAGGACTCAGCAAGGTACGGGCGTTTATTTTTGACGTGGACGGGGTCCTGAGCAGTCCCTGCGTCCTCCTTCATCCGGACGGGGATTTGCTGCGGACCATGAACACGAAGGACGGCTATGCGATGCAGCATGCCTCCAGGAGGGGGTATCCCATCGCCATCATCACCGGCGGCCGGTCCGATTCGGTAGCCGAACGGTTCAGGCAGCTGGGCCTGACGGACGTTTACATGGGTGCTTCCGACAAAATGGTGGATTTCGGGGACTTCCTCCATAAATACGGATTTGAAGCCGGGGATGTGCTCTACATGGGCGACGATCTGCCCGACTACGAGGTGATGAAAAGGGCGGGAGTGGCCTGTTGTCCCTCCGATGCCGTCGAGGAGATCAAGTCGGTGGCGCATTATATTTCACCAATCGCCGGGGGAATGGGATGTGCCCGGGATGTGATCGAACAGGTGCTCCGGCTGCACGGACGCTGGATGGATGGGGAACCTTTGCACTGGTAAGAAATAACGAATCAGATTATCAAGCATATATGGTCCATACTCAGGCTGGTCAGGTTCCCGAACCTGGTTATCATTGCGGTCACCCAGTACGCAATGAGGTACCTGGTCATGGAACCGCTGCTCCCTTCCCCTGCATTCACCCTGCAGTTCGGCAATGTTCAGTTCGCGCTGCTGGTGTTGTCCACTGTTTTCATCGCGGCCGCGGGTTACATCATCAACGATTATTTTGATACCCGTACCGACCTGATCAATAAACCCGACCGCGTGGTGGTGGGGATCAGGATCGGAAGAAGAATGGCCATGATCCTGCATGCCGTGTTCAATGTCATTGGTGTGGGGATCGGCATCTACCTCGGTTTCTACATCGGGATGCCTTCGCTTTCACTGGTGTTCTTTCTGGCGGCCGGACTGCTCTGGTTCTACTCCACCAGTTACAAAAGACAGTTCCTGCTGGGAAATCTTTCCGTGGCCATCCTCACGGGACTGGTCCCACTGATGGTGCTTCTCTTCGAGCTCCCGCTCCTGAACAGGGAATACGGACCGGTGATGATCCGTTACGGGAGCAACTTCAATTACATGGTCGCCTGGGTGGGGGGATTCAGTTTTTTCGCATTCCTCACCACGCTGCTCCGGGAGATCCTGAAGGATGCGGAGGATTTTGAAGGAGACAGGGCCTATGGGATGAAAACCCTGCCCATCGTCCTGGGCATCTTCTGGACCAGGATGATCGTGCTGGCACTGATCGCAAGTACCGTGACGCTGCTCATCTACCTCCTCGTGAAGTACATCTTCTTTTCGGTGCCGCAGCACGATTACATCTCGCTTGTATATTTCACACTTTTTCTGATCATCCCCCTGCTGGTCCTGGCGCTGCTGGTGATCCTTGCCGGAAGCAAAAAGGGGTTTCACAGGGCAAGCATTTTGATCAAATGGATCATGCTGGCGGGTATTCTCTATTCGGGGGTGGTTTTCTACCTGATCCGGTTCAAGTATGGCTGATGGAGCATGAGCTGCAGTCATATGAGCTCTTGCTGGCTTCCGGATCTCCCCGGAGGGCCGAACTGCTTAAGGAACTGGGGATTCCGTTCAGGGTGGTGGAGGCGGGACATGCGAAGGAAGATTATCCGCCTGACCTGGAAGGGGGCGCCATTGCCCTTTACCTGGCGGAGCGTAAATCCGCCGCATACCAGAAACCGCTGGGCGGGCGGGAGATCCTGCTCACCGCCGATACCGTGGTGTGGCACCGGGGAAAGGACCTGGGAAAGCCGGCCTCTTTCGCGGAGGCCGTCCGCATGCTCCGGAGCCTTTCGGGCGGTACCCACCGGGTCTTTACAGGGGTGTGTCTCCGGACGGCAGAGAAAGAAAAATCTTTTTTCGTGGCCACCGAGGTAACCTTTTCAGCGCTCTCCGACCGGGAAATTGAAACCTACGTAAGCGCCTGCAGGCCATATGACAAGGCAGGGGCTTACGGAATCCAGGAATGGATCGGGTACATCGCGGTAGAGAAGATCCGCGGCTGCTATTTCAATGTGATCGGTCTCCCCGTTCAGCGCGTATACTGCGAACTGAAACAATTGGTAAAAACCTGAATGATGATGAGAATCCGTAATGCAATGAGACGTGCAATGACAAAACTGATCGCTCCGTATACCCGGACCCTGTTCCTGTGGATCCTGCTGGCGGGATCGCCGGGTTTGAAGGCCGAGGAAGGCATGTGGATCCCCATGCTGCTGGAGCGGTACCAGATTGACCACATGCAGGCGGCGGGACTGATGCTGGAGGCGGAGGATATTTACAGCATTAATGAAGATTGCCTGAAGGATGCCATCGTGATCTTCGGCGGGGGCTGCACCGGGGAGATGGTCTCGGAAAACGGACTGTTGCTGACCAACCACCACTGCGGCGAAGGGGCCATCCAGTCACACAGTTCCGTGGAGCATGATTACCTCACCGACGGATTCTGGGCCATGGACCGGGAGGAAGAGCTGCCCTGCGAGGGATTGACGGTCACCTTCCTGAGGTATATGGAGGAGGTGACCGGGGAGGTGAACAGGGGGATCGAACCGGGCATGGACCCCGGTGAGCAGGAACGGATCAGGGACCAGAACACGGGCAGGATCATTCAGGAAGCCACGTCGGACAATCACTTTGAAGCCGTGGTCAGGCCGTTCTACTACGGCAACGCATTCTACCTGTTCGTATACGAAGAGTTTCTGGATGTAAGGCTGGTGGGCGCCCCTCCCGCCTCCATCGGGAACTTCGGAGGGGATACGGACAACTGGATTTGGCCCAGGCATACGGGCGATTTTTCACTGTTCAGGGTGTATGCGGATCAGAAAAACCGGCCCATTCCCTTCGATCCCGAAAATGTTCCCTATAGCCCACGCAGCCATCTTGAGATCTTTGCCGGAGGGGTTCAGCCGGGGGATTTCACAATGGTCATGGGATACCCCGGATCCACCACCCAGTATCTTTTTTCAGAGGGTGTGCGGAGCATGCAGGAGGATCAGCTGCCGGCCAGGATCCGGCTCAGGACGGCCAGGATGGAGATCATGGAAAAATACATGAAGGAATCCGACGCCGTGCGGATCCAGTATACGACCAAGCACAGCAGGGTGACCAACGCCTGGAAGAAATGGCAGGGGACGATCATGGGACTGGAGCGGATGGATGTGGTCGGAATGAAGAAGGATTTTGAGGCACAGTTTGCCCGGTGGGTGGAAGCCGACGGCGAAAGGATGATGAAATACGACAGGCTGCTGCCCGGATTCAAACGGATATACGGAGATATGGCCAGGTACAGCATGGCTGTGGTGTACCGGGACGAGGCGGTGAGGCCCGTGGAACTGTTTCAGCAGATTTCACGCATCAGATCGATGATGGACATGGGCATGGACGCTGAACTGATCCGGGACCGGATCGAGCGGTTCTATAAGGATTTTCACCTGCCGGTGGACCGGGATATCTTTGCGGCCATGATGGAGGCCTGCGGGAGGGAAATGGACCCGGACCTGCTGCCGTCATTCTTCTCCAGGATCAGGGGGAAATACCGGGGCGACTATGCACGGTTCGCCGAGAAGCTTTACGATGCCACCCTGTTCGGTGAGAAGGAAAACGTCCTGCAGCTCCTGGAGCGGTACAGGAAAGACCCGGAAAGTGCCCGGTCTATGGTGGACAGGGATCCGCTGGCAGCCTGCCTGGATGAGTTCGGCACCCTGTTCATGAACCGGATCGATCCGGTATACGGACAGTTGCAGCAGCGGCTCGAGGATCTTTACAAAACCTACATGGCAGCCCGGCTGGAGATGTCGGAGGACCGCCGGCTTTATCCGGATGCCAACTTCACCATGCGGGTGACCCACGGAAATGTGGAAGGTTACCAGCCTTGGGACGGGATCAAATACGAATACAGCACCACCCTTTCCGGGGTGATCGAAAAGGCCAGGGAGGGCACGGAGGACTACCGGGTTCCGGCAAAGCTGGTGGAACTTTACGATGCGAAGGATTTCGGAAGGTACGGGGTGAACGGGACCATGCCGGTGTGCTTCCTCGCCAGCAACCACACCTCCGGAGGGAACTCGGGAAGCCCGGTGCTGGATGCCTGCGGGAGACTGGTCGGGATCAACTTCGACCGGAACTGGGAAGGGACCATGAGCGATATATACTACGATCCCTCCCTCTGCCGGAACATTGCGGTGGACATCCGGTACGTGCTGTTCATCATGGACAAGTTTGCGGGTGCGGGGTACCTGCTTGAAGAGATGGACATTGCCTGGTAGATGAAGCGCTCGGGCCGGCTCATCCAGATGTAACATGGGAATCGACAACCGGAAAGGGGTGATGTATGCCGTCTTTACGGCTTCACTGTGGGGATTCCTGGCCATTGCCCTGAAGGTAGCCGTGGCGGGTGTTTCGCCGGTCACGGTGGTCTGGTTCCGGTTTGGCACTGCCTTTGTCATCCTTGCCTTGT
>JAXGMU010000023.1:10480-12403 GCA_040768485.1 Bacteroidales bacterium
CCTGTCTCTCTGGACGCTTCTCTTTCGCCGGAAGGATTTCCGGATTTTCCTCCGGCCACCGGTTTTACTGATCCTGGCGGCTGTTTTTCTGGGCCTTAACTACCTGGGATTCATTTCGGGGATCAAACACCTGTCCCCTTCCAGTTCGCAGGTCTTCATCCAGGCCGGACCGGTGAGCTTTGCCCTTTCCGGCATCCTCATTTTCAGGGAGCACGTGAACTGGAAACATGTCATCGGGTTCATTCTTGTCGTTTCGGGGATCATCCTGTTTTATTCCGAACAGATTGCCGACATGGCGGTTGCGGACGGACATTTCACAATCGGCATGTTCCTGGTGCTGGGGGGAGGGATCTCATGGGCTATCTTTGCCACCCTGCAGAAGGTGCTGGTAACCAGGTACCCGCCCAATCAGCTGAACCTGTTTATTTATGGATTCTGCGCCCTGATGCTGGTTCCCCTGGCCGAGTTCGGAAAATTCGGTACGCTGCCCGGGTGGAACTGGATCCTGCTATGCTCGCTGGGCCTGAACACGGTGCTAGCCTATGGCTCGCTGGGACTGGCCATCAAGTACACAGAAGCCACCAGGGTGAGTGTGATCATTACCCTTAATCCGGTCATCACCTTTGTGGTCATGGCACTCCTCACCCGGATGGAAGTGGGGTGGATCGGCCATGAATCATTCTCCCTCCTCAGCATCGCGGGAGCACTCACGGTCCTAACCGGCGCCATCACGGTCATCACTGCCGGCTGGAAAAAGCAGCCGTGATGACGATCCAGGAGCTGTCAGGAATCGTATCCCAGTTTCTTTTTCCGCACGAGTGTCGAGGTGAGCAGCATGAATACGCCGAAGGCGATCATGAAGATCCCCGACCAGAGGTTGATGTTGTGCCCCAGGGATTTGGCATACATTTCCGCGTCCCCGTGGGTGACGATGCCCAGGATGGTCAGGATGACCCCCAAGATGCTGAACATCAGCCCGATCGGTATTTTTATATCCAGGCCCATGGTTTATTTGTTTTCATTATTTACTTCTTGTACGCATATGTTTCATCAGGCAGCCACCGGATCCATTACCAGAAGATCAGCGTCAGTGTCAGGGCGATCACTGCAACGATCACGGCCATGAATTCCGGTTTCTGGTACCAGTGCTTTGAATCGTCCACCACCTTCGGGGTGAGCGAATACACCAGTCCGCGCAACTGGTCGTCGGTCTTGATCTTTTTGGTCAGCAGTGTGACCGCCAGGGTGATGACCAGCGCAAAGGAGAAGGCGAAGATCGCGGTCCAGAAGTTCTGCGCCATTTCACTGGGATACTGGTGCAGGATGCCGATGTATCCTCCTTTCACTCCGGGGGTGGCATTCGCGGGCAGGGTGAGACCGTGGTGGATGGCCGCGGCCACCGTTCCTCCGATCAGTCCCCAGAAAGCCCCGTGACCGGTGGTCCGTTTCCAGAACATTCCCAGTAGGAATGCCGCAAACAGGGGAGCGTTGATAAAGGCAAAGATCAGCTGCAGGAAATCCATCACGTTGTTGAACGACCTCGCCACATAGGCAGTCAGGATACTGACCAGCACCCCGACCACGGTGGTCCACCGCCCCACTTTCAGGTAATGCAGGTCGGGTTTGTTGGGGACCAGGTAGCTCTGGTAAATATCATAGGTAAAGACCGTGTTGAAGGCGGACACGTTCCCGGCCATTCCCGACATGAATGAGGCCATCAGTGCGGTCAGGCCCAGTCCCAGCACCCCAACGGGCATGTAGTTCATCAGCAAAACCGGGATCACCTTGTCGTAGTCGGTGTTCATGGTCCCCTCTTTCAGCGGAAGCGTCAGCTCACCCATGTTGGTAAGCGCGACCGCGATCATTCCGGGGACGATGACCAGAAGCGGCAACGCCAGAAAGGCAAGCCCGACGATGACCCAG
>JAXGMU010000023.1:12413-18140 GCA_040768485.1 Bacteroidales bacterium
CGTGCGGGCCGGCAAGCAGGAAACCTGGGTGTACGATGACCAGAAGCGGCAGGAACATTTTCGGGAAGGCCCCCACCAGGGGTGTCTTGCGGGCGGCGCTCATGGAGCCTGCGGCCATGGCGCGCTGCACCACCAGGAAGTTGGTGCACCAGTACCCGAACGAGAGGACAAAGCCCAGGCCCATGATCACGCCGAACCATCCCACACCCATTGGATTGGATTCAGCGTTGCCTGCATATTTCCATGAATGGATCATGCCTTCCGGCAATTGTGACTTGAGCCCTTCCCATCCGCCCAGGTCCACCAGGCCGATGATCACCAGCGGAAGGAATCCGATGACGATCAGAAAGAACTGGAGCACCTCGTTGTAGATCGCCGAGGTGAGTCCCCCGAGCACCATGTAAACAAGCACGATGATGGCCGAGATCAGCAGGTAGAAATCGAATTCCCCGATCCGGAGCCCCAGGATGTTCCAGTCAATGTTCAGCGGGAGGATCACCTCCGCGAGCAGGGCGAGCGCATACATGGAAATACCGGAAGAAAAAACGGTCATGATGGCAAAGGCGAAGGCATTGAACCCCCTGGTCTTTTCATCGAACCTCAGCTTGAGGTACTCGGGGACGGAGCGGGCTTTGGAGCCGTAGTAGAACGGCATCATGAAAATGGCAAGGAAGATCATGGCCGGAATGGCGCCGATCCAGTAGAAATGGACCGTCATCATGCCGTATTTGGCCCCCGAGGCGGCCATGCCGATCACCTCCAGGGCTCCCAGGTTGGCGGAGATGAATGCCAGTCCGGTGACCCAGGCGGGGAGGGACCTTCCGGCTTCGAGAAATGCTGTGGCATTTTTCATGTACTTTCTCAACGCCCAGCCGATTCCGAGCACGAAGACAAAATAGATCAGGATGATCACCCAGTCGATGGTGCCCAGCGCGAATGTGGTTTGCATACGTTTCAGATTTGGTAAGTGATGTGATGGAAAAATGCACCTAAATGTATAAACTTAATTTGTGCGGACAAATTTTCGAAGCCCATATCATCACTCCCGGTCACCCCTTTTTAGTTCATTTTAAAATCGGTCTAAATAAGTCCCCTCTGTTGACCTTGTCTTGTTTAAGCGTTAATATTACACTTAAATTCAAAAACAGGATACAGGGCAATGTCCGCAACGACAATTGTATTAAAAGATCCTAACTCCATTAACGCTTCTAACTTACTAACTCTTTCAACATGGCAACACTTGACTGGATTGTGCTGGGATTGTTCGTCCTGGCGCTAATAGGTATTATTGTCTGGGTTTTAAAGAAAAAGGATAAGGACACTTCCGACTACTTTCTGGCCGGCCGGGATGCCACGTGGCTTGCCATCGGGGCTTCCATTTTTGCTTCCAACATCGGATCTGAACACCTGGTGGGACTGGCGGGGACCGGTGCAGAGAGCGGAATGGCCTATGCCCACTGGGAGATGCACGGATGGCTCATCCTGCTGCTGGGATGGGTCTTTGTGCCCTTCTATGCCCGCAGCGGGGTGTTTACCATGCCGGAATTCCTGGAAAGGCGGTACAACTCCAAATCCCGTTCTTTTTTGTCCATCATCTCCCTGGTAAGCTATGTGCTGACCAAAGTGGCGGTGACTGTCTATGCCGGGGGAGTCGTCTTCAAGGATGTGTTCAACATCGAATTCATAAGGATCTTCGGTTACGAAGTGGATTTCTTCTGGGTGAGTGCCATCGGGCTGGTCCTGCTCACGGGATTGTATACGGTTCTGGGAGGGATGAAGGCGGTGCTCTACACCTCGGTGCTGCAGACCCCCATCCTGCTGGCCGGTTCCGTTGCCATTCTGGTGATCGGGCTCGTTCAGCTGGGGGGATGGAACAACCTGATGGAGATCGTCCGCTCCACCGACGCCACCTACCTGAACGACGCGGGTGAGGTGATTTACCGGTCCACCACCGACAGCATGGGCGATCTGATCCGATCGCGCCATGATCCCAAATACCCGTGGACCGGGGTGCTCCTGGGATCTGCGATCATCGGCTTCTGGTACTGGTGCACCGACCAGTACATCGTCCAGCGGGTCCTTTCGGGGCGCGACCAGAAGCAGGCAAGGCGGGGCACCATCTTCGGGGCTTACCTGAAACTGACCCCGGTATTCCTTTTCCTGATCCCGGGAATGATCGCCTTTGCCCTCAGGCAGCAGGGAATGATGGATTTTGAATCCAATGACGCTGCGTTTTCCACCCTGGTGAAGGATCTGCTGCCGAAAGGGTTTACGGGGATCGTTGTGGGAGGCATCCTGGCCGCGCTCATGAGCTCGCTGGCCTCCCTGTTCAACTCCTCGTCCATGCTTTTTACGGTGGATTTCTACCAGCGGTTCCGGCCGGGGGCTTCGGAGAATCATTACGTGGTCGTGGGCAGGATCGCCACCGTGGTCATTGTCGTCCTGGGGATCCTCTGGATCCCGGTGATGCGGGGTCTGGGGAAAGTGCTCTACGAGTACCTGCAGGATGTCCAGTCACTGCTGGCCCCGGGAATTGCCGCGGTGTTCCTGCTGGGGATCCTCTCCAAACGGACCACCCCCACCGCGGGTTTTGTCGGTCTGGTCGTGGGCTTTACCCTCGGGATGCTCCGGCTGGGACTCAAGGTCTATTACGGCGGTGATGTGGGAGACGGGTTCCTGTACGACCTGGTGGTGGCCCCCAACTGGCTCCATTATGAGATCGCACTTTTCCTGATCGTGATCGTTCTGTTGGTGATCATCAGTTCCTTTACGAAACCCGTGGATGCGACGAAGATAGAGGGACTCTACTTCGGTTCGGCCACGGCCGAACAGAAGGCTATCAGCAGGGCCAGCTGGAACAAATGGGATGTGATCAACACGGTGATCATCCTGTCAGTGGTTATCGCATTTTACATCTATTTCTGGTAATCCCGAAACTGCCTGCGGATGGGTTTGGAGAAACAGCATTATTCCCTGCACCCCAAATTCCATGTGGCGGTGGACTGCATCGTATTCGGATTTGACGGCGGGGAGCTGAAACTGCTGGTCCACAAGCGGAAGTTTGAACCTTACCTGGGGCACTGGTCCCTTTTCGGAGGATTCCTGAAAGAGGATGAGAGCCTCACGGATGCGGCCAACCGGATCCTGAACGAGCTGACCGGACTGAAGAACATTTACATGGAGCAGCTGCAGACCTACGGGGAGATTGACAGGGACCCTGCGGGCAGGGTGATCTCGGTAGCCTATTCGGCGCTGATCCCGGCCCACCGGTATTCGGCCGCGTATTCCCGGCAGTACGGGGCCACGTGGGTCAATCTGAAGGAGGTGCCCCGGCTGATCATGGATCATAACCAGATGGTGGAGAAAGGGCTCAGGAGACTTCGGAGGAGGGCTTCCTCGCAGCCCATCGGATTCGAACTGCTGCCCGGTGAATTCACCCTTCCCCAGCTGCAGGCACTCTATGAAGCCATCTTCCAGAACACCCTGGACAAGAGGAATTTCAGGAAGAAGATCCTCTCCATGGATGTGCTTGTCAAGCTGGACAAAAAGGACATGACCTCTTCCAGGAAAGGGGCTTATCTGTACAGGTTCGACAGGCGAAAGTACCGGCGGATGGTAGATGCCGGGAATGGTTTTGCAATTTAAAAATGAATCACATAAGATGAAGATGACGATGAAAAAGAATCTGAAGCAGCTGGAGGCCTGGTTCATTACCGGCAGCCAGCATTTATACGGGGAAGAGGTACTGAAACAGGTGGACAGGGATTCGAAGGAGATTGCAGCGGCACTGGACAGAAGCGCTGAGATCCCGGTGAAGGTTGTGTTCAAACCCGTGCTTACTTCCCCGGAGGCGATCCGGACCATCTGCCGGGAGGCGGAAGGGGCGGAGAACTGCATCGGCCTGATCGCCTGGATGCACACCTTTTCACCGGCGAAGATGTGGATCGCGGGTCTGAAATCACTGTCCAAACCCTTTGTACACCTGCACACCCAGTTCAACCGGGACATCCCGTGGGACTCCATCGACATGGATTTCATGAACCTGAACCAGTCGGCCCACGGAGGCCGGGAGTTCGGGTTTATCGGATCCAGGATGCGCATCGACCGGAAGGTGATCGTGGGGCACTGGTCCAGTCAGACGGTACTCAGCAAACTCGGCGCCTGGCTGCGTGCGGCATGCGCCTGGCATGAGTGGCAGGGAGGGAAGGTGGCCCGGTTCGGGGACAACATGAGGGAGGTGGCGGTGACCGAAGGAAACAAAGTTTCCGCCCAGATCCAGTTCGGCTATTCGGTATCCGGTTACGGGGTGGGGGACCTGGTGGAGCAGGTCCGGGCCGTGACCGATGCACAGATCGATGCACTGGTGGAGCTGTACCGGGACCAGTACCGGTTCCCGGGGGAAGCTAAAAAAGGAAGCAGCCTGCTGGAACCCATCCGGGAGGCGGCCAGGATCGAGAAGGGCATCCGCAATTTTCTGGAAGCCGGCGGTTTTATGGCTTTCACAACCACATTCGAGGACCTGCACGGACTGGTCCAGCTGCCCGGTCTGGCCGTGCAGCGGCTGATGGCCGACGGGTACGGATTCGGAGCGGAAGGTGACTGGAAAACAGCCGCGCTGGTCAGGGCCATGAAGGTGATGTCTCAGGGACTGGAGGGCGGCACCTCCTTTATGGAAGATTATACCTACCACCTGCGTCCTGGCGGGATGAAGGTGCTGGGGGCACACATGCTTGAGATCTGTCCCTCCATTGCGGCAGGGAAGCCCTCCCTGGAGGTGCACCCGCTGGGAATCGGCGGGAAGGCCGATCCGGCGCGGCTGGTGTTCGATGTGCCGCCGGGCAGGGGGATCAATGCTTCCCTGATGGACATGGGCAACCGTTTCCGCATGGTAGTGAATCCGTGCGACGTGGTCCCCGCCGACGCACCCCTGCCGAAACTGCCGGTGGCCAGGGTTGTCTGGGAACCTTACCCGAATTTGGAGGTTGCCGCCGGAGCGTGGATCCTGGCAGGCGGAGCGCACCACACCGGATTCAGCATGTCGCTGACCGCCGAACACCTGGAGGATTTCTCGGAGATGGCCGGCATTGAATTCCTGCTGATCGACAAGGATACCACCATTGCTTCCATCAAGAAGGAGCTCCGGTGGAACGAACTTTATTACAATTTAAAATGCATGAATCACTGAAAGAAAAAGTGCTGGAGGCCAACCTGGCGCTGGTGACCCATCAGCTGGTGCTGTTCACGTGGGGCAATGTGAGCATGAGGGACCCCGGTACGGGGCACATCGTCATCAAGCCCTCCGGGGTACCCTACGACCGGATGCAGGCCGACCAGATGGTGGTGCTCGATGAAAGCGGAAAGCAGATCGAAGGGGATCTGCGCCCCTCTTCGGATGCGCCTACCCATATGATCCTTTACAGGCACTTTCAGAAGATCGGGGGAGTGGTCCACACCCATTCCCAGTGGGCCACCTCCTGGGCGCAGGCCGGCAGGAACCTGCCGGCTTACGGGACAACCCACGCGGATTATTTCTATGGCAAGATCCCCTGCACCAGGCCGTTGAGGAAGGATGAAATCGAGGAGGATTATGAAGCAGCCACCGGGCGGGTGATCGTGGAAACCTTCGGGGACAAGGATTACGGGAGCATTCCCGGGGTCCTCGTACACGGCCATGCCCCGTTCACCTGGGGAAAGGATGCCGAGGAGGCCGTTTATCATGCGGTGGTG
>JAXGMU010000023.1:18150-31627 GCA_040768485.1 Bacteroidales bacterium
GGAAGAGGTGGCCAAAATGGCCTTCCGCACGGAGATGCTGGGCAACCGCCGCTCCCTCGACCAGTACCTGCTCGACAAGCATTATCTCAGAAAACACGGAAAAGACGCCTATTACGGGCAAGACTAACGACTTTCGACTAACGACTTTCGACTTTATGACTTACACAATAGGAGTGGATTACGGAACCGACTCGGTGCGTGCACTGATCGTGAATACGGAAAACGGGGAAGAGGTGGGGACCCATGTGTTCCATTACCCCAGGTGGAAACAGGGCAAATACTGCGATCCTGCCAGGAACCAGTTCCGGCAGCATCCGCTGGATTACCTGGAAGGCCTGGAGGTCTGCATCCGGGAAGCCCTGAAACAGTGCCCTGCCGGCGTTGCGGAAAAGGTGGTGGGCATCTCGGTGGACACTACCGGCTCCACCCCGGTGGCTGTGAACCGGGAAGGCGTCCCGTTGTCGCTCACCGAAGGCTTCCGGGAAAATCCCAATGCCATGTTCATCCTGTGGAAGGACCACACGGCAGTCAGGGAGGCCGATGAGATCAACGAGCTGGCGCGCACATGGGGGGGAGAGGATTTTACCAAATACGAGGGGGGCATCTACAGCTCCGAATGGTTCTGGGCCAAGATCCTCCATGTGTTGCGGGAAGATGAAAAGGTGCGTGCAGCAGCCTATTCATGGGTGGAGCACTGCGACTGGATCCCGGCCCTGCTGGTAGGCGACACCGATCCTTTGAAACTGAAGAGGAGCCGTTGTGCGGCAGGACACAAGGCCATGTGGCACGAGGACTTCGGGGGACTCCCCGACGAGGAGTTCCTGTTGAAGCTGGATCCCCTGCTGGCAGGTCTGAAGGAAAGGCTTTTCAAAGATACGTACACCTGTGATGTGAAAGTGGGTGAGCTGAGTCCCGGGTGGGCGCAGAAGCTGGGATTGCCGGGCACCGTCAGCGTGGGGGCAGGGGCCTTCGATGCCCACCTGGGGGCCCTTGGGTCCGAGATCGAGCCCTTTTACCTGAGCAAGGTGATGGGCACTTCCACGTGCGACATGATCATTGCGCCTCCCGGGGAGATGGGCGATCAGCTGGTGGGAGGGATCTGCGGCCAGGTGGACGGGTCGATCGTACCGGGGATGGTGGGACTGGAAGCTGGTCAGTCGGCCTTCGGTGACATTTATGCCTGGTTCAGCAGGGTGCTCATGTGGCCGGTGGAGCAGGTGATCGGGTCCATGGAGGAGCTGGATGCGGATATCCGGGCAAAGATCACCGGGTTGGTTGAATCCAGGCTTATCCCGGAGCTGAGCAGGGCGGCCGCGGAAATTGATCCGGATGATTCGGCGATCCTGGCGCTGGACTGGATGAACGGACGAAGGACTCCCGACGCGAACCAGAACCTGAAGGGGGCGGTCATGGGACTGACCCTGGGATCGGATGCACCCGCGATCTTCAGGGCGCTGGTGGAGGCAACCGCCTTCGGCGCCAAAGCGATCGTGGACCGTTTCGTGGAGGAGGGTGTCCGCATCGACGGGGTGATCGCCCTGGGAGGTGTGGCCAAGAAATCCCCTTTCGTGATGCAGGTGGTGGCGGATGTGCTGAACAAGCCCATCAAGGTGGCCCGTTCTGAGCAGGCGGTGGCCCTCGGCGCAGCCATGGCCGCGTCGGTGGTGGCCGGGGTGCACCGGACGATCCCTCAGGCCCAGGCAGCCATGGGAGGAGGGTTCGAGACCGAGTACCATCCCGATCCGGAAATGGCCGCAAGATATGCGGTCCTGTACGAGAAGTACAGGCGTTTCGGGGCATTCGTGGAGAAAGAGACCATGCACCGGTAGCCGGGAAATCCCTTCCGGTTTGTTGCCGGGACTGTTGATTTTGTCCATAAAAAACTATCTTTACCGTACGTATCTGAAGGATTTCAAATGCTGAGAACCATGCGTACAACTGTCCTTTGTCTCCTCCTTTTCACAGGGACTTCTTTGGTTCTATCCGGACAATCAGCCGAGGAAAGGGTCATCCGGTTGAAGGATCAGCGCGCTGTTGGGGAAACCGCTAATGCGGGGGAGAACGGCACTGTTGAGGAGACCGGCACTGCGGTGGAAGGAGAACCTTTACGGGCGAGGTGGAACCTATCGCTGGGAACCAGTTACATCTTCATGCAGGGAGCGGGTTCGGCCCTCATGCTCCACGCCGCTCCTGTCCTGACCCTCCCGGTAACTGACCGTTGGTCGCTGCACGGGGGAGTAATGGCCGCACATACCGTGGGACCGGGACCATTTGCCGGACAGGAGAACTACCGGCAGCCGGTCTTCTCCAGCCTGGCACTGTTCGCCGCCGCCTCCTACAGAATGAACGAAAGGCTCGTGCTGCACGGGACAGGCTACAAGCAGCTGCTCCGGGCGCCGGTCACGCCGTTCACTCCCCCGGATCACTTTTCCCTGGGTGCCACCTACAAGCTCGGGGATCACATTACAATCGGGGCTTCTGTTCACATGCAGCAGGGGAGCGGTGATTGGTTCACCCCTGGCGGGAGGCTGTCTGCTCCTTATCCCGGCGGATTCTTTGCACCTTCTTACGGCAACGGATTGTACGGTCCGCATAACTGGTGAACATGGGCATCCTCCTGGTCTCGCTGGCGCCGGTCCTGATCATCATCTTCTATGTTTACATGAGGGACCGCTACGAACGGGAGCCTGTGAAAATGCTGGTCAAAGCCGTGTTGTTCGGGGGACTCACCGTCATTCCCGTCATCTTCCTGGAACAGCTGCTGGCGGGGATCATGCCCCCTTCCGGACCCGTGGGGGAAGCGTTCTATTTTGCCTTTGTGGTGGCCGGCACCACTGAAGAACTGCTCAAGTTCCTGGCCCTCTACCTGCTGGCATGGAAAAGCCCAAGCTTCAATGAGAAATTCGACGGGATCGTCTATGCGGTCTTCGTGTCGCTGGGATTCGCGGCGGTGGAGAATGTGATGTACGTGGCAGAAGGGGGGTATCAGACCGCCCTTCTGAGGGGGATCACGGCGGTCCCGGCCCATGCACTGTTCGGGATCACCATGGGGTACCACTTCGGCCTGGCGCGCATGTACCCGGAGCAGCGGGGCGCATATCTACTGAAATCCCTGTTGATCCCCTTGCTGCTGCACGGGGTGTACGATTTTCTTCTCATGCTTCAGCAGGAGTGGCTCCTCCTGGTTTTTGTCCTCTATCTGGGGTACCTTTATGTGACGGGATTCAGGAAAATGAAAACAACTTCCGACTCCTCCGTTTTCAGACCGGTAAGGGGAATGGGCGGGGAGGAAGATTTTCTGAAACGATTTTTTAACAAATGATACTGATGAACGAATCGGAGACAGACGGCCGGCGCAGAATGGTCAGAAATTTTGCAGCCACCTTTATTTTCCTGGTCCTGGCAGGTTGTGCGTCAAAGAAGGATCCGCTGAACATAGGGGATTTCCGGGCGGCGGACGACCGGTTCTGGTCGGTGGTCTCCCGGGATGCATTTGCCGAAAGGATCGGTGTGGATTTTGAATTTACCGAAGGCCCCGCATGGCATCCCGAAGGCTTCCTGATATTCAGCGATATCCCGGCAAACCGGATCTACCGGTGGGAAGGACTGCGGTTTTCGGTGTTCAGGGACCCGAGCCGCAACGCCAACGGGCTGCTGGTGACCGGTGAAGGGAATGTGATCGCCTGTGAGCACGGCTCCAGGAGCGTGACCATCACCTCGGGGGACAGCCTGGTGGTGCGGGCCGACCGGTACAGGGGGATGCGGCTGAACAGTCCCAACGACCTGTGCATGGCCTCCGACGGGACCATCTATTTCACCGATCCTCCCTACGGGCTGCCCGAAGGCGGCGGACCATCCAGGGAAATTCCCTTCAACGGGGTTTACATGCTGCGCGGCGGGGAGGTTCAGCTGGTGGACAGCACCCTTTCGTGGCCCAACGGCATTGCCCTGTCGCCCGGCGAACGATTCCTCTATGTGGCCAACTTCGAGACCACAGGGGTGGAAGAAGATCAGGAGCGGAATGTGTTCTGGGTCAGGTATCATCTGGGAGGGGACGGACTGCCCGTAGAAAGGGAGGTCTTTTTCACCGCACCGGATCCTTCGCTTGGCGGGGGACCGGACGGAATGAAGGTGGACGGTGCGGGAAATCTGTTTATGACCGGACCGGGAGGGATCCTGGTGGTGGACGATGCCGGGAAACAGCTGGGCACCATCGGCCTGCCGCTGTCCCCCTCCAACCTGGCATTCGGTCCACGGGAAAAAGAACTGTTCGTGACCGCCCGCACCGATCTCTACAGGATCGTGCTCCGTTAACCTGCATAGAAAGACGAGACATGTACAAGCCCCAGGAACATATGCTGGTCATCTTCGGAGGTTCCGGCGATCTCACCCGCAGGAAACTGGTCCCCGCACTCCTGGAACTGTCCCGTCAGGACCTGCTGCCGGAGAGATTTGCCGTGCTTGGTGTGGGCCGGACACCTTATACGGATGATTCATACAGGGAGATGCTGGCCGGACATCTGGACGCAGACAAAGCGTTCCTCCGCAACCTGTTCTATCTTTCCATGGATCCGGGAAGGAAGGAGGACTATGACAGGCTGGCGGCACGGCTGTCGGAGATCTCCGGAGAGCGGCAGACAGGAAACAGCTACATCTTTTATCTGGCCGTCCCGCCCCCGTTGTACACCTCCATCCCGGCTTTTCTGGCGGAGGCGGGACTCACCTCGCAGGATGAAGGGAACTGGCGGAGGTTCATCTTTGAGAAACCTTTCGGCACCGATTACCGGTCAGCCCGTGACCTGAATGAGACCCTGCTCCGCTGCCTGGCCGAGGACCAGATCTACCGCATCGACCATTACCTGGGGAAGGAGACCGTCCAGAACCTGCTGGTCACCCGCTTCTCCAACGGGATCTTCGAACCCCTCTGGAACAGGAACTACGTGCACCATGTGCAGATCACCTCTTCCGAGCGAATCGGGGTGGAAAAGCGGGGCGGTTATTACGACCAGGCGGGAGCGCTCAGGGACATGCTGCAGAACCACCTGCTGCAGATCCTGGGACTGATTGCCATGGAGCCGCCCACCGTGATCAGTTCCGATGCCATCCGAAATGAAATCCTGAAGGTGTTTCAATCCTTTCGTCCAATGAAGGACAGGGAGATCAGGAGCCAGGTGATCCGGGGACAGTATGTGGCCTCCGTGGTGCAGGGAGAATCCCTGAAAGGATACCGGGAGGAGCAGGATGTGCCGGGGGAGAGCAGGACCGAGACCTTTGTGGCCATGAAAATGTACATTGACAACTGGCGCTGGGGAGGGATCCCTTTTTATATCCGGACCGGCAAGAGGCTTCCGACCCGGGTGACCGAGGTGGTGGTCCATTTCAGGCCGACGCCCCACACCCTTTTCTGCAAATGGGACAAAGGTGTGGATAACGGGAACCAGCTGATCATCAGGATCCAGCCCGATGAGGGGATCCTGATCCAGTTTGGGGTGAAGGTGCAGGGAGCCGGATTCAGGGTCAGGGACGTGGAAATGGATTTTCATTACAGGGATCTCATTGACGGCAGGCTGCCTGAAGCTTATCAGCGGCTTCTGCTGGACTGCATGCAGGGGGACAGCACCCTCTTTTCCCGGAAGGATACCGTCGAAGCGGCCTGGCAGTTCGTGGATCCCATCCTGAAGGCCTGGGATAGCGACCCCTCCATTCCCCTGCACGGTTACCCATGCGGAACGTGGGGACCGGAAGCAGCGGACCGGATGATCGAGGGGGAGGTGTTCACATGGAGGTACCCCTGCAGGAACATGGCCGATGAGGGGAACTATTGCGCATTGTAATGGGCGGGAGATCACAGCATATTTTTCAGGATACACAGGAACTGGCCAGGGCCGTTGCCGGCGATATGTTACATTTCATCAGCTCTTCGTCCGAAAACGGCAGACGGGTGTCCCTGGCGCTTTCGGGTGGTTCCACGCCGCTGGCCATCTTTAAAAATCTGCGTGGTGCCATGCCTGCGTCGGACTGGTCGGGTGTTCTTTTCTGCTGGGGCGATGAGCGGTGTGTCCCCTCGGATGATCCTGACAGCAATTTCGGGAACGCAAACCGGCTGTTCTTTGAACCCCTTGGGATTCCCCGTCCGCAGATCCTCAGGATCAGGGGCGAGCACGATCCCGGTGAGGAGGCATCCCGTTACGGGCAAATGCTCCTGAACCGACTGCCCGTTGAAAACGGTGTTCCCGTATTTGACTGGATCTGGCTGGGGATCGGAGAAGACGGGCATACGGCATCCCTGTTTCCGGGGGAGGCCGGGTTGTGGAATGCCCCCGGTCCGTGTGTGGTTGCGGTGCATCCCCGGACCCGCCAGTTGCGCATCAGCATCACGGGGAATGTGATCAATGCCGCAAGGCGGGTCTCCTTTATTGTCACGGGCAGAAGCAAGGCCCAGGTGGTAAGGGAGATCATGTTTCAGGAAGGGGGTTTCCGGGAATATCCGGCAGCGTCGGTGAATCCGGTACCGGGAAGACTGGAATGGTACATGGACAGGGAGGCGGCGTCACTGCTGTAAACCTGCATTCCATTTTTTATTCGTTTTTTTTGCCTGCATGTATTATCTTGTATGGGAACATTTTTGTCCGAAAATAACCTCTGAAACTGTCCATGAAAGACCCGTTTTCAATCGCATATGCCAGGGAGCTGGACGGCAATGATCCGCTGAGGCATTTCAGGAAACGTTTCGTAATCCGCGATCCCTCCCTGGTCTATCTTGACGGCAATTCCCTGGGAAGACTGCCCGTGCAGACCGTCAGCCACATGGAAGGGGTCATTCAGCAGCAGTGGGGAGACAGGCTGATCAGGAGCTGGAACGAAGGGTGGTACCAGGAACCGGAAAAGGTGGGTGAAAAGATCGCCCGGCTCATCGGGGCCCGTCCCGACGAGGTGGTCCTGTCCGATGCCACCTCAGTAAACCTCTACAAACTGGCATACGGGGTGTTGAGATGGATGGATAAGCGGACGGAGATCATTTCGGATGACCTGAATTTTCCTTCGGACCTGTACATCATCCAGGGACTGATCAGACAGTTCGGGAACCGGCATACACTCCGGCTGGTGAAGTCCGCCGACGGGATCTCCTCCGACATGACCGACCTGCTCAGGATGATCAGCAGCCGGACGGCGCTGGTCACCCTCTCCCATGTGGCCTACAAGAGTGCCTATATGTACGACCTGGAGAAGGTGACCGAACTGGCCCATATGCACGGGGTACCGGTGCTGTGGGACCTGAGCCACTCGGTGGGCGCGGTTCCCGTCAACCTGAATAAAGCCAATGCGGACGTGGCGGTGGGGTGCACTTACAAATACCTGAACGGGGGACCGGGCTCACCTGCTTTCCTCTATGTGCGGAAAGACCTCCAGGAGAAGCTGGAGAATCCGATCTGGGGATGGTTCGGTGAGAAAAATCCGTTTGACTTCAAAATGAATTACCGGGTGGGCGACGGCATCCGAAAGTTCCTGACAGGGACACCCCCCGTGGTATCGGCATCGGCCCTCGAACCGGCCCTTGACCTGGTACTGGAAGCCGGGTTGGGGGCCATCAGGCAGAAGAGTGCCGACCAGACCGGCTATCTGATCTCACTGGCATCCGAATGGCTCTTCAGCCTCGGGTTCAGGCTGGGATCGCCGGAAATTTCCGAGCGGCGGGGATCGCATGTCTCCCTGAAACATGCCGAGGCCTACCGCATCTGCAGGGCCCTGACAGATCCGGACACGGGGGGAAGGAGCGTGATCCCGGATTTCAGGGAACCCAACAACATCCGGCTCGGGATCAGCCCGCTGTACAACACCTATGAGGAGATCTTCGTGGCGATGGAGCAGCTGCGGATGATCATGGAATTCAAGTTATATGAAAAATATCCCGGGACACGGGATCTGGTGACCTGAACAATGGAAAAAATGGAACAACATATCGTCGTGCTGGGAGTGGGCCTGGTGGGCAGGGCCATTGCCGCGGACCTGAAGAACAGCGGGTACGATGTGACCGCGGTGGACATGGATGAGCAGGCGCTCAAGGAAGTCCGCGACACGCACAACATCTTCACCATCTGTGCCGATTTCAGGGGAGCGCAGCTGACCGAACTGGTCAGCAATTACGACCTGGTGATCGGGGCGGCTCCGGGGGCACTCGGATTCGGTATCATGGAACGTGTGATCGCCGCCGGGAAGAACATGGTGGACATCTCCTTCTGCCCGGAGGATTTCATGGAGCTGGACAGCGCAGCCAGGGAGCAGGGGGTCACGGTGGTGCCGGACATGGGAGTGGCACCCGGGATGTGCAATGCGATCCTGGGATATCACAATGAACGGATGCAGGTGGAATCATACCGCTGCCTGGTGGGGGGACTGCCCTTTGATCGTTCCTGGCCCCTGGAATATAAAAGCTCCTGGTCGCCGGCCGACTGCATCGAGGAATATGTCAGGCCCGCCCGGTTCCGTGTGAAGGGAAAGACGGTTGTGAAACCGGCCCTGTCAGATCTGGAAAGCGTGGACTTCGAGGAGGTAGGCACACTGGAGGCCTGGAACTCGGACGGTCTCCGGTCGCTGCTGCGCTCCTTTCCCCACATCCCCGACATGGTTGAAAAGACGCTGCGGTACCCGGGCACCACGGAATACCTGCGCGTGCTGCGGGAACTGGGTTACTTCTCGGACCGGGAAGTGGATGTGAAGGGGAAAAAGATCAGGCCGGTGGATCTGACCGCCGCCCTGCTGTTCCCGCTTTTCAGACTGGAAAAGGGAGAAGGGGAGTACACTTTGATGCGTGTGGAGATCGAAGGAAAGGAAAAGGGAAACCCCGCACGGGTTGTGTACGACCTGTATGATGAATTTGAACGGGAGACCGGCACCCTGTCCATGGCACGCACCACCGGATATGCCTGTACCGGTGTGGCGGAGCTCATCCTCGGAGGAATGCTTGACGAGAAGGGGGTGGTCCCGCCCGAAAGGACTGCTGTCAGCGAAAAGAATTTCCGGTTCCTCATGCAGCACCTCGAAGAGCGCGGGGTGCACTACAGGGTGCGGACGGGGTAAAGAGAAATGTGTTTATTCCGGGAAAAGTGAAATCCATCACAAAAAACAATACCCATGAAAATCAATGGCATCCGGGGGATGTGGGCAATCCTTGCCTGCATGTTGCTGCTCACCTTCTGCTCATGTGCCCGCCAGAACGGCACCACGCTCACTTTCCCCGAATATCCTGAAATGAAGATCGGGTTTTCCACACAGAATTTCATGCAGTCCATGCCATTTACGGTGGAAAGCCTGGAGGAGCTCATTTCCTATGCAGCAAAAAAGGGATACGGATTCATCCAGCTCAGGGACAGCAGGGCCGAACTCTCAAAAGAGGATTGTGAGAGGCTCACGGCATATGCCGACAGCCTGGGGATCCGGGTGATTTACGAAATCCACGTGAACCTGCTCCACCCCGATTTCACGGAGGTGTTCGCACGGGGAACGGAAAACGCAAAGCTGTTCGGTCAGCCGGCCATTCTCCGGGCTCCGCTGACGGGTTCCGAGTTTGAAGGGAAAGATACGAAGACCGGATGGACGCTGGAAGAGCTGACCGCTGCGGCACTCCTTGCCGAGGAATGCGCAGCCCGGGCGGACAGCCAGGGGGTCAGGTTCGTGGTGGAGAATGTGATGGAACCGTTTTTCGGGAAAAGCCCTGCATATTTCGGACTGGCCGACCTTTTCAAACATACCGGGAAAGTGGGGCTCCAGTTCGATCTGTGCAATGCTTTCGTGAACAATTCCAGGATGAAAGCCGATCCCGATCAGGTGGCGGCTTTTTTGGAGCAGCTGGGTGAACGGTGGGTGACCACCCATGTGAAGACGGCCGTGGATGGGGTGCCGCAGCCCGTGGTGGGCGATAATCCGATTTCAGTCAGGGAAATTGCCCGGATGATGGGGGAGGGCGGGGTGCAGTATTTTGCCCTGGAGCTGGTGGCGGTGGAGGACAAGGAGGCGTGTTTTGCCAACCACGAGGCCAGTATCAAAGCCCTCACGGAAATGGGACTGCTGGGTAAAAAATAGGATCACATCCCCGCTTTTCGCATCGGCTACCTGATCTTCACGATCTTGCGGACCATGACCGATCCCGGGGTTTCCAGCCTGAGGAGATAGAATCCTTCCTGCCTGTTCTCCGGTATCCAGGTGAATTCATGGTAGCCGCTTTCCATTGTGCCATCGGCAAGCAGTTCGATCAAGCGACCATTCATGTCATAGACTGCGAGACGGACCCTCTGGGTGACCGCGGAACGGAAGACGATCCTGGTTTCACGGGAGAAGGGATTGGGACTGGCCCGGAACAGGAGATCTTCCGTCTCTCCCGCATTACGCTCCTCCACGTGTACACCTGGTGTATTTGTCTCCCCGGGTGTTCCGAAAGACCCCTCCGAAAGCGCCCACGATTCCGCAAGCGCATTGTCCAGTTCCGGATCCAGCAGGGCGATTGTGTAACCGCTGCCCGGCACCACCCGGGGCCAGGGATCGGTGATCCCGTAATTCACATAGTCCACCATCTCCATCCGGCTGTTAAACAGCCTGATCACCTCGCCCATACTGCTGAAACCGAAATCAAACCCACCCTGGTAGCGGGAGACTTCCGGGTAGACCGTTTCAAATGCAACCCGGTTGCGGCAGATCACCTCAAATCCGCGGGGCTCAAGCACGGTCCCCGGCCGCACCGTGTAGGCATGCAGGTTGTCCGCATCCTTCACCACCCATCCGGACAGGTCCACGTACTGGTCGCTCCGGTTAAACAGCTCGATCCAGTCCTCCGGATCCGACAGGGAATCCTGCACATAGCAGATCTCGTTGATGACCACCGGATTTTCATCGTAGTTTGGATCGGCCGTGAAATTGGCCACCGCCGTCATGCCACTGCTCAGGTTGACCGTGACCCGGGGGGAGGAGGAGGAGACGTCGCCTGTCCACCCCGTGAACCGGTATCCCGGAGCGGGGACCGCCGTCACCTCCACGGGCACCTCACTGAAATAGGTCCCGGTCCATGGAAATTCCCTTAGGTGGATCGTATTCAGATGCACCGATCCGGCCCCGGGGGAGGAGATATCCAGGGTCAGGAGTTGCTTGGTTCCCGGTCCCAGGGTGCTCCATATATGGTTGAACACTGCACCGGGCCTCCGTTCGGCAAATGATACCAGGTCATAGGTCCGGTTGATCCAGTTCTGGTAGGACCCGTCCCACCGGTCGGCATGCAGGAACATCTCTTCGTCGATGTTGTCTTTCAGGGTGTTGATCAGCGCGATCACCGAGTCGGGATGGAAGGTGGTGTTGATCCGGTCGGCAAAGGAGTTGATAAAGAGGTGGCGGAACTCCTGGTTCTCCAGCAGCCTCCTTAACAGATAAGTTGCCCAGGGCGGATTGGGATAATCGGGACCGTTGGATTCGGTTGCAAACTCCAGGGTATTGTGGTATACTTTGTTCCGGTCCCACAGTCCGAATCCGAAGTCTGTATCGTACAGGATCCACCGCCACCTTCCGTGCGGGGTAGCGGGTCTCCAGTACTTGATATTGTTGCTCGGCCAGTCGGTGTTGTCAAAATAGATCTGTGACAGCTGGTAATGGATGAAATTCTGCACATCCATCTGCGTCTTTACGTATTCATAGTTCTCCTTCTGACGGATATCATTGGAGGAGAGGAAACTGATCATTTGCTGATAATGGTCTCTGCTTCCGTGTATTACGGACTGGTTCGCTTCAAGCAGGTCGACACGGTCGGGATCCGCTCCGCTGTTGGAAGCAAGATAATGTTCGCTGATCTTTTCCCTGATGTTCTGGATCCCCCAGTATTCCCCGTTGATGTAGATGATGGCCTGCCTGGAGGCCTGACGTTCCAGGTCCATTCCCCGGGTGAGCCGTGTCATCAGCATGTCCCGGAACATGGTCCCCGATTCCGAATCCCGGCCGAACCAGTCATTCCCCGAGTTGCGGATCACGAAGGATTCGAATTCGGTGATGGATTTCTCTCTGAACAGCGGGTATACGATGGTGCCTGTTCCATACTGGCTGCGCGCGAAGATGGTCATGGACTTCTGGGGGTGTCCCCGTGTCCATCCACCGTAGATCTTGATCCCGGCATCCAGGCTGAAACCCGGATTCCCTTCCTCGTCATAGAATTCCACATGGGCCGGCCGTTCCCAGTCCTTCCAGAAATTGGCATTGAAATATGGAAATTCCGACTCGGCATCGGGACCCATCACATAGATCCCGTACAAATGGTCCCAGAGGTTATAGGGATCGGTGGAGATCGCCACCACGGGCAGGTGGTGGTCGGTCCCGGAAAAATAGGTCCGGGTAACGATCCTGCCCGGCAGGTAACCTGTCCTGACAATCCTCGCGCGGACGACCATATCGGATGTAATATCCAGGGGTTCCAAGAAAATGGACGACAGGAAGGTGGGATCGCTTCCGTCAAGGGTGTAATAGATGGTGTCGGCAGGCGTGGTGGAGGAAAGCACGAGCTGAAAAGGAGTTTGAATCCTTCCGCCGGGAGTGGAGAACAGGGGGGTCTCCTCCAGGTACCCATGATAGGAATCCCCGGCATTAGGTGCTTCAGGAGTGGGATGAACAAAAAGAACCCATTCCTCAGGTTCATCCTCTTTTCGTCCGTATGAATGATTCTCATCCAGAAAGGGGATCGCAAAGGAGTCGATGAGGGTTCCTCCGGGACCGGCGAGGTAGAGCACTTCCCCGTCACCATCCAGTTTAAAACCGGTGTGAAAATGGGTATCTGTCAGTTCAAGGATCTCAGGGGTGTGATGCTCCGGCCTGTAGGTCATCTGAAGAGAAAGGAACGGAATGGCAGACATGTCTGACGAACTCACCGAAAGATTATGCACCTGGATGGCGATCACATTTTCTCCCCCGGTAAAAAGATCCCCTGACATGTCCAGGTCATACCGTCTGGGCCTGCCTCCGCCATAGATGGTGGCTTCCCGTCCCAGCGATGCCGGGGCATTATAGGCCGGCGGATTTCCCTGGATGCCCTCCCTGGCGATTTCCTTCCCATTCATGTATGCCACGAAAGCATCATCAAAATCCAGGTGGAGCACTGCTCCCGAGATGAGGGAAGGATCTTCGGACCGGAATGTCTTCCTCAGGAAAACGGAAATAACCGGTGGGATTTCAGTGGAGTCATCATCATCCCCGTATCCGAATCCGCTCGGACCCAGATCCCAGGAGGAATCATCGAATCCTGCCTCCCTCCAGTTGGCCGGTGTGTTTTCATCAGGAAGGATGTACCTCCATTCATCACCCCGGTCGATCACTGTGTGCCAGTATAGCGGGGGCAGGGAAATGTTTTTCCCCGAAGCGAATACCAGCAAATGTTCACCCGGGGCAATCAGGTAGGAGGGGAAACACCATCTTCCGGAATCAGCCCGGTCATCACTCAGGCAGTAATTCAACA
>JAXGMU010000023.1:31637-34954 GCA_040768485.1 Bacteroidales bacterium
TCTACGGTATCGGGACCCGCATTGAGAATTTCAATCCAGTCTTCGTAACTTCCTTCGGAATCAACAAGGATATTAGAATTCCGGGCACATACCTCGTTGAGGATGATCTGGCCCGGAGCGGGTCCCACGATCAGTGTGATGAGGATCCATGCTGCCGTATATTTCAATAACGGGTATCTATTTCTCACTTCTTCCCCCCATTCCTTCTAATTCGCGGGATTATTCTGTCAATCCTGATGGCTCGCGTACCGGTGTTTCAATGGAAAACGGTTTTCCGAAGACCGGCATCCCGTTCCCGTCCCAGGTAAACCGCTGGGCCCGCATGCTCCTCCCCGAACATTCATTGCTTGAAAATTTCTTGGCATGATATACGATCCAGTCCTCGGACTGATCGGGGGAGGTGGTAAAACAGTTATGCCCGGGTCCGAACACACTGCTGTCGGGACACTGTTCAAATACCTGCCGGGTGCTCCTTTCCCAGGAATCAGGATCCAGCAGGTCGTCGTCTTTATCGGCATAAAACATCCCCAGTCCATAGTTGTCATCCCAGCAGGCCCCGGCCGAGTATATGATGAAAACCTTATCCCCCGGACCCTCCAGGAACTGGGGCCCTTCAAGGATGGCTCTCGGAGGAGTCTTTTCCCAGTCATACAATGGCAATCCCAGGTTTGTTTCCTGTTCGATGGTGGTGGGAGAGGTCATGCGGGCCAGCATGATCCCGCTCTGGTTCCCGATATACGGGGAGTAGGCAAAATAACGGGTCCCCCGGTACTCGAATACATGCCCGTCGATCCCCGGGTACCTGGTCCGGATCATGCCCAGGTCTTCCCAGGAATCCTCGAAGGGATCACCGGTATTGTTCCGCAACACATGCACATACCGGTGCAGGTCGTCCGGATGCTGCGCATCGGTAGCGCTGTAATAAACATACCAGGTATCGTCATAATAATGGATCTCCGGCGCCCAGATGCAGCATGAATTGGTGCCGGTGGGGGGCGGGAACCATATATCGCTGCTTTCGGCACCGGCCAGGTCAGTAAAAGATCTTGATTTCCAGAGCTTCAGCCTGTCACCGCGGGTGACCATGCAATAGTAATATCCGTCCGTATGGAGGTAGACATAGGGATCTGCTCCCTGCTCAAGGATCGGATTATTAAAATATTCCGGTTCTTCCTCCCGGGGATGGTCCGTGCTGTTTCCGCAGAAAGTGAATGCCGATGCCAGCATGATCCACAGCAGAACTCCAGATGCAGGAATGAGGATCTTTATTTTCATCGCTTTTCCATTTCCCTTTTTATTGTCCGGCGCCGCTCCCTTTCCCGAAATATTCCACCAGGCGGTCGTATTCATCCCGTGAGATCACGATCATGCACCCGTGCCGGACCGAAGGGGGCATGCTGTATTTATCCCAGTCCCTGTGGAAGGTGTATCCGGAAACCTGGTACCAGGGCCCTTCCAGGTTCCTGGCCACCGACAGTCCGTAGGAGACGCCCGGGTACTGTTCGTAGTAAAGATACCAATTTTTATTGTCCGGAGACGGGATCAGCATGGGGGCCTCCCTGAAATTGGGACTGACCGGATCCGAAGGGTAGGAGTAGGGGCCCAGCAGCGACTGCGAACTCCCGATCCGGATGGTCTTTCCCGTCACCCATTCCAGGGTGGGGTATCTTTCATCCTTTACCATCGCATAGTAGGTGTCCCTGTCCTTCCGGATGACCACATCAATGGTGGCCATGTCCCATGGGAATAACCTGTGCGGCGTATCGGAAAAATGCACCATGTCACCGCTGGTCACATACAGGGTCCGCTGACTGGCCCAGTATCGTTCAGGATCCTCCCTGGTCCCCTCCTCATGCGGCGTATGCCATGTAAGGATGTAGGTGGAGGTGGACCCGTCATAGAAAAGTTTCGGAGCCCCGATCCTCTGCAGGGCATGTTCATATCCCGGAGTTATCTTCAGATCGGGGGTATAGTCCAGGTGGTGTTCCCAGTGAATCAGGTCGTCCGATACCCAGAAATTGATATCCGGGGAGGCATCGCTCCGGTTTCCCACGATGTAGTACCTGCCGTCATGTCCCTTGCAGATATCGGGATGTCCCCTGTAGTCCTCGAAAACCCTCCTGCCTTCGTTGAGGATCTCCCAGTGAAGACCGTCCAGGCTCACGCTGTAATACAGTTTTCCATAATCCTGATGGGTCATGTGGGCAAACAGGTAAGCCTCATGGACCACCTTCCCTCCGTCCGCCTGCCCGGGCGGATCAGGTTGCTGGGAGGAGAGGGGAACGGCAAGAGCAAGGCACATTGCCAATCCCGCGCAAAAATGATGAAAATGCTTCATGTCGTCGCTATTTTTTTGTTCATAAATCATTTACCGTTTCGATTCTCCGCCACAAGTAACTTCCAGGGTAAATAGTTGCAGTCATAATCAGGTCCTCATCGCCTGTAGTTTTTCATCACCGCAAGTTCCCACGGCAATCCGTCATAATGATCGTCGGCGGGAACTTTGGAACCGTTGAAGCTCTGGAACACCATGGTCAGCCGGAAATCATCGATCTCCATTCGCTGGTCGTAACCTGACCGGATCAGTTCGGGGTGACTTACCTGGGTGTATGTGACCGGGCTTTGGCCTGTATGAACCAGGCTTCCGGCTTCGGCCAGGAACCGGCAATCATCCCGTTCGAGCCTGTTCCAGTCACCATCGAGTGAATCGGCGGTCATCCCGAAAATGAACCGGTTACGGGCGTCCACCCGCCCTTCCCCGGCCGGATCGCTATAAGCTCCTTCCAGTAAAGCAAGGTAGCAGCCTGCGCTTTTCACATAATAGATGTGCACCGCTTCGAATAAGCGCCACGGCCTTTCACAATCACTGTGTTCCTCATGAATGGCTATTTCCGGTTCGGGACTCCCGAGCCCCTGAGGGAATTGTTCCAGGTCACATGACAACCTGTACACCGATCCCTTCTGGTCAGAATAGAACAGATGTGCCTGGTCTTCGTCACAGATGATCCAGAAGTCAATCCGGAAACCGGAATCTCCCTCTCCCGGCAGGAGCTCTTCGGCTTCGGACCAGCCGTCCGGATCTTCAATCCGGGGATTTCTGAGGAAAATCGGTTTCAACCTGTGGAGATCATCCTTATCAACTGGTGAATGGGCCACAAGGTACCAGCAATGATGCGGCTCGAAATAGAAGATCTGCGGGGCGATGACCGGACAACCGGCCAGGCTGTCAACGGAAACACGGCCGGCAAGCTGAAGCCCTTCCATGCTGGCTGCGCTTACGTACCCGCACCCTGTCCGGTACGCCGGTCCCCCGTCGG
>JAXGMU010000023.1:34964-47432 GCA_040768485.1 Bacteroidales bacterium
TGCCTTGGCAGTATAGAAGAGATGGTACCGCCCATTGTAAAAGACGACAGAAGGATCTTTCACGGCCACGTTGTCAAAGGCTTCACCCTCGCGTGCCCGCAGGATTCTGCCCTTGATGTACCATCGGTCATACCTGAGCTCTTGCCTTTGTTCAATGCATGATACCGATGCCGCAACGATCATTATGCCTATCACCACATGCTTCATTCATTCCGCCTTCCCGGTTAGCTTCCTGATCAGATCAATCTCCTCCTGGTCAAAAACGGATCCATCCTGCCTGAAGATATCATGGAACCAGACCTCGGGTTCGGATCCGTCCGGCATGGGAGTATCCCAGGCATAGATCGTATTGGATTTCCCCGAAACCAGGCCCCAGTTGATGGCCCCGATTTTTTTCTCTTTCAGCATGGGCATGATATTCTCAAATCTGCTTCCCCTTGTGCGAGCCATGTATTCTGTGCATATCATGGGTCTGCGGTAGCTCTTCAGAGAGTCAATGGTACTCCTGTGGTGTTCCCTGTCAGCATAATTATGGTAGGTGATGATATCCGAATTTTCCAGCTGGAAAAGGTTCAGGTCCACCAGGTCCTTGTTCCAGACACCAACCGACACCGGCTGGGAAGGCACCACCTCCCGTGCCCATGCAAACACATTTTTCAACAAAGGCATGCTCCTGTTTCCCAGTCCGTTATTTCCCGGTTCATTGTACAAATCCCACAGGACCACACGGTCATCTTCAGAAAAATGTTCCATGACCTCCTTCACGTAGACTTCCAGTGTGTCCATCAGGGAAGGATTCTGAAAAAGAAGGTCACCCGGGTCCCTGACCCACCCTGAATTATGGATCCCCGGTCTGGGTTCCGGTTGTTTGCCCGCCTGGTAGGTGGCATTCCAGCAATCATCGAAGAAGACGAAGATGGTCTTTATCCCGTGTTTATCAGCAATATCCAGGTACTGGTCCATCCGGGAGATGAATCCTTCCCTGTCAACCTGCCATGCCAGGTGGTGGAGATACACCCTCATGCAATTGAATCCGATCTCTTCCGCCCAGCCAAGCTCCCTGTCGATGGTGGCCGGATCAAAGGATTCCTTCTGCCAGGTTTCCAGCTGGTTGATGGCAGTGCTGGGATTAAAATTGGCCCCTCTGAGCCAGGGCATATGCTCCCCCCACTTCTGTGCCTTCTCTATGCTCCAGACCGTTCCGCCTGTTTCTTTACCCTGATTTTCTCCGCTGTTCTGTGGATTGCATGCTGCCAGGATCATGATCAGGGTCATGCTTAAAATTGCAGGAGCGAGTTTTTTCATTTTCATGGTTTTGAATTTACAGTGATCCAATTATTGCACAACCAGCTTTCCGGTATGGATCCCGGCAGCGGTTTCCGCCCGGATGATATAGATCCCGGGGTCCAGGTCCCGCACGGAAATTTCTGTCCGGGTTTTTTCCAATGTCCTGGATAATATCGTCTTCCCATTCAGATCCAGCAGACGGACGATCCTATTTTCTTCCTGGTGGAACTGCAGGGTGACAAGCTCCGATGCCGGATTGGGGTAGGTCGTGAATCCGAAACCCGGGACATTTGCCAGTCGTGAATCGTCGGCTGAGGTCAGCAGGTCGGACGTGACATGCAGGTTGTCAAATGTGACACCCGTGTTGAAGGACCGCAATCCGGCCATCCCGTTGATCAGCGGCAACGGATCTGTGAAATCAATGACCGGCTGGGTCATATCATCCAGGAAAACCCTGATACGGTCTCCCACAACAAGGACCCGCAAATGGTACCAGGTATTCATGGACAGGCTTGCGGAGGCCGTTGCCAGCGACTCCCACCCGTAGTTGTGTTTCCCCAGGACCACCGTGCCGAAATTAAAACCTACGAAATAACCCTGCAGGAAGTCCGTTCCCAGTGCCGGGTCGTTGCCGGCTCCGCCCAGTGCCGGGTTGTTCACCCTGAAGATGAGGCCGGCATTCATACTCCGGGTAAACATGAGATCCGTCTCCACGGTGTAATCCCTCCATGCATCGCTTCCGTAAGCCCGTTTCCCGAATCCGTCGATCACCGCCTTTTTATCGATGATCTGCCAGTCACCGTCCTCGTATTTCCAGTTGGTACCGAAAGAGCCGTCGAAGCTGACCGTGTTGTCAAAGGAGGCGTTGTTGGCTTTTACGAATTCCATTTGATAGAGATGGAAAGTCCCCCCCGTTACCTCAAGCCTGAGGGTGTGAAATCCCTGGGGGAGTTCTATGTCTTTGATCAGGAACGATCTCCAGAGGTCATTTCCCCCGGTGGAAGGAAGATCGATGGCATCCGTGTGGGATGATCCGTCCAGCAGCCAGCGTATTTTACAGTCATCCTGACCGGTGGCATAAACCAGGTTGATATTGTAGAGCCGGTCCAGTTCCACGTTAATGCGGTAGTTGAACCAGTCGCCGGCTTTTAGTGATTCCAGGGCAAATCCTCCAAGAGGCACCGGAATCAGGTCTGCCTCGTCACGTCTTACGTCCCGGTCCGCCTCTCCGGAAGGATTCACCCTGTGATATCCAATGTTCTCACCTCCTGTCAGGTACTGCACGGCAGGTAATTTTCCGGGGACAGGTTTAAATGCGTCGAAAGTCCCCGAGCCATTTACTTTATTGCTGAAAGCGATGAAACCGAATTCTCCCCTGCAGCCGCTGGTGATATAACCGATCTTCCCGGCACCCGGGCCTCCGGAGGCGGAATCCATCAGCATACCGTCCACGAATAATTTATACCGGTCAAGATATTTTTCGATGCGGATGGTATGCCATTCACTGTAAAGCATCCCGTCCGGCATGTCGATCTGCCGGGGATCCCCCCGGGTACCTCCGGTTATAAAACTGATCTCGAGTTGGTTGGTTTGGCTGTTCAGAAGAGCCACCCCGTAATTCTCCTCATCTGTATAACCGAAGACAACACCGAAGGCAGCTTCCTCATCTGCCCTGAAGGTTTCCTTCAGGTTAAATTCAGCCGTGTAGTCTTCAGCTGTAGTGCTGTCCAGGACAGCGATAAATGTTTCCCCGGCCGGGGAGGAATCCTGCGCCAGTATTCCCTCCTCCGGGAGATGCCATCTGCCGCCCGAGGGGATGATCCAGTGGCTGCCCGGTTCGTCACGGTCAAAATAGTCGTATCCGTCCGGGAGAGATGGATTGTCCTGGATGAAGGTGGTTGGTCCCATTAAGACCATCTTGTCCCCGTTCCAGGCGATCCTGTCAAAATTCAGTCTGCGGAACGGGCCGACACCCGAAACCAGATTGTGGTAAGTAAGAAAATAGGTGTCCAGGTCGGGACCGATGAAAATGGAACCATGACCGAGACCTGTATGTAAACCCAGGGCATCCACCAGGATCGGGTTCTGATGGCTGGCCGGCTCAAACCGGTCAAGGGGACCTGTACCGGTGGCATAATCGATCCGGTAACCCTTGCTGATCACATGGTTACCGGTATATATCATATAGTATTTCCCATTACGCTTAAACACACAGGGGCCTTCTGTCCATCCGTTGTTCATATGGGCACCCAGGCTGGTACCGGTACCGATGGAGGTGGGACCGGGCATGGGACATCCCACGATCCCCTGTGAGGAAGCATGATAAAAGTACATCCCGGCATCATCATCGATATATACCGAACCGTCGATGCTCTTGCCGAGGTTGTTCGTGACCACCTCGAAGGGTCCTGCGGGAGAGGGGCCTGAAAGCACATAATGCCCGTTTCCGGCGGGGGAGGTATACATGTAGAAGGTACCGTTCCAGTAGATCACCTCCGGGGCATAGGCTCCTTTTGTGACCGGGTCGGTGGCACACAATCCCTCGTAATGCCATGTCACCAGGTCCTTTGAACTCCAGCATTTAACACCGGTCTCACTGTCTTTTGTACTGCAGTAGAGATAAAAAATCCCCCTGTGTTTCAGTACATAAGGATCCCCGATGGAGTAACCCGGCCATTCATTATCCAGCGTAAGAGGATTCTCCAGATCCTGCGACCTGAGCAGGCTGATTGTGAACAATCCGGCAATGATCATGACAAGGAGTCTCATGGTCGCCTTTTATCGGTTATCTGAGTTACCTTCCGTAAAAGATGAAAAAAAGAGGGTGTGGGTCACACACCCTCTCTTCACCTAAACCTAACTACTTAATAAACACTTTGGTAGCATAATTTACGTTCGAGCCGACCACTCTGACAACGTAGATTCCCGTGTTGAAGGAAATTGTACCTATCTGCGAAACAGGCTTTTGGGCAACAAGTGACCCTGTGATGCTGAAGACCGAGACCACCTCATCATGCCGGGGCTGGTCCAGTTTCACACCGATCCTGTTGTAGTCGGTATATACCACGGGCACATTTTTATCCGATATTTTCTCAGAAATGCCAGTGGCCGCTCCTGTTGCGTCATAAACTGCCTTTACCTGGCCTGGGGTCAGGGCGGATTTATAGACACGCAGGTCGCTGATGGCCCCTTTCCAGAGGGGATCGGGCCAGAAACTCTTGCCCAGTGCGTTCTCCACATCGGTAATCGTGCCGAAAGCCCTTTCAAAACCGCTTTCCGCGAAGATCTGCGCACCGTTGTGGTACAGGATGATGGAGTCCGGTTTCAGCACCACGGTGGACTGGTACCAGGTTCCTGTCTGGATGTCCACGACCTCCATCGGGAAATCGATATCGTACCAGGTTCCCCCCGGATTGGAAAGGGTGAAGCGGTACATGTTGTTGTTCCCGCTCACCGGGATCACCATCATCACATCTTTGGGTTCCGTCTGATCTCCTGTGCCGAATGAATAAATGCGTGACCATACGCGGCTTTCATCCATCCTGAACCAAACGGCAACTGAGATTTCCGTCAGTCCGTTCACAAAGGATGGCAGGTTGGCGTATGCATTATCCCCGTTAAAGTAGGCTACCGGTCCGCGGACGGCATCATTCTCAAAGGTTACGCCGTTATTGGTTCCGTCGAGATCCCCGGCCGCATCGGTCAGGTCTGCAGTCAGCGGCCAGTGGTGATCGGGCTCCGGTACCTCGGCTGAAGCTGCTTTGGTCTGATCATAGAGTGCCTTCACCTCGGCAGGTGTCATTGCACTGTCGTATACGCGCAGGTCGCTGATGGCCCCTTTCCAGAGGGGATCGGGCCAGAAACTCTTTCCAAGTGCGTTCTCCACATCGGTAATCGTGCCGAACGCCCTTTCGAACCCGCTTTCCGCAAAGATCTGCTCACCGTTATGGTACAGGATGATGGAATCCGGTTTCAGCACCACGGTGGACTGGTACCAGGTGCCTGTCTGGATGTCCACGATCTCCATCGGGAAATCGATATCATACCAGGTTCCTCCCGGATTGGAGAGGGTGAAGCGGTACATGTTGTTGTTCCCGCTCACCGGGATCACCATCATCACATCCTTGGGTTCTGTCTGATCTCCTGTGCCAAAAGAATAAATGCGTGACCAGACACGGCTCTCGTCCATGCGGAACCAGACGGCAACGGTGATTTCCGTCAGCCCGTTCACGAAGGATGGCAGGTTGGCATAAGCAGCATCTCCATCGAAATAGGCCACCGGACCGCGCTCGGCGTCATTCTCAAAGGTCACTCCGTTGTTGGTGCCGTGAAGGTCTCCAACCACATCGTTCAGGTTCTCTGTCAGGGGCCAGTGATGCGTCTGTGCGGACAGGCTCAGCCCGCAGATGAAGGTCAACATGGCTCCCAGGAATAGAAGTTTTTTCATAATAAAGGTTTTAAGTTAAACATAAGGTGAATGATTGATAATTATTCAACAGGCTAATAATTTGGGTTCTGCTCCAGGTTCGGGTTGTTATCCACTTCGAACTGCGGCAACGGCAGAATATGATGTTTGCCGATCTCGAAATTCTCAAAGTCGGGATCGCGTGCTTTCAGTTCATCGATCCCGGCCTGGGTTTCCAGCAAACCCCATCTGCGCAGGTCGATCCAGCGCACCGATTCCAGACTCAGTTCAAGGGCGCGCTCCATCTGCAAACGCTTCAGGAAGGCATCCACAGAATTCACGCTGGCAGCGATCTCGGGGATCGTGCTGGATTCGAGAGGAGGCAGGTTGGTACTCGGCCTGGACCGGACCATGTCCACATAAGGGATGGCACTGACAAGATCATTCAACTCTGCCAGGCACTCGGCATAGCACAGGAGCACATCTGCATACCGGATCACCCGGTAATTGATTGGTGAGTAATAATCGGTCCTGTCCTTAAAGTAATCATCCCCGTACTTCCTGAAGAACAGATCACTCCACCAGTTGAAGCGCCATTTGGTGATGGTCCCGTTGAAGAGCGTGTAGTTGGGAAAATCATCGAAAACACCCGGATAAATAATGCTTACCCGCAGCCGGTCGTCAATGAAGGTCCCGTTCACCTCGTCGGTGAGGGTGGGCTCCCTTTTGTATTCATCCACCAGCCAGGGACGGGGCTGACCGTCGCACCAGCCGATTCCCTTCGGGGCAAAGAACTGGGAGCGGGAGTTCCCAAGGGTCATATTCGGAACATTGTCGTCAACGTCCGAACCGTTGTTGCGGTCCATCTCTGTCTCATTCACATCTGAGAACTGGATCTCAAAGACCGACTCCATGTTGTTTTCATTGAGATGGGTGAAGTTGTCGAAGTAATCATTCATCAGACCGTAGTAACCCTTTCCGTCTCCTTCCACCAGCCAGTGGAATGCGTCTTTGGCATCCTGCCACCTGTGCAGCTGCATGTACACCTTTCCAAGCAGGGCATAGGCTGCTCCTTTGGTGATCCGGCCCTTGTCAGCCCCTGTCCACTCCTCGGGCAGGTCGGGAATGGCCATTTCGAGGTCATCGATGATGATGTCATAGATCACATCAGGTCCTCCCACTTCGTAATTGTCTCCCGCATTGGAAGGTTCCAGTACAATGGGAAGGTTCTCGAAAAGGACCACCAGGTTGAAATAATCGAATGCACGGATAAAACGTGCCTGGGCCACGATCTGTGCCAGCCGGGTATTGTCCTCTTCGCTGTCCCCTTGGATCTCCGGTACATAGGCGATAACCTGGTTGGCCTGAAATATCTGCTTGTAATGACCTTTAAAGATGGTATGTCCCCCCTGGATAAAGTTGTAGTTCACGTAATTGAACTGTGTCCAGTCTTTCAGCTCGTTCCAGGGACTGTTGCTGTAAGCCTCGTCAGACGTGAGGTCATACCTGAAATAGATCCATCTGGACCAGTTCCCGACCCTGGTGAACTGGCTGTATACAGCGGTAAGTCCCTTCTCCGCATCATCAACTGTATTCCAGAAAGTGGCCTGTGTAGGCACATTGGGATTTTCCACATTGAGGATGTCTTCGTCGCAGGCCGTGAGGCTGGCAATGACAACAGCAAAAATGATGGCTTTCCTTATCATGGTAATTATTTTTTAAATTTTTGCACTGATTGAAAACAGGAATATCCTGGGTGATGGATAGGAGTTCCCGTCCACACCGAACTCCAGCACGTAGCCATTGGCAAACTCCGGGTCCAGGCCGCTGTAGCCCGTGAAGGTGACCGGGTTCTGGATGGTCACAGACAGCCTCAGGTTTTCCATGAATTTCTTCATCTGTTCGAACTGGAATGTATATCCCAGGCTGATCTGGCGGATCTTGAAGAACGATGCATCTTCGATCCAGCGATCGATCCACCCTACGGAGTTACGCTCATCTGCATAAATGACCCTGGGAAAGTCGGTGTCTGTATTTTCCGGGGTCCAGGGATCGATCCCGTAGCGGTAGTTGGAGTTGTCGTTGAACCTTTCGGTCAGTGAACGGGTGCCGTTGAACGCTTTCTGCCCGAAGGCGCCAAAGCCGTGCAGGGAGAGATCAAAGCTCTTGTACTCCGCCTGAAAACTCAGGCCCGCTTCCAGCTTTGGCCACGGGCTTGCGACAATCTGGCGGTCACCTGCCGAAGAAATGATCCCGTTATCATCGAAATCCACGTACCTCAGATCGCCCGGCTCTGCATCCGGCTGGATGACCACACCTTCGGAATTTGTATGTGCCAGGACTTCTTCCTCGCTCTGGAAGATCCCGTCAGATTCCACCAGGTAGAACATGGCCATGGGGCTTCCCACCTCGGTAATGCAAAGACCTGTAAGGATCCGTTCATCCCCGTAGGGGAGGCTCAGGATCTCGTTTTTAATGGTCGTGAAATTGGCACTTATCTCATAGTTGAAATCTCCCCTTCTCTCCCGCCAGCTCAGGTCCACATCCACCCCGGTATTCTTCAGGCTGCCCGCGTTCACCCAGGGGTTGCCTCCGTCGTTGCCGGTGGCGATCAGGATGGGGAACTCCACGAGTACATCTTCCGTGGTGGATATGTAATAATCGGCTGATAACTGCAGCCTGTTCTGCAGGAACCCGAAGTCCGCCCCGATGTTGGTCTGTTTCTTGGTCTCCCAGGTGAGGTCCCTGTTCACCAGTTCACGCTGGGTGGCACCGTTCAGGACCACCTCGGTTCCGGGCGTTCCGAACACCGCCAGCGGGAATGTGGTGAGCGTCGGAATATAATCATACTGTCCCCCGAATGCACTGTTCCCGAGTTCTCCGTAACTGGCCCGAACCTTCAGGATATCCATCCATGGGACATCGAAGAAGTTTTCATCGCTGATCCTCCAGCCAACCGATGCGGAGGGGAAATATCCCACCCGGTAATCGGGACCGAACTGGGAGGTGGCATCCCGGCGCAGTGTGGCACTCAAAAGGTATTTCCCTGCGAAGTCGTAATTCACCCTGCCGAAATAAGAGATCCGGTAAATTTCCCACCGGGTACCACCGGTGGAGGGATTGTCACTTCCGCCGTCAAGGACGTCAATATATTCACCGCCTGTCACAAAAATATTGCTGTTCCGGCCCCAGATGTTCTCCCTTGCCTCCCGCTGGTAGCTGCTTCCCAGCACAGCATTCACTGTATGGTTCCCGAAGCTTTTGTTGAAGGTAATCAGGTTATCCAGCAGGAACGACTGGTACCTGGCCTTGTCCTCATACACATGTGAGGGTTCGTAGGGGAGGTTCAGGGTGAAATCCCCTTCCTTCCTCAGTCTTTTGTAAGCATCGAAGCTGGTTTCATATCCGGCGCTGAGGCGGTAGGTGAGGAAATTGAAGATCCTGGCTTCACCGTAAAGATTTCCCCTGATGCGGGCATTTTCATTCTGGATGTTCACCAGGTTCTGGATGGCAATGGGATTGGTTCCAAATGTCCTGGCCCTGGATTCGTCACCGAACCCGAATCCCCCGAAATTTGTGGAATCGTAGACCGCGATATCCGGCGTCATCCGCATGACATCGGTAATTGGATTCCCTCCGCTGTAAGGGATCACCGCCGTGTTGCTGATGGCCAGGTTTTCCCCGAATGTAAAGATCCCCCGTTTGGCTTCCGTATTGATCCTGACACTGTACCGTTCCAGTTCGGTCCCCTTCAGGGTGCCCTCATTCTTATAGTACCCGGCTGAGACCAGGTAACTGCTGAACTCGGATCCGCCAGAAATGCCCACGTTGTAGTCACTGGAAAAGCCGGTTTGCAGGGCTTCCTCCTCCCAATCGGTGCTGTTGTCGAAATGGTTCTGCCGTGCAAGTCCCGCATTGTCATAGGCCATATCATTATAATAGAAGAAGTCCGCCGTGTCCATCAGGTTCAGGGACGGAAGTTTTTCAATGCCGAATTTGGCAGAGAAATCGATCACCGGGGCACCCGTACCACCCCTCTTGGTGGTAATGATAATGACCCCGTTGGCGGCCCTGTTCCCGTAAATGGCAGCGGCCGATGCATCCTTCAGGATCTGAAGGGACTCAATGTCGTTTACGTTCAGGTCACGCAGACCGCCCGTGAAGATCAGTCCGTCCACCACATAGAGTGGATTGTTGTTGCTGATGTTGCCGATCCCCCTGATCTTAATATTGGGTTCGCTCCCGATGGTCCCGTTGGAACGGATCGTCACCCCGGAAGCAAGCCCCTGCATGGCCTCGCCTACAGAAAGGGACTGCACGTTCCTGAATTCCTCGGTATTGACGACCGAAACGGCACCGGTCAGGTCTTTCTTTTTAATTGTGCCGTATCCGATCACCACGATCTCCTCCAGGGATGCGATGTCCTGTTCAAGGACCATATCGATGGTGGTTTGTCCCCCGGCCACAATCTCCTTCGTAAGATAACCCACATAGGAAAAGACCAAAATGGCATCGGGACCTGAGACAGTGAGGGAATAATTCCCGTCCTCATTGGTGACCGTACCCCTGGTGGTCCCTTTTTCCACGATGTTCACTCCGGGCAGGGATTCACCCGATGATTCGGTGACCTTTCCTGCAACCTGGTATTCCTGGGCCTGCAGAAAGCCCACGAAAAACAGCATGATGGTGATGAGTAATGATGATTTCATAGATTATTAGATTTGGTTGGTTCAGCATTTGTGTGATGCAAGTTATGAAACCGGCCATATCGGCATTTTGGACATTTGTTCATATTCCTAGTAATGGTGTTCAATATGGTTGTTATTCACGGGTGGCCTCCGATTTCAAGGGATGCTCCACCCTGACATAGTCGAACGCTCTGATCATATCAATTTCTTCGCTTCTGTATGGATGCCCGTCAGGATAGAGGATCTCGTGAAACCAGAGGTAGGGTTCGGGGGCCCCTTCGGGCCAGTTCCACGGAAAACGGTACTGTCCGCTGCCTGCGACCAGGCCCCAGAAATAGAAGCCGATATGATTGGCGGCAAAGATGGGCAGCACATTCTGGAAATTGTTCCCGAAGGTTCGTGCAAGCCACTCCGTACACAGTACCGGACGGTTGTATGAAAGGGCATAATCGATTTCCTCCTCGAATGATAAAAGCCCGGGCAATTCATCCCGCTTTTTACCTCCCGGAGGCTGGTAGGTGTGGAAGGTGATCACATCCGAATAATCATGTGCACCCCAGCAGACTGTCAGGGGCTGGCCCGGATTTACTTCCCTGACCCATTGAAAGAGGTGTTCCTGGAGATCGCGATCTTTCTCCCATGCTTCATTATAGAGGTCCCAGATAATGATGGTGGGATGGTCCCCGTACCGCCTGGTGATATCCTGGTAATACGCTTTGATCACAGGCCAGTCGTCTTCTTCCCTCCGGGAAATCCCTTCTATTTCAAGTGGCTGGATATGCCTGCCGGGATAAAAACGCTGGGACTTCACCTCGAGTTTCTCCCCGTGAGATTCATCCTTTATGCTGTAGCATGTCAGGGTTGCCATCACGGTGAGCTGCAACTCATCGCATATTTCCAGGTATTTGTCCAGGGTCCGGTAAAATGTTTCCCTGCTGCTCTGCCAGGCGAAACAGGGGATCCATAAACGAATGCTGTTCAGCCCTGCTTCTTTTGCATATCCCAGTTCTCTCCGGATGATCTCCTCCCTGAAGTCTATGAAATGTTGCATGGGTGATTTGCAGTAACTGGGGACAAAATTGCATCCCCTGATCACCCCGAAGGAATTCATATATTCATGAGCCCTGGCCACTGTCCATTTTCGATCCATCAATTCCTTCCTGTTCACCGGATCATCAACCGGTTGTGAATGGGATCCGGCAATCAGACAGCAGCCGGCGATCACTGAGAAAAGCATACGGAAAATCATGGCGCGGATGATTGGTTAAATGAAGTTTATCTGGAAATTCCATCAAATTAGTCAGTGCGACGGAGCCTGATATGGAATATTATTCAGGATCTTGGTAATTTTGTTCATTCAGGAACAATCTTCCCATCTTTCATGGGTGAAGGTTCGGGAGGAATGATATATTTGTCAGACATCCAAATGACAGGACGTTCATGCGCCAGAGGATGCTCCATATTTTCCCGGGAAAAGAGGCCGGATCCCTTTTATCGATGGTCTGGATCTTTTCGTTTGTCTTCCCGGGAATACCCGCCCACGGGAATGAGCCGGCATCGAAATTGCTCTTCGAGCAGATCACTTCCATCCAGGGGCTGTCCAACAATACGGTGTACGACATCACCCAGGATGCAGAAGGCTTCATATGGATCGGCACCCGGGAAGGATTGAACAGATGGGACGGACAGGTGATCAAAACCTATTATCAGAACGACGGTTCCGGCATTCCCGGAAATTTCATTGAACAGCTGCTTTCCACATCCACAGGCAGACTGTTCGTGGGTACGCAGAAAGGTGTCTGTATTTATGATAAAAAAACAGACCGGTTTTCCGCACTTCTTTATCAGCAGAGGTCCCTCGGAGATGTATACAGGATCATTGAACTTTCTTCAAAGGAGATATTGATTTCAACCTCGGAAGGCTTGTTTCTTGTAAATGAAGGGCTGGAATTGCGGATGCTCAATTCAGATGTATTTACAGTGCTCTGTGAGTTCAGAAAGGGGATCATCTGGGGACTTCGGGGAGATGACATCCTGGTGATGAATACGGAGGGGGAGGTCATCAGGAAATACTCTGATGAGGGTGAG
>JAXGMU010000023.1:47442-50619 GCA_040768485.1 Bacteroidales bacterium
GATCGTTTTGATATGTCATCATCCAACATTGAATGCATGTACAAGGACTCCAGGGAAGTGGTCTGGCTCGGGACCAAAAGGGACGGGATCGGTTATTACGACGATGAAACCGATAAATTCCATTGCCTGGAACAGGAGCAGGGAGTAAATCCCGTGGAGGATAATTTTATCCGTGTGATCAACGAGGATGCCTTGGGCAGGTTATGGATCGGTACTGAATCAGGACTCTATATCTATGATGTGGAATCTGAATCTTTCACGTTTTACGGGAGGAGTTTTACCCCGACGGAGAAAGGATTGAATGACAAGGCCATCTATTCCATTTTCAGGTCGAGGGATAACCTGATGTGGATCGGCACCTACTTTGGCGGAGTGAATTACACGAGCCTTAGACCGAAAGGTTTCCACCGGATCTATGCCGACGGCGGGAAGAACGGGCTCAGCGGGAACGCGGTAAGCGAAATCATCGAAGCATCGGATGGAAGACTCTGGATAGGAACGGAGGACGGTGGTATCAGTATCATGGATCCCGGCGGGGGGACATTCGAATACCTCAGGCATGTGCACGGTGATCCGGGTTCGCTTTCATCAAATAACGTGCATGCGCTTGAAGAGGATGAGGAGGGAAATATCTGGATAGGGACCTTTCTGGGTGGCCTGAACCGTTATAACAGGCGGACTGGTTCAATTGAGAAGATTGAACTGGTTCCTCCCGTCGCCGGAATGGAGCAGGATGTCTATTCAAAGTCTCTGTTCTCCATCTACATCGATTCAAGAAAAAGGATCTGGGTGGGTTCCATCGAGGGACTTTATATGAGGGAGAAGGAAAATGATGATTTTACCATCTGGAATCCGGCCTATTTTCAGAATAATTTTGTTTACCATATCGGGGAGGACCGTTCGGGAAACTTGTGGATCTGCACATACGAACAGGGGATTTTCAGGATCGATACGCTAGGGAGGGTATCAAATTTCACGGCGGGCAGCAACCACGATATCCTGAGTAACCGCATTGTCTTCTGCTTCATGGATTCCACCCCGACAATCTGGTTCGGGACGGTGGAAGGAGGCCTGCTTAGATATGATATGGAACGAGGTTCTTTCAAATCTTACACCGGAAAGGACGGACTTCCCAACAATACGGTCTACGCCATTACCAGGGATACCCGGGGAAACCTGTGGCTCAGCACAAATAAAGGTATTTCCAGGTTCGATCCGCAAAAGGAAGAATTTACCAACTATACGGAAAATGACGGCCTTGTGGGAAACCAGTTCAATTTTAAATCCGGACTGACCACCTCCAGCGGGTTCATGTACTTCGGTGCTGTCAACGGGCTGACCTATTTCAATCCCGCGCAGCTGCAAACTGACGCTCACCGACCCGATATGCATTTCACCGACCTGAAGATTTATAATACATCGGTAAAAATCGGGGAAGATGAAATCCTTTCAGACCAGATCGATTTCCTGGAAGAAATTGACCTGAAATACCAGCACAAGGTGTTCACCATTGATTATGTGGGTCTGAATTACCTGTCGCCCAAGAACGTTGAATATGCTTATTACCTCGAGGGACTGGAGGACGACTGGAATTATGTGGGGAACAGGCGCAGTGCCACCTATACCAATCTGTCACCGGGCAAATATGTGTTTCATCTGAAAGCTGCCAACGGAGACCAGGTATGGTCGGAAACCGAAAGAACCATCAACATTAACGTCCTGCCGCCTTTCTGGATCTCCGTATGGGGATTTATTCTCTATGGATTTATCCTGCTTTCAACCACTTTGCTGATCATCAGGTTCTATATGATCAGGCACAGGGAGAGAATGAATGTGCGGCTGGCTCAGATTGAAAAGGAGAAGAATGAAGAGATCACCAGGCACCGGCTGAACTTTTTCACCTACATCAGTCATGAATTCAAGACACCCCTGACCCTGATCATCGCTACACTGGAACACCTGATGAATTATGAAGATATCCTTCCCAGGTTCAAGAATTATGGGACGTTGATGAGGAAAAATGCCATGAGATTGCTGTTTCTGATCAATCAACTGATGGATTTCAGAAGGATAGAAACAGATCATGCCGCACTTAAGTTTAACCGGGGAGATGTGGTCGCATTCATCAGATCCACTTTTGAGGCTTTCAATCCGCTGATGGAGAAGCTGTCCATCAAAGGGAATTTCAAGGCGACCCCGGATTCATATATCGTCTATTTTGAAGCCGATAAAATTGAAAAAATCCTTACCAACCTGATCAGCAACTCCTGCAAGTCCTTCAAAAAGCCGGGCACGATATCATTGGATGTGAAAATCCTGGAGAGGACCCATCTGGCCAATCCATCCTCCCAGGATCTGAAAACGGGCGATCTGATCATCTCCATCGCGGATGATGGTCCGGGTCTTCCAAAGGACAAGCTTCAGCTCATCATGGAGCCCTTTCAGTCCAGCGATCCTTCAGATTTTTACAGCAGCGGTATTGGATTGTCCCTGGTCCACAGTCTTGTCAAGTACCTGGGCGGCCAGATCCATGTTTCAAATCCGGAAGGAGGAGGAACTTCCATCCAGATCCAGCTGCCCCTGATGCATCAACCTTCTCCTGAACTGATCAGGAATGATTCCTTCATTACGGATAATGCAGGTTTCAATCCCGAATACACATCCCTGTTCATTGATGAGGAATCCCAGTCCATATCCGATGATCAGCAGAACGGTTCGGCCAAGGGATACGAGATCCTGGTGGTGGAGGACAATAAGGAACTTGCGACCTTTCTGCGGCATCATTTCGCAGGGATCTTCAGAGTGCAGATTGCCCTTGACGGGGTTGAAGCCCTTGAGAAGATCAAGAAGACACAACCGGATTTGATCATCAGCGACATCATCATGCCCCGCATGGATGGTTTCGCTTTATGTAATGCGGTGAAAGAATCCCTCGAAACATGCCATATCCCTGTCATTCTGCTCACAGCAAAAAGTGGTGAAGAAGCAAAACTGGAAGGATTCTTCAGGGGTGCAGATGCATACATAGGGAAACCATTCAGCATTAAAGAACTTGATCTTCAGGTAAGGAATATCTTAAAATCCAGGGAGAACTTAAGGAGACATTTTGCAAGGTTCGATACAATGCACGAATCCATAGGTAAGCTAAACAACAAGGATCAGATGTTCATCCGCAGG
>JAXGMU010000024.1:0-8029 GCA_040768485.1 Bacteroidales bacterium
ATGTGAGCAGGATGATGGGGATATGGGAGGTGGTCATGTCCGACTTGAGCCGGGCACAGAGCTCCATTCCGTCCAGTCCCGGCATCAGGATATCGGAGATGATCAGATCGGGCATCAACCGGCGCGCCTTCTCGAGTCCATCCAGACCATCCTGCGCGGTGACCACATTGAAAGCCCCGGACAGGTAACCGGCGGTGAACCGGAGCATGTCCGCGTCATCATCGACCAGCAGGACGAGGGAATCCGATTTCTTCCCGTGGTTCACCGGGGCGATCTGCGGCTCCGGTTCGTTCTTCGGATGACCCGGTGAAGGTGCCAGAAGGTCCAGATGCAATTTCGGCATGGTCTTTCCCGTCAACCGGCCGGCATCGATGATCTCACCCAGGGAAAGGAACTCGCTGCCCAGGGGCAGGAGCACCGTGAAAGTGGTCCCTTCCCCTTTGGTGCTGTTCACATAAAGCTGTCCCTTATGGGTTCTGACCAGTTCCTTCACCAGGTACAGCCCGATCCCCGTCCCCTGGTTCCCGGATTCTTCCCCCGCGGGGATCCTGAAAAACCGCTTGAAGATGTTCCTGAGCTCGGTTGCATCGATCCCGCAGCCTGTGTCCATCACACTGATCTCGGCGAAGTCATGCACCTCCGGCAGCCTGTTGTCGGGGGGACCGACGATGGCCACTTCTCCCTGCAGGATCATTTTTTGCTTCACTTTCCTCACGTTCAGGATGATCTGTCCCCCTTCCGGAGTGAATTTGAACGCATTGGAAAGCAGGTTGTAAAGGATGTGCTCGATCTTGTCCCTGTCAAAATAGCTGGTCAGGGAGCCTGGGGCTGCATTGAATTCAAAAATGATCTCTTTCTGTGCGGCCAGTCCGTAAAACGACTGGGCAATGTTTTCGATAAATCCCACCAGCTCGCCCCGGGATGCCTTCAGTTCCACTTTCCCTGTTTTGATCCGCCGCACTTCCATCAGCTGGTTGATCAGGTGCAGCAGCCGTTGGGCATTCCGCTTCATCAGCAACAATGTCCTGTAGTGGGTGCTCCTGGAACTCACCTCCTTCATCATCTGCTCCAGCGGAGTGATGATCAGCGTCAGAGGGGTTCTGAACTCATGAGAAATATGCGTAAAGAAACGCATCTGCTCCTGGTTGGATTGCTGCACTTTTTTGTTCAGTTCCATCAGCTTGTCCCGTTGCTTCAGGATCTCCCTGTTCTGCTGCTCAAGCTGTTCTTTCTGCCCCCTGATCTGTGCTGTTCTTTCGGCGACCTGCTGTTCGAGCTCTTTCTGTCTTCGCCGGAGGGAGATGGTCCTCACCCGGTACAGGGTGAACAGCGATGCGGCCAGTGCCAGGACCAGGGATGCAATGAACCAGGGCTTTACCCAGAAAGGGGGTAAAATGCTGATCTCCACCTCAACGGGTTCTGACTCAAACAGGCCTTCCTCCAGACTGGATTTCACCATGAAGGTGTAGTTGCCCCCTTTCAGGTTCGTATAACTGGCATACCTGCGGCTGGAGGAAACATAACGCCAGTCATCATCGAATCCCATCATCTTGTATGCATAATACACCTTGTCCGGATGTTCGTAATAGAGGGCCGAGAAATCCAGTGAGAATTCCCTGATCTTGTGGGAAAGGATGATCTTCTCGGCCAGGCAGACCGGCTTTTCGATGGCCACCCGGTCGAAGAATTCCTGGCCCACTCCCACCCGCTGGTTGTAGATCTTGAAATCGGTCAGGATCACACCGGGGTTCACGGGATGCTCCCCGATCACTCCGGGATCAAAGGAAAGGAGACCCTTCATGCTCCCGAAGTAAAGGATCCCCGCTGAATTCCTGAAACTGGCCGACCAGTAGAACTGGTTGTGAAGCAGTCCGTCCACCACATAAAAATTGGTAAACCTTCCGGTGGCGGGATCGAACCTGGAGAGCCCGTTGTCGGTACTTAGCCAGAGGTTCCCCGACCGGTCTTCCTGGATCCCGTAAATGGTGTTGTTGCAGAGTCCGTCGCTTTCGGAATACCGGACAAAACAGGGTCCGGCCCGGTCCAGCTGCTCCACCGGGATCTTGTTCAGCCCATAACCATAGGTGCCCGCCCACAGGTTCCCCTGACTGTCATCCTGGATGGAGATCACATAATCTCCGCTCAGACTGCAGGGATCATCCCCTTCTGGCAGGTATTGCCTTGCCCTGCTGAAATCGGGATGGGCATCCGGCTGGCCGGATGCCGGAATGACGTACAAACCCTTCTCGGTACCCGCCCAGAGATTGTTGTAGATGTCGAACTCGAGGCACCCCACGCGGGTGACAGGCACATCCGTCTCATGGCTGAAGGTGCTGAATTGTCCCGACTCCGGATGGTACGCGGCAATTCCCCCGTAGGTCCCGATCCATACCACTCCGTACATGTCCTCCGCCATGGAAGAAATGAAATTGTGGACCAGGGAATGTGCATTTCCCGGCTCATTCCGGAGGTTGATAAACACACCCCTTTTCTCGTTTTCGGGAGTGAGCAGATTCAGTCCCTCCCCCCAGGTTCCCACCAGCAGGTTGCCTGTCACATCCCTGTGGATACAGGTCACAAAATCGCTGGATATGGAGCCGGGCCGGGATGCGTCCGACCGGTAATGCACCACCGTGCCGCCGGAACGCGCGATCCGGTTGAGTCCCCCGCCAGCCGTTCCCACCCAGAGGGCTTCCTGATCCTCCCATACCGAGTTGATCGTGTTGCTGCTCAGGCTCTGTTCATTTCCGGGGATGCTCACATGGTATTCAAATTCGTTCTGATAGACGTTGAAATGGTTGATCCCTCCCCGTTCGGTACCGATCCAGATGTTCCCGTCACCATCCGCATAGAGGCAGTTCACGAACTCGTTGTTCAGTTCGGAAACCGCATGGGAATGGTATGTGTAGTTATGGAACACATTCCCCTCCCCCTGGTAAATGCTGATGCCGCCCAGGGTTCCGAAGATCAGGTTTCCGTGGATATCCTCCGCGATGTCCTCCACGCTGTTATGCACAAGGCTGAACTCGTCGGCGGGATCATGGAAGTACCGGTAAAAGCGCTTGGACCCGGGTTCGAACCGGTTCAGTCCGAAATTCGTACCGATCCATAGGACCCCCTCCCGGTCCTGATGGATGGACTGCACATCATTGCTGGAAATGCTGTATTCATTCCCCGGCTGGAAAGAGAACAGGGTCATCCGGCAGCCGGACTCGTCCAGCATTGCTAGCCCCTGGTCGGTCCCCAGCCAGATCCTTCCCGAGGGATCCTGGTAGATCTCCCGGATCCCGGTCTCCTGTCCGCTTTCCGCTGGGTCCGGCCCGGGACAGTGCTGGATTGCTGCGATCCTGCCGGAGGCACCAGCCAGGAAGATCCGGTCCAGTCCCCGGTCCGTTCCCACCCACAATGTCCCCAGGTCATCCGCCAGCAGCCGGTTCACTTTGCCGGACCGGATGGTGGAATCATTTCCGGGTTCATGGGGATACAGGATAAAGCGGTCCTGCTCGTAGAGGTAGACATTCAGTCCGTCCGCCGTGCCGATCCAGAGGTTCCCGTATGGATCCTCCGCAATGTCATGGATGAAAATGCTTCCGGGCCTTTGCCCTTCCTTCTCTCCCGGAGTGTACGTCCTGAAGGCATACCCGTCAAACCGGTTCAGTCCGTTCCAGGTGCCGAACCACATGAATCCCCTGCTGTCCTGGAAGATACAATCCACCATGTTCTGGGATAGACCGTCCTCGGAGGTGTAATAATTGAACCGGAAGTTCTTTTTCTGTGCATCTGCCGGTGAGGCGAAACACACCAGGATGGCCGACACACACATGAGCCGGATGAAATGGCAAAGTCCCCTGCTCCTCATCACGCGGTATATTGCAGCGGTTCCCCGACCCGGGGCCGTTGTGGTAAATATACTCCATTCGGACGTAGAAGGCAAACAAAAGAAGGAGGGCGTCTCATAAGTCCCATTTCCACCTTATCTGAGGGATGCTTTTGAAGTAACCTGGCATCTTTTGCGCAGCAAATTAGCACGTTACGAGAAAGCATCCCTCAGTAAACAAGAGAAGTGTATCCCTTATGAAACACCCTCTTTCATCCAAGAAAGAGTACTCTGGTGATCTGCGTCACCGGAAAGCCGGATCCGCTATTCGGGGATCATCACCTTCTTGGAGATCACCCCTTCATTGTCTGTGATATTCACAATGTAGAGGCCGGGATTGAACCGGGTGCTTCTGAGTTCGGCGATCCGGTCTGTGAGGTGGACCAGCTGGCCGGTGATGCTGTGTACACGGACTATTCGCACGGCCGACTCATCCACCCCGGCATAACAGATCTTTCCGGCGTAACCCCACATGGCCACATCCCTTAAAGCCTTCGGAACCGGAACGGAAGTCCCGCCCGTGCTCATGTAGAGTTCATGGACCTCGGCATCCGAGAGGGCACGGTCATAGATCCTGAAATCGTCGATCATCCCGTTGAAGGTGGCATCCGGCCAGTGGCTTTTACCCAGGTACCCTTCGTTGGGATCGCACATGATCTCATCGGGAGTGGCTGGTACCGAATCATGCCTGATCACCATCTCACTGTTCAGGAAGAATTTGAACGTATCGGCATCGAATACGGCAGCCGCAAAATGCCATTTCAGGGTATCGACCACCACCGGATTCCAGTCGCGCCATTCTCTTCCCTCACCCAGGATCGTCACATGCATATTGTTCCCATCCCAGCCATCACGCGGACAGAAATAGAACATGGCCCAGGGACCGTCAATGTGTCCGAAGCTCCATACCCTTTGCCAGACGGCTCCGCCGTAAAAGTTAAACCAGCAGGATATGGTGGCATTGGCCATCCCGGTAAAAAGATTGCTGGGTAGGGTGACGATCCCCTGCTCTCCATCCAGCTCCATGACAGCACCCCTGACATCATCGGTGACAAAACTCACCCCGTTCAAAGAAGGCGTTCCGTGTTTGCCCCCCACCGCATCCCTGGTATCCGTATCCAGGGGGTAGTGCACAACCTGTGAATAACCTGCGGCAGCGAAAATGCCCGCTGCCAGCACAAACAGTAACAACTTTTTCATACGCATTGTGGTTTAGGTGTTATTAATGACATGGTACTTATAGAACAATAAACTTGTTTTCAAAAATCTTCGAACCGGTGACGATCCGCAGGGAATACACCCCAGGGGACAGGGAGTGCTCCAACCTGATCTCCTCCTCTCCCCTGTACTGGTCCCTGTACACCCTGGTCCCGGCCGCCGAGTAAATCTCCACTGTTCCCCGCCCGCCCGGGTCCGGGTCCAGGCGGATGGTGAGTTTTCCACCGCCGGAGGGATTGGGAAACACCTTCGGTCCCCTTGCGGATCGCACCGGCGGTACCGCAACCGAATGGGATGTATCCGCCAGGGCCCAGTAATGGCTGGCGGCCCCGGAATAAACTGTCAGCTCCAGGGGTGATCCTTCATCATAGGAAGGATTGGAAACATTGACCACGTGGTTTTCCGATCTGGACGAGATGACGAATTCCAGGATGTTGCTCCGTTCGAACCGCCAGTGCCCGCAGGCAGCATACGGGTCGGTTCCCAGCACGAGTCCTGCACCGGTGACATCGGAACATCCCTCCGCTTCCGCCACCAGGCCGCTTCCCGGCGGTGCGATGGCGTAATACCCGTTGCCCACCGGGCTGAGGATCCATTGCTGGGCCGGACTGTGCTCATATGTTCCCTGGGTGATGGCGGTTCCCTCGCTCAGGGGCCCGTCCGCCTGCCAGACCAGCTGGCTGTGGTGATTGGTGAGGGTGTATGCCCCTTCCCGGATGAATTCATTGGTGATCCGGGGCCATCCGTCCTCTTCCCATACGACGGTGCCGATGGCCAGCGTGGCCGTCCCGCCCCGGTCCCCGTCATAATAGTGATAGGTGACCCACTCCTGCCCGTTCTCCACGTAATATCCCACATGACCCGGCCCGATGAAGTTCCCGCTGGTGCCCAGGATGGTCGTCCCGCCCCTGCTGTTCAGGTCCACCCCGTTCTTATCCAGGAAGGGCCCTGTCGGGTTTTCCGACCTGCCGGCCTGGATGTAGTAGGTGCTGCTGCTGCCCTGGCAGCACTGTCCCCTGTTGATGAACAGGTAGTACCATCCGTCATGGGGGATCACGCACGAAGCCTCACAGTCGCCGCTGGCCACCGGGTAGCGGTAGGAACCGCTTACCTTGCCCGAGACCGAATCCAGCGCCACGATCCTGATCCCGCCGAAATAGGAGCCATAGGTGAGATAGTAGTTCCCGTCGGCGTCACTGAACACGGAAGGATCGATGCAGTTGGCATCGCTGCTCTGGTTCGAATACACCACCACCCCCTGGTCCTCCCACAGGTACCCCGGGTCCTGCGGATTCAGCGTCGTATTGGTCACCAGTCCGATGCAGGAGGTTTTGACGCCCCATGTGGAGCAGGAATAGTAGAGGCAATACCGGCCGTTCATATAGACACATTCCGGCGCCCAGAAGTGTCCCGTAAACTCCGGGACATAGGTATTGATCCATGACGGGTAGGCGTTCCGGCTGAACGGGGTCTCCCCTGATTTCCAGTGGATCAGGTCATAGGAATACATGGAATAGATCCCGTTGCCGGTGGTAAAGATCCAGTAGGTGTTCCCGCACTTCCGGATCCCTGTGGGATCATGTGCCCCGGTGGCACCGTGCAGTCCCAGGAGATCGGTGCCGGGCAGCAGCAAAAGGAGCCACAAAAGGATGATCATTCGATGCACCGCGTCCATGGGAAGTTTCGGGTCAGTTCTTTCCAGATACAAATTATCCCGGTAATTCGGATGGACGGGTGGCTGGATGTGTAAAAATGGTGTAAATATGTGCAGCCCCTGAAATCAGTGTGTTTTTGTCATGGCGGAGGGAACACAGATGATGAAGTCCGCTTTGCCTTTGTGCTCCTCCTCCAGAGGGCCTGTCTCATCCTGAGAAACCGTCGTGATGGTGAGGATCTGCAGGCCGGGATGTGCCCTTTCCAGGAACCAGTTCATACTTTCGCCGTTGTCGGAGTGGTAGGCTCCGTTGAAGTGGAGGAACAGATCGCCGGGTTCCCTGTTCAGGAGGATGAAGTGTGCCATGGTGGCATCCTTGATGGCCTGGGCATCCATCAGATTGACGCTGCCGTGACCCATCATTCCCCCTCCACCGGCAAGGGAACGGTAGCTGTTCAGGGAGGTATCGTACTCCAGCGGCAGGGGTGCCATGTAATTTTTAGCCGCTTCGCTGATCCCGTCCAGAACGGGCAGTCCCTGCCGGAACACGGAGTTGGCATACCTGCGCGGGATGTTGGTGGCAATGAACCTCAGGCCGTGTTCCCGGGCAAAAAGCACCAGGGGCTTGTAGTCGGTTTTGTAATTCTTCCATAGACGGGCCTCCTCTTCAAACTTCTCTTCGCTGATCAGTCCCTCCAGGTACTCGTCCATGATCAGCTGGTTATCCGCTTCGAACATCTCCGCCCCGAGCACCAGCCGGTCCCCTGTTTCTTCATACAGATACCGGGCCAGCTCCAGCTGGAGCCAGTGCGCGATGGGATCATTGTGCTGCTCCCCGAACAGCACCACGTCCGCTCCGGCAGCCGCCTGCGCCATTTTGTCGAAGCCGGTTTTTTTCCCGTTTTCCCGGTACAGCACGTAGGCGGGCTTCTGGGCAAAGGAAGCGAAGGAGAAAGCAACCAGCAGGAGCACGGAAAATCCTCCTCCGGCAATCTGGTGCAACCTGTTATCCTTGATCATCATTCTTCTATTTTATCCAGCAGGAGTGAATTGAACAGCAATTTGAAAGAGGCCTGGGTGGACGCCCTGAACTGGGGGTAGAAACCGAAGAACACGAACTGGCCCTTCCCCTTCCTGATCCAGATCATGGCAGCCTTGTTCTCCAGCTTTTCCTCCCCTTCGGCATACCCGCTCATCAGTACATCCTTTTCGGGAAAGCGGCCGATCACCCGCCGGTCCGCATCGAAAATGGGGACCGATGTCTCGAATACGGGCCGTCC
>JAXGMU010000024.1:8039-50449 GCA_040768485.1 Bacteroidales bacterium
AGCAGGTCCACCCCCAGCAAACTGCCCGGGATGTCAAGTCCCTCTTTTGAGAGACCGGAGGAGATGTCCCTGAAGGGCAGCCGGAATTCCTCCTTGTCCACCTCTTTCCCTCCCCCCTTTTTGCTTTTCAGCAATCCTTCGAACAGGGCGCAGGACCTTCCCCATGCCACGATGATCCCCCCTCCGGCGGAAAAGGCCATCAGCTTCTCAAATCCCTCCTTCTCCATGCCTTTCACGTAATCGGGATGATATTCCCCCACGTAGTAGTCATCCCCCGATTTGCGCTTGCCGGTCATCAGCACGTTCTTGTCGTTGTCGGGAAAAATGATCACATCGAATTTTTGCGCCAGTTCCGCCCCGGTGATCTCATCCGGGTGCAGCACGGTGAACGGGATGTGATAGGTATCAAAAATGAACCGGGTCCATCCCGCATCCATATCGTGGAAATAACTCTCCACCAGTGCGATGCGAGGCATGCTTACCGGATCGGCATCCAGGGCCCGCTTGTTGGAGACCAGTCCCGGCGGATGGCCGAATTCATCCAGGACCCGTTCCCAGTCATCTTTTTCCCGGGCATCTGAATAGACCAGGAAACTTCCCATTTCAAATTGTTTTCCTTTCAGCTCCACATCCACATTGAGCCGCTCCACCCGCAATCCCTCACGGAGTGCCAGGAAAGCCGCCCTGTAGGACCTGTTCATGGAAGCCGGCAGGATCATTGCGTGCACTTCCATCTCAATGGTGGCGGAAAGGTCATATTTTCCCTCGATCGGACTGAGACCCGCCTCGAGTTCCCTGCTCCTGGTCCCGATCTCATCTGCCTTCACGTGCCTGTGCAGGGGCAGCGACCAGGAGGTGATGTCGTAGGGCCTGATCAGCTCGCCCCCCGGGGTGTAGTGCCTCTGAGGGAATTCCTGCTTTTCCATCACTTCCCTGATGAAGGGGCGGAAGGACTGCGCCAGGGGGATGACCACATCTCCCTGATAGTAGTTTTTTCCTCCGATCTCCAGGTCACCTCCCATTTCGTACACCTCCACCCCGTGCTCCTTCATCAGGTTGACCAGGTCGGCCATCTCGCCCGGATCATGCTGACCGGCCGGAAGAATATAGTAGAACGGAGCCTCTGTCCTCCCTTTCTCCACCTGCTGCCGGCACATGGCATTCCTGAACCTGAGGATATCCTCCCGGTACAGGGAGGCGGTTTTCAGAATCGACATGGTGCTCACCTCCTCATACCGCACAATGTCACCCAGCCGCCACCAGCCCCCTTCCCAGGGGAGCAGCATGTTCACGCTTTTTTTGTATTCCGAGAGGCCCTTCCCGCCGACTTCGAGTTCCGAGGGTTCCACGAATACGGGCGTGGCGGTCCTGCAGCTGGCACACTCGGTCAGGAACCCGATCACGTTCTTCCAGATGCAGGTCCCGGTGGAACCGGGCCAGTAGTCATCGAACAGGTAATGCTGGGACACCCCGGCCAATCCTTCCGATGTCATGTCCGTGGCCATGTGCTGTCCGAATACCCCCCCCCAGGAATATACTTCGGCAGGCACATTCTCGGCGATGGGATCATGGCTGGGAGGGACGTAATAGCGGGTCCCGGTGACCCCCATCTGGTGTTTCTCCACGGCGACCTGGGGGAACCAGGTGAGGCTGTAGATCTCTGAGATGGCCCGGTTGTCCTCCTGGCTGAGGATCACGAAATCCCGGTTGTTGTCATGCCCCACATATTTGTGGTACACCCCCGGGAGCGATGCCCCTTCATACCTGGTACCCGCATGTTTTTCATAGTTCTCCACCACCATGTCCATGCCGTCCGGATTGTGGCAGGGGACCATCATATAGACCACGTTTCCCAGCCACTCAAGCTTTTTTTCATCCTCCGTGGCGGCCAGGTCGTATGCGATCAGGGGGGCCGACTGGGAGGGTCCCACCTCGCCCGAGTGCATGGAGAGGGTGGCCAGGACGAAGACCTTTCCATCCTGCACATATTTTTCCAGCCTGTCGGACGGGATATCCGGGTTCAGGGCCAGTTCCCTGTTCACCTGTTTCATGGCATCCAGCTGTTCAATATTTTCAGCTGCCGAAATGAATGCGATGTATATGGGCCTTCCCATGGGCGATTTCCCGATCTCCTCCATGCGGATCCTGGGCGATTCCCCGGCCAGTTTCTGCATGTAGCCGGTCAGTTCCCCGTAGTCGAACAGTTTCCTGTCGGTCCCCGGTTCAAACCCGAAATAATCCGCCGGCTCCGTCAGCACCTGCTCCGTCAGAACCTGCTCCTGACCGGAAAGGATGGTGAAACAGCCGCATAAAACCAGGATCACCAAATATCTGTACCTCTTCATGGGATTGATTCTGTAACCTTTTAATTTTTGAACAGTAACTGTGCGAACTGATAAAGGCTGCGTCTCCAGCTCTGCCATTCGTGCGCCGTCTGTGGAGAAACATAAAAATGGGTATTGATCCCGGCCGCTGCCAGTTCTTCCGTATTTTCTCTGGGATCGCCGCCAAATCCCCTTCTGGGGTTTTCAAGTTCGCGGCTCCCATAGCTGATGAACACGAGTTTGATATTTTCCCCGAAGCCGGGTGACTTTTCAATATCTTCCTTGCTGATACTGCCACCGCTGAACATGCCGACATAGGAAAAAACTTCAGGATGGGCCAGGGTGATCACGCGGGTTTGCATACCGCCCATTGATAATCCCGCCATGGCCCGGTGCTGCGGATCAGCCAGTGTACGGTAGTTGGCATCAATCATGGGAATGATGTCTTCCAGCAGGGTCTTCATAAAACCATCGGCCCAGCCTTCCGGCGGCCATGGTCCGGCAGGGCGTTCACCCCGGGGGACCGTCCGGTCTCTTTCCGGCATACGCCAGGTACCGTTATCCATTACGATGATAAAAGGACTGGCTTTGCCCTCTGCAATGAGGTTATCCATGATAAGACCAGCCCGGCCCTGGTTAGACCAGCCGGTTTCGTCCTCACCGCCACCGTGTTGCAGATAAAGCACAGGATAGCGGTTTTCGGTATCCGCATCATACCCGGCCGGTGTATACACAAAACAGCGGCGCATGTTGTCGTTGGTCCCGGAGAAATAAATATGTTCCCGTATTTGTCCGTGCGGGACATTTTTCAGTGCATAGAAATCCTGGTCCCCGGCTGGAACCTCAATCCCGCTGCCCCAACGGCTGGCTCCGTAAAAATAGAGGCTCCCCGGATCGGGAACGGATGCACCGTCAATATTCAGCTGGTAATAATGAAAACCTTCGTCCTGGGGAGCAGATTCACCGATCCAGACGCCGTTTTCATCTTTTATCAGGTCGTATTTTACAGCACCAATATCGAGCTGAACCTGCTGTGCCCCGGGTGCGGAGATCTGCACACGTACCCGGCCTTCGGAATTTACCTGGGGATATTCTTTCCCGGGCTGGTTTACGGATGAAGGTTTAAAATCTTCAATTATCCCGGACTGAGACCGCACAGAACATAATCCTCCGGTCATCAATGCCGCCAGTAAAAAAATTTGAATTGAGTTTTTCATTTTGCATATGAGTTGGTAATTGCTACACTACTTTAATCCGCGATTCACAATACGAAAATAGTCAAACGACACTTCAAACGGCGTTCCCGGCTTGGTGGTATCCGGATCGAACCAGAAGGTGTTTTTCATATACTGCGCAATGATGCCGTCGCACGCAATCAATCCGGCTTTAATGTCTTTCAACAGGATATCGGCAGTTCCCAGCGTTTCATATTGTTCCCCATCCCTTGCATAAAATGCTGTGTACGAGCTGCCCTTTTTCTCCAGTTTGAGGAGCAGATTGTTGTCGCCTGTCACTTCTTCTTTCAGATTGAAGGATGCCACGGATTTTGAGATATCGTTCTCTTCGATGATCAGATCTACTGTTCCCGGCTGCACCTGTGTACCGGATCTGCCGCCTCTGCTGGTTTTGATCGCCGCCCTGAACATCAGTTTTACAAAATTGCCATCATCCTGGTAAGCCAGGATCCCCGCATTTTCGGGTTGCGACGGGCTCCTTGAGCAAACCAGTTTTGTCTCGATGGTCCAGTCGTTGTTTGCACTTTGCAACAACATATTCCTGGCATTATTTGTCCCCTCCGTCACGTCACCTGCCTCGCTGGTGATGGTCAATGAACCTGGCCTTTTCGAAAGACTGATGGCTGAGGGATCCATCCTGATCCATTCCCATTGTTGCCCCACGGTGGCCTCATCAAATTCATCGCTGACGGAATGAACGTCAAAATTCAGATAATAGCGATTCGTTTCCAGGGTGATGTTGTCAATGAATTGAACCACAGCAGTCCCCGGAACTTCTTTCACCTGCCCGATTTCAACAGCAATGTCCTCACCCGGCGCGGAAGCTTTTACCACTGGGATTTTCGATTTGTTTTTTACCAGGTAACTATACGCTTTTACTCCTTCGTCAAAACCTGTAATTGTATTTCCGTTCACGGTAATTGATCCCGGTGTGAGGTCAGGCATGACTTTGAGCGGGTAACTACCGGAAACCGTTGTTCCATCAATGGTAACATAAGCAAAAACTGACGCGACGCCAACTCCTGTGGCCGTCACTTTCCCCTTTTCGTCAACACGTGCGACCGATGGGTTATTGCTTTGATATGTAACTTCTGCTTTTTCGATGTCATAGAAGCTGTCGTCTGACATACATGCCGTTACACTGGTCTGGATGGAATTCCCCGGCCTCAGCACAACCTGGTCGCTTTCGGCAACAACTGTGGTTAATACGGGTTTGCAGGCGCCATGCATGCTGGCTTCAACCGTTCCCCTGATATCCCGTGATGATGAACCGATCTCGAAAACATACCTGCCCTGGTCGAATGTGATCCTGCTTTCTTCGGCATCCCAGAACCAGAGGTCGCCGCAATCCATATCAATGGATACTCTTTTTATTTGTCCCTTCGGGATCGTTACCCTTTTAAATCCTTTTAACCGCTTAATTGGCCGTTCAAGAGTGGCCGGACTGTCAGGAGTCCTGACATAAATTTGTACCACTTCGTCCCCGTCCGCATCACCTGTATTCCTGACATCAACGCTGACCGTGATTTGATCGGCGGGGGTCATGCTGTTCCTGCTGATGCTGAAGTTGCTGTATTCAAATGTGGTGTACGACAGGCCGAATCCGAATTCATAGGAAACATCCTTGTCGTAATACCAGTAAGTCCTGCCGTTGGTTCCATCGCCCCTCAGGTTGTAATCGTCGAATTCAGGCAGGTCTCCAAGGGATTTGTGCCAGGTAACGTTCAGCTTTCCTCCCGGGTTTACTTCGCCGAATAAAATTTTAGCCATGGCAGTACCTTGTGCCTGACCATTGTAACCGGTCCAGATGATCGCGGGAATGTTCGGATTGTTCTTGAAGTGCTCCACCTCAACCATTCCCATGGTTTGCATGACAACGATGGTATGTTGATTTACGGCAGCGACAGCCTTGATCAGTTCATTCTGATTACCCGGCAGCGTCAGGGAAAACCTGTCGGATTCTTCCCTGCCTGTACTCTGGTCGGTCCCCACGAATATGAGCGCCAGATCTGCTGAAGCCGCCATGTCAAGTGTTTCCTTATCGGTGGCCGGAACTTCCGGTCCGTGATATACAAAAACCAGGGTTTGCGGCCCGGTGATGCCCAGCGTATTCATTTTCACCGGTACGGTCACCGGCCTGCCAAAACCACGGAAGCCGCCATCCTGCTGACTGTCTTCGATTTTTTCCGACGCAAGGACATTCCCTTTTGCCGAACCGACCCTTACCTCAATGGATCCCCCGCCGGATACCGTCATATGGAACCTGATTGAATCCAGACCGGTGATATCCACGTGATCATAAGCTGTCCAGTCCCCGTCCTTAATCCCTCTTACGGCAACCTGTCCGAACCTCGCAGATGAAATCAACCCTTTTGCCGAGGCACTGTATTTTGCAGCATCATGGTATTGTACATTTCCATCTGCAGATACAGTCGAAAACCCGATCATCGTAAAGAAGTCCGTTCTTTTCCGGGTATTTCCGCCTGATCGCGAAACGACCTCGGTGTGCAGGTTGTTCTCCCGGATATAATTTTGAATTCCCTGCAGCGGGCTGATCCGCAGTTCAGGTTCAACGGGACCGGAATAATCTCCCAGTTCAACCTGATCAGCCTGCGGGCCCAGTACAGCGATCTTTTTAACCTGGCTCAGATCAATGGGCAATCCTTTGTTCCCTGTCGTTGCTACTGCATCGTTCTTCAGAAGAACAGGCGTTTTGGTGGCAATTTCGATGGCCAGGCTGTGGTGTGAAGGGTCGTTGATGATGCCGGGTTTGATCCCGGCAAAAGGGACCATCCGGGGAGGATCGAATTCACCCATCCTCATCCTGATCGCAAACATATTCACCAGTGCTTTATCGATATCACCCTCTGTGAGCAATCCCTTTTCCAATGCAGCGATTGCATGACTCTGGTAAACCCCGCCGCAATCGGTATCGACCCCTGACTTTAATCCCAGTGCAGCCGCTTCTTCAGGGCTTTTGGTGTATGCGTGCCCCCTTACCATATCATCGATTGCGCCACAGTCGCCGGTGATATATCCGTCCAGGCCATACGTTTTCCGGGCAATGGTATCAACCAGGAACCTGCTGGCCGATACCGGCACCCCGTTTACCGCATTGTACGCCGTCATGATTGAAGGAAGGCTGTAATCCCTGATGAGGGTTCTGTAAGGATAGAGGTAGAATTCCCTCATGTCCCGGTCGTCCATATCCGAACTGCCGGTATGCCGGTTGAACTCGGTATTATTTGCCAGATAATGCTTGCCGCACGGAACGGTTTTCAGATAGACCGGGTCGTCCCCCATCATTCCCTGGATAAAACCTTTTCCAATCTGAGAAACCAGGAAGGGATCCTCACCAAATGTTTCCGCGGTCCTTCCCCAGCGCGGGTCCCTTGCCGGTTCAATGACCGGGGACCAATAGGTGAGGGTGAAAATAAGGTCGTGGTTAAAGCCCCTGGCTTCATCTGAAACAACCGAGGTTTCCCGTTTGACCAGTTCCGGATCCCACGCAGATCCGACAGCGACACTGTTGGGGAACGAAGTGGCTGTCATCCCGCTGTTGTTATTTCTCCCCATTATCCCGTGCAGCGCTTCGCCCCACACATTGTAGGCACCCACTCCCAACCGTGGAACGGAAGGCATGGTATTGCCTATCTGGCTTATTTTTTCTTCAAGGGTCATCCTTGAAACAAGGTCAGCCGCCCTTTCTTTGAAAGAATAGGCCGTATTGAGGTAAATTGGTTTTGTTGCCTTTTTACCGGCCGGCATAAAGACCATGATGGCAAAACAGCCGATTACCAGTAAACTCAGGCGGATTGGTTTCATTCTCATTGTATGTCAAAATTTTGAAGTGCACATCATAACGACTCCCGACTAACGACTAACGACTAACGACTTTACATTCATGAACTCCCTGATCCCTTCCACCGACAACTCCCTCCCGTAACCGGACTGTTTCACACCACCGAAGGGCAGCCGCGGGTCCGAGCGGACCATCCCGTTCACAAAGACGGCTCCCTCCTCGGCCTCTTCCATAAACAGCCTGGCCGAATCCTCCGACCGGGTGAACACCTGCATCCCCAGTCCGAATTTTGACCGGTTCGAAAGTTCCAGTGCATCCTGCGGGGAGTCCGCTTCGGTGACGGCGAAAACGGGACCGAACACCTCCTCGTCAAATGCGGGCATTCCCGGCCGGACCCCGTCGAGGATCGTGGGCTCGAAAAACGCACCGTTCCTTTTGCCTCCCCTGACCAGCCGGGCCCCCATCTCCACCGATCCTTTCACCTGCTGCTCCACCTCCCGGGCCTGTTTTTCGGAGGAGAGCGGACCCATGTCCGTCTCCTCCCGCATGGGATCTCCCACCTTCAGTTTTTCCAGCCTGGCCGAGAGCTCGCCGACGAACACACCTGCCACCCCCGATTCCGGGATGAACCGTTTGGCCGCAATGCAGCTTTGTCCCCCGTTCTGTAACCGGGCCTGTACGGCCACGTCCACCGCCTGTTCCAGGTCGGCATCGTTCAGGATCACAAAGGCATTGCTCCCACCCAGCTCCAGTACGCATTTCAGCAGATGTTTTCCCGCCTGCGCGGCCACCGACCTTCCGGCTGCCTCGCTGCCGGTGAGGGTCACCGCACGGACCGAGGGGTGACCGATCACCTGCGGTACCCGGTCCGAGCCGATGGCCAGGTTCCTGAACACCCCCGGTTCAAATCCGGCATCCGCGAAGACCTTCTCGATGGCCTGGGCACTTCCCTGTACCCCGGAAGCGTGTTTCAGGAGCACTGTGTTCCCCGCCATCAGGGCCGGAGCTGCGAAGCGGAAGACCTGCCAGAAGGGGAAGTTCCAGGGCATGATGGCCAGAACCGGACCCAGCGGCCGGTAGATCACCATGCTCTTCTCTGCCTCGGTTTTCACCTTTCTCTCCTTCAGAAAATCCGCTGCCTTTTCGGCGTAGAATTCGCAAACCCAAGCACACTTCTCCACTTCGGCCGCAGCTTCCCTGACGGGCTTTCCCATTTCCCGGGTAATGATCTCCGCGAAATCACTTTTTTGCTGGCGGAGCAAAGCGGCGGCGTGGGTCATTCTTTTCTTCCGGTGTGAAAAGGAAGTTTTCCGCCAGGCATGAAAAAACGGAAGGGCGCCGTCCAGGACCTTCGCCAGTTCTGTATCGGACAGCTGGGGATAATTCACGATCCGGGAGGGATCATAGGGATTGACACTTTTAAGGACAGGCATAAAACCTACTATTCTGTGTGACCGGGTTCCGCAATTTAGATCAATTGAAGCTTTTCTCAAAGCATCCTCCTGCGCAATTTCATCAGACCGAACCTGAGCTCGTGCCGGAAATGTTTCATTTTCCCCGTCCGTGACGGGTTATGCCTGCTCCGGAAAGTTTCCAGGGCAGCGGGAAGGTTCCCCTCTGCCCCGATCCTTTCCCAGAAAAGCGGGAATTCCCCGGCGGCGTTCTCGATCCGCATGGTCATCTGCCTGTCCTTGTCTTTCAAAAACAGCAGGATATTGCTGTGGACCTGGTCGTAGAAATCGGCCACCACCTCCAGCCTGCGGCTGTTGTCCAGCCTGTGGAGGGCGATCTGCTGGATCCCCTCGCAGTAAGCCCTGATCAGGCTTCCGTTCCTGACCCAGCGCCGGTTGTAGCTCCGGATGGTATCCTCCCGGTTGCGGATCAGGTGCACGTAAAAGGCATCGTTCCCGAAGGCCTGGTCGAGCCGGCCCAGGAACCAGCTCAGCCGGTTGTCCGCTTCGATATGGCGGTCCGGGTAGCTGAACCTGTCACCGCCCAGCATCCGCGCCCGGGTTTCATGTCCGGCGGTATAATTCTCCATGTGCCCGCAGGCCCTGATGAACGTGAGCGATCCGCTCCTGCCCGTACAAAGTACAAATACCCTCATCTACCCGAATATCTCATAAAAGTAATGATTTCACAGGGAAACATTAGGCCGAGAGAATAAAATGAATATTTTTGATGCTGTTAATCCGTTCACATTCATAATCCCGCGCTGTGAAACTCACCGTTCTTGACATTCTGATCATCTGTGCCTACCTGGCCTCCACCATCGTGATCGGCCTGGTGCTGAAAAAGAGGGCGCAGAAGGATAAGACCGCCTACATGCTGGGGGGGCACAAACTCCACTGGTACATGCTCGGGCTCAGCAATGCTTCCGGGATGTTCGATATTTCCGGGACCATGTGGCTGGTCACCCTGGCTTTCGTATACGGACTGAAAAGCATCTGGATCCCCTGGCTCTGGCCCGTCTTCAACCAGATCTTCCTGATGGTCTACCTCTCCATCTGGCTCCGCCGCTCCAACGCCACCACCGGCGCTGAATGGATCGGCACACGTTTCGGCACGGGCAAGGAAGGGAGGCTCTCCCATACCATCGTGGTGGTCTTCGCGCTGATCAGCTGCCTGGGATTCCTGGCCTACGGGTTCATCGGCCTGGGAAAATTCGTGGAGATCTTCGTCCCCTGGGAGATCATTTCCCCTTACATTCCCTTCCATGTCCCCGCCGAGTATGTCCCCCATGTGTACGGGATCGTGTTCACCCTGTTCGCCATGTTCTACGCCATCCTGGGGGGGATGACCAGCATCGTATGGGCCGATGTGGTGCAGTACACCATCATGACCTTCTCGGCCATCGTGATCGGGATCATCGCCATGAAGGCCCTTGCCGTGAACAACCTGGTGGTGCCGGAAGGATGGATGAATCCCTTTTTCGGGGCGCGGCTCGATATGGACTGGAGCGGGATCATCAGCGAAGTGAACGAGAAGATCGCCAGCGACGGCTATTCCCTGTTCAGCATCTTCTTTACCATGATGCTCTTCAAAGGGATCCTGGTCAGTGCTGCCGGACCGGCCCCCAATTACGACATGCAGAAGATCCTCTCCACCCGTTCGCCAAAGGAAGCAGCCAAGATGTCCGGATTCGTCTCGGTGATCCTCATGCCGGTGAGGTATTTCATGATCGCCGGTTTCGCCATCCTGGCGCTTCTTTTTTACGACCGCCTGGACCTGATCGTGGGCAACAGGATCGACTTCGAGCAGATCCTCCCCTCGGCCATCAGCGAGTTCGCCCCCATCGGACTGATGGGTCTCCTGCTGGCCGGATTGCTGGCTGCGTTCATGTCCACCTTCGCCGGCACGCTCAACGCCGCGCAGGCATACCTGGTCAATGATATTTACATCAAGTACATAAAACCGGAGGCCTCCGGCAAAGAGGTGAGCCGGGTCAGTTACATCACCGGGATCCTGGTGGTGGTGGTCAGCATCGTCTTCGGCATTTTCGCCCTGGATGTGAACAGCATCCTCCAGTGGATCGTCTCCGCGCTATGGGGCGCCTACGTGGCGGCCAACGTGCTCAAATGGTACTGGTGGCGGTTCAACGGCTCCGGGTTCTTCTGGGGCATGGTGTCGGGGATCGTCCCTGCGCTCATCTTCCCCTATGTGTTCGACACCCTCGACCTGTACTACTTCCCGCTGATCCTGGTGATCTCGGTCATCGGCTGCATCATCGGGACCTATGCAGCGCCTCCCACCAACGAGAAGACCCTGAAAGAATTTTACAGGACCGTCAGGCCCTGGGGATTCTGGAAGCCCATCCACGAGAAGGTGGTGGCGGAACATCCGGATTTCAGGAAGAACACCGATTTCTGGAGGGACATGTTCAATATTCTTGTGGGGATCATCGCCCAGACCGCCCTGGTGATCTTCCCGGTCTACCTTGTGCTGAAGGAAATGGTGCCGTTCTATATCTCACTTGCCATCATCGTGGTCTGCTTTATCATCATGAAAAAGACCTGGTGGGACAGGCTGCCGGATGAGAAGCCGACCCATGTGCCGGCGGGTGAGCCATAGTCTGTGTGAATCGAAGATACCCCGCACCTGATGCGGAGAAGGTTAACCCGGGTGTTGCATATGGATGCAAAACTGCTTGGAGCACTGAGAACCGGCCTGGAAAGGGAGCTGAAGGAGAACATCCTGCCTTTCTGGATGACCATGGCCCCTGACAGGGAGAACGGGGGGTTTGCCGGTTATATTTCCCATGCCAACAGGGTGAACCTGAGAGCGAACAAGGGCATCGTCCTGCACGCCCGGATCCTGTGGACCTTTGCGGCAGCCTTCCGGATATCTGCCGATCCGGCTTACCTGGAGATGGCCACCCGCGCATACAGGTACATCCTGGAACACTTCACGGACCATCAACTGGGAGGGGTATTCTGGGAGCTGGATTACCAGGGGAATCCCGTAACCATGCGCAAACAGGTCTATGCCATTGCGTTTGCCATTTACGCCATGACGGAATACCGGCAGGCGTGCGGGGAGAAGGAGGCGTTGGAATGGGCGGTCCGCCATTTCAGGGATCTGGAGGAGCATGCACTGGACAGGGAACGGAACGGGTACATCGAAGCCCTTTCAAGGGATTGGGAGCCGGTGGAGGATGTGCGGCTGAGCGAGAAGGATGCCAACGAGCGGAAGACCATGAACACCCACCTCCACATCCTGGAAGCATACACGAACCTGTTCAGGGTTTACAAGGATCCGCGGCTCCGGGAAGCTCTGGAGAACATCATCCGCCTGTTCATGGAAAGGTTCATTGACCGGGAGACCTGGCACCTGAGGCTCTTTTTCGACGATGACTGGAACCTCAGATCGGATTTCATTTCATACGGACACGACATCGAATGCTCATGGCTGCTGGATGAGGCAGCCGGAGTACTGGGGGACACGGAGCTGGCGGAAGAGTGCGGCAGGATCGCGGTGCGGATGGCCAGGGCGAATTTCGGGGGACTGGACCAGGAGCATGGCCTGATCTACGAATTTTTCCCCCGGGAGAACAGGGCGGACGGGGACAGGCACTGGTGGCCGCAGGCGGAGGCCATGGTGGGCTATTTCAATGCATACCAGCGCTCCGGCGATGAGGAATTCGCCCTGAAAGCCATGGGGATCTGGGAATTCATTAAGAAAAGGATCATCGACCACACGTACGGGGAATGGGTATGGAGCGTGAACCGGGAGGGGATCCCCGCCACCGGGAAAGAAAAGGCCGGATTCTGGAAATGCCCCTACCACAACGGCCGGGCATGCATGGAGATGATGCGGAGGATCGATGAGACACTGGCGACACGAAAAGAAAAGAATCACCAAAAACCTGACATATGAAACAGACAATTGTTCTTCTGGCATGCGCCTGCCTGGCGTTCGCTTCCTGTGACCGCAAAGAAGAAGGCTCCCGGGTCGACCGGCTGCTCGCCGAAATGACCCTGGAGGAAAAGATCGGTCAGCTCAACCAGTACACCGGCCGGTGGGAAATGACCGGGCCCGCCCCTGAAAATGATTATGCACAGACCGGACTGGAGATGATCAAATCGGGAAAGGTGGGCTCCCTGCTGAACGTAACCGGGGCCGAAGCCACCCGGAACGCACAGCAGCTGGCAGTGGAGAATTCTCGGCTGGGGATCCCCCTGATCTTCGGGTATGATGTGATCCACGGGTTCCGCACCATCTTTCCCATCCCGCTGGGAGAAACCGCCAGCTGGGAACCTGAACTGGCACGGAAGAATGCCCGGATTGCCGCCCTGGAAACCACGGCGGCAGGCGTCCACTGGACCTTTGCACCCATGGTGGACATCGGGCGGGATGCCCGCTGGGGAAGGGTCATGGAAGGCTCCGGGGAGGATCCCTTCCTGGGCGCCGCCTTCGCAGCTGCAAGGATCAGAGGGTTCCAGGGGGAGGATCTCGCCGATGCCGGGACGATCGCCGCGTGCGCAAAGCACTATGCGGCATACGGGTTTGCCGAATCGGGCCGGGATTACAACACAGTGGAGGTGGACGAACGGACCCTGTTCAATGTGGTCCTGCCGCCTTTTAAAGCCTGTGTGGACGCGGGTGCGGCCACCTTCATGAATTCCTTCAACGAGGTGAACGGGATCCCGGCCACCGCGAACAGTTTCCTGGTACGCGACCTGTTGAAGGGGAAATGGGCATTCGACGGCTTCGTGGTGTCGGACTGGAACTCGGTGGGTGAGCTGATCCCCCACGGGGTGGCCGCCGACAGGAAGGAAGCCGCCCGGCTGGCCATCACCGCGGGCAGTGACATGGACATGGAGGGTAACTGCTATATTGCCCATCTGAAAGAGCTGGTGGAGGAAGGTGCCGTGGATGAATCCCTCATCGACGATGCGGTGAGAAGGGTCCTGCAGGTAAAGGAAAAACTGGGATTGTTCGATGACCCCTACCGGTATGGAAGCACGGAGCTGGAAGAGGCACTGTTCCTGTCCGATGAACACCTGGCAGCAGCCCGCCACGCGGCAAAAAGAAGCATCGTGCTGCTGAAGAACGACGGGGGACTCCTGCCTCTGGATCCCGGCGGACAGCGCATCGCGCTGATCGGGGAGCTGGCGGCGGACAAGGATTCCCCGCTGGGGAACTGGAGGGCACAGGCCGTTCCGGGATCGGCCGTCTCCGTGCTGGAGGGGATGCAGGCGAAGGTGAACACTCCCTCCATGCTGCTGTATGAACGGGGTCCGCAATACCTGCTTTCCAGGCCTTCGTTCCTGGTGAACGTGGAGATCAACACCACCGACAGGAGCGGCATGGCCGAAGCGGTGGCCGCAGCCCGCCGGGCGGATGTGGCGGTGGTGGTAATCGGAGAGAATGGTTTTCAGTCAGGCGAAGGCCGCAGTGTCACCGATCTGAAGCCCAAAGGGCTGCAGCTGGAACTGCTGGAGGAGGTCCTGGAGGTGAACAGGAACCTGGTGGTGGTATTGATGAACGGAAGACCGATGGATATCAGCGATTTCATTGACCGGGTCCCCTCGGTGCTGGTCACCTGGCAGGGGGGATCGGAATCGGGGAACGCCATTGCGGATGTGCTTTTCGGGGAATACAATCCTTCCGGGAAACTCCCGGTCTCCTGGCCCCGGTCGGTGGGACAACTGCCCATCTATTACAACCACAAGAACACGGGCCGTCCCACGGGCAGCCCACAACAGGTCACCTGGTCCAGCTACACCGACCAGACGCGCGAACCCCTGTTCCCCTTCGGGTACGGACTGAGCTATACGGAATTTGAATACAGCAACCTCACGCTGGATAAAAACAGCATGGGGATGGAAGATTCCCTCCGGCTCACGGTGACCCTCACCAATACGGGCGACCGTTTCGGAGAGGAGGTGGTGCAGCTCTATGTGCGCGACCTGGTGGGTACGGTGACCCGGCCCGTGAAGGAGCTGAAGGGGTTCCAAAAAGTGGGACTGGAGCCGGGTGCCTCCACGGAGGTGGCATTCACGCTCAGGGCGGAAGACCTTCACTATTACGGAGCCGGTAACCAGTGGGGGGTGGAACCGGGTGAGTTCCGGGTCTGGATCGGACCCAGCTCGGCCGGGGGAGCGGAAGCCTCCTTTGTGATCGAATAAAATACAAACAAATGGATACCAATCTTTTCCGGGAACGGATGGAACGGATCAGGAAGGAGCATGAAGCCCTCCTGTCCAGGAAGAACGAGAAACTGTTCAGTGTGAACGGGATCTATGAAAGGTACATGCACCCGGTGGTCACCCGTGACCATGTGCCGCTGGAATGGCGGTTCGACTTCAACCCGGAGACCAATCCCCGCTTCCTGGAGAGGAACGGTTTCAATGCCACCTTCAATGCGGGGGCCGTCAAATGGAAAGGGAAGTACCTGCTGGTGGTGCGCACCGAGGGGAATGACCGCAAGTCTTTCTTCGCGGTGGCCGAAAGTGAAAGCGGGGTGGACGGGTTCAGGTTCCGGGAACGGCCCGTGACCATGCCCGAGACCGGTGAACCGGACACCAACGTGTACGACATCAGGCTCACCCATCACGAGGACGGGTATCTCTACGGGGTCTTCTGCACCGAAAGGAAGGATCCCGCTGCCCCTGCAGAGGATACCAGCAGCGCGGTGGCCGCTGCGGGGATCGCACGCACGAGCAACCTGGAGGAATGGGAACGGCTGCCGGACCTGGTGACTTACGGGGGACAGCAGCGGAACGTGGTGCTGCATCCGGAATTCATCGGGGGGAAGTACGCCTTCTACACCCGTCCGCAGGACGGATTCATTGAAACGGGGAAAGGCGGCGGGATCGCATTCGGCCTTTCAGATTCCATTGAAAGGGCCGAGGTGAAGGAGGAGCAGATCATGGATCCCAAAACCTACCATACGGTGTACGAGGTGAAGAACGGCCAGGGTCCGCCGCCCATCAAAACCCCACACGGATGGCTGAACCTGGCGCACGGGGTGCGCAATACGGCTGCCGGGCTCCGGTACACCCTCTACATGTTCATGACCGCCCCGGACGATCCCTCCAGGGTGATCCACCGTCCCCACGGGCACTTCATGGGCCCCTTGGGCGAAGAACGGGAGGGGGATGTCTCCAACGTGCTTTTCTGCAACGGGTGGATCGCCGATGAGGACGGGACCGTGTATATCTACTACGGTTCATCCGACACGCGCATGCACGTGGCCACCTCCTCGGTGGAGCGGCTGGTGGATTACTGCATGAACACGCCGGAGGACGGACTCCGGTCCGCCGCTTCGGTGCAGACCATCAACAGGCTCATCGACAGGAACAGGGGCCTGTGACCGGAGCAGCTGTCGCGGAAATCCTGTATGTTTGAATGCCGGGGGATGCTTTCGAAGCAACCTGGCATCTTTTTGCGCCAGCAAAATTAGCACGTTGCGAGAAAGCATCCCCCGCGTGGATCAGGATCCCATGACCACCTTCACCTCCTGCGTGCTGCCTTTTTCGCAGAGGGGAATGAGCGTGCCCTGCAATTTTTTCCCGTTCAGGCGGATCTCCCTGACGCCGCTTGAAACATGGTCGGGATTGGTGACCTCGATCCGGTAGGTGGCCCCCCTGAACTTCCGGACCACCCTGTAGCCGTCCCATTCCTTCGGGATCACCGGGTGGATATGGAGGCCGTCGTAACCGGCCCGGATCCCCAGGATGTACTGGGTGATCGCGTAAAAGTTCCAGGCGGCCGTGCCGGTGAGCCAGCTGTTCTTCGCCTCTCCCGGTTTGTGCGCATCTTTCCCGGCGATCATCTGGGCGTACACGTAAGGCTCCGTGCGGTGCAGATCGCTGATCTCTTCCAGGTAGGGGGGACAGATCTTCCGGTAATATTCCCATGCGGCCTCCCCGTTCCCCAGCATGGTCTCCGCGATCATGATCCAGGGATTGTTGTGGCAGAACACGCCCGCATTCTCCTTGTACCCTTCCGGGTAGGAGCTGATCTCGCCGTATTTCAGGATATAGGTGGTGAATGCCGGGTTGTTCAGGACAATGCCGTAGGGACAGTCCAGGTGCTCCTTTACCGCATCCAGCGCTTTCCCGGCCCGGCCGTCCCCGGTGCCGATCCCCGCCATGATGCATATTCCCTGGGATTCGATAAAGATCCTGCCTTCCTCGCATTCCCTGCTTCCCACCTTCTCCCCGAAATGGTCATAAGCCCTTACGAACCACTCCCCGTCCCAGCCATGGGCATCCACGGCTCTGCGCATCTCCTCCAGGTGTGTTGCAGCCATTTCGGCTTCATCCGTTTTACCCAGCCTCCGGCAGAGCTGTTCGAAGACCCCGCCGTACAATACAAAAAGGCCGGCAATGAAGACCGATTCTGCCACGCCCCCTTCCCTGTTCTCCGTGGTCTGGAAGGATTCCCCGGGGGTATCGGAAAAGCAGTTCAGGTTCAGGCAGTCGTTCCAGTCGGCCCGGCCGATGAGCGGCAGGCGGTGGGGGCCCAGGTTGTGGACCACATGGTAAAAGGATCTTTTCAGGTGTTCGAACAGGGTGGCCCGGTTGGTCTCGTCGTTATCGAAGGGGACCATCTCCTCCAGGATCTTCCAGTCGCCCGTCTCCCGCAGATATTCGTCCACGGCCAGGATCAGCCAGAGGGGGTCGTCGTTGAAATTGCTCCCCACCGCATCGTTCCCCTTCTTGGTCAGCGGCTGGTACTGGTGGTAGGCGCCCCCGTCCTCAAACTGGGTGGAAGCGATGTCGATGATCCGCTCCCTGGCGCGCTCCGGGACCTGGTGCACGAAGCCGATCAGGTCCTGGTTCGAGTCCCTGAAACCCATCCCGCGCCCGATCCCCGACTCGAAGAACGAGGCGCTGCGGCTGAAGTTGAAGGTCACCATGCACTGGTACTGGTTCCAGATGTTCACCATGCGGTTCAGCTTCTCGTCCGGGTGCTCCAGCCGGAACGCCGAAAGCAGGTCGTCCCAGAATGCTCCCAGCTCCCTGAAGGCCCTGTCCGCATCCTCCGGGTTGCCGAACAGAGCGATCATTTGCTCCGCAGGCTTTTTATTGATGACCTGGAGGGATTGGAATTTTTCCTCCACCGGCACCTCCACGTACCCCAGGACAAAGACGAATTGTTTTTCTTCCCCGGGCCCCAGTTCCACCTTCAGGTGGTGGGAGGCAGCGGGCGACCAGCCATGGGCGCGGGAGTTGCGCGAACGGCACTCCATGACCGCATCGGGGGCATCGAACCCGTTATAGAGCCCTGTAAAAGCGTCCCGGTCGGTGTCAAACCCTTCGATATCCGCGTTGACCGTGTAAAAGGCGTAATGGTTCCTCCGCTCGCGGAATTCGGTCTTGTGGTAGATGGTGGATCCGCCGATCTCCACCTCTCCCGTGGAGAAATTCCGCTGGAAGTTGGAGGCATCATCCAGTGCATCCCACAGGCACCATTCCACGAACGAGAAGAGCGAGAAGGCACGCGGACGGTCCCCGTGGTTGGTGAGCCTGACCCGCTGCACCTCCCCCCGGCAACCCGGGGGAACCATGTAGAGAACCTCGGCCTCCAGTCGGTCCACCTCTCCCGTGATGATGCTGTAACCCAGTCCGTGCCTGCATTCGAACCGGTCCAGGGGATGCTTCACCGGCTTCCAGCCGGGCGACCATACCTTTCCGTTCTCATGGATGTAAAAATATTTCCCGCCATCGTCCACCGGCACATTGTTGTACCTGTACCGGGTGATCCTCCGGAGCCGGGCATCCCTGAAAAAACTGTACCCCCCTGCCGTGTGGGTGATGATGGAAAAGAAATCCTCGCAACCCAGGAAATTGATCCACGGGTAGGGTGTCCGCGGATCGGTGATCACGTATTCCCTGCGGCTGTCGTCAAAATGTCCGTATTTCATATTATAAAAAGGTTTGATGTGATTGGTCTCATGGTTCTGCGGGAGGGACAGGCCTGATTTACCGGGTCACGATCCGGATATCATCCGGTTCCAGTCCTTCCGATTCGGCGCGCAGGGTTACCTCTCCCGCCTGTGAAGCGGACCTGACCACTGCCAGGCACCGTCCCCCATGCGCCTTCCTCCTGTCCGCCCTGAATGGCTCCATGCTGGTCTGAAGGCCGTTGTCCACCCCGACGATCGAAGCGGGACCCGAAAGGCTGAAGGTCACCAGGTTGTCCGCCCCGGGCACCATCCTTCCGTCCGCATCCACGATCTCCACGCTCACGAAGGAAAGGTCCCGCCCTCCGGCAGAGATCACCTCCCGGTCCGCTTCCAGCCGCACACCGGCGGGCATCCCGGTCGTTTCCACCACACAAACAAGTTCCCTGTCTCCGTGGATTCCCCTGGCTTCAAGCTTCCCCGGTTCATAGACCACCCGCCATTGCATGTGCAGGGATCCCTCCTCCTTCTCCCGGATTCCCATCGACCTGCCGTTCAGCAAAAGCTCCACCCGGTCGCAGCCGGTGTAGGCCCAGACGTCCACCGTATCCCCGCTGTCCCAGTTCCAGTGCGGGAAAAGGTGCAACACGGGTTTGCCGGTCCACACACTCTGGTACAGGTAATATGCATCCTTGGGAAAACCGGCCAGGTCGATGATCCCGAAGTAACTGCTCCGGGAGGGCCACCAGTAGGGGGTTGGCTCTCCCAGGTAGTCAAACCCGGTCCAGACGAACATTCCGGATACATGCTCCTGTTTGAGCACGGCAAGAATGGATTCCTCGTGGGTGGAGCCCCAGGGAGCATGGCAGTTGTCATATGCCGAACAGGTATGGTCCTGGTTCATCGACGGGTGCGGGATGTCCCAGCGGATGGGCCAGATCCTGACACTGTCAGACGGCATGTCGTAAGATCCCCTCGTGGCAAGGGCCGAAGTGGTCTCCGAGGCCACGAAAGGCATTCCCGGGAAATTGACGGGGACATCTGCAAACTGTTCGTGGTGGTAATTGAACCCGATCACATCCAGTGCCCCCGACCGGAGAATGCTGTTCCCGGGCGAGGTTTCATTGCAGCCCGAGGTGACGGGACGGGTGTCGTCCAGTCTCCGCACGATGGCCGCCAGTTCCCTGGCTATTTCCGCACCGGTCGAATCCCACTGCTCCAGGATCTCGTTGCCGATGCTCCACATGATCACGGCGGGGTGGTTCCGGTCCCTTCTGACATGGTCGGACAGGTCCCGTTCATGCCACGCTTCCCAGTAGAGGTGGTAATCATGGGGTGTCTTGCCCCGTGCCCACATGTCAAATGTTTCGTCCATCACCAGAAAGCCCATCCGGTCGCACAAATCCAGCAGCAGGGGTGAAGGCGGATTGTGTGAGGTGCGCAGGGCATTGCAGCCCATTTCCTTCAGTATCTCCAGCTGCCTTTCCATGGCCCGCGGATAGGCCGCAGCGCCAAGACATCCCAGGTCGTGGTGGTTGCAAACACCCTTCAGCTTGAGGGGCGATCCGTTCAGGCTGAACCCGGTTTCCGCATCGAAACGGAAGCTGCGGATCCCGAAGGGGGTGACCACCCGGTCCGTTACCTCCCCGTCTGACCGGACCTCGGTGACGAGTTCGTACATGGCTGGATCGTCCACCGACCAGAGCGACGGATTCGCCACCACCAGTTCATGCACGGCTTCCTGCTCCGCCCCGCCGTCCATACGGAGATCGGTGGAAACAGCCGTGATCTTCCTTCCCCCGGCCCTGCGAAGGGAGGAGGTAACCTGTACGGTGACCTGTCCCGGCAGGCGGTTGTAAAGGGTTGTGGCCACTTTCACGGTGGCCTGTTTTTTAGATACCTGCGGGGTGGTGACAAAAACCCCCCAGTGGTCTACGGCCACCTTTCGGGTCATCACCAGCCGCACATCGCGGTAGATCCCCGATCCCGAATACCATCGCGAATTGGGCTGAAGGGAATTGTCCACCCGCACGGCGATCACATTTTCTTCGGGAGATGGATTCAGGTACGGGGTGAGCTCGTACCGGAAGGAGATATAACCGTTGGGCCGCTTCCCCAGAAAATGTCCGTTCACCCAGACCTCGCTGTTCCGGTAGATCCCGTCAAACGCTGCGAAAACCAGTTTGCCGCTGTCCGCTTCGGGGATCGAAAAATGTTTCCTGTACCAGCCGATTCCTCCGGGAAGCGCCCCTCCCCCCGGGGTGGCCGGATGGTCGGCGCTGAACGACCCTTCGATGCTCCAGTCATGGGGCAAATTCAGAGAGCGCCAGGTCCGGTCGTCAAATCCGGGCCCGGAAGCCCCGGGGGGATCGCCCCGGGTAAACAACCAGCTGTCGTTCCACAGGAGGTCGGTGCGGGGCGACTTCACTTCAGGTGCACAGGCCTGCAGGATGCAGAGCAACAGAATCCATGCAGGGATGGACGCTTTTGTGTATTTCATGGCAAGCGGGAATTGTCGGGTGCATAACAAATAAACACTCATAAATATACAATAAATCGAACGCGTCCATTATCTTGCAGGGAGAAAATCGGATCCGTGACAGACCACCGGAAATACCTGGAGCTTGCCATTGAAGAGGCTTTTGCCGGAATGAGGTCCGGCGAGGGTGGGCCATTCGGTGCGGTGATCGTCCAGGACGGGAAGATCATCGGAAAGGGGCACAACAGTGTGCTGGCGAGCCGTGATCCCACCGCCCATGCAGAGATCAATGCCATCCGGGATGCCTGCAGCGTGACCGGGAGCCATCACCTGACCGGGGCTGTCATCTACACCAATTTTGAACCCTGTCCCATGTGCCTGGGAGCACTTTACTGGGCCGACATCCGCAGGCTGTATTACTGCGCGGACCGGACCGAAGCGGAAAAGATCGGATTCATGGACCGGCACCTCTATGAGGAGATCGCATCTCCGCTGGAAGAGAGGGAAATGAGGTTCATTAGGGTGGATGTCCCCGACATGCAGCGTCTGCTGGAAGAATGGAACGGGAAGGAAGGGAAAATCATGTACTGAAATCATCCATATGAAAAGAAGAGAATTTGTGACAAAATCGGCGCTCGGGGCAGGTGCACTGGCGGTGGTCCCGGCACACGTACTGGGCGGCAGGGGCCGCACCTCACCCGGCGACAGGATCACCCTGGGGTACCTGGGCGTCGGCAAACAGAGCCTGGGACTGTTGGGAAACCTCAACGCCTGTCCGGAAACCCTGGTCCTGGCCGCATGCGATGTGGACCAAAAAAAACTCGCACGCTTCAGGAAGGCGGCAGAAAGGGCCAACGGAGATAAACCCGGGGGAGGGAGCCAGCCGGTAGCGACCTATGAAAATTACAGGGAACTGCTCGAAAGGAAAGACATTGACGCGGTGGTCATCGCTTCCCCGGATCACTGGCATGCGATGATGGCCGTGGATGCGGCCAGGGCGGGCAAGGATATCTACTGCGAAAAACCACTGGCCCTTACCGTGGCAGAAGGAAGGGCCATCGTCAGGGCCGCCGCGAAGTACGGCCGTGTCTTCCAGACCGGGAACATGCAGCGCTCGTGGAGGAATTTCAGGCATGCCTGCGAAATGGTATACAACGGCTATATCGGACAGGTGAAGGAGATCAATGTGAGCGTGGGGGACCCGGTGATTGCATGCGAGCTCCCGGCGGAACCGGAACCGGAATACCTCAACTGGGACCTGTGGGTGGGTCCGACCCTTTTCAGGAATTACAGCCAGGTGCTGGCACCTCCCATCGAATACGACGGCTGGGCCCTGTGGCGGCTTTACCGCGGTTTCGGGGGTGGTTACGTGACCGACTGGGGGGCGCACATGTTCGATATCGGACAGTGGGCACTGGGTATGGACCAATCGGGTCCTGTGGAATTTATCCCTCCTGAAAAAAGGGCCACCAGGGGCCTTCAGATGAGGTACGAAAACGGAGTGGTGATGAACCACACCGACTGGGGCGAGTTCAACGCTGTACAGTTCATCGGGTCCGAAGGGACCATTGAGATCAGCCGGGACTTTTACAGGTCAGATATTCCTGGTCTGACCGAAAAAACCCCGGGATCCAACGACCAAAGGCTCTATCGCAGTGATAACCATTACCAGGACTGGATCGATGCCATTAAAAACCGGACCCGGCCGGTCGCGGATGCGGAAACGGGGCACCGGACCGCCTCGCTGTGCAACATCGTGAACATCGCGTATACCCTGCAGCGACCCCTGAAATGGGCTCCCGCACATGAGCGGTTCATTGACGATGCGGACGCGGATGCACTGCTTTCCAGACCGTTCAGGGGAAATTGGGATCTTGATGGTTTTTAAGGCGGCTTTTATCCTAACTTTTTTGCCCGGATACCGTATAATTTTTCATAATGTGAAAGCATTATGAAGAAAGCCTGGATCCCCTGTATCCCTCTCATTTTTTTGCTTGCATCTGGAGGATACGGTCAGGATTGTATTATTCTGGACAAAGGCAACGACATCCAGCGGCACAGGCTGTGCTCGCCGGTGAATGCGGATTGGGAGGTCACGTATACGGGGGTCAACGATAGGGGGACAACCGTGGAGATCCTGTTCGACTGGGATGACGGCTCTTCGGAGACGGTCACCGCCACGGAGATCATTCCGGCCACCAGCACCTGGCGGGCCAGCGCCAGCCATACCTATGTTTCCAATGACGACCGGTGCAATTACCATCCGGAGGCCACCCTGGTCGTGAACGGGGTGGTCTGCCCCTCCTCCTCCCAGGAACAGATCGTCACCGTGTGGGACAATGACGACACCAACGGGGGCAGGGTGAATGCATCGCCCAATGTGTACCCGGTCTGTGTGGGCCAGGGGGCCACCATGCGGTTTGACGACGACACCCGGTTCAACTGCGTACCCCCGCAGGAGATCGACGACCCCAATACGTACACCCGCTGGATCCAGTGGGTCTATGGGACCAGGAACACCATGTCCTCCTCCACGGAGGTGCGGGTGGACGGGGTGGTCCGTTCCTACCCTTTCGCCGGACCGGTGATCGAGCTGCCCGGACCAGTGACCGGCTCCAGTGAGCGGAGCCTTCCCATCACGGTGGCGGACGACAACCTGGTGGGTGAGGAATTCGAGGTGGAGCTCAGGTACTGGAACTACTGCAACCCCTACCCCGACGAGGACCCCGTCACGGACAGGTCGGTCATCCGCATCGTGGACCTTCCCGATGCCACCATCACCCCGGTGGACACCTTCTGCGAAACCAATGATCCGGTTTTTCTGACGGCAGCCAGTGGAGGGGGGACATGGAGCGGACCGGGTATCGTGGACCCGGCCACCGGCAGGTTCTCCCCATGGGCGGCAGGTCCGGGCGACCACCTGATCACCTACCATGTCACCGACGGCAACGGGTGTTCAGGGTCCGACACCGAGCTGATCACGGTCAGGGAAGCTCCTGATGCACAGATCACACCAGCCGGACCATTCTGCCTGTTTCATCCCCCGTACGACCTGGAAGCCACAGGCGCGGCAGGCACCTGGTCCGGCCCCGGGATCGCCGACCCCGCCGCTGGGATCTTTGACCCTTCCCTTGCCGGTCCGGGAGTTCACGCGGTGATCTTCACGACAGAAACGGACCGGTGGGGCTGTTACGGGCTGGACACGCTGGAGGTGGAGGTGTTCCCGCAGCCGGATGCATGGTTCCTCACCCCGGATTCCGCATGGTGCGAAACAGGCAATGACACCACCTCCGCGCAGATCATGGTACTGGGAACCGGGAGCACGTTGTTCGACCTGGTCCTGGATATGGGGGGAACCGGGCAGATCCTGGAAAATGTCACCGGCGACACGGTCACCGTCCGCCTGGATAACCGGACCGGGACCAACACCTACCGTCTGGTCAAGGTGATTGAACACCATGGCGGGATCTCCTGTGAAACATTGCTGGATGACACCCTGACCATGGAGGTATATCCGAATCCCGACATGATCCTGCTGGCCGAGTATGATGATCCCTGCAGCCCGGTGGAGGTTGATTTTTCAGCCGGAACGGGCTACCACCTGTACCGGTGGGATTTCGGGGACGGGGTGACCAGGGAAACCCGGAACAACGTGGTGGAGCACACCTATCTACTGGAGTACCCGGAAGGTCCGGCGGACACCCAGGCGGGGGAGGATGAGATCCGGATGGATACGGTATTCACCTGCCGTCTGATCATTGAAACCGTCCACGGATGCACGGACAGCACCTCCGGGAACCTCACCGTGCACCTGAACCCTGTGGCTGACTTTTTCGTGGATCCGGAGGTTCAGGACTACCCGGGGAGGGATGTATCTCTCACAAACCTGTCCAGCCGGGGCGACTGGTACTATTTATGGGAATACGGGGACGGGGTGACCGATTCGGTCAGGGACCCGGGGGGACATGAATTCCCTGCCCACGGGTTCTTCGATATTTGGCTGACGACGTACAGCGCGTATTGCCGGGACAGCACCAGCAAAATGGTCCAGATCCTGCCCCCTCCCGCAGTGGCTGCCTTCGAACCCGACACGAGCGGGTGTCCCCCGCTGGAGATCAGCTTCAGCAACCGGAGCGAATATGCCGACACCTACATCTGGGATTTTGACGACGGGACCTTCTCCTCCGAGCACAGTCCCACCCATACCTTTTACAAAAGCAAGGAACACCGCGTAAAACTCATGGCATACGGCTTGTCCGGCACAGACACCACCGAAAGGATCGTCCGCATCCACGAGACCCCGCAGGCTGTTTTCAGCGCCTATCCCACCCAGGCCAGGAACCTGAAGCAGCTCTTCAAATTCGTCAACAGCTCCGTGAGGGGAAGCTACTACCTGTGGGATTTCGGCGACGGGCACACCTCCGCCGATAAAAATCCTTCCCATATCTACGGGGTGGAAGGGACCTATGACGTAACCCTGTATGTCTGGAGCGAGGATGACTGTCCGGATACCACCACCCGTGAAGCCTATATCAGGGTGATCGCAGGAGAAGGGGAAATCGAGTTCCCCAACGTGTTCCGGTGGAACGGGACGGGACCCACCGGTGGCTACTGGAAAGAGGGGAGCATCGACAACACCGTGTTCCACCCCAACATCATCAATGCGGTGGAGTTCCACATGATCATATACAACCGCTGGGGAGAGATGGTCTATGAGACCCGCGAGATCAATAAAGGGTGGGACGGGTACCTGGATACGGGCAAGCTGGCCAGCCAGGGGGTGTACGTGTACAAAGCGTTTGTCACCTATGTGAGCGGGGACCAGGAGATCATTGCAGGTGATGTAACATTCCTGCACTAATTTACTATTTCAATAATCAGATTGAAATTTTTTTGATTTCTGAAATTAAAATATGTTATTTGTAGTCTTTGTCAGATTACAAATTGATATTTTCATGAAGCTTGTAATTCCAGGCAACTACCGTTCCGCCCTCACCCTGAAGGAAACCGAACGGGCCATCAAGATGATCAAGGATTTTTTTGAGATGAACCTGGCCGCCGAGCTGAAGCTCAGGCGTGTCACGGCACCGCTGTTCGTGCAGAAGGGGACCGGCATCAATGACGACCTGAACGGGACCGAGCGGCCGGTCTCCTTTCAGATAAGGGACATGGAACATACAACGGCCGAGATCGTGCACTCCCTGGCCAAATGGAAGCGGATGATGCTGGCCGATTACGAGATCGCCAATAGTTACGGGATCTATACGGATATGAATGCCCTCAGGCCGGACGAAGAGCTGGACAACACCCACTCGGTGTATGTGGACCAGTGGGACTGGGAGAAGATCATTTTGCCCGAGGAGCGGAACCTCTCTTTCCTGAAGAGCGTTGTGGAGAATATCTATTCGGTGATCAAACGGACCGAGTTCATCGTGTATGAGAACCACCCGCAGATCATGCCCCTGCTGCCGGAGAAGATCCACTTCATCCACTCGGAAGAGCTGTATGCCGCCTATCCGGACCTGGAGCCCGCGGAGCGGGAGAACCGGATTGCGGAAGCGTACGGGGCCGTATTCATCATCGGTATCGGTGCCGGGCTTACCGATGGCAGGCCCCATGACGGGAGGGCCCCCGATTACGATGACTGGTCCACCGAAACGGAGCAGGGCTTCAGGGGACTGAACGGGGATATTGTGATCTGGAACCCGGTGCTGGAAAGCGCCTTTGAACTTTCCTCCATGGGGATCCGGGTGGACCGGACCGCACTGCTCCGGCAGCTGGAGATCCAGGGAAAGGGTGAACGCCGGGAACTGCTTTTCCACAAACGGCTGCTCAACGGCGAATTCCCCGAATCGATAGGGGGAGGGATCGGACAGTCCAGATTGTGCATGTATTTTCTCAGAAAAGCGCATATCGGGGAGGTCCAGGCCAGCCTCTGGCCCGGACAGATGCAGGACCACTGCCGCAAATCGGGGATCATCCTCATGTAAAGGGAAAATCCGGTTTTTTTCAAAAAAATAATTGTAGGTTTGGGGAGCTGTAACGCAAATCGATGCTGTCATGTTCCTGATCCTGCTTTTGCTCCTGAGCGTCCTCCTGATCGTCGTATCCACGAGCAGATACCGGTTCCATCCCTTTCTCGCACTTCTTTTCGTAGCGGTGCTGTTCGGGCTCTTTTCAGGAATGCCGCTTTCCTCGGTGGCGGAATCGATCAACAAAGGATTCGGCGACACCATCGGACATATCGGGATCGTGATCCTGGCAGGGGTGATCATCGGGACCTTTCTGGAACAATCGGGCGGGGCCTACTCCATGGCCAACCGCATCCTGAAGCTCACCGGAAAGAAACAGGTGCCCCTGACCATGTCCATCATCGGCTATTTCGTCTCCATTCCCGTCTTTTCCGATTCCGGCTTCGTGATCCTCTCCCCGCTGAACAAAGCGCTTGCCAAGGAGGCGAACATTTCGCTTGTCGGTCCGGCCGAAGCACTGGCCCTGGGCCTGTCGGTCACCCACGTGCTCGTCCCTCCCACCCCGGGTCCCATCGCGGCAGCCGGGATCCTGGGAGCGGACCTGGGACTGGTGATCATGATGGGCATCATCGTCAGCATCCCGGTCCTGCTGGCAGGATGGCTTTATTCCACGAAAGTCGTTTCCAGGATCTGGCTGGACCCCAATCCGGAGATCTCCCGGGAAGAGATCGAAGAGACACTGAAAACCGCTCCTTCTGCCTTCAAATCCTTCATCCCCATACTGGTTCCCATCTTCCTGATCGTGTTGAAATCAATCTCGGATTTTCCCACCAGTCCATTCGGCACAGGCACCCTGAAGGAGACCGTGGGATTTATCGGAGAACCGGTGATCGCGCTGCTGATTGGTGTGTTGCTTGCCTTCACCCTTCCCAGGAGACTGGACAGGGAGATGCTCTCCTCCTCGGGATGGGTTGGGAAAGCCCTGCAAAGCGCGGCCATCATCATTCTGATCACGGGAGCCGGAGGAGCCTTCGGGATGGTGCTCCGGAATTCGGAGCTCGCAACGGTGCTGGGGGATACCCTTGCCGGAGCGCGGATCGGGATCTTCCTCCCCTTTTTGATCGCAGCGGCCATTAAAAGCGCACAGGGATCATCCACGGTGGCGCTGATCACGGCAGCTTCCCTGCTGGCTCCCATGATGGGTCCCCTCGGGTTCGATACCGACATGGCCAAAGCCCTCGTGGTACTCTCCATCGGAGCGGGCTCGCTGGTGGTCTCCCACGCCAATGACAGCTTTTTCTGGATCTTCACCCAGATGACCGGAATGCCCGTCAGGACAGGCTTCAGGGTCCATACGGTGGGCACGCTCGTTCTGGGGATCTCTGCGGCACTGGTTATCTGGATCGTCAGCCTGATCATGCTGTAGGATTATTGATTTATTTGGAAGAATCATTTAAATTTACTTGATCATGGACAAAGTGAACACCATCTGGGCCCTTGTGAATGAGCCCGGAATTGCCCGGGAATTCATCAGGTATACACTGATGCTGGCCAGGGACATACATGCAGGCGTGCAGCTGCTGTACGTTCAGAATCCTGCCGCTTTTCCGCTGGGAACGCCGGATTCCCTGGGAGATGAGGTGGTGGAGGTACAGCAGAACCTGCTCGAGATCGCCGAGGCTGCGGAAAAAAACCTGGACCGGCTGATCGGGGAGGTCACAGAAGAGATCCCCGCGGAGATCCCCGTGGAATTTCAGTCCGAACTGGGAAATGCCGCATCGCTGCTCGAGGACAAGGTAGCGAAAGGATTGGCTGACATGGTCATGCTTCAGGGTCAGAGTGACGATTCTTTCTGGGGAAGGACCTCAACGAATATGGACATCATCCGCAATGTGCACTGTCCCGTCTGGGTGGTGGCCCCGCATACGGAATACAGGCCGTTGAAACACATTATCTATGCCACGGATTACCAGGAAGAGGACATCCCCACGCTGAAAAGGCTGCTTGCCCTGACCGGGCCTTTTTCACCCGAGATCACCGCGCTGCATATTGTGAGGGACAAGGAATTTGAAGACAGGGTGCACGAAACCGGGTTTGATGAGACCATCCGGGAAAAGACCGGTACGGACAGGATCACCGTGAAAACAGTGGTGGAGAAGAGGGACCAGGATGTCCCTGAGATCATGAATCAGATGGCCGCCGGGATCGGGGCGGACCTGATCGTGGTGCTGAAGGAAAACAGGCACTTCCTGGAAAGAATTTTTAAACGAAGTTTTACCAGAAAGCTGATCAGCCAGGCAAACCTTTCGGTCCTGGTCTTTCATGAAAAATAACCTCAAAAAGAATTTCCATGAGCTTAAAAAAAACCTATTCGGAAAAAAAAACCACCTGCAGGGTGACCTTTAAACTGTCAAAGGAAGACGCGGGCAAGGCAAAAAAAGTGAATCTGGCCGGTGACTTCAATGGCTGGGACAAGAAAAGCACCCCGCTGAAGATGCTGAAGAATGGGGATTTTTCAGTTTCCATCGACCTGGAGAAGGGAAAGGAATACCAGTTCAGGTACCTGCTGGACGGCTCCGTCTGGGTCAATGACAACGCAGCCGACAGGTATGTTCCGAATGATTTTTACAGCGAGAATTCGGTTGTGACGGTCTGATCATGTTGCCCCTGTCTGAGGGGCATCTACAAGTGCAATGATCGTGTTCCCTTGCCTGGGGACGATCTCATCCCTGGAAGTAAAAGGCAGAAGCTGGCCGCCCTGGTCGATCAGAAACAGCGGGATCATTGATTCCCCGTACCGGGCCCTGAAATCCTTGTAGCTGAATTCTGCGGTCAGCCGGGTGGACTTCACAACAGTCCCCTCGGAAAATTTCCGCGAAAGGTTGGTAAATGTGACCTCCTTCCCGAAAAGGAATCTGCCCCGCAGGTGCTGGGGGGAGAACTCCCGCTCATCTTCTTTTATATCGGGACGAAGCTGGTACAGATTTTCATTGTCAAAGATTTCCGAAAACCGCAGCACGGCCATCGCATTCACCTCATCATTGGATGTCAGGGCCAGTAATTTGCCCACCCCTTCCAGGTTCAGCCTGTCGATCGCTTTATCTGAAATGATGCTTTCCTGGTAGGCCTGAAGTCCCATCATTTTTGCCTGTTTGACATGATACCTGTTTGTATCCACAACCAGCACCCTGAAATCCTTCTCATGCAACACTGTGGCGATTTCAAGGGCCCATGGATGGGCACCGGCAATGATCACTCCCCTGGGATCGGACTGGGACACTTTCAGTACCCTGGCAAGGGGTGCAGAAGCGAACCCGTACAGGAGCACAGTACCGATGATTACCATGAACGTTACCGGGACCAGGTATTCGATCTGGGGGACCCCTCCATCTGCCAGTTTCAGGGCAAACACGGAAGATACGGCAGCAGCCACGATCCCCCGCGGTGCCACCGCGGAAACGAACAGCTTTTCGCGAAAAGTTAATCCGGATTGAATGGTGGATACGAAAACCGACAGCGGGCGACCGATCAAGACAAGGATCAGCAGGAAGATGATCCCGGAATAACTCATCAGTTCAATATCGCTTCTTGTCAGGCGGGCTGACAGGAGAATGAACAGCACAGGGATCATCAGCACGGTCAGGTTCTCTTTGAAATCCTTGATCTTCTTTACAGGGATGAACTTTTGGTTGGCCATCACGATTCCCATCACCGTTGCCGAGAACAGTCCGGATTCTTCCTGGATTTGATTTGATATCAGGAACACTGCCACCACGAAACTTAAGGTGGCAATCTCCTGGAGCAGATCCGGGATCAGGTACTTCCTGATCAGCCAGGTCAGCAGCAATGCAAACGCTCCCCCGATGATGGCACCAAGAATGATTGTCCGCAATACACTTAAAACCACTACGGCGGCCGCCTGCTGGATCCCGGTGACCAGGATCACTTCGAAGACCAGGATAGCAAGCAGAGCACCAATGGGATCAATCAAAATTCCCTCCCACTTCAGTATGCTTCCCACTGCTTGCTTGGGCCGTATGTTCCTCAGGATGGGACCGATCACTGTGGGACCGGTGACCGTAAGCACAGCTCCCAGCAAAACCGCCACCCGCATATTGATGCCGAAGATCCAGTGGGCTGCCAGGGCGGCCACCGTCCATGTGATGAGCACCCCCAGGGAAATGAGCAGGGAAACAACCTTCCCGATCTTTTTGAATTCATCGATCTTCAGTGTCAATCCGCCCTCGAAAAGGATCACCGCCACCGAAATCGAGACAAAGGGAATGAGCACATCCCCCAGGAGTTTGTCCGGATCCAGCCATCCCAGCACCGGTCCGGCCAGAATGCCGAAAAGCAGCAGAAGCAGGATGGAAGGGATCCTAAGCCGCCAGGAGATCCACTGCGCACCGAATCCAAGGAGCACGATGACACCCAGGCTGATCAGTATGTATTCAGAACCGGTCATGCCGCTCGATCGAGCCGGTGGTCGTTTTCCCCCGCCCGGCCGATCGTAATCTGTTTTTTTGTATGTTTACAGGACTGATATAAACAGGTAACATTTACAGATAACAATATAAGGAACCGGGGGTTCAGTCGCAAATCGAGGTTCCGCCCCCTTCCGATCCTGAATAAACAAGATCACGATGAAAAAAACAATCCAACTTATCGCGTCGATGACGCTCTTTCTGTTGTTCATGGTACGCCTCTCTTTTTCACAGTCCGCCGGAAACCCGGAACGGATCCAAACCGACGGGAACCGGTTCGTGAACGAGTCCGGCGAAACGGTCATCTTCAGGGGTGTCAACATCCGGGACCCGCATAACCTGGAAATGGACGGGCACTGGACCAGATCCCATTTCGAGGAAGCGAAACAATGGGGTGCAAACGTGATCAGGCTGCCGGTCCATCCCCGCGCCTGGAGGGCAAGGGGAGAGGACAACTATCTCCTGCTGCTCGACCAGGCGGTGCGGTGGGCGAACGAGCTCGGGCTCTACCTGATCATTGACTGGCATTCCATCGGGAACCTGAAGGAGGAAAAATTCCAGCACAACATGTACGTGACCACATTTGATGAAACGAAAGATTTCTGGGATATCGTCTCCGCCCGGTATTCCGGCGAACCTGCAGTTGCCATGTACGAACTGTATAATGAACCCACCGTGTCGGGAGAACGGTTCGGGGAGATGTCATGGCCGGAATGGAAAAAGATGAACGAGGAAATAATCCGCATCATCAGGGAAAACCATCCCCGGTCGGTCATCCTGGTGGCAGGTTTCGACTGGGCCTATGACCTCACCCCTGTGAAAACGGATCCCGTCGAAGCAACGGGGATCGCATATGTGAGCCACCCCTATCCCCAGAAACGCAGCGCACCCTGGGAAGAAAAATGGGAGCGGGACTGGGGATTCGTGGCCGATCGGTACCCGGTGATCCTTACGGAGATCGGTTTTGCCCTCCCTGAGGAGAAGGGGGTGCATATGCCGGTTGAGGGGGACGAGACCTACGGTGAAGCGCTGGTGGCGTTTTCGGCGAAAAAGGGAATTTCCTGGGTGGTCTGGTGCTTCGATCCCGACTGGTCACCCCACATGTTCACCGACTGGGATTACACCCCCACCAGGCAGGGGACCTTTTTCAGGAAGGTGATGACAGGAGGTGACCGGACCGGCAGCGACTAGAGCGACTGCTTCAGCTTTTCCAGTCCCTTCAGGTTCCTTTCGAGCACCATGCGGATGTCTTCCCCCTCCGTGTGCCCGATGATCCCGAGGGGACCGCCGTAACCGGATGCCCGCACAACCCGCAGCATTTGCAGCTCCTCCTCCCCTTCCCCCAGGGTGATGATCTTAGGGCCGCCCCTGCTCATCCCGTTGATGTTCACGGCCGAAAGGTGGGGCAGCATCAGAGGGAACAGCTCCCCGAACCGCTCCATGTGGTGGTGGCCGTGGTGGAAGTTATAGACCATTTTTAAGTGATCCGAACCGATTGTTTCGATGATCCGGACCTGGTTTTCCGGTTCGCCGAACCAGTCCCCGTGATTGTAAAGCGCCACCGTGCAACCGATCTCCTCCGCCCGGCGGAGCACCTCCTTCACCGCGCCCACGGCAGTCTCCAGATTCTCTTCACCGGTCCCCCCGAAAACCCATGCGGGAAAACTGACCCAGAGCTCGGTATGTGTCCCCGTCCTTTCCAGGATCTCCAGGACGGTTTCATTTGCCTGGTTCAGGAGTCCCTCCCCCCGGGGCTCCACCCAGAGCCAGACAGCCTGCAACCGGATCCCGTGCTCCTTCAGTATCCGGATCTCCTCCTCGAAAGAAGCCAGGTGCCTGTCACGGTAGTCGTAGGCCAGCCTTGTGATGCCCAGCTCCTCCAGCATTCCGGCCCGCTGTTCCGGGGTCCTCTCCGCGGCATCGAAGGGGACGATGCACCAGGCCACCAGGTTCTCCCTGTCGAAAAGATCTGCCGTGCGGCTATTTACGCCGGAACGGCATCCCGGGAGATGGATCAGCATCATTGCCATCAGCAGATATACAACTTTTCCCATGGTCATTTATCATCGGCATAATACCTGCCCAGCCGGTCGATGATGGCTTTTTTCACCTCCAGCGGATCGATGATCCCCGCGTGCCTGTAGACCACCTCCCCTCCCGGGGCCACCAGCATCGTGTAAGGGAGGTTCCCCTGCCACATTGGGTCAATGAGCTCGATGAATCCGTAACGGTCGTTCGTCTCCACCATGTAATTATCAAATGCGGCATGCTTATCCTCCAGAAATGCACGCACTTTATCCTCCATGGAAGGGTCGTCCGTGGTGACGGAGACCACCTGGAAATCCCGGTTCCCGTACATGCGCTGAAGCTTCACAAGCTCCGGGAATTCAATGATGCATGGTCCGCACCAGGTGGCCCAGACATTAATCATCCGCAGATTGTTGCCCGGGTTGCTCACCAGTTCCTTCAATTCCTCCTCCCCGATCACCTTCACCTCCACAGGCTTCTCCCTCCATTGTTCGTCCAGCTGTCTTCTCCATTCCGCCTTGGAGATCCATTTCATGGAACAGCCGAATGCCTTTGTGGTTTCCACCGGTACCGGCACACCGGCAAGCAGGGCTTCAACGGCACCGCGCGCATCCCGGTTGGACGGATCACTATAGGGATCTTCCGTGTCATCGAAACGGCCCCTGTACCGGAGCTTTCTTTCTTCATCGAAGATGAATACATGGGGGGTGGCGGTGGGACCGTAGGCGAGTGCCGTTTCCTGGTCATCCCCATCATACAGGTACGGGAAATTGAACCCCCTGTCCGATGCCCTGACCTTCATCTCCTCAAAAGTATCCCCCAGGTCGGAATAACCCAGCTCCTCCAAACAGACCGCTCCGGGATGGTTGGAGGAGATGGCCACCACCTGCAGCTGCTCCGGGGGGTAGTCCCCGCTCAGCTGCCTGATCCGCTCTTCGTAAGCCTGGGCGGTGGGACAGTGGTTTGCCGTGAAAATGACGGCCAGCACTTTCGCCTCCCGGAAATCCTCCAGGGCATGGATCCGGCCGTCGGTGCCCGGAAGCGCAAAGTCCGGCGCTTTTTCGCCGATTTCCAGGATCCGCGGATCCTGCGCCCGGGCGACGGTCACAAATGCCAGGAGTCCGAGGGTTGCCATGATCGCAACCTGTTTATGCAATGTCATCATACCATGTATTTAATGTGCGTATTGATCCATTCTTCAGCAAAAATGACAATCCGGCCGTGTGTCCTGTTCATTCCACGGTCCGGTCGAACGGGATCCCCAGCTTCTCATAAAGCTGTCTGCGTGCCGCCTTGTCCCCCTCCAGCACCCTGCGGGCATGGCCGGCCACCTCGGCGGCTACCCGGCGGGGGACCACGATCACCCCGTCCCCGTCGGCCACCACCACATCGCCGGGACAGACCAGCACTCCCCCGATTGAAACGGGCCGGTTCACCGATTCCAGCTGGTTCCTTCCGGGCCGGATCCCCCTCCCTTTTTCACGGAGGTAGAGGGGGATTTTTTCCAGGCCCACCTCGTCGGTGTCCCTCGAAGAGGCATCGGTCACCACCCCCACGGCACCGTGGTCCTTCCAGCTCATGATGTTGTTGGAGCCGATGGACCCGATATCCAGCTCCTCCACATCGTCGATCACGATGGCCACCCCTTTGTGAATGAGCGGCACAAAGGCTTCCGAGGAGTGGTTGCTGTAAAAATCACCTTCCCAGCTGCTGAAATCCTCTCCAGGAGCGGGACGGTCTGACTTCTGGGTGGGCACGTAGCGAACCGTCAGGGCGATCCCCCGGAAAATATGTGAAAGGGATTCATAATCCACCCACGAAGGGTGGATCGCCGGGTCCACGAGTCCGGTGCCGGGCAGTCCGGCCATGTCCATGCCGTCGGATACATCGGCCACCCGGAGGCCTTCGTACAGTTCGAGCAGCGCAAGGTCTTCCGCTTCGGTATACCAGGTGCTTTCAATGAAGTTGTAGCCCGATATCATTTCCGAAACATCGGCCTGCTGGGCCGGGCATCCCAGGACGGATGCCGCGGCAACGAGCGTGATCAGTATTTTTTTCATTGCTTTTTAAATTTATGGATCAGGTTAATACACATCAAAATAATCCTCATAAGATAATGAGTTTTTCCCGTCTGACCATCTCCCGGCACCTGATCTCCACCAGGTAGGTTCCCGCTGCCAATCCTGCCGTCTCCACAAAGGCCTCGCCGGTAAACTGCAACTCCTTCAGCACCCTTCCCTCCAGGTCCAGGATCTTCAGCCCGACGGGCAGGCGGGAATCACATTCCACATTCAGGAATTCTTTCCCGGGATTGGGATACACCCTGACCTGCGGTGCGGCCATCCCCGGGCCTGAAAAGCTCTCTTTCAAAACGGTTATGTCAAGCGTACCGGAAACATCCCCCCCCATCCACCGGGCATTGATGGAAGCGGTCCCGGGATTTGACCCGATGACCCTGTTCAGGGCAGAATCGAACAGGATCACCAGTGCAGTGTCTACCACTTCGAACCTGTAATCTTTCACGGTCGCATTTTCCGGCAGTACTTCCACGCTGAAAAGAAGGGTATCGCCAACCATCATCTCCGCCCGGGCCGGCGAAATGTTGATTTCAGTCACGGGAATCTGGCGGATCTCTATTTCCCGGGAAAAGGAAATGTCCGGATTCCCGGCACTGACAGCCACCATCTGAACGATCCCCGCCTCAACGGCTGCCAGGATGCCGTATGCGGGGTCATACCGGACCGCACCGGTGTCACCGGACAGCTGAACAGTATATCCCCTCTCTGCTGCATTGGCGGGAGTCACCAGCACTTCCACCACAACCGTGTCGCCCACCTCCATCGTTTCGATGTCCGGAGAAAGATATATCCCGGAAACCAGCACCGTATCACCACTGAAGAACGAAGGAGGCCGTTCGGCGGTCCGCATCAGGCTGTAGGGATGCTCCGCCATCATCTCTGCAGCATAAGGGGTCCGCCACGCTCCGAACACTCCGTCCAGGGTGTGGTCAAAATTGGGCACACAGTGCCCGTTGGGAAGTCCGCCCCAGGACCAGGAGAGCCATCCGATCTCATTTTGACCGGCCACTTCCAGTCCGGTTCCGTAATCCAGGATGTTGCAATCCGGGTACCTGGTTGGAGAGGGACCCTCCCCGATGATGACGGGGAGCCCTTCATTCACCGATTCGGTGGCCACCCGGTGGTAATTCTCCGTGTCGGGCCAGTAGGAATGGACCGAGAACAGGATGTTGTGCAGGGGATCGTGGGCCAGCAGTTCCCGCCAGGTAGCGAAGATCACATCCACGTCCTGTCCCCACCTGCTCGCATCGATCACCAGGGGCACCGTATACCCCCATCCCCTAAGGGAATCAATGGCATTCATGTATCCTGTTTTGAACTGCTCCGCGGTCACGTTCCCGTCCCCCACCTCGTTCCCGATGTTGAGCAGGATCCGGCTCCGGTTCTGCCGGATCCCGTCGATCAGGTCCGGATGGTTCCAGAAATCCACGCAGACATCCAGTTTCTCCCACTCGCCGGTGGCGGAATGGCATTCCGGCATGGCGATCATCTGATGTGCGATGCACCTTTCGATCAGCTCCGCCAGCGTGCTTTCGTCTCCCTCCTCGGCGGTCCACACCAGCCTGACGCAGTTGGCGCCTGTTTTTGCGATCTCCGGCAACAGCCGGCTGCCGTCCCTGTCGTCCGACCAGACGAACATCTCGTTCACACCGCGCAGGATGACCTTTTCCCCTGCCGATGTATACAGGTGCCTTCCTTCCACGTACATGGTGTCCCCTTCACCGGGGACCGTTGTCCCGTTGCACAGGTCCGGGTCCAGGGAGGGGATGATGCCCGTGCTGCCTCCCGCACATACCCCGCAGGAATCGATGAAAGCGCCTCCGCCCACCTCCCCGCTGCAGTCCATACCGGCGGTGACGAATTTGGACAGCAGGCGGATATAGTTCACCTGGTACCCGCAGCTGTTCTCGGTGACCGACCAGGAATTGAGGGGCCAGCTTGTATTGAAATCCTTGTAGGATTTCTGGGGAGGCTGGTCTTTGGGAGGGGAGATGGATTCGGAGAAACACCTGGCATTGTTGGCTGAGGACCCGCAGCCTGAGGGACAGCAACCGTCCCAGTCATACTGCGGGTTCGGACCGCCGGTAAGGTACCCGGGCGGGGGACCGTACAGGGAGGTTCCCACCCGGTCCCACCGGGGACTTCCGTCCGTGAACCAGGAATGGTAGAATTCATTCACCCCGTTCTCCGCACCGTGACGGTACATGTTGGAAAGATAGACGAAATTGAGCGGATTCACCCCGTGCAGGTTGTGCAGGAATGCTTCCGAAGCTTCCCTGGCCAGGGAATTGATCCCCTCATCCATTCCGTAGGTGATCAGGTTATAATTCATGCTGCCCTGGGAGGATTTCACCCCGTTGCTGCCCCAGGTATAGGTGGCCGTGTGGGCCAGGTAAGGATCCTTCTCTCCCGCGTAGGCCGGGAGGTTGTCTCCCCCGTTCACCACCGCATTCCTGTAAACATTCCTGATCTGGTCCTGCACCGCCGGTGTTCCCCCCGGCAGCGTGGTGTAATGGAGCAGCACATCCTGGTTCAGCGCTTCGAAGGGATAGGCAAAGTTCCACTGGAACAGGTGCACCTGCCTGTAATTGTCGTCAAAAAAATCCCTGAAACCGTTGTCGCCGGTCTCCCCGAAAAGGTAACACGCCGCTTCCATTCTGGCCATGAATCGTCCGTAATCATCGGTCTCCATCCTCCCCGCTCCCAGTCCCCCTGAATTGTAGGCAGCATCGTTGTTGTTGAACAGGGAATCTGGATAAAGCTGCGCCCAGTCCCACGCCCGCAGGGCCCTGGCAAGCAGGGTGTCCGCATATTCCTCATCGCCTGTGGTGCGGTACACGCTGGCAGCCAGGGCGAAAGCAGCCGAGGTGTTCAGGGTGGCGGAGGTATTGGGCGGACCGTAATAGCTGGGAGCTGTGGCCGAGGAAGGGGGGCTCCCGTGGGCCTCTCCCACAATGCTCAGCACGCTCCCGTCCCCCTGTTGCATGCGCATCAGGTGGCCGATCCCCCACCGGGCCTCATCCAGGATATCGGGGACCCCGTTCCCCGATTCCGGGATGTTGTAATCGTCCCCCCAGGCCTGCGGCCTTTCCAGGTAAGCCTTCATCAGTTCCACGACATAGTTGGCGGTCCAGCTTGTATACTTGTTGTAATCGCCCGCATCGTACCATCCCCCCCGCACATCCTTTTCCGTCGCCGGGTTGTCCCGGTCGAAGAAGGACCTGCAGGTTGGATCCTGCTGCGGTCCCAGGTGACTGGCCCCGTCGGCCCAGGCCTCCCCGGCATACTGTGCCTCCTTGGGAAAGCCCGCCCGCTGGTATAAGAAGGTCCGCATGGCCTGCCTGAGCACCTCATTATATACATTGTGGGCAATGACGAATTCATAAGAACGGAGGTTCTGCTCCTCATCCAGGACGAAGTAGGTGCCCGGCGTATCCACCTGTGTGAAATCAAAATGCCATGCCCGGTCCCCCGACGAGGGATCGGTGGCTCCGTTGTTCCATTCAGAGCAGGGCGCCCTGAATACCTTCTCACCGCTGGTAGCATTGACCACCGCGTAGTAGGTCCCGGGCCGGAAGGATTCGTCCCCATCGAAGCCGGTCTGCGGATCCCTGATCACCGCCACCTTTCTGGAGGCCGGCAGGTACCCGAACTGGTCGATGGTGATGTAACGGGAAATATCTTGGGCGGTTATCCCGAAGGATAACAGGAGAAAGGATATAATCAGAATTGCGTTTTTCATAAATGAAAAGTTAATGGAGTTAATGGAGTTGTAAAGTTAGTCGTTAGTCAAAAGTCGTTAGTCAAAAGTCGTTAGAAGTCAGAACCCTAACTCAACTAACTCAACTAACTCAACTAACTCCTTCCTACATCCCCCACCCCGGGCGGTACTCCCGGTACAGGTACCGGTCCGCCTCCGGAAGGTTGGTGATCTTCATTTTTTCAGAGTCATATTCCACCCTTTCCCCGGCCCTGAGTGCCACCGCTCCCAGGAGGATCGTCTCTGTGACCGCACCGGCCCTGCTAAAATGGCCCGGTGAAGGGTTGCCGCTTCGGAACGCATCGATCCACACCCGCTCGTTCCGGGTCACTTCCGTTTCCGGCGGTTCGGCCGAACCGGTGAATTCAACCATCCGGCTTTCCGGCAGGATCCTCGGCCTGTCCCCGTGAAAGCTGCCCAGGATCCTGCCCTGGTCCCCCACGAACATCATGCCTTCCCGCGGAAGCGCTTCGCCTGCAGCTTTCAGCTCATCCGGGATGAAGGGCTTCATGCCTCCGTCATACCAGAATAGTTTAAACGGCGGCAGTTCTTCCTGCTGCGGGAACCCGAACTCCACCATGCAGGAATGGGGAAAGGCCACATTGTTCTGTTCCTGCATGCTCACCCCGTCCTCGATCCTGCAGGTGGTGGTTCCGTATGCGGTGGCGCATAGGGGGGCCGAACGGATCCCGAATTCAAGGAACAGGGGCCACAGGCTGTAATGTCCCATATCGGCAATGCTCCCCCCACCGAAATCGTACCAGCCGCGGAATACCGCGTGGGTGTAATTGGGATGATAGGGGCGGTCGGGAACGGGACCCAGCCAGAGGGACCAGTCCAGGCCGTCAGGGACAGGCGGCGTTTCCACGGGGTTGGAGGTCCATTGCGGCCACACCGGGCGGTTGGACCAGTTGTGGATCTCTTTCAGCTCGCCGATGGCACCCTGCCGGATCCAGTCCAGAATGGTCCGGTTACCGCTTCGTTCGCTCCAGGCCAGCAGGTGTGTATTCACCCCCGTTTCGATGGCCGTGTCGATGGTCACCCTTGCCTCATGCATCCGGTTGGCGATGGGCTTGTGGATCACCACGTGTTTTCCTTTCTTCATGGCTGCCACAGATACCGCAGCATGCAAATGGTCCGGTGTCATCACCTTCACCGCGTCGATCCCCTTCTCCTTCTCCAGGAGTTCCCTGAAATCGATATAGGAGGCACAGCCCCTGTACCGGCCGGAGCGGCGGTTTTTTGCGTAAAATTTCTCCACCAGTTCCCTGCCCAGGTCCCTTCCCCCGGGAATGCCATCCAGCCCCGCACCCCAGTCAGGGTCGTCCAGGGCCTCCCGCACCGTGTTCCGGATGCCGTAACGGGACCAGTCCACATAATCGGTGGTGAACCGGTTCGGATCGCAGACGGAGGTGACCTGTACATCGGGGAACTGAAGCAGATCGGCCAGTTCACGAATGCCCTGGGTCCCGCACCCGATGTAGGCGATGTTCATCCTGTCACTGGGAGCGACCCGGCCGGACCGGCCGAGTACGTGTGCCGGGACTACTGTGAATGCCGCGGCTGCCGCGGTTGTACCGACAAATTCCCTTCGGGAGATCTTGTTTTTTGGTTTCATAGATGCTGTTTTACATTTGATTCTCAAGATATGAAATATATTGCATATGCGGGGCCGTGCCGCGGAAGGGAAAATGCAACAGATTGCAGGCGGGTGTTCCGGGACCAACCTGAAATCTTAATACCTTCACTGACTGAATATTAACAGATCAGGACCAGCCTGTCTCAACTTATTTTCATTAAAAATTGAAAGTCATACGTCAATCTTGCCGGGCTTTTGCTCTTTCACATAGAAAAATTTTTATATCTTGGTCTTTCACCTTATTTATTACAGGACTTTTAACCAATGTTTAACTAAATTAATCACTATGAGGCTAAAACTACTACTTATCATGCTGCTTGTATCCTCGGGTATGCTGATTGCCCAGGATACGATCAAGACGCTGATCATCTCGGAGGCCAAGATGGACCGTGCCGAGCAGGCGTATTGCGAGATCACGAACATGGGTACCGCGGCTTTGAACCTGAAGGATTTCGAGTTCGGGATGATCACTCCCTGGAACGGTTTCCCGGAGGGTGTTTCATGGCCGGAACAGGCACCCCAGGTGGATCATCAGAATATCGAAAGGCTGCCTGATGTGGTGCTGCAACCCGGTGAGTCCTATGTGATCGGTGCTGTAAATGATTTCACGGAGGAGAACTATGCCAAGGACATCGCCAGGTTCGGATTCTCATATGACTGGGGTCAGGAGTTCCTGACCAAGGACGAAATGTGGGATCTGATCGACCTGCAGGTGCACGCATACGAGTCCCCGGGAGGCCCGCTGGACAGCATGTCGCAGAATGACACCGTCCGTGAGCTGAACTACTACCAGGTGATGGAAGTTTGGGGAGGGCGCGATGTCTTCTTCCTGAGGCACCACATCTCCCCCACCGACTCTGCGGTGATCGACCAGGTGGGCGGTCTGTTCTCGGATGGTGACGGCACCAATCCCGACGGGGGTAATGTTGCCGTAGCCGGAGTTGAAAATGCCACGGGCACCCACATCCTGGTGCGCCGATTCGATGTGAAACAGGGGAATACCACTTTTGTGGTGGGGACGGACCTCACCGATTCCGAGTGGATCCCAATCCCCATGCTTGCAGACAATCAATACAATGAACGTCTCCGGGCGGCCATGTGGACCATCGGCAACCACGTGAACGCCACCCTCGATGAGACCACAATGGTTTCCTCCACGGTGGATGTGGACTGGGCCAACAAGACCATGACGGTACCCTGGGGAGTCCGGAACGACGACTCCATCATGTACCAGTTCGAGTATGTGCCCGGTC
>JAXGMU010000025.1:0-50399 GCA_040768485.1 Bacteroidales bacterium
AAAGGAGTTGTACACTTTACTCCGAATCCAGTGTACACTTTGTCCGGAATAATCAACCAAACTTGGAAACACCCTTATAAAGAAAATTTCTTACCAGCTCGCTGTCAAGAACATGAGCTAGGTTCAAATGGAATTTTTCATGTATTTTAGATCATTACTCATAGGAAGGATCTTTAAACCCCTGTCAAGGAATTCACGAGTTTTACGGATGTTTCCCCGTCCATAATAATAGTACGCTGCTGTTTTGTAGGCCGTTTGTATTTCATTAGCAATCATACCGAGATTCTTCACACCAATGACGTTTCGTTCAAAACGAACCAGGTAATCTTCCCCCTTTTCTGGATTTTTCCTGTCAAAGGAGAATTCTGCCGCTGCCAGGAGAGAGTGCAGGTCCAGCATCTTTATGATATGCATCTCAAAAACCAGGGGTAGTTTTCCTCTGGTTTTGTCAAGAAAATCCACCTGGTCGGGTGGTGACAGGCTGGAATTCCCGAGGTAACTGATCAGAATATCTTTAATCAGATTCTGGATCGGTTTATTTTCAGGGTCCAGATCATATAATTCATCAAGGTATTGAATGCTGGCATGCAGGTCTCCTTTCCCAATAAGATCATCGATTAGTTCCCCGTAATACATAAGGGAAATTTTCTGCACCAACTGTTCACTCTCCAGATTTTCAGCCAGGATTGAGAAGGCTTCCCTGTACCCTTCCAGGTCATTCCTGTCATAGAATACTTTCCGGGTGACCCTCTCAAATTCACCGTATACGTCATCATCCGTGATCCCCAGCTCTTTGAAACGTGCTAGTTTAGCAATCAGCATCACATGAGAAGGATTGGAATAATCCGACATATGCAGAATCAATCCACCGGTCTGTAGCAAAATTGTTGCCAGTTCAATACCGGGTTTGAGATAATATGCTTTTTCAAAATTCTCATAGGCTTTCTCATATTCCAGTTCTCTTAACAGTAAAATGCCCCGGTTTGAATACTGATAGGAGGCAAGTTCATATTCGTCTATCTCGCTCTCATTGAGTGCATATTGAAGAAAAATAGATGTTATGCTGTTTTGCAGCCTTTCGTTCGGAGTAATCACTTTTCCCTGGGTAAGCATGTCAACATACTCCATTTTATCACTCTTGTTCAAAGTCTTTAAACCTTTTTCTGAATCAGTACTCTCGACCAGGATGGTGTATGTTTCGGGATATGCCACCAAGTTAACATGATTCATTCCTTTCTGTATGGAGTAGGGAATGTCAAATTCCTTAAATATGAGGCTATAAATGATGGAGCCTGTAACACAATTGAAATTCCCGTTTCTGAACAGGTCAGGGAACAGTGCATCCTCCTCATACCTTACCATCAATGCCTCATGGGTATTCTCGTAGATGATCTTCACCTGTTTCCTTTCTCTTTTCTCCATGATATTCTCCCTCTTCAGAGTCGATGCCAAAGCGTTCAGTTTTGATTTATAGCGTTTTGCTTCACTTTCGGATCCTACATCGATGGCCATGAAAAGATCTTCAAGTTCCAGGTCCTGGCCCTTGTAAAACTTGGAAAACACCATCTCTTCATAGATCGAAATAAAAGTCAGATCAGAAAAACGGATCAAACTATCCAGTTCCTGAGATGCACCACTGGAGAAAGTAAGCATCAGGATCAATGTCGTAATTATCGAGTATTTTATTACCATTGTATTGATCATCTTACATTCAGAATATTCTTTAAAATATACCGGGCTTCCCTGGCCATGATCCCCTGTCCTATGAGTTCATTCAGATCGATAACCGCCCCAGTAATATCAAAATCAGTTTTCTCTTGATAGAATGTATGATACATTTCATAGGCTTCCTCAATCCTGCCCATCCTTAATACTGCCAATGCAGCATTGTATTTTGCATAATAATCGGATGTATCTATTGCATAAGCCCGGCGTGAACACTCAAGGCATTTCTGAAAATCGCCTGTCAGGTAATAGAACCATCCAAGGTTGGTCAATGAAGGTCCATGTGACGGTTCAATTTCAACTGCTTTTTTCATGTAGCGGATACCTTCCTGATAATTTTTTAATTCATAGCAGGTATTGCCAATCATATATAATATGATATGATCCGTTGAATCCAGATCAAGTGCTTTTGAATAAATATACCTGGCAACCTCGTATTCTTCCAATTCGAAATGAACATCCCCTATATTCATATAGATATATGGAACATCCGGTTGATAATAAACAGCGCTATCAAAATAATACAGGGCACTGTCCGGTTGTTCCATTTTCCTGTAACAATTACCCAGGTTGTTATAGATCCATACATACCCGGGATTTATTTCAAGGGCTTTCCTATAGCATGAAGCTGCATCCGGATAATTTTCCGCCTGATAATAAAGGATACCCAATTGAGCAAAGGCTGTTGGATTTTGGGGAAACAGTTCAATTGACTTTTGAAGATCGTTTATCGCTTCCAGATTCATTCCTGAATATCCGTAGCTCAGTCCCCGTAGCAGATAACCAGTTGCGTATTCTGGCGAAATGTCAATCGCTTCAGAACAGCATTCGATGGCATCCAGCCAGTTTCCCTCTTCAAACTGAAGGTATGCCTTCAATATGTGTACGGCGTGATTTTCAGGTTCTGCCGACAGGTATTTTTCGAGATACTCATGAACAAATTCTTCCTCTCTATTGAGAACTGAACAAAGAAGTTTTATCCTCAAAAATAGTGGCTTCATCTCTTCTAGATGACGATTATTATTAAAGATCCTGTCTGTCTCTAGTTGCTCAGAGAAATACGCTCCGAAGAAATTTATCAGAAATGACTTATCCACAGGTTCTAGCTTACCATTTTTGATCATTTGGAGCAAAACGTAGATTTCCATATCCACATAGCCCAGTGCCCTTTCTCCCTTATTATCCTGGTAGGCCTTTTGGAAACCATTCGCTATTTCGATCAGGCCTTCCTCGAAATTAGTCCATAAAGCAACACCTAATCCTTTCTGTATAATCTGATCATATTCTGCTTTGCTGATAACCGGTATATATGCAATACTGTTCTGACTCCGGGAGAGTGTATCATCCAGCTCAAATGCGTATCCTTTTAGGTTAACTGAGATCAGAAGTGTAATGAATATGATCATCAACCGAAACATTCCCCATTCTTTTACTATGAATTAATACGGGAATCCGGAGAGATGGGTTTCATTTGCCGTTACCCGAAATTCCCGCCGATCCTGCTGTATATATTCCGGGATTGCCAGTCTATGCTCTCGCCCCGTATCATGCGAAACCCTTTTGTTTCAGTGACAGCAGAACCATTGGCCTGCAGAAATTTCCGGCCGGTTATGTTCTCCGATGGAAGAACAGCCTTGTCCTCCTTTGCATTTTTTATCTTCATCAGTTCGATGCCCGCCTTCCTGGTAACCGCGATGATGGGACTTTCCCCCGCACCCGGTATATTAAATCCCTGAAGGGAATGTCCTGCCACATAAAGGACAGAAGAATCCAGTTTTTTCCTGATCAGTGCATCCCTTTCTTCACCCGATACCATGTAATCCATTTCCAGGAAGGCATCAGCCGGGAGTACCAGGGGACCATCGTGAACAATTCAGCGACATTGTTGTATATACTGGAGCACCGGTTCATATTCGAAGGAGGGCATCCATCACAACATCACGATCCAATGAACAGAATCATCGTCCTTTTATTCACTGCGTTCGCACTATTCACAGCGCCAATGGCTTATGGCCAGACAGAGAATCCGAACTTTGATCCGGACCTTGCTCTCAGATTGGGAGCAGACGACTACGGAATGAAGAATTATATCTTCGTCGTTCTGAAAACAGGAGACAACCGGACCACCGACAGGGCATTTATTGACAGTTGCTTTGCAGGACATCTTCAGAATATCGGGCGACTCGCTGACATGAAAAAGCTGGTCGTGGCAGGGCCATTCGGAAGGAACGACGATGACCTCAGGGGGATTTTTATTCTTGATGCAACTTCTCCGGAAGAGGTCCGGGAGCTTCTGGATACGGATCCTGCCATACATGCCGGTCTGCTGAAACCCCTGATTTATCCGTGGTATGGTTCGGCAGCCCTTCCCGAATATCTGAAGGCTGCCGACCGGATCTGGAAGAAGGACATCTGACGGGACTCCCGGGAAAGTGCCTACATCATCTCATCCCCGATCTCGGTACGGATATCGTTGACGAACTGTTTGATCTTCTGCTCTTCCTCCCTTCTGCACACCAGGATGATGTCCTCGTTCTGCACAACGATATAATCTGTAAGGCCCTGCAGCACCACCAGCCTGGCCCCTTTGACATTTACGATGTTGCCATGGCAGTCGTACATGAACACATTATCGCCTGTAACTGAATTTTCGTTTTTATCCTTGGATAATTGCTCGTATAGAGAGCCCCAGGTACCCAGGTCCGACCACCCGAAGTCGGATACCAGCACGTATACGTTTTCCGCTTTCTCCATGATTCCATAATCAATGCTGATATTCGTACAGTTGCTGTAGGCATCCTCAATGAAATCATTTTCTTCCGGGGTTCCGTAAAGTTCCCTGCCTTCATTGAACTGGGCATGGATCTCCGGCAGATGGGCTTCAAAGGCGCGCATGATGGATTTCAGGGACCAGAAGAAGATCCCTGCATTCCAGTAAAAATCACCGCTTTCGAGAAACACCCTGGCCAACTCCAGGTTGGGCTTCTCCGTAAAGGTTTTCACCTTCATTAAGCCGGTGTTCTCATATCCCGGCAGACCTTCCTGGACGGACTGGATATATCCGTAGCCGGTTTCGGGTCTGCTGGGGACGATACCCATGGTCAGCAATGCATCCTTGGATTGGATGAATTCCATTCCCTGTCCGATACACCGCAGGAATTCAGATTCCCGTAATATGAGATGGTCAGAGGGTGCCACCACCACATTCGCGTCGGGATTCTTCTGCATGATCCGGAAGTTGGCATATTCTATGCACGGAGCCGTGTTCCTCCGGGAGGGTTCAAGAAGGATGTTTTCCACCGGGAGTTCCGGGAGCTGTTCCGCGATCAGGGCCTGATATTCAAGGTTGCTCACCACGTATATCTGGTCTTTCGGAATGATCTGTCTGAACCGGTCGAAAGTCTGCTGCAGAAGGGTCCGGCCCGTTCCCAGGATATCCAGGAATTGTTTCGGTCTCTTGGTTTTACTCAGGGGCCAGAAGCGGCTTCCAATTCCTCCTGCCATGATGACGCAAAAGTTGTTCTGATCCATTATTTGGTTTCTTCAGATATATTAAAGGTAATAAAGATATAAAAGATGATAGAGATATCTGTCTCAGTAGACCAGCGGTTTGTCCCCGTACTCCATTTGCCTGAATTGCCTGTAACCGAATACCAGGTTCATTCCGAACCAGAGGTTGGCCGAGCGCGCCTCCTGGGGCCAGAACACCATGTTCAAAACGTTGTCCGATATGACGTAAAGGTTCAGGGGTCCCACGTTGAATGAGAAACCCGCCCCCAGGTTCTTCATATAGGAGTTCATCACCGAATAACTGAGGGTCAGGTTAATGAACCTTCCTGTTGTGAGGTTGGCCGTGGCGGTGAATTGCTGGGCGATCCGTCCGTTCAGAAAGTCGGTCCGGGACAGGATCCCGAAATTGATATTCGGAGTGAGGTACCAGGAAGCCCCCAGGTACAGTTTTGTATTCAGTCTCTTTGAATAGCTCCTGCCAGAGGTGAATTCCAGGAACGTGGACAGGCTGTCCAGAAGTACGCTGTCCACATAATCGCCAATATCAGTCCCTTCGGAGACTTCAAAGGGATTGATCTCGATCCCTTCGAAATCATAATCCGTCACATAGGAGACATCATGTACCCCCTCCTTCCAGGAAATGAAGCCAATATCCACCGCACTGGCGCTCAGCTGGAGCTGTTCAACAGGCCTGTAGTTGATTCCCACATCCACCCCTGCTCCCAGGTTGCCTGCATTGAACATATACCCGGGAGCGGCGAACGGTCCAAGATCTTCAATATCCTCATCGATCAGTACATCCTCGATCATTCCCTCCTGGTCATACTGCACCTCCGCAAACGGAAGGGATGCATTCATCATGATATCCGACCGTATATTCCAGAGATCCTGTGAAGTGCTCAATGAAAGCTCGGACCGCCGGGTTGACAGGTCCGCCACCCCGAACAGCAGCTTCCCCCGCACACCCACCTGGAGGTTATCAAGGATGCTAGCCGACCACCCCAGGGATGCCTCGTTGAAGAGAGAAAGATCAATACCCATTCCGTCAAACTGATATATTTCCCCTTCCCTGGTCCCGAACAGCAGCAGTCTCGCCAGGTCGCGTGGATAATGGACCGCTCCGTCCATCCTCGTGGTAACGTCCAGTGAAAAGAATCCGATCGAAGTCCTGAATCCAATGGAAGCCAAGGAGATGCCCAGATCGGAAATCACATCATTCACGGAATGGAGCTGATCCAGGAATGCCTGTTTATTGCCCAGCGGATGAAGGAAGGTGATGAGCGAATCCTGGGTGGGATGCGGATAGATGATATCCTGGTAGGCCAGTGAACTGGATGCCATTTCCAGCCGAAGGGGTGCCAGCGCAGGAAACCCCAGGTATAGTCCGCATTTCGGCTGATGGGCCGGATTGATCCGGTTGGACTGGGGCACACCATGCATGAAATAGAGCGAATTGGTGATCTGGCCCGCCAGTGGCAGGCACATGGCCATTGCGAATCCCACGGGGATTGTCAATCTGCGGATTGCGTTCATAATTCTCGGGTATTAATTCTGTATTTGGCATAAATGGAAATCTTATAACTCAGGGTGTGATGCACATACAACTTCACCACCGCTGATTCTTCTCCTGCTGTATACAGGTTTACCGCCACACTGAGGTATGCCAGATCCCCCTTTCTGGCGATCCTGTTAAAAGGTATTGAGATCACATTGTACTCCTGGGAACTCTCGATCAGCCTTCCGTCCGCATCCACCTCAGCAGCACCCAGAAGGACTGCTCTTTCATCGAAGATTGAATCAAACAGTACATAATCCTCATCCAGCAGATACATCTGAAGATCAATGTGTACCGGAATTTCATTAATGGTTTCCAGGGAGATATCCAGCTGTTTGATCAATGCCGTGTCAATTCCCATTTCGCTGAAGCTGAGCTCGATGGTATCCTGAAGTGTAAATGTGGTATCATTGTAGGATACATAGTATTGCCCCAGGTCGTCAATGTGTGAATGACCCACCGTATCAATGACACTGGCCACATCATCCAGTGAAAAGGTCCCGAAAATCAGGGGTGCAACCAGCTCATGTTCCAGTTCGATCTCATCGGACAGCCTGTCCAGCTCAAAATATTCCTGATGGCAAGTGGTCACCAGCGCGGCAAGCACCAGGAAGGCCCCGGCCGTCATGACAATCCTGTTCATTCGTTTCATGATCTACTCAATTGAATAGTTATATAAAAAATTGTTCGTGCTTCCCACAATCAGGTTGAACCTGCTGTCGGAGCCGGCAAAATATCCGATGCTGAAGCGTGTGGACCCCTCCAGGGGAAATCCTTCGTAGAGGGAACCGTCAGAATTGATCAGGTAGATCCTGTTCCTTGGCTCATCCGTAATCCCGATCTTGATGTCCGAAGCAGAGAACTTGTAAAGATCCGGCGGATTGCTGATCTTCTCCTTCACCTTGAAACTGAAAATCCGTTTTCCGTCCTGCCGGGTCACGACCAACTCATTTCCATCGGCAAAAATGAATTCCGGGATACCGTCCCTGTCCATATCCTGCATACGGAAATAGTGAGCGGGTGTTACGTTTTGTTTCAGCAGTGTACTGACCGTTCCGTCCAGGTACATCGCAACCACATTCCCGGCCGTGTCCGTGGCGATCCACCTGGGCCTTCCCTCCCGGATGTTCATATCCAGTGTGAACGGGTTGTGCTGCGAAACGGTCACCCGCTCTTCCAGGCTGATCCTCTCCTTCCCCCTTCTGTTAAGGAAATAGGTGCGGATCCCGTCCGCGGCGGCGATGTAATCGTTCCCGTCAATCCTGAAATGCTGGATCTCTTTTGTCACGGTTGCCTCAGTCTTTCTGAAGGCCCATCCCTGTACGGTATTCCCTTCTTTATCGTACACGTAGATCTGCCGGTCCACGCCCGCCAGGACAATCCTGTAATCCCGGTTCTGGTCATAGTCGAACAGGGCCATGGGATTGGTGGCCGCAGCACGCAGTGCCACCGGATACCGCTCCACATAATTTCCGTTCCTGTCGAGCAGATGAAGTTTATCGCGTGTATTGAACAGGTACTGTAACTTCCCGTTCCTGTAAAAATCGATCTGGTAGATCTCGCTCATGACCGGTCCGTCGATCTTCTGTTTCCACAACACCCTTCCCGTACTGTTGATCAGATAGATTTTGCCGGCGGCGTCCTGAACAAAGATCTCCTTCTCGGAGGTGTTGTGGTTCACCACCAGAGCCGGCTTCATCACCATGCAGGTGTCAAGCAGGCTTTCCCAGACTGTCATGGCTTTTTCTTTGATCTGGGAAGTGTATTTGCAGCTGATATTGTGATAGAACAGGCGGCCTTCGCTGCTGTACTGGATGATCCATCCGGGTATCCGGCGGAGGAAAAGTTCCAGGGACGGCAACCGGTCCTTCAAAGAGGGGCTCAGCAGGTCACTGTTGAACTGCAGGAAGGGAAAGGGTTTGATAAAACAGGTCACATTGCTCTGACCCGACATGTAATCCGACATTTCCTTAAATACCGGATCACTCACAAAAGTTTTCTGCAGCACATTCTGGTAAATGACCCTGGACAATGCCTCCACCGACGGCCCGAACAGCAGGTTGTTCTCAAGGAGGGTGAAATAGCTGTTGAACAGCCTGCCGGGGGGTAATCCCTGGTAAAACGGATCGGGCAGCCTGTAAATCTTATAGCTGGTCTGGTCATCCAGGCGGTACAGGTAAAGCAATGACTGCATATCAAAAGCATGCACTTCCAGGTACCTTTCGATCCATGCCATGACCGCGTCATTGGTTTCACTCTGGCTCCTGGTTTCAATGACCGCGATCTCCTCTCCCGGTCCTGAAGTGACCCCTTCCAGTGCAAACCAGGCGATTTCGTTATCCATCAGGGAGATCAGATCCTCCAGCGGATCAATGCCGTACAGCTGGCTGATCCTTCTTTTTTCCGCTTCAACCTTTTCCCAGGTCCCCGGCCCGGTGTAAAAATCCTTCATTCCTTCCGCAAACCGTGTCCTGTCGCCGATGCCCAGGTGCAGAAACCAGGAAATGCCCGACGGCATGATCTCATGCAATTCGATCCTGACCCCGGGCTGCTCGCTGAAGGCATTCAGAAAGTAACCGGATGTATCGTCCGTGCCTGTCATGCCGTTCAGGATGAATGCATCATCCTTGATGTCCAGGTCCACCTCCCCCCATGAACCCATCGATGACAGGATTTTCAGCCGGTCCCATTCCTGATGGCTGACAAATGGATAGAAGAGCAGGTGCAATTTCGGGTAATTGATATATATATTGGCGTGTACATACCTGCCCGCCGTTTTCCTGATCATCTGCAGGCCCGGATCTCCGGAAAGATTGGTGTCCGCATGGATTGTCCTGACCGCTTCTTCCACCAATATGGAAGAGGGGCTCGCCAGGCATATGCCGCTCACGCACACAAATGTGAATTTTCCGGGGATCAGTCCGGGAGCCCCCGAAACATCATAGAGGGTTTCTGTTTCGTAATTTCTCTGGTTGACAATGGTTTCGCCTTCCAGCATGGACAGGACGACCTGCTCAAAATCATGATCACCATGTGACGCGGCATAGGGAATATAGATCAACGGCATCAGCTGGTCTTTCCCGAGCAGGTGCAGGGAGAGGCTCAGGCCATCTTTCATGAGGAGGTCCTGCAGCGGTTCATTTGCATCAATCCGGGCAATGAACTGGTTGATCACCGAATCGATCCTGTTAAACCCGGTGGTATTGACAAAATCGATCCAGATCCTGTTCTGGGGGAAAAACATCCTGGTCAGGTATTCATAATCGATCCCTTCAGCCAGTACGATGGCATCATCAGGCACTGCTTCAAGGACGCTGACAGGGGTAATCCTGTGTATTCGCTGCAACAGAATCACCACCAGCAAACCCACACAGATCACTGCGATCAGGCCGCCGATCACAAATCTTTTCCACATAGGATACCTGTTTGCTCCAAAAATAGGTATTTCACAGGCTGTTTCCAGGGAAAATTACCAACACCGCCCCTGTGGCATTGCATGCAGCCCTGACTTTTAGTATCTTTCCCTTTAATGAAGGCGATCAATCCGGTTATCGAGGAAGGATGGAAACAGATCATGTGGGACGAGTTCCAGTCGCCTTCCTTCATCGCACTGAAACAGTTCCTTGTGGATGAACGGAAGAATCATCCCGTTTACCCTCCCGGAAGATTGATCTTCAATGCATTTCAGCACACACCCTTTGAAAAGGTCAGGGTGGTCCTGCTGGGCCAGGATCCCTACCACGGAAAAGGGCAGGCACACGGACTGTGTTTTTCAGTCCCCCGCGGGATCCCCAAACCGCCTTCCCTGGTGAACATTTTCAAAGAACTTGAAAATGACCTGGGGATCCCGCCTCCTATGCACGGGAATCTTGAAAAATGGGCAGGGCAGGGCGTCTTTCTGCTCAATGCCACCCTCACGGTTCGTGCCAACCAGCCGGGATCCCACCAGAACAGGGGGTGGGAGATCTTCACCAGCCGCGTCATCGAAAGGATCTCTGAGTACAGGGAAGGGATTGTATTCCTTCTCTGGGGCCGTTACGCCCAGGCCAAGGAATCGCTGGTGGACAACAGCCGGCACCTGGTCCTCAAGGCCGCCCATCCTTCTCCACTTTCCGCACAGAACGGTTTCTTCGGGTGCCGGCATTTCTCAAAAACCAATGCCTACCTGGAACAGCAGGGGAGTCGGCCGGTAGACTGGTCTCTTTAATTCTGGCACACTATTTGCATCATGTATGGTGACAGTTCATCCACATATTCCCTGACACAGTCGGGGCCAGGTCCGTCTCCACCAGGCGGACTTTTATTTTTTTCCCATGCCGGGAAGGTCAGAAAGGCCTGTAGCCGATGATCTCACGCACATCCCGCAGTGTTTTGGACGCGCTTTCCCTGGCTTTTTCCGCCCCCATTTTCACCACCTTCCTCAGATAATCATCATCGCGGTAGATCTCACTGATGCGCTCCCTGATGGGGGTTGTGTATTTGATGATATCTTCGGCCAGCTGTTTTTTCAGATCGCCGTACCGGATGGAGCAATCACTGTACTGTGAACGGAAGTGTTCCACGGTATCGGGGGTGGAGAGCAATTCCAGCAGGTAAAAAAGGTTGGCCACCGGTTCAGACATGGGGGAACCGGGTTGCTGCGGTCCCGCGTCGGTCACCGCCCGCATCACTTTTTTGCGGATCACCTTCGGGTCATCCGCCAGGTAAATGCCGTTCCCTTCGCTTTTGCCCATTTTTCCCGTACCGTCCAGACCGGGGACCTTGACAAGGTCATGTCCGAAATTGTAGGGCTCAGGCAGCCTGAAATACTCAACCCCGTAAATATGGTTGAACCGGCGTGCAAACCGCCGGGCCATCTCCAGGTTCTGCTCCTGGTCCTTTCCCACGGGAACCTTGTCCGCATTGTGGATGATGATGTCCGCACACATCAGCACGGGATAGGTCAGCAATCCCGCATTGATGTTCTCCGGCTGGCTGCGGATCTTTTCCTTGAAGGTGGTCGTCCGCTCCAGCTCACCCACATACGCATTCATATTCAGCAACAGATACAGTTCCGGTATCTCCGGCACATCGCTCTGCACATAGATGGTTGCCACTTCCGGATCAAGTCCGGCGGCCAGGTATTCCGAGATCACCACCCTGATATTCTCATGGATATCATCGGGATGCGGGTGTGTGGTCAGTGAGTGGTAGTCGGCCACAAAGAAGAAACACCTGTTTTCGTGCTGCATTTTCACGAAGTTCCTGACAGCTCCGAAATAGTTCCCCAGGTGGAGGTTGCCGGTCGATCTGATCCCGCTCAGTACTGTATCCATAGATTCCGCGCTTTATCGCTTCCTGCAAAACTATAAAATGTTCTTTAAAAAACGTACTTTTGCCCTCATGTCAACCACCCGTCAGCAGAAAGTATCCCGGATGCTCCAGAAGGAGCTGGGTGATTATTTTCAGAAGCACGGAAGCGAAATCACCGGCGGGAAAATGGTCACCGTCACCGTGGTGAGGATCAGTCCGGACCTGAGCGTGGCCAGGGTATATGTGAGCATCTTCCCCTTCAACAGGCAGGAGGACATGCTGCGGTCCATTACAGAACAGGCCAGGACCATCCGCCACGAGATGGGCAGGAGGATGAAGAACCAGCTGCGGCATATTCCGGAATTTACCTTTTTCCTGGATGACTCGCTCGATTACATCGAACGGATTGATAACCTCCTGAATGACCAGCCATGAAATACGATCCTGTTAAACGGACCCTTGGGAGTTTTTTTAACCGTTCACCTTTTCTGAGGATCCTCTTTTACAGGCTGCTGGATCTGCTTCTTCTGCGCTCATGGCACATCAGGAAAGAGGTGAACAGACTCCAGGAGGAGGGATTCAGGCCCGGGAACATTGCCGATGCCGGCTCGGGATTCGGGCAGTATGTATATTATCTCTCGAGGAAATTCCCGGAGGCAGGGATCACCGGTCTGGACGTCAAAAAAGAACAGATCGAGGACTGCAATCATTTTTTCGGGTCCGTCAGGAAGATGGACCGTGTAAGCTTCGAATATTCCGACCTGACGCAGCTTGACCGGGAAAATGCGTATGATCTGATCCTTTCGGTGGATGTCATGGAACACATCGAGGAAGACCAGGAAGTGTTCAACCGCCTTTGCAGCGCACTCACATCCGGCGGGGTGCTGTTGATCAGCACACCCTCCGACCGGGGCGGCTCGGATGTGCATCACGAGGAGGATGTTTCCTTCATTGACGAGCATGTGAGGGATGGCTACGGGATGGATGAGATTGTGGAGAAGCTGCGCCAGTCCGGTTTCAGCGAGATCCATGCCAGGTACTCCTACGGAAAGCCCGGCAGGATCTCCTGGAAGCTCTCCATGAAATATCCGGTCATCATGGTCAATGTCAGCAGGCTGTTCCTGCTGCTCCTGCCCTTTTACTACCTGTTCACTTTTCCGGTATGCTATTTTCTGAACCTGGCCGATACCAGGAGGATCCATGAAAGCGGGACCGGACTGATCGTGACCTGCAGGAAATGAATCTTCCCCTGTATATCGCCAGGCGTTATCTGCTGGGGAAGAAATCCCAGAATGCCATCAACATCATTTCGGTGATCTCCATGCTGGGCGTGATGGTGGGAACCATGGCGCTGGTCATCGTTCTCTCTGTATTCAACGGTTTCGACAGTGTGGTCAAATCGCTCATGAATGCATTCGACCCGGATATCGAGGTATCTGCGGAGGAAGGCAAGACCTTCGTTCCAGGACAGGTTACACTGGAAGAACTCCGCGCGCTTAAGGGTGTGCAGGCGGTTTCCGAGGTGGTCGAGGAAAATGTATTGCTGCTGTACGGGGACAAGCAGCACATTGCCGTCATCAAGGGTGTGGACGACAGCTTCACGGAAGTCACGGGCATTGACTCCATGATCTATGACGGGAACATGAAGCTGAAGGATGCTGCCAGACCTTATGCGGTAGTGGGCCAGGGTGTGGCCTACAGCCTGCGGATCGGACTGAATTTTGTGGATCCGCTCTTTGTGTACACCATTGACCGGAAAGCACGTTTCAGCATGGCCAATCCGGAAGAGGCGATCCGGAGGGATTTCATTTATCCGTCAGGGATCTTTGCCATTGAGCAGGACTTTGACTCCCGGTATGTGATTGCCCCCATCGAATTTGTAAGGGAGCTGCTTTCCTATGACAGTGAGTGCTCCTTTCTGGAAATCAAACTGGTCCCGGGGGTTCAGCCAAAAAAGGTCCAGGAACGAATTTCCGGGATCCTGGGGGAAGGATTCCACGTGAAGAACAGGCAGCAGCAGAACGAACTCTTTTACCGGGTAATGAAATCCGAAAAATGGGCTATTTTTCTGATCCTCACATTCATCCTGGTGATCGCCTCTTTCAATATCATCGGATCCCTCAGCATGCTGATCATTGACAAAAAGCGGGACATCCGTTCCCTCAGGAACCTGGGAGCATCCAATAAGCTGATAAAAAAAATCTTCCTGACCGAAGGATGGCTGATCTCGGTGGTCGGGAGTATCGGCGGACTCATCCTGGGAACCGTCATCTGCTGGCTTCAGCAACGGTTCGGACTGATCAAGCTGTCCGGTAGCGGGACCTTTGTCATCGATGCATACCCGGTCAGAATTGAGATCATTGACATCCTCCTGATCTGGCTGACCGTTCTTCTCATCGGGTGGATCGCCGCCAGGTACCCGGTACGGCAGATCAGCAGGAAATACCTCCAACGGATCGAGGAAGATGCGATTGTTTAAAACTTTATGTATCTCCTATTCCCCAATCATCTAATTTTATAAACATCTGAGAATAAACAAGGTCCCTTATTGTAACCATACAGGGGATTACATCGTATCGTGTGTACCGGCCATGTGGGAAAGATCAGGTGTGTTAAAACCGGGAATGTCTCTATGAAAACGTTCAGGAATTCAATTGCTGCACTCCTCGTATCCATTTCAGCGGTCATTTCCCTGCAGGCGCAGGATGTGATCATCACGGACGTATCACCCACCCCGGTCACCTGTGGCGGGGTGTCGGACGGCACCATAACGGTGACTGTATCGGGGGGAGTAGGGCTGTATACCTACCTCCTGGTAAAGAGTGCGATCGCAGTTGAAACCAGCGGTGCCATCGCCTCCCAGACCTACACGTTCTCAGGTCACCCGAAATTCGGAAGCTACATCATCATTGTCTCAGATTCGGATGATGACACCGGCGACGCTTTCACTTTTGCAGCCATCGGCGGACCCGATCCCATTGCCGTCACTTCGGCCGTTGCCACCGACATCACCTGTAACGGGTCGGGAGACGGGACCATCCAGGTCACAGCCATCGGCGAGGAGGGCCATTTCATTTTTGAACTGAACGGGCCCGTCAACGAAACCCGGGAGGACGGCTTTTTCACGGGACTGATCCAGGGAGATTATACGGTGACTGTCAGGGACAGGGACGGATGCCCCTCTACGGATGTGACCCCGGTGCTGACGGTCCACAATCCGACACCGGTTTCCATTTCCATCGACCAGGTGGTACATGTGGAATGCTTCGGGGAACAGACGGGGTCCATCGCGATCACTCCGGGAGGGGGGACTCCCTCGGGGTTCGGTACAGGGTATACCTATGCGTGGACGGGACCGGACGGGTTCACTTCCCCGTCGGAGGATATCACCAACCTGAGAAGCGGGGATTACTTTGTGACGGTGTATGACGGGAACATGTGTGCTGCAAACCTTGGTCCCATCACCGTGAACCAGCCGCCACAGATCAACGTCACCCTCACTGGAACCACCAACGTCACCTGCAACGGGGGGAATGACGGGGCTGCTTTCATCAATGTGACAGGTGGGGTGGGCGGTTACAGTTATCACTGGGAGGGACAGTCGGAAGGTTTTATTTTTACCGATGAAGATCCCGTCAGCCTGGTGGCCGATGTGTACGATCTGACCATCACCGACGGCAACAACTGTTCCAGGACCTTCACCGGGCTTGCCACCATAGAGGAACCCGATCCGTTTGCCATCCAGGTGGACGGCACAACCGGCGTGTCATGCCACGGGGGCAGCGACGGGTCTGCCTCCATCACCCCTTCCGGAGGAACCCCGCCATACACCTTCTCCTGGTCCGGGGCCGTTTCAGGGTACGCACCCACCGATGAAGATCCATCGGGCATGCCGGCCGATTCCTATTCCCTGACCATCACCGATTCCAGGGGCTGCAGCGAGCTGTTCCCGGACTTGCTGGTCATTTCCGAACCCGGTCCCATTACAGTGGTGGTCGACGGCACGACCGATGTTTCCTGCTTCGGAGGGAACGAGGGATCGGCGGAGATCACGGTCACCGGGGGCACCCCGCCTTTCACATTCAGCTGGACCGGGGATGCGACGGGGCACCCCTCCTCCGGAGAGGATCCGGACGACCTGGTGGCCGATACCTACGACCTGGTCATTACCGACGCCAACGGCTGCGTGCAACCCTTCGACAACCTTGTCACCATTGATCAGCCATCTGACATCACTGTGAATGTCGATCAGATCGTCCATGTGGATTGCAACGGGGAAGCTACCGGCTCCATCGACATTACCACGGCCGGGGGAACCCCGGTGTACTCATTTTCATGGACCGGGCCCAATGGGTTTACCAGCACTTCCGGGGATATTTCAAACCTGGAAGCGGGAACATACAACCTGACAGTGACCGATGCCCGCGGATGCGTGAAGACCTTCGACGGACTGGCCGCCGTGAATGAGAACAGCCCGATCACGGCCACATTCGACCTGACCAGCATCTCCTGCAGCGGCGGATGGGACGGGGCGATCGATGCAACCGTGACCGGGGGCGTTCCCCCTTATTTGTTCGGGTGGACGGGGCCATCCGGCTTTACAGCCCCCACGGAGGATCTGACCGGACTGCAGGCAGGCAATTACCGGTTGACGGTCACCGACGGAGAAGGCTGCATCATGGTCTTCCCGCTGCAAACCCTGACCGAACCCGCTCCCATCGATGCGGAAGCTATACAGGTGAATGTGGACTGCTTCGGAGCCGGCAACGGATCCGTTGATCTGACCCCTTCGGGCGGCACCCCGCCTTACACATTTGCATGGACCGGTCCCTCGGGTTTTACAGGCGACACGGAGGATCTGGCCGGGATCGGACCCGGGGCATACAGTGTCACCGTTACGGATGCACATCTCTGCTCGGAAACATTCACCAACATTGTAACCATCACCGAACCTCCCGAGATCATGGTCGGCTCGGACAAAACAGATATTTCCTGCGCGGGACTGTCCGACGGGACCATCGACATCACTCCTGCGGGCGGCACCCCACCCTATTCGTTCAGCTGGTCCGGTCCCGCGAGCTTCACATCCGGAGAAGAGGACCTTACAGGGCTTTCAGCGGGCGCTTACAGCCTGACCATCACCGATGCAAACCTGTGTACGGTCATTTTTCCCAATCTGGAAACCATTACAGAACCCCCGCCCATTGCCGCTGTGTATGTTTCACATCAGGATGTCCTCTGCAACGGGGATGCCAGCGGCTCCATCCAGATCAATGCCACCGGTGGAACCCCTCCCCTGGTTTTCAACTGGACCAACAGTTCGGGTGTGACCGTATCGGCGGATGAAGATCCGGCGGGACTTCCGGCAGGCACCTATTCCCTCACCATTTCCGATGCCAGCGGCTGTTCGCAACCGTACCCTGACTTTGTGACCATTACACAGCCTCCGCCCCTGGCCGCCACCCTGGCCGGTACAAATATCCAGTGCTTTGGCGACGGTGACGGGACCATTACGGTCACTGCCACCGGCGGAACACCGCCATACGAGTATTCCAGAGAGGGGAATGCGGATCCTGCCTACCAGCCGGCCAACCTGTTCACCGGGCTTGGTCCGGGTCTCTACACCATCTGGACCAGGGATGCGAACATGTGTGTGGTGAACGGAACAATCACCATTTCGGAATCCCCACAGATCCAGGTGCTGGACGAGACGGTAAGCGGAGAGATCCTGTGCCATGGCGACTCTTCGGTACAGATCTCCGTGAATGAGGTGACCGGTGGGGTGGCCCCTTACGAATACTCCGTCAACGGAGGCATCGATTTTCAGTCCACCGGTGTTTTTCCCGGTCTTCCTGCGGGGACCTACCAGACCGTGATCCGGGATGCACTTGGATGCACCGCAAACGGCGGTCTGCATGTGATCACCCAGCCCGACAGCATTCGCCTCACGCTGACAATAGAGGATATCACCACCTGCTATTATTCGAGGGAGGGCCGGATCACTGTTGCGGGATCGGGAGGCACAGGCACCCTCACCTATACCCTCAACGATACATTGAGCCTGCTGTCGGGAGATTTTCAGAACCTGCCGGGGGGACTGCACCGGGTGGAGGCAGAAGATGAGAACGGCTGCACCGCGGACACATCGGTCACCATCCTTGCACCCGCGGAAATCACGGTGACCGGATTGACCATTTCGCACGTGACCGGTTGCAGCGGAGGGACCAACGGCAGTGTGACGGTTTCAGGAACGGGGGGAACCGGGACCCTGACCTTTGCGCTGAACGGAGGACCTTTCCAGGCAGGGGGAACCTTCAGCGGACTGGCTGCCGGAGTGCACACCATCACTCTGAAAGACGACCTGAACTGCACCAGGGATACCTCCTTTACCATTTCGGAACCGGCACCCATCTCCATTACCGAAGCAACTGCCACCGATATCACCTGCGCAGGGTTCGGCAACGGGACCGTGCGGGTGACAGCCACGGGTGGTACCACCCCGCTCACCTATACCCTGAGCCCGGGGATGCAGGCAAATGAAACCGGTACGTTCGGGGGACTCTCAGCCGGCACCTACACAGTCACGGTTAATGATACGGAAGGATGCGGACCGGTCCCTTCTTCGCCTTTGACCGTGCACGATCCGCCCCCCCTTGTACTCGATTACATTGAAGCTGAGAACATCAGCTGTTACGGTGCCGGGGACGGACGGATCGGGATGTCTGTATCGGGCGGGATCCCGCCTTATGAATACTCCATTGACAACCAGTCTGCCTGGAGTCCCGACAGCCTCTTCACCGGGTTGCCTCCCGGGAGCTATGAGGTCTTTATCAGGGATGCAAATCTCTGTCTCATCCTTGGCGGCACCTTCACCTTCACCGATCCCCCCGAGCTGACCCTGGACGTGACCCCCACCCACATCACCACCTGTTCTGGCGACACCACGGGTATGATCACGGCAGTGGCTGCAGGGGGGACCGGGGACCTTCTCTATACGGTGGACGGACTCTCCTTCCATGATTCGGGTATTTTCCATAACCTGACCACAGGGACCTACCCGGTGTATGTGGAAGATGAAAACGGGTGTTCGGTCAGCGTACCCGCCACCATCCTGGAACCTGATCCCGTGGCGGCGGTCATTATCAAAACCGATGCCACCTTTGGCAACCTGGGATCCATTACCATCACGGGGGCACAGGGCGGGACACCTCCCTATGAGTTCGCCATTGAAGGTCCCGGCGGACCTTTCTCAGCCGACACGGTTTACGACATGCTGGATGCGGGCACCTATCATGTGGCCGTCAGGGATCAGCACGGCTGCACGTACGAGGAGCTGGTGGAAATCCTGGACGTGGTGCCCCTGGATGTGATGCTCAACATCACTCATGTGACCTGCTTCGGGGATGACGACGGACGTATTGAATTCGTTCCCAGGGATGCGGTGGGTGAAGTGGAATACTCCATTGACAGCGGGGCCACTTTTGTCAGTGAAGCCGTTTTCACGAACCTTCCGGGGAACATCACCTATGACCTGGTGGCCCGGGACGAAGAGGGAAAGGTGTTTACCGCACCGGTCACGATCAATGAACCCGGGGAGATCACTCTGATGCGCACGATCACGCCGGCCGAATGCAATGCATACAGCGAAACAGGGGCTGTCGACATCACCGTGCAGGGGGGGACGGGCACATACACCTTTCTCTGGTCGGACGGCAGCACGGAAGGCGACCGTACAGGTCTCGCCGCTGGCAACTATGTCCTGGAAATCACCGACTCGAACAATTGTATCCGGACCGATACCGTGTATGTGAACAGCCTGGTGATCGTTCAGGCCGATGCGGGAGCCGATACCACCATCTGTCCGGGTGGCACTGTCCAGCTGAACGGACAGGGCGGCCATACCCCGTCCTGGGAGCCTGCCGCGTTCCTTTCGGATCCCTCTGTTGCAGATCCGTTAGCTTCATTCATCACCCGACCGGTGACCTATGTGCTGACCATCACCGAGGAGATCAGTCCCTACGGATGCTACAACACCGACTCGGTGAGGGTGGACCTGTACCCCAATTCCGGGATCAATGCCACAGAAGACACCTTCCTGATCAGGGGCGCTTCCATCCAGTTGAATGTGGAAGGCGGACCGTTCAGCGCCTACCGGTGGGATCCTGCCACAGGGCTTGATAACAGTGCCGTTCCCGACCCGGTGGCCTCGCCGGTGGAATCGATCCTCTATTTCGTTTTCGGGACGAACCAGTACGGCTGCGAGGAGTCGGACTCGGTTTTCATCGAGGTGATCGAGGACATCCGGGCATACAACGTTTTCTCGCCCAACGGGGACGGCGTGAACGATTTCTTTGACATTGAAAATGCCTGGCGTTTCCCCGAAATGGTCGTCGAGGTATACAGCCGCTGGGGCGACCGGCTCTTTTCTTCAAAGGGATACGACGACGGCAGCAGATGGGACGGAACGGCCCGGGGCAAGGATGTGCCGGTGGGAACATACTACTATGTGATCATCCCATACACCGGAGCAAAACCGATTACGGGAAATGTAACAATCATCCGTTAGCATGAAAAGGGTACCATGCATACTACTCCTGATCGTCCTTGCGGGGACCGGCGGAGTCCTGGGACAGCAGATGCCGCACTATACCCAGTACATGTTCAATGACTTTGTGATCAATCCGGCCATTGCGGGGATATACGATTACTACCAGATCAGGACCAATCACCGGTTCCAGTGGGTCGGCCTGGTTGATCCACCCGTCACAAACTCCATCGCCTTTTACGGTCCCCATGCAAGGATGGACATGGGATACGGAGGATATGTGTACAATGATGTCACCGGTCCCACCAGCAGAACCGGGATCACTGGCTCCTATGCCTATCACATCGGCATTACCCGTGATATCAGGCTCTCCATGGGCATATCAGCAAGCATCATGCAGTTCCGGATCGACGGAACGCAGCTGAATCCCAAGGACGTTTCCGACGAAAGGATCCTCCAGGTGGTCAGCACCACCTACCTCCCCGATGCAGGGATCGGGCTCTACCTGTATGCGGATGAGTTCTATGTGGGCCTTTCAGCGGCCCAGCTACTCAACAACAACCTGAAGATCTTTGACGACAGGAACGGACTGAACCGTTTGAAAACGCATATCAACCTGACCGGTGCATACCGGTGGGAGGTGGATCCTGACTGGATCCTCGAGCCATCGGTTATGATCAAGGGAACCGCCCCCAAAGAACTGAGTTTCGATATCACGGCCCGAACCGAGTGGAAAAGGACCGTCTGGGCAGCTGTTTCATACCGCTTCCACGAGTCCGTCGGGATCCTGATGGGATACAGTTACCAGGAAATGCTGTTCTTCGGTTATGCTTATGACATCGGTATCTCGGATCTCAGAAAATACAACACCGGGACACATGAAATCATGATCGGTTACCGTTTTAATGATATTAAGTAACCGTCATGCATTTTCGTTTTCTGAGCCTTTTGCTGATCCTTTCCCTTTTGTTTCCCGCCGGGTGTGCCAGGAAGAAACATATCAGGGGAAAGGAATACGTGGACCGGGAAGTGCTGGTGGACATCCTGGTGGATATCCACCTGGTGGACGGGATCACCAACGACCGCAAATTTTATCGCCGCTATGAACAGGCGGACAGTGTGGATTTGCTGTCCCCCATTCTGGAAAAGCATGGCGTCACCCATGCGGAGTTTGATTCCACGATTGCCGAGTACAGCCGTCACCCCCTTTTGCTGGACCAGGTGTATAACGATGTGCTCATGAAACTGAATGTGATGCTTGATGAGAACGACCGTGAGGAGGATGAACCTGAAGATGGTACCGGAGGTCCCCCTCAGTAAACCAGCAGTGTAAGCAGCATGACTGCAAATCCGATCATGTATCCGGAATAGATCTCCGATGAACGGTGCTCCCCGAGCAATAACTCCGCACTTCCGGTCAGGCCTGAGGCAAGCAGGGTCAGAATCAGGATCCACAGCAGGGGCGTACCGTATATCATAATGAGCGCGATGACCAGTCCCGTCATTCCCCCCAGGCCGGTCATGTGACCGGACATGTTGAACCAGTATCGGACCAGCAGCAGGATAAAAATCAAAAGGGTGACCGCAATGGCATAGCTGTGAATGATCCTGTTGAGTGGAAGCCTTAGAAAATAAACGAGGGTGATCGTGTAAAGGATAAATGTGATCACCATGGGGATCAGGCGTTCTTCCCTGGATGCTTTATGTGTCCCGGCGATCAGGTTCCTGTAATAGAAAACGGGGACCATGATCAGGGGGAAAAGAAGGGTTCCCAGAGCCATGACCATCAGGATAGCCCTTTTTGCATCAGGCTCAAGTAAAGCCAGATAGGTTCCCGAATTCAGCAGGATCACCAGTCCGAGTGTGGGCATCAGAAGGGGATGAAAAAGGTAGGAGATCACACGGGCAGGCACCTTCATATACATCAAGATTACAACTGTTTGCGCAGCCTGGCCACGGGGAGTCCCAGCTGTTCCCTGTATTTTGCCACCGTCCGCCTGGCGATGTGGTATCCTTTTTCGTTCAGGATGGCAGACAGCCGGTCATCGGTCAGGGGTTTTCTTTTGTCCTCAGCCTGGATGCAGTCCTGGAGGATCTTTTTGATCTCCCTGGTGGAAACCTCTTCCCCGCTCTCGGTCTGCATTCCTTCAGAAAAGAAATATTTCAGCGGGAATATCCCGAAGTGTGTCTGGATGTATTTGCTGTTGACCACCCTGGAAATGGTGGATATATCCAGGTTCGTCATATCGGCAATGTCCTTCAGGATCATAGGCCTCAGCCTGGTTTCATCGCCTTCGTAAAAATACGCTTTCTGGTATTCCAGGATGGCATTCATGGTCAGCAGCATTGTATTCTGCCTCTGCCGGATGGCATCAATGAACCACCTGGCTGAATCCAGTTTCTGCTTCACGAATGTGATCGCATCTTTCTCATCCCGGCTTGCGGAAGACCTGTTGGCATTGTAACTTTCGAACATGTCCGTATAGGTCTTGCTGATCCTCAGCTCCGGAACATTGTTTGAATTCAGGAACAGCTGCAGTTCCCCCTCGTTTTCCTCGAGGATGAAGTCAGGCACAATATGGTGAAACAACCTCTGCTGGGTATCCCCCATGGATCCCCCCGGCTTGGGGTTCAACCGCAATATTTCTTCCAGGGCGGCCTTCAGTTCCTCCTCGGTGATATCGAGCCGCTGGATGATCTTGTCGTAATGCTTGTTGGTAAACTCCTGGAAGTGATTCTTTAGGATTTTGTGCGCCAGTCTGGTCACCGGATTCTCCAGGTCCTTCCGGTTGATCTGGAGCAGCAGGCACTCCTGCAGGCTCCTCGCACCTACCCCGGCCGGATCGAACTCCTGGATGATCATCAGCACTTCGTGCAGCTCCTCATAAGATGCCTCCATCCCCACGGAAAATGCCAGGTCATCCGCAATGGCTTCAAGTTCCCGGCGCAGGTAGCCGTCGTCATCGATGTTCCCCAGGATGTATTCGGCGATCATTTCCTGTTCCTCGCTCATTTTTCTAAGGCCCAGCTGGCTTTTTAATTGCTCCCTGAAGGTGTTTCCCATTGTAAAGGGGATTTCCTCCCTTTTGTCATCCGCTGAATAATTCTGGGTGTTCAGCCTGTAGCTGGGGATCTCATCATCCTCAATATAGTCCTCGAGCGAGAATTCATCCTGGTGATCTTCCCCCTGTTCATCCTTCTGCTCCTCCTGCACTTCGTAAGGCTCCTCCTCGTTGCCTTCCTCCAGTACCGGGTTTTCCTCAATCTCTTTCTTGATGCGCTGCTCCAGCTGAATGGCAGGGATCTCCAGCAGCTTGATCATCTGGATCTGCTGCGGGGACAGCTTTTGTAAAAGTTTCTGCTGAAGCTTTTGTTTAAGCATATTTTCCGCGTTTAAAACTCGGCACTCCTGGGTGTCCTGGGGAAGGGGATCACATCCCTGATATTGCTCATCCCCGTAATGAACATGAGCAGCCTCTCAAAGCCCAGTCCGAATCCGCTGTGCTCCACAGTACCAAATTTACGAGTTTCCAGGTACCACCACAATTCATCGGCTGATATATTCATCTCCCGCATCCTGTTCTGCAACCTCTCCAGCTTCTCTTCCCTCTGGGATCCCCCGATGATCTCGCCGATCATGGGGAACAGCACGTCCATGGCCCTGACTGTTTTCCCGTCATCGTTCTGTTTCATATAAAATGCCTTGATCTCGCAGGGATAATCGGTCAGGATCACCGGTCTCTCGAAATGCTGCTCCACCAGGTACCGCTCATGCTCGGCCTGCAGGTCCAGTCCCCACTCCACCGGGAATTCAAATTTCCGGCCGGCTTCCCTGAGGATCCGGACGGCCTCTGTGTAGGTGGTCCGTTCAAAGGGATGCTTCAAAACAAATTCGAGTCTTTCCAGCAGCTTTTTATCCACCATTCTGTTCAAAAACTCCAGGTCATCCCCGCAATTTTCCATGATATCCCTGATCAGGTATTTCAGGAAATCCTCGGCCAGATCCATGTTGTCATGGATATCATAGAAGGCCATTTCCGGTTCGATCATCCAGAATTCCGCCACATGCCTGGGGGTGTTGGAATTCTCGGCCCTGAATGTGGGTCCGAATGTATAAATGGAGGAGAGCGCCAGGGCTCCCAGCTCACCTTCAAGCTGTCCGGAAACCGTCAGGTTGGTCGGCCGGCCAAAGAAATCCTGGCTGAAGTCCACCGATCCGTCCTCTTTCCTGGGAATATTATCCAGATCCAGGGTGGTGACCCTGAACATGGCTCCTGCTCCTTCGGCATCGGACGCCGTGATGATGGGGGTATGCAGGTAGAAAAAGCCGCGGTCGTGGAAATATTGGTGAATCGCAAACGAAAGGGCATGCCGGATACGGAAGACGGCTCCGAATGTATTTGTCCTGAACCGCAGGTGTGCGATCTCCCTCAGGAATTCGAATGAGTGTCCTTTTTTCTGAAGCGGATACACGGCCGGATCGGCATCCCCCAGCACTTCAATTTCCCCGGCCTGGATCTCCACCTGCTGGCCCTTCCCGGGAGATTCCACGAGCAATCCCCTGACGGCAATGCTGGAGCCTGTGGTCACCCGTTTCATCAGTTCCTCCGGGAAAGCATTCATCACTGCGACCACCTGGATGCTGTGTATCACCGTTCCGTCATTCACCGCGATGAAAGCCACCTGGTTATTGCCCCTTCTGGTTCTTACCCATCCTTTCAAAAGAACTTCCCGGTTGGTCTCACCGGAACCAAGCAACTCTTTCACTGTTGATCGCTTCATCATATATGATATAGATTTGATTACCCCTGTGCATCCGGTGGGATCATGCGCATGGGTTCCACAGTTTACAAAAATACAATTTTAACATTTTCCATCCGTTAACATTGTAAAATCCGGGAAGAATCAATTATTTTTACTAATTGTCTAAAAATCCGACGATGGAACAAGAGCGAAAATCCATCCTGGTGACATGGGATTTTTCCCAGGTATCATCCCATGCACTTAAACATGCCATCAAGATCGCAGGCATCCTGAAGAATCACATTGTACTGTTCCATGTTGTGAAGGATCAGGCCCAGGAAGGCCAGGCCATGGAAAAACTGAAGCAAACCGTGGACGGGATCAAGAAGGAACATGGTGAGGATGTGGATTATGTTGTTCGCTCCGGTAAAATATTCAAGGAGATTTCCGATTACGCATCCAAAGAAGATAACAAGGTGAATTTCGTGGTAATGGGAACCCATGGAATGAAGGGCAGTCAGAAATTATTCGGGAGCTGGGCACTGAAAGTCATTGCAGGATCCACGGTTCCTTTCATCGTTGTCCAGGACGATCCGCCTGCGAAAGAAAGATACACGGATATTGTATTTCCCGTGGATTTCAGATCGGAAAACAAAGAGAAACTGCAATGGGCCATATTTCTGGGAAAGTATCTCAATTCGAAGATCCATCTGTTTAAAGCCCCCATTAACAACAAAGACCTCCAGAAGAAGGTGAATGTGAATTTGAACTTCGCCGTCAGGTTCCTGATACAGAACAACATCGAATACGAAATCCATAGCGGGACCAAATACAGCATGTTTCAGAAAGAGATCCTCACCTTCTCAAAAAAGATCGGTGCCGACCTGATCATGATCACCACCACCAAGCACATCACCACGGTGGATTACATCTTCGGCGCCAAGGAACAGTACCTTCTTTCGAACAGCGAAAAGATCCCCATCATGTGTGTGAACCCAAAATCCAATTTTGCAAAGGTGGGCCAGTTTATGTACGGTTAAATGTCAATTGAAGTCCGCCAAATCACCAAAGTTTACGGCACCCAGACGGCTGTGGACCAGGTTTCCTTCAGTGTCCGCACCGGGGAGATCGTCGGGTTCATAGGTCCAAACGGTGCGGGCAAGTCCACCACGATGAAGATCATCACCGGAACCCTCCGGCCCGATGCCGGGTCCGTGAAGGTCCAGGGGATGGAGATCGCTTTGCACCTTAAAGAGATCAGAAAACTTCTCGGTTACCTGCCCGAGCACAATCCCCTTTACCTGGAGATGTACATCCGGGAATACCTGCTCTACGTGGCCGGCCTGTATCAGATCACAGGCAGGCAGGCAGGAAAAAGGATCGACGAGACGATCGCGGTGACAGGTCTGGCGCCTGAAGCCCGAAAAAAGATCGGGAACCTGTCAAAAGGGTACCGGCAGCGGGTGGGACTGGCACAGGCGCTGATCCATGAACCGGATATCCTGATCCTGGATGAACCCACCTCGGGACTTGATCCGAACCAGATCGTGGAAATCAGGAACCTGATCTCGAATATTGGCAAAGAAAAAACCGTGCTGCTCTCCACCCACATCCTTCAGGAGGTGGAGGCCATTTGCGACCGGGTACTCATCATCGACAGGGGCAGGATCGTGGCTGACGGCATGGCCGGTTCACTTGAGAAACAGGGAGCGCAACAGAAACAGACCATTCACATTGAAGTGGACAGGGAGACGGATCCCGCGTTATGGAAAAAACTTCCCGGTATTGCTCATGTCAGGACCCTTGAGAACAACCAGTTCCTCCTGGAAACAAATGAATCGAGGGACATACGTGCCGATATCTTTAATTTTGCCGTGAATCAAAATCTGATCATTCTTTCTTTCTCGCTGAAGAAAAAAAGCCTGGAAGAAGTCTTCAGGGAACTGACACAGAAATAATGGCATTGATTTTGTTCACATATTTTATATATTTACCGACTTAAAATGTTAACCAAATGATTATCCTATGAAATTGAGACTGATAACTATTGCAACAGCCCTTCTGGTAACAGGATCTTTGTCTGCGCAGACCCTCACTGAAGTGATCAACGAGTTCAATGAAGGCGTGGCCAAAGTGAACAGCCAGGAATATGAATCCTCGGTGGAGCATTTCAGGCAGGTACTGGCCCTTGCGGAAGTCGTGGGAGATTCAGCTTCGGATCTGAAGATGAAGGCCGAGGAGCAAATCCCCCTGGCCTATTACCGCCAGGCGACCGCCTATATGAAACAAAAGAATTACGATGATGCCATCCCCTATCTGGAGAAAACCGTGGAATCTGCCACAGAGTACGGCAACAACCAGGAATACAGGGAAAAGTCACTTCAATACCTGCCCGCGCTGTACGTCATGGAAGGAAACAAGGCATGGAAAAACGATAACCATGCCGATGCACATACCTATTTTGACAAGGCACTGTCACTGAATGAAAGCCTTTACAAGGCACACCAGGGCAAAGGGCTTGTGTTCCTTGATGAAGGAAAGACCGAATCCATGCTCGAGGAATTTAACATGGCCAAGGAGGGTGCCATGGCTGCAAACGATGAAGAAACGGTGACAGAGATCAACAAAGTGATTGATGATCACTTTAACAAGCTCATCAAAGCGGAAATGGATATGGTGGATCCCGAGGATGTGGATTATACCTATGTGGTCGAGGCCTGCGAAAATGCCCTCGCGGCCAATCCGGAGAATCCGAGGGCCCTTTATCACCTGGCCCTTGTCAACAATAAGAACATCGAATATGATGCCGCCATTGACTACGCATTGAAGGCGCTCCAATTCGAGACCGATCCCGTCTGGATCTCGGCCATCAATTTCGAGCTGGGCCATGCTTACCAAAATACCGTGGAATACGAAAAGGCATGTGAGGTGCTCAATAAAGTGGTGGAAGAACCTTTCCTTTCAAGGGCTGAAAAAAAGATGGAATCCATTCCGGGCTGTAATTGATCTCCGGATCCGGCACCATTTGTCAAAAGCAGCGTTTTTTGCGCTGCTTTTTTTTGCCAGATCAGGGGAATTTATTTCCTTTGCTGCATCATTGTGGATAGATTTGGCTGATTGCAACCACGGGAAAAAATGCTAAAACAGTGTATCCCGCCAGTGCATTCGGCCTGTTTCTCCCGGACCTGTTTCAGATCAACTGATTCTTTTTAACCATGCCATACCTGTTTACGTCAGAATCGGTGTCCGAGGGGCACCCTGATAAAATCGCCGACCAGATCTCCGATGCATTGCTGGATGAGTTCCTTGCATTTGATCCCCGTTCCAAGGTGGCCTGTGAAACACTGGTGACCACCGGCCAGGTGATCCTTGCCGGAGAAGTCCGGACCGACACCTACATCGATGTACAGAAGGTGGCGCGGGATGTGATCTGCAATATCGGCTACACGAAAAGCGCCTACCAGTTTGAATGCAACTCCTGCGGAGTGATGACCATCATCCATGAGCAGTCGCCCGATATCAACCGGGGGGTGGACCGAGAGGATCCCATGGAGCAGGGAGCCGGCGACCAGGGCATGATGTTCGGGTATGCCACTAGCGAAACCGACGACTACATGCCGCTTCCCCTTGAACTGAGTCACCGGCTGCTCCTGGAACTCTCTTCCATCAGGAAGGAGGGCAGGGAAATGACTTATCTCAGGCCGGATGCGAAAACGCAGGTGACCGTTGAATACAGCGATGACGATCAGCCCCTTCGGATCCATACCATCGTTCTCTCCACGCAGCATGACGAATTCGATACCGACGACCGGCGCATGCTGGAAACCATCAGATCGGATGTGCAAAAGATCCTGATCCCGAGGGTGGTGGAAAAACTGCCCGGGCGTCTGCAACCACTTTTCGATGATCATTACATCCTGCATGTGAACCCCACCGGAAAGTTCGTGATCGGAGGGCCTCATGGAGATACGGGACTGACCGGGAGGAAGATCATCGTTGATACCTACGGCGGGAAAGGGGCACACGGGGGAGGGGCCTTCTCGGGAAAGGACCCGTCAAAGGTGGACCGCTCGGCGGCTTATGCAACCAGGCATATTGCCAAAAACCTCGTTGCCGCGGGAGTTTCCGATGAAGTGCTTGTCCAGGTTTCCTATGCCATCGGACTGGTAAAACCCGTGGGCGTCTATGTGAATACCTACGGAAAATCCCGCGTGAGCCAGTCGGACGGAGAAATCGCCCGGAAGATTGAGGAATTGTACGATCTGAGGCCCGCTGCCATAGAGAAAAGGCTGAAACTGAGGAAGCCCATTTACAGGGAAACCGCCGCTTACGGGCACATGGGGCGCACTCCGCGCACGGTCACCAAGGTGTTTGAGTCCCCTTACTGGGACACTGTGACCGTCGAGGTGGAGCTCTTTACATGGGAAAAACTGGACCTGGTGGATTCCTTCAAAAAGGCTTTCGGCCTGGAATGAACACATAAAAAATTCAGTATATGTTTTCAGGAATCGTAGAAGAGGCAGCCCGCGTGGTTCACCTTGAAAAAGAAAAGGGTAACCTTCATATTACCCTGCAATGTTCCTTCACAGGTGAGCTGAAGATTGACCAGAGCGTGTCGCACAACGGCGTATGCCTTACCGTGGTAGGCATCAGGGACGACACCTACACCGTAACCGCGGTGACCGAAACCCTGCTCAAATCAAACCTGGGATTGCTTCAGACAGGCGACCTGGTGAACCTGGAGCGGAGCACCAGGCTGGATGCCCGGCTGGACGGTCACATGGTACAGGGGCACGTGGATCTTACGGCCACCTGCACAGAAGTAAAGGAAGCCGAAGGAAGCTGGTATTACACCTTCGAATACGAGCCCCGGGATGATTCACACATGACCGTTGAAAAGGGGTCCGTATCGGTCAATGGGGTCAGCCTGACGGTGGTCAATTCCCGTGATACCTCCTTTCAGGTGGCCATTATCCCCTTCACCTATGAAGTCACCAATTTTCACAGGATCAAAGCAGGCAGCATCGTCAACATCGAATTTGACATCATCGGCAAATACATCGCACAGATCCTGAAGAAACAACTGGGCAAATAACCATTCCCGTTTCGTATATTAGTTGCCCAAATCAACTGCGATGCGTACAATCCTCATTCTGGGTGCCGGCCTCTCCAGCTCTTCGCTGATCAGGTATTTACTGGACCATGCCGCTGATGGCCGCTGGAAAGTCCGCGTGGGGGACATCCATCCCGGTCTCGCAAAGGAAAAAGTGCAGGATCATCCATTGGGAGAGTCTTTTGCTTTCGATGTCTTTGACGATCACCAGCGGACGTTGGAGATCCGGCAGTCCCATCTGGTTATCAGCATGCTTCCTGCCAGGATGCATTACCTGGTGGCAGACAGCTGCGTGATGATCGGCCGGAACCTTGTCACAGCCTCCTACCTTGAACCCAGGATCAAAGCGCTGGATCAAGCAGCCAGGAAAAAGGGGATCGTGATCATGAATGAGTGCGGTGTGGATCCCGGGATCGATCACATGTCCGCCATGAAAATGATCCACAGGATCAAAGATGAAGGAGACAGGCTGCTGGCCTTTGAATCGAGTACGGGGGGACTGGTGGCGCCGGGATTTGAGGACAATCCATGGCAGTACAAATTCACATGGAATCCGAGGAACGTGGTCCTGGCCGGACATGATGGCGCCCGGTTCCTCCACAACGGGAAATTCAAATACATTCCCTACCACAAGGTATTCCAGCGTTACGAAATCATCCAGGTCCCCGGTCTGGGCGAATTCGAGGTCTACGGGAACCGTGATTCGCTCACCTACAGGGAAACCTACGGGCTCCATGATCTGCAGACCATGTTCAGGGGAACCATCCGCCGTCCCGGATTCTGCCAGGCATGGGATATCTTCGTGCAGCTGGGCGCTACCGATGACACCTATGTGATGGAGGATACCGATAAAATGACCTACCGGGAGTTCATCAACAGTTTCCTGGCTTTCGACACGGTTTTGCCCGTTGAGACAAAAGTGGCCGGATACCTTGGTTTCAGTGAAGATTCAGAGATGATGAAGCGGCTGAAATGGCTGGGTGTTTTTGAAGACAAACAGATTGGGGTGGCAGGTCTGACCCCGGCACGAATCCTGCAGCAGATCCTGGAAGAAAAATGGAAAATGGACCCGAAAGACAAGGATATGATCGTGATGCAGCACCAGTTTGATTTCCTCCACGGGGGGATGCATAAAAAACGCTATGCCACAATGGTCTGCATCGGGAAGGACCACAGGGAAACAGCCATGAGCCTGACCGTCGGACTCCCGGTGGCCATGGTCGCAAAAAGGATCCTGGAAGGTTCATTCACCGGAAAAGGCGTCCTGCTGCCCATTGAACCCGAACTCTACAATCCGGTCCTGGATGAGCTGGAACAATATCAGATCCGCTTCATCGAGGAAGAGGTCACCATTTAATACCAGCGTTCGAAGGTACCCAGTCCGTACAGCGCATAATCATATTTCACGGGATCCTCCGGATCGAGCATCCTCAGCCGGTGGGTCAGTTCGGTCACCGCTTTCCAGTCATTTTGTTTTCTTTCCAGCAATCCAAGTCTCCGTGCCACCCTTCCGCTATGTATATCCAGCGGGATGTACAGTGCATGCATGGGAATCCTGTCCCACAATCCGAAATCGACCCCGTTTGCATCCCGCCTGACCATCCACCTGAGGAACAGGTTCAGCCTTTTGGCACTGGCATTTTTCGCCGGATCGGGAAGGTGTTTTGTTGTCCGTCCGGGTTCCCCCTGCCCGAAGAAGATCTCTCTGAAATACCTGATGGAAAGGGTGATCTCTCCCCCATCCAGGTAGCTCTTTTCGAAAACCTGCTTGAGTCCCCCGTAATGACGGTAAATCGCCCTGAGACTTCTCAGGAAATAGACACAGTCGATCCCGTTGAAGGTTCGGTGCACAAAGGGAAGAAAGCGGTTCAGGTCACCATCGTCAGCGTTCACCAGAAATTCACGGGGCCCGCCGGTCATCCTGGAAACCAGTTTCCGTGCACTGGCAATGATGGTCTCTTTCCGGCCCCAGGCAATGGTGGCAGTGAGAAACGCGGCGATTTCAATATCTTCCGGGTTGCTGAACTGATGTGGCACCTGAACCGGATCGCGGGCAATAAAAGAGCGCCGGTTATAGCGGGCTGACTTCTCATCCAGGAATTCCTTCAGGGACTTCCGGTCTTCCTCATCCTTCCACACAGCCATCCCGAAGGGTAATGATCCTGTCAGCCAGTCCCGCCAGCTCCCGGTCGTGGGTGACGATCACCAGGGTCTTGCCAAAGCTGTCCCGAAGGTTCATGAACAGTTTGTGCAGCTCCTTCTTATTCTCCGTATCCAGGTTGCCGCTGGGCTCATCGGCCAGGATCACCGCCGGGTCGTTGATCAGGGCCCTGGCCACTGCCACCCGTTGCTGCTCGCCACCGGAAAGTTCCGATGGTTTGTGATCCTTCCGGTCCTTTATGCCCAGGAATTCAAGTAATTCAATGGCACCTGCCTCCACTTCCTTCCTGGGCCTGTCTGCGATATATCCCGGGATACAGACATTCTCAAGGGCGGTGAATTCAGGAAGAAGCTGGTGGAACTGAAACACAAAGCCGATGTGCCGGTTCCTGAATTTTGCCAGATGGTTGTTTACCAGCCTGTCCGTTCTGATCCCGTTGATGGTGACGGTGCCCCCGTCCTGTTTGCTGAGGGTCCCCAGGATCTGAAGCAGCGTTGTTTTTCCCGCTCCGGAAGGTCCCACGATGGAAACCACTTCGCCGGTTTCCACCTCCAGGTCAATCCCTTTCAGCACCTGCAGATTCCCGAACGATTTGGTTATGTTCTCAGCCCTGATCATCCGCGATTTTAAAAAATCAGGTAAATATACAACAGATAACCGAGAACCATGAATATCCCCTCCCACCTTGTGATGCGTGATCTGGCAGCGGGAAGGATGAGCAGCAGCAGGAGCAATCCGGTGGCCAGCATGCAGGGGATATCGAACCTGGCGATCTGGTGTTCCACCTGAATGGGCTGGATCAGGCTGGTCGTTCCCAGGACGGCCAAGATGTTCATGATGTTCGAACCGATGATATTGCCCAGTGAGATTTCCGTCTCCTTTTTCAGTGCAGCCATCACGCTGGTCACCAGCTCGGGAATACTGGTCCCCACGGCCACCATGGTGATGGAAATGACCCGCTGGGAAATGCCCAGCGCTCCGGCGATGGAAGCGGAGCTCCGCACCAGCAGGCCGGCCCCGAAGGCCAGTCCCCCGCACGAAACCAGAAAGATCAACCCTGCGATCCACCACCGCATGGAAGGGGCCTCCACGGGGGATTCCCTCTGTAGACCTGTTTGCCTGGCCTGGATCACTGAAAAGATGATGTAACCTGCCAGCAATAGGATGAACAGGCCCCCTTCTAACCTGCTCAGTCGCCCGTCAAGCACGAGCACAAACAGCAGGATACTGACCAGCATCATCACGGGCCAGTCCCGCCTGACCGATTTCTCAGGGACCGGAATGGGAAAAATAATCGCCGTAATGGCAAGTACCAGCAATACATTGGAAATATTGCTCCCCACCACATTCCCCATGGCTATCTCGGGAAAACCTCTTACGGCCGCCTCAAGGCTTACCAGCAATTCGGGGGCCGAAGTACCGAATGCAACAACCGTCAGCCCGATGATCATGGTGGGGATCCGAAACAGGCGTGCAATGGCAACGCTGCTGTCGACCAGATACTTTCCACTCAGGAAAAGCAGGAACAAGCCGGCGAATAAAAGGAGAATTTCTCTGGTCATGGGTATTCTGGCAGGACGCTACTCATCAGAGATGTTTTTGCCGGCCGCTTTTGCGTCTTTGGTGATGTTTTTTTTGATCTCTCCGGCGTCCCTGGATACGTTCCGCTTGATTTCTTCTGCGTCCCTGGTCAGGTTCTTCTTGATCTCATCCGCTTCCCTGGTCAGGTTCTTCTTGATTTCGTTCAGGTCCTCCTTCAGATCGGGTGTGCTGCTTTCAATTTCACGTTTGATGTCCTCGGTGGCCCGCCTGAATTCTTTCATTCCTTTCCCGAAAGTCTTTGCGAGTCTCGGGATCTCCTTCGAACCGAATAAAAGCAGCACCATCAGCACGACCAATATGATCTCCTGACCGCTGATAAATAAGAAAGTCCCGCACATTCCTTATCCTTTTGCGCAAAGATAACAAATACGGGACAAAAAGATGCCAGGTTGCTTCGAAAGCATCCCCGGCGGACCTCAGTTCGTGGCGATCTGCAGCATGTAGTTCCCTTCCGCTTTATCGGCTTTGATCACATAGGTCCAGGAACCCGTGTATCTGGATTCTTCATCTTCCTTGACGGAAACCGACTGACTGAAATTGATGTCGGCAGAAGGATTGATGGTCAGTTCTTTGAAGACTTTTCCGTCGGGGTATTCAAGGAGGATTTTTATCTCTCCCGAATGGACGGATCCGTTGATCATGCACCTGAAGTTGCGAATGCCCTCTTCCACATCAAATTCTCCTTTGGATGTATCGGTCGTTCCGTCGAAGTTCTTCCGGAGCGTCAGCTGGGAGCGGCTTCCCTGGTCGAAGGAATTGCGAAAGACGTAATTGAAATTTCCATCAGGATTCCACTCAAATTCTCTGATTACCTTCAACTCATCATCTGAAATATGGGGCAGGGTTTTTACCTGAACTTCGATCTGCTTCTGCATCTCTTTCATCTTTTCATGCTGCTCCTTCATCTGTTCCTGCTGTTCCTCCAGCATTTGTTTTCTGAGGAGCATCTGCTCTTCCCTCTCGGCCCTTTGTTCCCTTTCCCTGTCCGGTTCCTGCGCGGATACCAGCGCGGCGGAGATCACCACACACAGGGAGAGGATGCTGTACCGGAGAATCTGTATTGTTTTCATGACAGTAAAATATAAATGTTTAGCTATTTGATTCACTACAAATTTACCGCGATGATCCGTACACCCGGGTTAATGTAGTGTTAATGATTGGTTAATGAGAACAACAGGTATTATCTTAGCCCTATAAATTAACCGAATGAAGAGCCGTCTTCTGATATGGCTGGCCGCTTTTGCCCTGCTTGTACTGATCGTCGTCCAGGTGATTTTCATCAGGGATACCTACCAGACCAGGCAGCAACAATTCGATGCCAGGTTCGGGAATCTCGTGAAAGAAGGCATGGTTGCTTTCAACAGCCTGGATTACAACTACGCGTTCGACTCGGTTCTCTACCTCCTGGATCACATGGCCGTTGATTTTCTCTTTTCGGATCCCGATACCCTTCAGACCACCCCGGCTGAGGAATTTTTCAAAGTGCTCAATGGATACAGGGAACCCGCCAGTTTTCTGAAACAGTATATCAGGAGGGCCGGTGAGGAGCCCGTTTTCTCTTACCATATCCGGATCAATGAACTGTATCTGACCGACATGGGATTCCAGGAGGACGTGTATCCTGACAGCATCCGGCTGTCGCATGTTCCCGCGAATGCCCTGCTGGCAGGCACCTATGCTTTCGACCGGAATTTTTTCCGCATCACCTTTGACGTCCTTATCGACTTCAAAAACAGGTCTGAAATGATCCTCAAAGAAATGTGGCTGATCCTCGCCCTGGCCGTACTCACCCTCCTGTTCATTTTTGCCGTATATTACCTGACGCTTCGCAACATGCTGGTGCAAAAGCGGCTATCTGACATGAAAAGCGATTTCATCAACAACATGACCCACGAACTGAAAACCCCGCTTTCCACCATTGCGGTCGCATCCAGTTCACTGGGAGACCGCACCATCATCCAGCAGGAGAAAAAGGTGGAAGAACTCTCCATGATGATCAAAAAGCAGAACCGACACCTTTCCCAGCTGATCGACAGGATCCTGGATATCAACATATGGGAAAGGGACCAGGTGCGGCTGGAACGAACCCGGGTGGAGACAGAGAAATGGATCCGGGAATTGGTGGAGGCCTTTCGGATGGAACAGGGCAGTGCAGCACCCCGCATCGATTTCAAATTTGACCTCAGGGAGAAAACGTTTTCCCTGGATGAGGTGCACATGTCCACCGTGATCAGCAATCTGCTTTCCAACGCCGTGAAGTATGGAAACCAGCCCTGCAGGATCGGACTGGATGTTTCCGGCAGCCATCAGGAGCTGAAGATCACCGTTTCGGATAACGGACCCGGGATCCGCAGGGAGGAGCAGAAACATCTATTTGAAAAATTCTACCGCGGGGAGGTATCCCGCAAGAGGGTGATCAAAGGACTGGGACTGGGACTCTATTATGTGAAGCAGATCGTGGAAGCCCACAGGGGTACGATCTCTGTCCGGAGCAACCCCGGAAAGGGCACAACTTTTCATATCATCATACCTGCAGAAAATGGAACTATTGCTAGTTGAAGACGATATCGACCTGCAGAAGGTGCTGGCACAGTACCTTGAATTATCAGGTTTTACAGTGCATACCGCCAACCATGGCAAACACGGACTGGAGGTATTCCGCAAATACCACACCGATCTTTGCATCCTGGATGTGATGATGCCGGTGATGGACGGATTCACCCTGGCACGTGAGATCCGGGCGCATGATCCCGAGATGCCCGTCATTTTTCTGACCGCGAAGAACCAGAAGGAGGACCGGCTCAAAGGATTGAAGATCGGGGCGGATGATTACATCACCAAACCTTTCGAAGCAGAGGAGCTGGTCCTGCGCATCCACAATATCCTGAAAAGATCCGGGAAGAATGACCTGGCCTCGGTCAACCTCGGATGCCTGCAGATCAGGTTCGATGACCTGGTGATCGACGACGGCAAGATAAAACACAGCCTCACGCCCAGGGAAGCAGAATTGCTCAGGTACCTGATCGAACACAGGGACACACTTCTGAAACGGGAACAGATCCTGCAGGAGCTCTGGGGCCAGAACGATTATTTCATGGGGCGAAGCATGGATGTATTCATTTCCAGGCTCCGGAAATACCTTCAGGCCGAACCCTCCGTCACCCTTGAAACGAAAAGGGGCGTAGGATACATTTTCAGGTGCGGCTCCCTGTTACTTTGAGTTGCCCTTCTGCACCACGGCAGGCTTTTCCTTCCTGGTTGTATCGAATACCACCGGTGTGGCAATGAACAGGGATGAATAGGTACCCACCACGATCCCCAGGAGCAATGCAAAGGTAAAGCCGCGGATCACATCGCCACCGAACAGGAAGATGGCCAGGATCACGAAGAAGGTACTGAGCGATGTACTGAAGGTACGGCTCAGGGTACTGTTCAGCGCAGCGTTGAAAACCTCCTTTCGTTCCCTTCGTTTCTGGAGACCCAGGTATTCCCTGATCCGGTCGAACACCACCACCGTGTCGTTGATGGAGTACCCCACCACCGTCAGGATGGCTGCGATGAAAGACTGGTCCAGCTCCAGCGAGAAAGGCATCATTCCGTGCAACAGGGAGAATAGCCCGATGATGATGATCACATCGTGGAAAAGCGCAGCCACCGCACCCAGTCCGAACTGCCAGGTACGGAACCTGCCCAGGATATAAAGGAAGATGACAAGCAGCGAAGCGAATACCACGATCACAGCCGCCCGTTTGATGTCACTTGCGATGGTGGGACCCACCTTGTGTGAACTGATGATATACTCCTGGCTGTTCAGAAAATCCTCCACGGTTGCATCCTCGTCCAGGTAATTCCGCAAACCGTTGAACATTTGCGATTTGATGATGGAATCCACCTCGGGACTGTCATCCTCGATCAAATACTTGGTGGTGATCCTGACCGTGCTCTTCTCACCGTAGGTGATCACGGTGGGAGCTTGCCCGAAAGCTGCTTCCAGGTCCCGGGCCACATCCTGGGTCTGCACCTCCTGTTTGAAGGCAACCACGTAATTGCGGCCTCCTGAAAAATCCACCCCCAGGTTCAGTCCCCGTGTAGCCAGCGAAATCACACCAGCCAGGATGAGCACCCCTGAAATCACGTAGAAAGTTCTTCGCCTTCCGAGAAAATCAATTTTTGTGTTTTTGAAGGCATTCCTTGTCAGCCTGGTGTCGAAGGTGATGTTCTGTCCCTTTGTCAGCATCCGTTCGTAGATCAGCCTGGTGAGGACGATGGCGGTGAAAAGCGACGTGAGGATCCCGATGACCAGGGTGGTGGCAAAACCCTTGATCGGTCCGGTCCCGAAGAAGAACAGGATCAGGCCCGTCAGGAAGGTGGTGATCTGACCGTCAAAGATGGCCGAATAGGCATTTCTATACCCGTCTTTTACGGCTGTTTTCAGGTTCTTGCCTGCGGTGATCTCTTCCCGGATCCTTTCATAGATCAGCACGTTGGCATCCACCGACATCCCGATGGTCAGCACAATCCCGGCGATTCCCGGCAGCGTGAGCACCGCCTGCAGTGAGGCTAGCACCCCCATCAGGAAAAACATGTTGGCCAGCAAAGCGATATCCGCCACCAGTCCGGCCCTCCGGCTGTAGTAAAAGATCATGTAAGCCAGAACCACCAGAAAAGCGATCAGGAAAGAATTCAGTCCGTCCCGGATGGATTCCGCTCCCAGGGACGGCCCGATCACCTCGCTGGATTCGATTCTTGCGCGGGCAGGCATCTTTCCCGATTTTAATATGTTGGCAAGGTCGTCCGCCTCGGCCTGGCTGAAATTCCCGGAAATGGATGAACTGCCTCCTTTGATCTCCTCACTGACCGTGGGAGCGGAATAGACCAGTCCGTCCAGCACAATGGCAATGGCTTCGCCTACATTTTCCCTGGTCAGGTTGGCCCACCGCTTGGCTCCTTCCGAGTTCATGCTCATGCTTACCTCGAACTCGCCCGTGTAGGGGTCTGTCCCCACCCTGGCATCGGTCACGAATTTGCCCCCCATGGCAGGCTGGTTGTTACGGGTGGCCTTCAGCGAATGGAGCCTGATGAATTGCTGATCCTCCCCATCCGGTTCAAAGTGCCATGCAAAGACCAGGTCGGAGGGGAACAGCTGCCTGATCTGGGGGATGGCCAGGTAGCGGTTGACCGTGGCAGTATCCTTCAGCAGGACCACACCCACCGCCGATCCTGGAATGAAATTACGCTGGTTGTCCAAATAGGGAGTCAGTACGGCCAGCAGCGGATTTTCACGATAGAACTGCGCTTCCTCATCATCATACATCGCAGCGGTGTCAAGATCGGTAAGCAGGTCCAGTCCGGCCGTATCCAGCAACAGTTCATCCTGGGGAAGGTCCAGCAATGACTCTTCTCCTTCCTGTCCGGCCACAGTTTCCTCCGGGGTGGATTCCGCCGGCGGGGATTCGACCTCCAGAACATCTTCCGTCTGCATGACATTGGCCAGCAAACGGTTGGCCTCCTCCAGGTACTGCCAGACTTCCGCACTCTGGTAGGTGGTCCAGAATTCCAGGTTGGCGGTACCCGTCAGCAGTTTCGTTACCCGCTCGGGCTCCCTCACACCGGGCAACTCGACCAGGATCCTCCCCTGCCGCTCGAGCTTTTGGATATTGAGCTGTACGACCCCGAAGCGGTCGATCCTGTTTCGCAATACGTTGTAGGAATTATCTATGGCATCCTCCGCCTCCGACTTCAGGAATACAACCACCTCCTGGTTGGTTGTATTGAAATCAATATCCCCGCGGGTTTCCGGCGTCATGAAGAATTGCGCCAGCTGGGCACCCGGATTGAGTTCTTCAAATGCCTCTGCGAAAATATCCACAAAATCACTCTGGCTGGTCCTTTTCTTCTCCCTGGCCAGTGCCATGGTTTCCGTAAATACGGGATCGCTGAGGTACTGCGGTGCCGCGAGGGAACGGATGATGTCTTCCACGGCTATTTCCAGGATCACATTCATCCCGCCTTTCAGGTCAAGACCCAGGTTGATCTCCCTTTCCTTGCAATCCTGGTAGGTATATTTCTTGAACAGTACGTTGTAAACGACCTCGCTTTTCATGGAATCCAGGTAGGCCCGTTCCATCTGCACATCCCCTTCTGCATATTTCCTGGCATCCCTCTCCACCTTCTGTGCAAAAACAGTGAACAAAAGCTGGTATATGCATACCAGCGCAAGCACGATGGTAAAGAACCTGATGGCACCTTTATTTTGCATTTTTAACCTGTTTATTAATAGTTACTTATTTGTGGTTTTCGGATTAGGCCGCAAATATAGCACTATTTTTTGGAAATTGCAGGTGGTGCCTCAATCGAAAAGCTTCAGGTCATCCAGCACTTTCATGACTTTTCGTACACTTTCGGCCGATGTGGTGAGCAGCTTCCTTTCATCTGCGTTCAGACTGATCTCAATGACCTCCGCCACCCCGCTCCTGCCAAGCTTCACGGGCACCCCGAGGTAGATGTCTTTCAATCCGTATTCACCGTTCAGATAGGCACATACGGGAAAGATCCTGTTCTGGTCATCCACAATGGCTTCCACCATCTGGCCCACCGCGGCCCCGGGCGCATACCATGCCGATGTTCCCATCAGGTTGACCAGTTCCCCGCCCCCTTTCCTGGTCCTTTCCACGATCTTCTCGATCTCCTCCTGGTTCAGCAGCTCCGTTACAGGGATCCCGCTGACGGAAGTGTACCTGGGCAAGGGTACCATCGTGTCTCCGTGTCCCCCCATCAGCATGGCGTGGATATCGTTCGGTGAAACCTCCAGCGCATCTGCAATGAAGGCTTTATACCGACCTGTGTCCAGGATCCCGGCCATGCCGAACACCTTGTTCGGACTCTTGTTCGCGGCAAGGAACGCGGCGTAGGTCATCACATCCAGGGGATTTGAAACCACAATGATGATCGCGTCCGGCGAATACTTGATGGCCTTTTCCGTAACCTCCTTGACGATCGTGGCGTTGGTCTTGATCAGATCCTCCCGCGACATTCCGGGTTTCCTGGGAATCCCGGATGTGATCACGATAATCCCGGAACCTTTGGTCTTCAGGTAATTGTTCGTGGTTCCGGTCACCCTGGTATTGAAATTATGAATCGAAGAAGTCTGCCAGATATCCAATGCTTTCCCTTCGGCAAGTCCTTCTTTCACATCCACCAGGACCAGCTCTTTGGCGAGATCCTTGTGTGCAATAACGTTTGCACACGTGGCGCCTACATTTCCGGCGCCCACAACGGTGATTTTGTTCATGGCGAAGCTATTTCAGGTATGATATGAAACAGCTGACCGTGTGGATTGTTCTGTGCCGGTCGGGGTATTTCCTTGACATTGACCGGCAAAAGTGTTAAATTGAGCTGGAACCCAGCTGCACCCTTCGCCATGAAAATAGATGTGTCCAAATACCTGAATGACTGGTATAAGGAGGATCCTGCCCGCCATCTCTATCCGGGTCCGGTCCTCACCATATCCAGGGAGGTGGGGTGTCCTGCCAAAACACTGGCAGCTTCGTTGAGCGACAGGCTCAACCATGAAAAATCATCCGGCTCGAAAGAGCACCCGTGGCGCTGGATCAGCAAGGAGATCCTTTCAGAGTCGGCACGGGAGCTGGAAGTGGATTCAAGCCAGATCCAGCATATTTTTGATTACAAAAGCCGGGGGGTGCTGGAGGATCTCCTGCTTGCGCAATCCAAGGGGTACTATAAGTCGGATTTGAAGATTCGGACCACCATTGCTAAAGTGATTCGCAAGTTTGCCAATGAAGGCAATGCCATCATCGTGGGCAGGGGCGGGGTGTCCATTACGAGGGACATTCCGAAATCCCTTCACCTCTGCCTGGAAGCCCCCCTGGAATGGCGGTCGATCCGGGTGGCGGAAAAACACGGTTTTACCCTTGATCAGGCCAGGCATTACGCGCAGAGCATTGACAAAAAGAGGGCCCAGTTCAGGGATATGTTCCAGGGCAGGGAGACCGATTATACCCGGTTCGATTTGAAATTGAATTGCATGACCCTGGAGATCAACGAGATGCTTGACATCATCGTGGCCGCCATGCGGACCAGGGACATGATTTAAAGATCACACGAGCACCTTGCCGGTCATCTCTTCCGGTGCCGGAATACCCATGATATGCAGCAGCGTGGGAGCCACATCTGCAAGGATCCCTTCTTTGATGTGTTTGTAATCATCCGATACCAGCACACAGGGGACCGGGTTCAGTGAATGTGCCGTATTGGGCGAACCGTCCTCGTTCAGTGCATGATCCGCATTCCCGTGGTCAGCGATGATCAGTACATCATATCCGTTGTCCCTGGCTGCCTTCACCACCGCTCCCATGCAGTCGTCCACGGCAACGACCGCTTTTTTGATGGCCTCATACACACCGGTGTGGCCCACCATATCACAATTGGCGAAATTGAGGCAGATGAAATCAGGCTTTTCCCGGTTCATATAATCGGTCACGGCATCCTTCACCCCGTATGCGCTCATCTCCGGCTGATGGTCATAGGTGGGTACCTTGGGTGACGGGATCAGGATCCTGTTTTCATTCTCAAATTCCGCTTCCCTGCCACCGGAGAAGAAGAAGGTCACATGTGCGTACTTTTCGGTTTCGGCGATCCGCAGCTGGCTCAGACCGGCCGATGCCACCACCTCTCCCATGGTGTTGGTCACATTCTCCTTTTCAAAAATCACATGCATTCCCTTAAAAGTGACATCATACGGGGTCATGGTGCAGTAATGAAGGGGGATCGTCTCCATCTCGTATTCGGGCATGTCCTTCTGGGTGAGGGCGATGGTCAGTTCCCGGGCACGATCGTTCCTGAAGTTGAAAAAGATCACCACGTCACCCTCACCGATCGTTCCCACCGGAACCTGGTTCTCATCCACCTTCACGATGGGCTTAACGAATTCATCGGTCACCCCCTCGTCATAAGACTCCTGGATGGCGGATACCATGTCCCCCGTCGCCTTCCCTTTTCCATGGACGATCAGATCATATGCTTCTTTGATTCGCTCCCACCGTTTGTCCCTGTCCATCGCATAATAACGGCCCACAAAAGAGGCCACCTCCCCGTTGGAGGATTTCAGGTGATCCAGCAGCTGCTGCATGTAACCTTTACCGCTGTGCGGATCCGTATCGCGCCCGTCTCCGAAACCATGAATGAACACCCGGGAAATCCCGTAGTCGCCCGTCATGTCACAGAGCTTGTACAGGTGCCTGTCCATTGAATGCACCCCGCCGTCGGACAGCAGGCCCATCAGGTGTACCTGCTTGTTACGGTCCCTGGCATAGGAAAGGGCGTCCACCAGCACTTTGTTCCCCGTGATCGAGTTGTCCCTGATGGCCATGTTGATCTTCACCAGGTCCTGGTAAACGATGCGACCTGCACCGATATTCAGGTGTCCCACTTCTGAATTCCCCATCTGTCCGTCGGGCAGCCCCACATTTTCACCCGACGCAAAAAGACGGGAAAAAGGGTATTCCCTACTGAGATGATCCATGTTGGGAGTGGGTACCTGGCTGATCACATCGGACCGATCACCTTTCCCGATCCCCCAGCCATCCAGGATCATCAACATTGTCTTCTTCTTGGCCATAGGAAGTTTTTTTTTGGTTGAACAAACAGGGGCCACAAAGATAATGGTTTTTTCACGCATTCATTAAGCCCTCCATTTAAAACAATCCCCGTCCGAAACTGTTTTTCATGTTATGAACATTCATTCCAATGCACTGATCGGTGAATCCAGCCCCTATCTTCTTCAGCATGCCCGAAATCCCGTCCACTGGTATCCCTGGGGGGAGGAGGCCCTGGAAAAGGCGGACAGGGAGCGGAAGCTGCTGCTGATCAGCATCGGTTATTCCTCCTGCCACTGGTGTCATGTAATGGAACGGGAGAGTTTCGGGGATGAGGAAGTGGCCGCCCTGATGAATGCCGGTTTCGTGAATATCAAAGTGGACCGGGAAGAGCGCCCTGACATCGATCAGGTTTATATGACCGCCGTTCAGATGATGAACCAGCAGGGGGGATGGCCGCTGAATTGCATTGCCCTGCCTGACGGGAGACCGGTCTGGGGAGGGACCTATTTCCCCAGGGCACAGTGGATGGATATCCTCAGGCAGGTACTCTCCTTTTACAAAGAACATCCTGAACAGCTCATCCGGTACGCCGGGCAACTTGCCGGTGGCATCCGGCTGAACTCCCTGTTCCGGGTAGAAGCTGATCAGCCGGCGCTCCGTACGGATGACCTGCAGAAGATTGTCCGCCGCTGGATCCGCGCCTTTGACCACGAGGAGGGGGGAGCGACCGGTGCCCCCAAGTTCCCCATGCCCGTACAGCTCGAGTTTTTGCTGCATTACGGGATTCAGCAGGGAAACCGGGAGGTCCTGGAACATACAGAACTGACCCTGACAAAAATGGCACGCGGAGGGATCTACGACCAGGCGGGGGGTGGATTTGCGCGTTATGCGGTGGACCGTTACTGGAAAGTCCCGCATTTCGAAAAAATGCTCTATGACAATGCACAGCTGATTTCACTCTATTCAAAAGCAAGCCTTGTATTTAACAGGGAGATATACCGGCAGGTGGTACGGCAAACCATCGGGTTCATCCGCAGGGAACTCAGATCCGGTGAGGGAACTTTTTATTGTGCACTGGATGCGGATTCAGAGGGTGAAGAAGGGAAATATTATGTCTGGGAAAAAGCCGAACTGGAAGGGTTGCTGAAAGATGATTTCGGATTGTTTGCCGCCTACTACAACATCCGTGACGGCGGGGAATGGGAAGAAGGGAAATACATCCTTCACCGGTCCCTTGAACCAGGTACATTTGCGGAGTTACACGGTATGGCCGAAGCAGACCTTCTTCAGAAACTGGATGCCTGGCATGAGATGTTGCTGATGCGGAGGGCGGAAAGAAAGACCCCCGGACTGGATCATAAAACCATTACCTCCTGGAATTCACTGATGATTTCCGCTCTCACGGATGCATACAGGGCGCTGGGTGACCGTGAGTATCTCCATATGGCACAGAAAGCTGCACGACTGATCCTGGAGAAACATCTTTCGGATGACGGATTGCTCTTCAGGAATGGTCCGGGAGGGAAAAACAGGATCCCGGGTTATCACATCGACTACGCGTTGTTTACGGAAGCTTGCCTGGACCTTTTTGAAACCAGCATGGAGGAGGAGTGGCTGGATCATGCGATCCATCTGAAACAGACCTGCATGAGGTTGTTCCATGACAGCGAAACAGGACTTTTCCGGTTCTCTCCTCCGGAGGGTAATTTCCCGGTATCCAACACGATGGAGGTTCAGGACGGGGTGATTCCTTCATCCAACTCGGTCATGGCACATGTCCTGTTCAGAATGGGCCATCTCTTTGCGGACAGGGAGGCACTGGACCTCTCCGGACTGATGACTGCAAGGATCACCGGCCGGTTTGAGAGATTCCCAGGGGCATATGCCAACTGGGGACGCCTGATCCTGAAACAGACGCATCCCTTCTACGAGGTGGTGGTTGCCGGTCCCTCGGCGCTTTCTGTGAGCGGAACCATGATGAAGGAGTACCTCCCGCATGTGATGTTTTTGAGAACCACCGGCGAAAGTACCCTCCCACTGCTCAGGGAGCGGTTCAGCAGGGATAAGACGCGCATTTTTGTCTGCGTGAACAATGTGTGCAAAAAACCTGTAGAAGATCCGGAAGAGGCGAAAGCGTTCTACCGTACCGGAATGGATCCATTTACCGGTTCCTGATCCTTATTCGCATTCATTCCAAACTGCATTCCCATGTCCAAAATCATGGCAATCCTGTGAACGGGTTCTGCCAATAATTTATAGTTTTAAGCCGCTTAAATCAACTTCACAATTCATTATACATGAGTGGCTTTTTTGGTGCAATTGGCGGTAAAAACGTTCTTTACGATGTGTATTACGGAACCGACTATCACTCCCACCTGGGCACCAAGAGAGCCGGGCTTGTTTTCTACAACGACAGGGAAGGGTTCAGGAGATCCATCCACAGCCTCGAGAACGGTTATTTCAGAAGCAAATTCGAAGCGGACCTGGACCAGTTCAGGGGCAACAGCGGGATGGGGATCATCAGTGACACCGATCCGCAGCCGATCCTTTTCAACGCACACATGGGGAGGTTCGCCATTGCTTCGGTAAGCCGCATTGTCAACCTTGCGGATCTGGAAAAATATTTTCTGAAGCAGAAAAAGCATTTTACGGAGAACTTCGAAGGAAACGTGAATCCCACCGAGGTGGTGGCCAACCTGATCTGCGAAGCAGACGGATTCATACCGGGTATCGAAAATGTATATGACCGGGTGCAGGGCTCATGCAGCATGCTGATCCTCACTTCCAGCCGGCTGATCGCTGCCAGGGACAGGCTGGGAAGAACCCCGGTGGTCATCGGAAAAAAAGAGGGTGCTTATGCGGTGGCATCGGAGACTTCCTCCTTTCCCAACACCGGTTACGAGGTGGAATACTACCTTGGTCCCGGCGAGATCGTTGAGATCACGGCCGACGGGTACAACGTTCTGAAACCTGCCGGTGAACAAATGCAGATCTGCGCCTTTCTCTGGGTCTATTTCGGATACCCTCCTTCCTACTATGAAGGGATCAATGTGGAAGATGTCCGTTATCGCTGCGGGGCTGCGCTGGCCAGGAAAGACAGTGTGGAAGCCGATTTCGTTTGCGGGATCCCCGACTCAGGGGTGGGACACGCAATCGGATATTCAAATGCCAACGGACTGCCCTACCGGAGGGCATATATCAAATACACCCCCACCTGGCCCAGGAGCTTCATGCCCCATCTCCAGGAGATGAGGGACCTGGTTGCGAAAATGAAACTGATCCCCAACCGGCAGCTGATCGAGGGAAAGCGGATCGTATTTTGCGACGACTCCATCGTCAGAGGAACCCAGCTGAAAGACAACACCGTGGATCTCAGGCATGCAGGAGCAAAGGAGGTGCACATGCGGATCGCCTGTCCCCCGCTTACCTTTCCATGTATCTTCCTCAATTTCTCCCAGTCCAATTCCACCCTTGAGCTGGCTACCAGGAAAGCCATCAAACAGCTTGAAGGGGAGGAAAAAAACCTGGAAGAGTATGCCGATCCGGCCTCGGACAGGTACCGGGCCATGGTGGAGCAGATCGCCCGGAACCTGGGGATCGATTCCCTCTTGTATCAGGACCTGGGCGATCTGGTGGAAGCCATCGGGCTGCCCAAAGAAAAGCTCTGTACCCATTGCTGGGACGGATCCGGTTATTTCTGACCGTTTTTATCTGTCAGATGGGTCAGAATATGTAAATTGCAGAAATCCTTAACCACTTCCACCATGACCCCAGAACGCACTTTCGACCTGCTTGACCGCTACCTCAGCGAGTTTCGCGGACGCCGTGTCCTTGCCGAGAAAACCGGCGGAAAATGGATCCATTATACTTCCGAGGAGTACCACGAAACAGCCCACCAGTTTGCGTGGGGACTGCTGGAGCTCGGCTTTGAGAAAGGCGACAAGATCGTCACCATTACCAATAACCGTCCCCAGTGGAATTTTGCGGACCTGGGGATGGCCATGGCCGGCGTGGTCCATGTCCCGGTGTACACTTCCCTGAACCTCTATGAATACAGGTTCATCCTGGAACATTCCGATGCGAAGATGGTAATCGTTGCCGACAAAAGGCTCTATGAGACGGTGCTTCCGGCATTTAAAAGCGTACATGCGGTGGAATATATCTACACATTCAACCAGGTGGAAGGTGCGGCATGCTGGACGGAGGTCCTGGAACTGGGAAAAAAGAGCGGTGCCGGCACCAGGAAGAAGCTTGAATCCATTAAAAAGACGATCCTGCCCGATGATTTTGCCTCGCTGATCTACACATCGGGAACCACCGGGACAGCCAAGGGGGTGATGCTCTCCCACCGCAACCTGGTCGGGAATTTCCTGGCAGCCGCCGGAATCTTCCGGCTTTCACCGGAAGACCGCTACCTGAGCATCCTCCCGCTGTGTCATGTGGGCGGACGAATGGGGAATTACCAGACACAGTTCTCCGGAGCCTGCATCTATTATGCCGAAAGCATGGGAACCATTGCCGAGAACCTGAAGGAGATCCGCGCCACCGGATTCGATGCCGTTCCCAGGATCCTGGAAAAGATCTATGACAATGTGATCGCACGGGGAAGAAGCCTGAAGGGAATGAAGAAAAGGATTTTCTTCTGGGCGGTCGGACTGGGGCTGCGGTATGCTCCCTTCGGGGAAAAGAGCTGGTTCTATTACAGGAAACTGAAACTGGCCGACAAACTGATCTTTTCCAAGTGGAGGGAGGCCCTGGGAGGAGAGGCGCGTATCGTGGGCTGCGGGGGTGCAAGCCTCCAGCCCAGGCTGGAAAGGATCTTCTGGGCAAGCGGACTGAAGATCCTGAACATGTACGGCCTGACCGAGACCTCTCCCATCATCACCATCAACCGTCAGGAACCCCCGCTCTGCAAGCTGGGAACGGTGGGGGCACTGATCGACGGGGTGGAACTGAAGATCATGGAGGACGGGGAGATCTGTTGCCGGGGTCACAACGTGATGCTCGGATATTACAAGGATGATGCACTCACAAAAAGTGTGATGGATGAGGATGGATGGTTCCACACGGGGGACGTGGGGCATCTGGAGAAGGGGACCTTCCTGCATGTGACCGACCGGAAAAAAGAGATCTTCAAGCTTTCCAGCGGGAAGTTCATCGCACCCCAGCTACTGGAAAACAGGATCAAAGAATCCCTTTTTGTGGACCAGGTCATGGTGGTGGGCGAACATCAGAAATTTGCCAGCGCCCTGCTGGTCCCCAATTTCAAATTTCTGAAGGACTGGTGCCAGTCCAGGGAGATCCCCGTCCCCGTTGAACCCTATCAGCTGGTCTGCCTTCCCGAGGTGATCTCGGTCTACCAGGATGAGATCTCAAAAATCAACCGGACCCTCTCCGTGCCGGAACGGATCCAGCGCATCCGGCTTGTACCCGATGAGTGGTCGCCCCAGTCCGGCGAGCTGTCGGCCAGCCTGAAACTGAAACGGAAAGTGCTGGAAGAGAAATACAAAGAATTACTGGATTCCATCTACCGCCGGCAATCCTGACCACAGAACCGCAAATGATCCACATGAAGATCACCCGGGTAACGGATAAGAAAAGCAGGAAGGCCTTTCTCGAGGTTCCCAAAATCCTCTACCGCGACGATCCCACCTGGGTCTGTCCGCTGGACAAAGAGATCGAATCTGTTTTTGATCCGGAACAGAATGTCTATTTCGCCCACGGCGAGGCCGTGCGATGGATCATGCATGACGACACGGGCCGGCTTACCGGAAGGATTGCGGCATTCATTGACCGCAATACGGCATACGGGTATGACCAGCCCACAGGGGGCATCGGTTTTTTTGAATGCATCAATGACCTGGGTCCGGCACATCTCCTGTTCGATACCGCAAAACAGTGGCTGCAGGAAAAGGGGATGGAAGCCATGGACGGGCCGATCAACTTTGGCGAAACGGACAAGTACTGGGGATTGCTCGTGGAAGGTTTTACCCATCCCTCCTATGAGATCGCCTACAATCCTCCTTATTACCGGGAGCTCTTCGAATCGTACGGTTTTAAAACCTATTACCGGCAGGAAGGATTCCACCTGGACGTGAAAAAGGATCTGCCTCCCAGGTTCGAAAAAATAGCCCGGTGGGTTGCACAGAAACCCGAGTACGAATTCAGGCATTTCGAATGGAAAAACATGGACCGCTACGTCCGGGACTTCGCAGCGGTATTCAATGTGGCGTGGGCCACCTTCAAGGAGAATTTTGAGCCCCTTGAGCCGGAATACATCAGGAAAACCCTGAAGAAGGCCCGGGCGATCATCGACGAGGAGTTCATCTGGCTGGCTTATCACCAGGGGGAACCCATTGCCATTTACCTGATGTATCCCGATGTGAACCTGATCCTGAAGCACCTCAACGGGAGACTGAACCTGCCCGCCATGATCAAATTCCTGTACCTCAGGCAGCGGAAGACCATGACCCGTGCCAGGGGTGATTATTCCGGACAAAGTGTACACTGGATTCGGAGTAAAGTGTACAACTCCT
>JAXGMU010000026.1:0-3227 GCA_040768485.1 Bacteroidales bacterium
TGAATTGTGATTTTGGAGTCGATCTGGATACGGTTTTCAGGATCTATGTGAATCCTACTCCTAAAATTTCTGTGGAAGCTCCAGATTCTGTATTATGTAATAACAGTGAAGTAATTTTCAATATCAGTAATCCCCATGGGATTCTGGGTGGAGAATGGGAATATGAACTTGTTGTGGATTACGGGAATGTGACTGGAGATGGAATTTCTGGAACATATACTACGCTGGATCCCATTACAGATCATTTATTCAATCCAGACACATTTGTACAGGCTGTTCGATACCATTTTATCCCAAAGATTCAGACCGAACAGTCTGGCCCTGATTGTACCAACCCGGACATGGATACGGTCATCTATGTCTGGGTGAATCCTACCCCGGCAATTCGCCTGGAAGCACCTCCGGCTGTCTGTAATGATGATATATTGAATATCCAGGCAGAAAGCGGCAATGGCCAGATCAGGGGAGACTGGCAGTACCGGGTGGTAGTCGATTATGCAGGCGGGGTGGTTGAAGGATTGAACGTAGGAGGTTATTATCCCGCCGCCGATCCGGTGATCCGGGATTCGCTTCATAATACTGATTCCATTCCGCATACGGTCAAGTATGTGTTTTATCCCTGGATCGTTCCGGATGATGGCGGGGATACTTGTTTCTTCGGAATAGCGGATTCAGTGGAGGTGATTGTGGACCCGACACCGGCCATCCGTGTGGTTGCGGCTGATACAGTTATATGCAATAACGAAGAAGCAGTCATCAAAATCCACAATCCAAACCAGCATATCCTGGGTAAATGGGTCTATAACCTGGAAGTAATCGATCCCTCCGGCAGAATTGAAAATGAGCCTCTTTCCGAGGATAGCATTTCAACGCTTGAATTGAGGCATCAATTGACGAATACCGACACGATAGTCCATGAAGTCATCTACCGGTTTACTCCGGTCATCGAGCCGACAGAGGGGCTGCTGTGTGCAGGAGGTGAGGATACGGTCATCGTCATCTGGGTCAACCCGACTCCGGAGATCAGGGTCAATGCGGATGATCGCATCATATGCGACGGCGATACCGTAGAATTCAGCATCAGGAACCCGAACTGGGATATCCGTGGCGACTGGCGGTATGACATCGATGTAACAGCTGATGAACAAATCGATGGAGCGCTGCCGGATCAGAGTGGTATCGATTTTACCAGCATCACCGAAATTCTCATCAACAACGATACGGTGGCCCACCGTGTGACTTATCACTTCATCCCGTGGATCCTGGATGAAAACGGGGATCATTGTGAAGGCGGACGCGATACAACGATCACCATCTGGGTGAATCCCAGCCCTCAGATCAGGGTGACAGCCAGTCCGGATACATTGCTGTGCAATAACAGGTATGTCAATTTCTATGTTCGGAATCCGAACCGGAACGACAGAGGAGACTGGAGCTATGAACTGATCGTGGATCCGGATCCTGAAATATCCGGCTGGAGTCCGGGAGGCGTCTTTGAAACCCCGACCAATTTCGGAGATCTACTGGTAAACAGCGACACAGCAGTACACAGCGTAAGGTATCATTTTATTCCCAGGATCACTCCTGATGATGGAGGCGTGGATTGTGAGAACGGGAGAGATACCATCATCACCATCTGGGTGAATCCGACCCCTGAAATTGATGTCAGTATTCCGGATACGATTTTATGCAACAATGAGATTGCGAATTTCAGCGTGGAAGATCAGCTGGGCAATGTTTTTGGAAATAAGCGTTATACTGTACGTGCTGTTTACAGTCCCTCTAACGTCACGGTGTATTCACGAAGCCCCAATGTCACCTCGGTTCTTGATGTGGGGCAGCCGATCAGTGACAGTTTGGTGAATCATACCACGGAGGCGCACCCGGTCTACTACTTTTTCACGCCACGGATTTATGATACCCGGGAGGGGCATGAAGGAGACTTCTGCGGAAATGTGCCGGCGATAGAAGTAACCGTCTGGGTGAATCCAACACCCCGGATCAATGTATTTCCAGAAGATTCCATTTACTGCGACAGTGCATTTGTCTACATCAATGTGGAAAATGGATTAAGCGATAACATCAAGGGGACATCCGTTTACAGTCTGGAAGTTACTTACAACGGCGGGAATATCTCAGGGATCATCTCTTCAGACGGCGAAAGTGGCTCTGCTGATGATGACATCAATAATTACCTGGAGAACCAGACAGACACCATCCAGGTGATTTCATACCATTTTACGGCCAGGATCAGGGATGACAGACCCGGACATGCGGGTGAGTATTGTGACAACGGGATCGATACGACCATCCACATCAAATTGAATCCCACACCCAGGTTGCTTTATGAATATCTCACCGGAGAAGACACGCTCTGTTTTAACCAGGGATTCAGCCTCGCGACCAATTCTCAGGTATATACCACACATCCCATGTATTACCAGCTATGGGTTGATAATCCGGACAATGTCCCCGGAGTGGTGGTGCCACCTGACAGTTCTGATGTGAATCAACCACTCGACCAGACCACCATATGGAATCCGGGCGATGATGTGAGAACAGTTGAATACAGATTCCGGCCGTTTATTTCCACAAAGGGATGTCCCGGGAAAGATACGTCGATCATTGTCAAGGTCAATCCGGAACCTGTGATGAGCGCGATGCAGAGCGATACCGCAGTGTGTTATAACTGGGGATATGAACTGCCGATGAACACTTCGGTGAAGGGCACCACCGGGGAAATGACCTATTACCTGGAAACAGGAGGGTATAATCCGGCCAATGTGGGACCCATCCCCGGAAATGATTTTTATGCGATTGGCACATTGCAGCAACTGGTGGTCAATACCGGTGATTCCATCGAGGATGTAACCTATACAATGACCCCGGTGATCAGGAACGCCCGTCGTTCAGGGCATTGTTACGGGTCACCGGTCGAACCGATAACAGTTGCGGTGGCTCCGGAACTGAAGCGCAACACTTCGGTCTATATCACCGACTTCGGAGGATGGAACATCACCTGCAACGGCCTTGATGACGGGAATATCCAGTCCGATGCACAGGGGGGGTACTACAGGCTTCCTTACAAATATGCCTGGTATGTCTATACGGATACCGTGGCGGATATCCGTGAGAAAATGCCTGATCTGGATGAAGAGGTGGACGGTCTGGGTCCGGGAAAATATTTCTTCTATATAAGAGATACGATCGGTTGTGCGGACTCGGCT
>JAXGMU010000026.1:3237-50235 GCA_040768485.1 Bacteroidales bacterium
TTCACCCTACGGGAGCCGGAACCGCTGCTGATAGCCGATACCACGATCGTCGAGCCCCAGTGCGCCGGTTCCACTTACAGGGATGGTGAACTGCATATTGTCGTGGACGGGGGAACGGGTGATAATATGGGATATAATTATTTCTACGACTGGCATCATACACCCTGGGGAGAATTTGATTCCCATACCGAGCCGGATATTGTCGGGGCAGTGGCTGGGGATTATCCTATAATCATCTCGGATATGAATGGTTGTTCCTTTGACGCGGAACTGACCATCACTTCCGTGACGGAGATCAATATCAGTCCCACCCGAAGCCAGTATGGGCTTGGAATCACTGAAGAGGAAAGGTTTAATATTCAGTGCTTTGGAATGGATAACGGATTTATCGAACTGACCGTGACCGGTGGCAACGAGGGCGGAGGTGTGGGTGGTTTTGACATCACCTGGCAACGGGAAGGCAGCGCTGATATCGGTACCGGTTTCGCAGGCTGGGACGGCTTTGATTATTCATTCAGGATCGACGACCTGGAGGCCGGGGAATATACGCTTTATGCTTATGATCACCTGAACTGCTACAGCTTCCCCACAGTTGTCGAGATGAAAGAGCCCGACTCCATCACCATCACCCGGATGAACCCCAAGGCCTTTCACGATACGGTGGATATCAGCTGCTTCGGGGCCGATGACGGGAACATCGAAATTGCGGTATCGGGCGGACATACGCAGACGAGTTATGCGATCAATTCGTTCCAGTGGAGCGGACCGGATGCGGATTTGGATCTGACGGACAGCATCCAGGTAGACAGCGATCTAGGACCGGGAATATACAGCGTGGAGGTCATTGATGCGCTGGGCTGCGAGGGTTATGCCGAGTTTGAACTCCTCGAGCCTTCGCGGATCGTGCTGGATGTGGATTCGATCCGGACCCTGAACGGATGGAACATCACCTGCTACGGGAACACGGACGGTTTCATCGAGGTGTCCTCATCGGGCGGGATCCTGTCCCATAATTATGCCTGGAACGCGGACCGGATGCAGCTTGCCGACAGCAGCCTGCAGGATCAGTACAACCTGGTGGCGGGGACTTACACCCTTACGCTGACCGACAGCATTGGTTGTTCGCTGGATACCTCCTTTACCCTGGCAGAGCCCAATCCGCTGGATCTGGAGTGGGACATCCCCATGTTTTCAGATACCACGGCCATCGATTGTAACGGGGCACTGACGGGGAACATTTTCCTGAATCCCCTGGGCGGGGCGGATTCGACGCGGAACACCTATTTGTGGAGTTCGGCTGACGGATCCGGTTGGGAGCCCGATTCCATGAGCCAGATAGGGATCGGGGCCGGGACCTACCGGGTGGTGATCACCGACATCAACGGATGCGATTCCACGTGGGCATTCACCTTGAATGAACCGGATCCCATCGTCATCGAATCCCTCACCTCCGACAGTGCCTACTGTCACGGGACGGCCACGGGCTCCATAGAACTTGATGTATCGGGCGGGATCCCGGGATATACCTACTTCTGGAGCGACGGATCGGTCACGGAGGACCTGGATGAAGTGTATGCGGGCATGTACATCATCTCCGTAAGGGACCGCAACCTCTGCGAGAAAATTGACAGCATTGAGGTTTTCGAGGCGGATAGGTTCCATGTGCAGCTGAATGTGGCCAGCGATTACCACGGCGTTCCCATCTCCTGTGCCGGTTTTTCGGACGGGATCATTCTGCTCGAATATGAGGGGGGCGTGGGACCATACAGCTTTGACTGGAACACGGGGGCCGGTACACAGGACCTGGTGAATGTACCAGCCGGGGAGTACAGCGTGATCGTCACCGATGTGCATAACTGCAAGGACAGCGCAAGGGCGGTACTTACAGAGCCGCAGCCGCTGGAATACTCCATGCAGGCGGAGGATCCGCTGTGTTATAACGATTCCACCGGCCGCATCAATCTGCTGATAACAGGAGGGACCATCACCACCCTGGATGATTACCTGGTCACACTCAACGGCCGGGTGTCAGGTCCTTATGCTGAGAACCTGCCGCAGGGTGACTACCAGATCCGGATCGAGGATCTGAACGGATGCTTCCTGGAAACAGTGGCCGAACTTGTCCATCCCGATTCACTGATGCTTTCCTTCGAAACGGTTGATGCCTATTGCAGGGACAAACCGGACGGTGGACTCACCCTGTACATTGATGGCGGCACGTTCCCCTACGAGATCAGGTGGGACAGGGGACTGACGGACAATGAGCAGTATTTCAACAACCTGCTGTGGGGCGATTATGTGGCCACGGTGACCGACTACAACAACTGTGTAACCACCGATACGGCATTTGTGGATTACACCTTCACATCCTGCCTGGTCATTCCAAATGCCTTCTCGCCCAACGGGGACGGGTTCAATGATCTCTGGATCATCGAGGGGCTCGAGCTCTATCCCAATGTGGAGCTCAGGATATTCGACCGGTGGGGCTCCATGGTCTATTACACGAAAAATGCGGCGGATGAGCCGTGGGACGGATCCTTCTACGGGCGCAACCTTCCCATCGACTCCTACCACTATGTGATCGACCTGAACAACGACGATCCACCGGTCACGGGGAACGTAACTATCGTCAGGTAAAAACGTAAGAATGAACTGGTGAAAAGGGTGCTCATCATACTATTGTTATCCGCGCTGTGGTGCTCCGCAAAACTCGGTGCGCAGCAGCTGCCCCTTTATTCCCAGTACATCCTCAACGGGTTCATGGTGAACCCGGCCATGGCGGGAAATGACGGGTACACCTCGTTCAACCTGACCGCCCGGCAGCAGTGGCTGGGCTTCCGGGAAGCGCCCCAGACTTATTCAGCGTCCTGGCAGACCCGGATGCTAAGGCAGTCCTACAGGATCATCAACCATCCCATTCGCAGGGATAAAATGTTGATCCCCAGCACTAAGGGGAGAGTGGGACTGGGGGCCTATGTGATCAATGATGCCAATGCCAAGCTGGCCCGGACCGGTCTCTCCTTCACCTACGCCTACCACATCTTCATGAACAACACCCAGCTGTCGTTCGGACTGGCGGCCAAGCTTTTTCAGTACAGGATCTACACCGAGACCCTCACCTTCGGGACATCGGGCGATCCGGTCCTCAACAATGATTTCAACAATGTGGCATACAGTCCCGATTTCGACTTCGGGGTCTATTTCCGGGGCTTCGGCTACTTTGTGGGTTTTTCAACGAGCAACCTGTTGCAGACCGCCATCCTGATCGGAGCGCATGAGCTTCCGGAGTTCAAGACTTACAGGCATTACTGGCTGATGGGGGGATACAGTTTTCCTTTGAGCACCGAACTGGAGCTGGAGCCCAGCGTGTTGCTGAAGACCAGCGAGAACTGGAATCCCCAGGGCGACCTTGCACTGAAACTGTATTACGAGGACCTTTACTGGGGAGGCTTTTCATATCGCACAAACAAGAGCATCATCGCCACGGTGGGATTGCGGATCGAGGGGCTCCATTTCGGCTACTCGTTCGACTGGGCCCTCTCCGAGATCGGGCACTTCAATTACGGCTCACACGAAATCAACCTCAGTGTGAAGCTGGGCAGCAATGCGCGGCGGTACAAATGGTTAAACCGTTATTAGGGTTTTCTCCTTTTCCTTTTTCCTCCACTGATAGTAAACCGCGCCCAGCAGGATCAGCAGCAGCAGGATCGAGCTGGCCATGGAGATCTTCGTTCCGGCAAAATAGGAACGCGGGTGGAACTGGAAAACGATCTCGTGTTCACCCGCAGGTACCGGCATGCCCCTGAGTGTGTAATTCACCCGGAAATGATCGGCTTTCTCCCCGTCCACATAAACCTGCCAGCCGTCTTCATAATATATTTCAGAGAATACTGCGAACTGTTCCCCGGAGGTGCTGGTTTTGTAGACAAGCCTGTTAGGTTGGTACGTTTCCAGGGTGATGCTGGTGGAAGAGTCAAGGGGGTATTCGGTCCGCTGAAGGCGGTCTGAATATCTCCGGTCCATTGTGCAGGCGGTCCTGATATGAATGGCCTGCAGGGTTGCTATTTCATCCGTGGCATCTTCCACCACCCTCACCTCGTTCACAAACCAGGCATTTCCCATGGCAAAGGGATTGATGAGCGGCTGGTTCTCGGGATTGATGATGATGTACTTTGTGTTGAGCATGTTGAGCGCATTGGTCGCGGAAAGCGAACGGTACACACTGTCCATGTTCTGGCTCCTCAGTCCGTTGATCAGGCTGTTTATATCCTGCATCAGCACCGTTTCTGTCAGGTCCTGGTACCTGCGCATTTTTGCCCCGTGGTAGCCTCCGATGGAGTGGTGGAAATAGGATGTGGAGGCATCCTGGAAGGGAGAGACGGTCAGGTTCAGGACGCGTTCGTTGAGGCCTTCGTTGTTCATGATGTAACGGTCCGCCGCTGAAGGGGTGAAAGGCTGGGATGCCTGTCTTTTACCGGTGAAGTGCCCGCTGTTCAGGAACCGTTTGTTGACCGGCCACATATCGGCCAGGATCAGGACCGAGAGGATCAGGACGGCCAGGGGAAGCTTCAGCTTTTTCATCCGGTAGAGGATGATCAAACCGGCGGTAAGTGCGATAAAAATAAAGGAGCGCAATGCATCCATCCGGAGCATGGTGTGCCTGTCGGCCTGCAGTGCCTGGGCCAGCTGGGGCTGGTAGGACTGGTCGCCCGCGGCCACAAAATCCCCGGCCAGATCGGGAAGTAGCACAAACAGCAGGGAGAGTCCCCCCGTGATCCCGGCAGACCATTTCAGGGCGGTGTTCATCTTCTTTGCGGGCACCTCACCCTGGAGGATCTTGTGGACGGCCAGGACGCCGAGCAGCGGAATGGCAAGGTCGGCGATGACCATGGTCATGGTTACGGTCCTGAACTTGTTGTACCCCGGTATGTAATCCATGAAGAATTCGGTGAGGAACATGAAATTCTTCCCCCAGGCCAGCATGATGCTCAGGATCGTTGCCGCAAACAGCCACCACTTGATGCGCCTGTCCACGATGAACATGCCCAGAACGAACAGGAAAACCATGATGGCCCCTGCGTAGAACGGACCCAGGGTGGAAACCTGTTCGCCCCAGTACAGCGGCAGCTGCTTGATCACCTCGGAGGCCTGGGCCTGGTTGCCCTGTGCGAACAGCCGGTATGTTTCCGAATTCTCCGACAGCGAGCCCACGCTGCTTCCTCCCTTGAAGCCGGGGATCATCAGGGTGAAGGTCTCATCCAGGCCGTAGCTCCAGGCGGTGGCGTAGCTCTTGTCCAGTCCGCCTGTATGGTCCTCCTCATCCAGCACCAGCTCCGAAGGGCTCCGCATGGAATGTTTGCCGTATTCCCATGTGGTCCACAACCTTCCCGTGTTGCTGGCCACACCCATCAGTGCGCCGGCAGCCAGCAGGGCCACGCAGATGGTCAACTCTTTGAAGTACTTCTCCCTGAACGCGTAATAGAGCTGGAATACGCCCAGCAGTATCACGAGGATCAGGGTGTAGTATGTGATCTGTGGATGGCCTGCGAACACCTGGAGGGAGAGGAACAGTCCGGTGATGGCCATTCCCAGGACCCTCTTTCCCCGGAAAGCGAGGATGACCCCTGCCAGGATGGGGGCCATGTAACCGATGGCGACGGCCTTGGAGTTGTGGCCGGCGGCGATGATGGAAAAATGGTAGGATGAGAAGGCGAAAGCAATGGATCCGGCGATGGCCAGCCAGGGGTTGACCCTGAAGGAGATGAGCAGGATAAAGAATCCGATCATGTAGAGGAACAGAAAACTGACGGGACGGGGACCCAGCTGCAGGAGGTACCTCAGGTATGAAATGATGTTGCCCTTGTACTGGGTGCTGACCAGGTATGCCGGCATGCCCCCGAACATGCTGTTCGTCCACAGGGGTTCTTTCCCCGTCTCTTCCCTGTAATCGGCCACTTCCTTGGACATTCCCGCAAAGGTGAGGTTATCATGCTGGGCGATCCTTTTCCCTTCCAGCACATCCGGGAAATAGGCGAAGGAAATGACAAAAAAGATGACGATTGCCGCGAGGTAGGGAATCACTTTCTTGAAATCGAATTCTTTCAGCATATGGTTCTTTTTTGATGGATCAGCGCAGGTTGCTCCGCCCGGCCACCCAAATATAATTCAATTTGACGATTCAGCCAGGTTGTCAAGGATCTGTGTCAGTCTCCCCGCCAGGTTTTTCCTTGAATACTGCACGGGAGGTTCCGTCACCGGAAGGCTTCCGGCCCTGAATTGTGTGAAGTAATCCAGGAGTGCCTCCTTCAGCCCCTGCTCGTCGTCGAAATCCAGCATCTTCCCCGCGCCGGCGCCTGCCAGGACCGCGGCCGCATCCCCGTCCACCGGTCCGGTCCCCAGCACCGGTCGCCCGGACGCCATGTACTCAAAGATCTTTCCTGTCTGGATCATCCTTGCGTTGGGGGTCCGGTTGACGGGAAGGTACAGAAGGGCGGCCGATCGCAGGGTGACCGCGATCCGGTCATGGGGCAGGTAGGTTTCCAGCCGGGTGATCTCCTCCAGACCGGCGGCACGGATGCTTTCGGTGACCGAGTGATCGAGCTTGCCGATAAGCCTGAGTTCAACTGCCCGGGCAAATTCCGGGTGCCGGCTGACCAGGGATGCAAGGGCGTTCCAGAATGCGGGATGGTTCCTGTCTTTGTTCATGGCCCCCACATGCAGGATGGTGAACCTGTCGCCCGGGGTTTTGTCGCGGACCTTTGCGAAATCCGCCTCATCATACCCGTTGGGCACCACCACCGGATCGATCCCGGCCAGTTCCCCGAACCGTTTGGCCATGGTCTCACCGATCACCACCACCCTGTCGGCTCCCTTCAGTACAGCCTTTTCGAGGGACCGGTGCCTGTTGTCGGCCCGCCGTGTGAGCCGGAGCTGGTCGTAAAAATCGATATCCGTCCACGGATCCCTGAAATCGGCGATCCAGGGCACATCAACCTGTTTCCTGAGCTTCATCGCGATCAGGTGCATGCTGTGCGGGGGACCGGAGGAGATGATGGCATTTACCGGGTTTTCGCGGAGGTATCGCTTCAGGAACCTGACCGAGGGCCTGATCCAGAACCTTCGTGCATCGGGGATGAACAGGTTGCCCCTGATCCAGACGGAGATCCCTTCTTTTTTCCGGGGCTTTTCTGTTTCGGAGAGAAAACCGGCATTGATGCGGTCGGCGGGCGACATGCCCAGGAACCGCCGGTAGAATCCGTATGGCTCCCAGATCCGTTTTTTCAGCACCTTCACCTGGGGATGCACATCTTTCACCAACGAGTGGTCGTCCACGGGGGCTTCCGGGTTTTCGGGGGCGTACACCACCGGCTGCCAGCCGAATCCGGGGAGGTACCTGGTGAATTTCAGCCACCGCTGAACCCCCGCCCCTCCGCTGGGGGGCCAGTAATAGGTTATGATCAGCACTTTTTTCACGGCTTGGTGCTTCAGGCTGGTATTTCTACAGCTGCTTCAGGAGGTTGCTGATATCCACTTTTTCTTTGATGATCTGTTTCAGTGCTCCGATCTGCACCCTTTCCTGCTCCATGCTGTCCCTGTACCGGATGGTCACCGTATCATCCTTCAGTGTCTGGTGGTCCACCGTGATGCAGTAAGGAGTGCCGATGGCATCCTGCCTGCGGTACCTCCGTCCGATGGAATCTTTTTCCTCGTACTGGCAGTTGAACTCGAAACGAAGCTCCTGGATAATGGTCCTGGCCTTTTCCGGCAGTCCGTCTTTTTTGGTCAGCGGGAACACCGCCAGCTTCACAGGTGCCAGGAACGGGGGGAGCTTCATGACCACCCTGGTATCGGCCGTGCCGTCCTCTCTGGCCAGTTCCTCTTCATGATAGGCGGCGGAGACCACGTGCAGGAACATCCTGTCCAGTCCGATGGAGGTCTCCACCACGTAGGGCACATAGCTTTTACCCGTCTCCTGGTCATAATACTGGATCTTCTTCCCGGAATATTCCTGGTGCCTTCCCAGGTCGTAGTCGGTCCGCGAATGGATCCCCTCCACCTCCTTGAAACCGAAGGGAAACCGGAATTCGATGTCGCTGGCCGCATTGGCGTAGTGGGCCAGTTTTTCGTGGTCATGGAACCGGTACCTGTCATCGCCGAAGCCCAGGGCCCGGAACCATTTGATGCGGACCCCCTTCCAGTATTCGAACCATTTCAGCTCGGTGCCAGGGGTGACAAAGAACTGCATTTCCATCTGCTCGAACTCCCGCATGCGGAAAATGAACTGGCGGGCCACGATCTCATTGCGGAATGCCTTCCCCACCTGGGCGATCCCGAAGGGGAGCTTCATCCGGCCCGATTTCTGTACATTCAGGTAATTCACGAAAATACCCTGTGCCGTTTCGGGCCTCAGGTAGATCCTGCTGGTGTTCTCGGCGGTTGATCCGAGCTCTGTGGAGAACATCAGGTTGAACTGCCTGACGTCCGTCCAGTTCTTGCTTCCCGAGAGCGGGCAGACGATCTCCTCGTCCCGGATGATCTGCCCCAGCTCCTTCAGATCCGTCTCGTTCATGGCCTTTACGAACCGGTCGTGCAACAGATCCGCCTTCTCACGGATCTCCCGCACCCTGGGATTGGTATCCAGGAACATCTGTTCGTCGAACGCCTCCCCGAAACGTTTCCTGGCCTTTTCCACCTCCCTGCCGATCTTCCCGTTATATTTTTCCAGCTGCTCCTCGATCAGCTCGTCGGCCCGGTACCGTTTCTTGGAATCTTTGTTGTCGATGAGCGGATCATTGAATGCATCCACGTGCCCGGAAGCCTTCCAGGTGGTGGGATGCATGAAGATGGCCGAATCCAGTCCCACGATATTCTCATGCAGCAGCACCATGGAATCCCACCAGTATTTCCTGATATTGTTCTTCAGCTCCACGCCGTACTGTCCGTAATCATAAACGGCTGCGAATCCGTCGTAGATCTCGCTGGAAGGGAATACATAGCCGTACTCTTTGCAGTGTGCGACAAGTTTTTTGAAAAGGTCCTCCTGGGCCATAGGTGAATTATTTTTTTGCTTAAGGAATCACAAAAGTAACCGAAAATCGTCAATTACCCCCATCTGGTGGAAGTAAGTACCTGTAAAATTTCCCGTGCGGCATTTCCTGTCCCGAAGATGGGCGGGAAGGAGGAGGGGGGCGATTGGAGGAAGCGGCCGGCGGCTTCCCGGATCCTGTCAGCCGAAGTGCCGGCAAGGACGCCGTTTCCCGCCTGGATGATCTCCACCCATTCTGTCTCTTCCCGGAGGACCACCACCGGTTTTTGCATGAACCAGGCCTCTTTCTGCACCCCGCCCGAATCGGTCAAAATCAGTGAAGAGCCTGCTTCCAGCTTGATCATGTCCAGGAAGGAGACGGCCGGGATCAGGTGGAGCATCGGGGAGAGTTCATCCCTGCGGAACAGCTTCCCGGATTCGAGCTTTTCGATGATCCCCACGGTCCTGGGATGGAGCGGGAGCACCACGGAAATCCCGTGTTCGCGGGCAATTCCGTCCAGCGCACGGAGGATGTTCTCCAGGTTGCCGGCGGTGTCTGTGTTGGAAGGACGGTGAATGGTGGCCAGCACATAAGGAAGCCCTTCCAGTCCCAGCTCCCCGAGCACCCCAGAATCTTTTTCCGCCGCTTCCCTGAAGCGCAGCGTATTGTCGTACATCACATCCCCCGAGTGGAACACCCCCTGGTTGTCGAATGTGTAAGGTTCCTTTTCGCTGTGTTCGATCCCTTCCCTGGCCAGGTTCACAATTCCCGTCCGGGTGGGGGAAAAGAGAAGAGTGCTCACGTGGTCGCAGGTGATCCGGTTGATCTCCTCGGGCATCTGCTTGTTGAAGGACCGCAGTCCGGCCTCGATATGGATCACGGGGATGTGTAGCTTGGCTGCGGCAAGGGCCCCGGCCAGCGTCGAGTTGGTGTCGCCGTAAACCACCACCCCGTCCGGTTTTTCCTTCAGGATCACCTCTTCGATCCCCTGGATCATCAGACCGGTCTGCACGCCGTGGGATGAGGAACCGATATCCAGGTTGTATGCGGGAGTGGGGATCTGCATCTCCCTGAAGAAAACATCCGACATGGAATCATCGTAATGCTGGCCGGTGTGCAGGATGATCTCCCTGATACTGTCGGCAAATTCGCCCGATATTGTCCGGCTGATGGCAGCTGCCTTGATGATCTGGGGCCTGGCCCCGATGATGGATAACAACCTGATCATAGGCCCCAAAATTAAAGGATTTACGGACATTCTATGCCGCTTTTCCTATATTTGTCCATAATTCCGGCAGATATATCATGGAGAAAGCATATGATTTCCTGGTTATTGGCACCGGTCTCGGCGGATTGAGCTTCGCGCTGAAGGTGGCCGAGAAGGGGAAGGTGTGCCTGATCACCAAGACGGAACTGGAGGAGACCAATACCCGGTATGCGCAGGGTGGGATCGCAGCGGTGACCTATGAACCGGACAGTTATGAAAAGCATGTGAAGGATACCCTGGTGGCGGGAGATGGTCTGTGTGACGAGGAGGTGGTCAGGATGGTGGTGAGGGAAGCGCCCGCACAGGTTCGCCGGCTGGTCCGATGGGGAGTCGATTTTGACCGGGAAGCAGTGGGGAAATATGAGCTGGCAAGGGAAGGGGGGCATTCGGAGCACCGGATCCTCCACCACAAGGACAATACCGGGGAGGAGATCCAGCAAACCCTGTCACACCGGATCCGGGAACATCCCAACATCGATTTGCTGGAGCGCCATTTCGCCGTGGATCTGATCACCCAGCACCACCTGGGAAGGCTCGTGAAGCGATACCAGACGGACATCGAGTGTTACGGTGCATATGTGCTCAACCTGGATACCCGGCGGGTGATCAGGATCCTCTCGAGGACCACCCTGCTGGCCACGGGCGGGGCGGGGCAGCTTTATGCCACCACCACCAATCCGGTCATCGCAACGGGCGACGGGATTGCCATGGTCTATCGCGCCAAGGGGATCGCGGATAACATGGAGTTCATCCAGTTCCATCCCACCTCCCTCTACAATCCCGGAGAATCCCCTTCATTTCTGATCACCGAGGCCATGCGGGGTTACGGCGGGATCTTGAAGAACCAGAAGGGGGAAGAATTCATGCAGAAGTATGACGAGCGCGGGAGCCTGGCCCCCAGGGATATCGTGGCAAGGGCCATTGACAACGAAATGAAGACCCGCGGGGATGAGTTCGTTTACCTGGACGTGACCCACAAGGAAGAAGGTGCACTGAAAAAACACTTCCCGAACATCACGAAAAAATGCCAGTCGCTGGGGATCGATATTGCCAGGGACATGATCCCTGTGGTCCCGGCGGCGCATTACATGTGCGGAGGGGTCAGGGTGGACCGGAACGGGCTCACCTGGATCAGGAGGCTGTACGCGGTGGGGGAAGTCTCTTCCACCGGTCTGCACGGCGCCAACAGGCTTGCCTCCAACTCGCTGATCGAGGCCGTCGTGTTTGCTGACAGGGCGGCCGCGCATGCCATCCGCAACATCAGGGGGTATTCGATCGTTGAAGGCATTCCCGCCTGGGATGAGAGCGGTACCACCCACCTGGAGGAGCTGGTGCTGGTCACCCAGAACCTGAAAGAGCTGCAGCAGATCATGACCAATTACGTGGGGATTGTCCGCTCCGACCTACGCCTTGAAAGGGCGGCAGCCAGGCTGGAGATCATTTTCCGGGAGACCGAGGAGCTGTACAAGAAGTCACGCATCTCAAAGCGGATCTGCGAACTGAGGAACCTGATCAATGCGGGCTACCTGGTCATCAAGATGGCCCAGGCCCGCAAGGAGAGCAGGGGACTGCACTACAACATCGACCATCCCCGCAGAACCTGAAGTTTTGCGCCAGCAAAATTAGCACGCTGCGAGAAAGCATCCCTCAGAGAAGGTAGAAATGGGTTTGGTGAGACACCCTCGAATCAACGGTCCCAGAATGAACCGTTGACCTCCGGGCGGAGGTGTCCGTAAGTTTCTTTGATCTGGTCCAGGATCGAATAGATTTCCTGGGTATCCAGCGAGGTGAGCAGCCTGATCCGCATCTCCCTGAAATGGGGTAGCCCCTTGAAATAATTGGAAAAGTGCCGGCGCATTTCATAGATGCCCACGGGTTCTGATTTGAATTCCAGCGATTTTGAGAAATGCAGCTTTGCCATTTCCACCTTTTCGGCCACGGACGGATCCGGCAGCAGTTCCCCCCTGTCCAGGTAATGCCTGATCTGACCGAACAGCCAGGGTCTTCCCACCGCGGCCCTTCCGATCATGATCCCGTCCACCCCGTACCTGTCAAAGGCCTTTTTCGCCTCAAGGGGATGGGTGATGTCACCGTTCCCGATCACCGGGATGTGCATGCGGGGATTGTTCTTCACCTCCCCGATCAGCGTCCAGTCCGCCTCCCCCCGGTACATCTGCACCCGGGTGCGGCCGTGAATGGTGATGGCGCTGATGCCCTGGTCCTGCAACATTTCGGCCACCTCCACGATGGGCTTGTGCTGCCCGTCCGTCCCCAGCCTGGTCTTAACGGTCACCGGCACCGGCGAGGCGGCCACAATGGCACGGGTCATTTCCAGCATGAGCGGGATGTTGGACAGCATGCCCGCTCCGGCTCCCCGTTTTGCGATCTTCCGCACCGGGCATCCGAAATTGATGTCGATCAGGTCCGGATCCGATTCCGCCGCCCTGAAAGTGGCCTCCACCATGGATTCCACCATGTGACCGTAGAGCTGAATGCCCATGGGCCGCTCGTAGTCGAAGATCTCCAGCTTCTGCACGCTTTTCGCCCCCTCCCTGATCAGTCCGTCGGAGGAAATGAACTCTGTGTACATCACATCGGCTCCCGATCGTTTACACAGGAACCTGAAGGAGGGATCGGTGATGTCCTCCATGGGGGCCAGGAAAAGCGGACGGTGACCAAGCTCTGTGTGACCTATCTTCATCGTTAAAAAAAGTGAGTAGGAAAAAACGGTTCAAATTGTTTTCTTTGTGCATCCGTCCCACCGCAAAAATATAAAAAATTAACTGGGCGGCTCTTTCCTGAGGCCATGGACAGATCAAACGGTATCCCGGGGAGACAGGCGTTGCTGGCCGGCATGAGGCCGGCTGAGAAATTCCTGTTCTCGGTGGTCATCCTGCTTATCCTGGGACTGGGATTTCAGTTTTTCGGGGCCTTCATCGCATCGCTGATCTACGGTTTCGGATTCACCGAGGTCCTCACCCTGGGGACCTTTGATGATCCGAGGTATGTGGCTGCTTCCAAGCTCATTCAGATCGTGGGCAGCATGGGGACCTTCATTATCCCGGCACTCCTCTTCTCGGTCCTCTTTGCGGGCGACCCGTTTTCCTATTACCGGTTCAGAACCCATCCGGGCATCCTGCCAATGCTGCTGATCCTTGCCATGATGGTTTCCGTGATCCCTTTTATCAACTATGTGGCCGAACTGAATCTGAGGATCCGGTTTCCCGTCGAAGCGCTGGACCGTGTATTGAGGAACATGGAAAGCGATGCGGAGAATATCATGCGGGCATTCATGGCCACCCGGTCGGTCGGGGGACTCCTGGTCAATCTCTTCATGATCGGGATCCTGGCCGCGGTGGGAGAGGAACTGATCTTCCGGGGACTCCTGCAGCGGCTCCTGCATGAAATGGTCAGGAACATCCATGTGGCCATCTTCATCACCGCGATCCTTTTCAGCGCCTTCCATTTCCAGTTCTTTTCATTCATGCCCAGGTTCGTGCTGGGCCTGATCCTGGGTTATCTCATGTACCTGGGAGGCTCCATATGGTATCCCGTCATCGCCCATTTCGTGAACAACGCCATGGGCGTGATCTATTATTATTTCAACTACAGGGGAAGCGGAGAAGATGTGCTGGATGAGATCGGCACAAGCAGCATGATGCCGGTGACAGCCGTGATCAGCCTGCTGCTGTTTGTGCTCTTTTTCCTGCTCTGGTATTTCCGGATATCGGCGGCTGACCGCACCCGTGGCTAAACGCTGCTCTGGATCCGGGATGTCTGGAACTGTCCGGCGTTCTCGATCTCGTTCTTCCGGAAGACATACACCAGTCCGTAATCGGTGGCCTTTTCACGCCGGATCTCTTCTGGGAGATCCCGGAACTTGTCCTCCACCTCGTTCCACAATTGCTGGATCAGGCTGTCCACCACCGTCCGTTTCTCATTGAGCTGGTCCTGGGCAAGCTGGCACCTGCGCTTCAGGCTCTTCTGGTAATTGTGATACTCCATGAACTTGTCGTAGTGGACCTTCAGCACCGCGATGGTGGGATTCGTGATCGGACTCAGGCCCTTCAGGAGCCGTTTCTTTTCACCCTCGATCAGTTTGCTTCCCCAGTCGATCAGTTCCTCCTCGGTGTTCAGGGAGGGAACCTTCCTGTCCTCGCCGGCCAGTTGAAAATAATCCAGGGTCTCCGGCACCATGTCCCCCCCGGGAAATCGCCATATAGATCACCTGGATGAAATGTGAGATATACATCCGCACCTTCCTCATGCGTTTCTGGTATTCCTTGTTCTTCTCAGCCTGGTTGTTCAGGGAGGCGCGATGTTCCTGAATGGCCATTTCGAATCCCGGGAGAACCGACTGGATCCGCCTGTAAGAATGCTGGGTGAATGCCAGTTTGAATGGATGAAGGTCCTTCCCTTTTTCGCTGGCTGACCTGAGGGCTTTGAGCCGTGCGGAGTCAGTATTGGGCAACCTACGATAGGGCATGTTGGTAAAAATGTTAATAAAAAGTTAATAAACGGGTCGTAATGTGCGAAGATAGAAAATTTTAAATATGAACCAAGTTATTCGTACCATATTTACGCTATGAGAATGAAAAAGTTACATATTTTCCGAAATTTCGTCTGTTTTCTGCTTTCCAAACCGTAAAAGTTCATAAGCGCGGGAGAACGGAAAGAAGCGATCTCCCGAAAAACGACGTTTGTCAAAAATTGGAAGTACTTTTAGCAGAGATGCGTATAAACCAACAAAAACCAATTGATATGTTTCCAGAAGAAGTATACACAGGCAGAAGAAACAAACTCCGTGAAATGATGGGCAGCGGGATCCTTTTGTTCCCGGGAAATGAAGAAAGTGCAATGAACTATAAGTCAAACACCTACCGTTACAGGCAGGACAGCAGTTTCCTCTATTTTTTCGGGATCAGCAAACCCGGGTTCTGCGGTTGGTGTGATGTGGACTCGGGAGAGGACCGGATCTACGGGGATGATTTCACCATCGACGACATCATATGGATGGGGGCGCAGCCCTCGGTAAAGGAGCTCGCCGCCGGGGCGGGGGTACAGCACACCGGTTCGGCGGGCGACCTGGAACAGGCACTGCGAACGGCCCTTCAATCCGGGCGCAGGGTGCATATTCTCCCTCCGTACAGGGGGGACCATGTGATCAGGCTTTCCAGCCTGATGGGGATCGGCTGCGGAGAGGTCGAAAACCATGTGTCGGAGGAGCTGATAAGGGCGGTGGTGAAGCTTCGCGCGGCCAAGGACCGCTATGAGATCGAAGAGATGGAGAAGGCCCTGGAGGTGACGGGCATGATGCATGTCACTGGCATGAAAATGGCCTTCCCGGGAAATTATGAGCGTGATTTGGCGGGGACCATCGAGGGGATTGCGCTGGCCAGCGGGGGAGCGGTTTCCTACCCGGTCATTCTCAGCATGGACGGACAGATCATGCATAACCACGAGCACGGCAATGAACTCAAAGAGGGAAGGATCGTGGTCTGCGACGCGGGTTCGGAGACCGGAATGGGATATGCCGGCGATATCACCAGGAGCTATCCCGTAGGCGGAAAATTCAACCTGCAGCAGAAGGAGATCTATGAGATCGTGCTGGAAGCCAATGTGAGGACCATGGAAGCATCCCGTCCGGGGATCCCTTACAGGAACATCCACCTGATGGCTGCCAGGATCATTGCCGAGGGACTGAAAGCGCTGGGACTGATGAAGGGAGATATGGAAGAGGCGGTGGCCGCGGGGGCCCATGCACTCTTCTTCCCGCACGGACTGGGACATATGATCGGGCTGGATGTGCACGACATGGAGGGACTGGGCGAGAATTACGTGGGATACAGCGATCAGATCAAAAGAAGCGACCAGTTCGGCCTGGCTTATCTGAGAATGGGACGGGAGCTGGAGCCGGGATTTGTGGTGACCAATGAACCGGGCTGTTATTTCATTCCCGAGCTGATCGATATCTGGAAGAAGGAGAAAAAATTCGGACAGTTCATCAATTACGACAGGCTGGATGCCTACCGCGGCTTCGGGGGCATCCGGATCGAGGACAATGTGCTGATCACATCCGACGGCATGCGCATACTGGGGACCCCCATTCCAAAGACCGTGCAGGAGGTGGAGGCCACCATGCGGGCATGACCCGGGTTAGCGGGGGACGGCCCTTTCACTTCAGCCGGTTACAGTGTGGATTTCAGGTATTCCCGGTTGAGGCGCACGATATTGGCCATCTTGATCCCTTTGGGGCATTCCACCTCGCAGGCCCCCGTGTTGGTGCAGTTCCCGAAACCGAGCGCATCCATCATGGCCACCATGTCCTTCACGCGTTTCCGGGCTTCGACCCTGCCCTGGGGCAGACTGGCAAGGTGAGAGATCTTCGCTCCCACAAAGAGCATGGCAGAGGCATTCTTGCAGGCTGCCACACACGCGCCGCATCCGATGCATGCAGCCGCGTCCATGGCAAACACCGCTTCGTCCCTGTTCACGGGGATGGTATTTGCATCCGGGGCGGTGCCTGTGTTGACGGAGATATACCCGCCTTCCCGGATCAGGGTGTCGAAGGACGAACGATCCACCATCAGGTCCCTGATCACGGGAAAGCTGCGGGCCCTCCAGGGCTCGATCACGATCGTGTCCCCGTGATTGAACTTCCGCATGTGGAGCTGGCAGACCGTGGTGAGTTCATCGGGACCGTGCGGTCGGCCGTTGATGTAGATGCTGCAGGAACCGCAGATCCCCTCCCTGCAGTCATGGTCGAAGACAACAGGTTCTTCATTCCTGGAGATCAGCTGTTCATTCAGAATGTCCAGCATTTCAAGGAATGAACAGTCCGGATCAATCTCCCTCAGGAAGTAATTCACAAACCTGCCCCTGCTGCGGGAATCCTTCTGTCTCCATATTTTCAGTTTCAGGTCCATCTCAGTATCAGTAAGGGTACATGTTATCTGTAATCTCTCTGTTTCAGCTGGATATGCTCGAAGCTGAGCGGTTCCCTGTGAAGCCCGGGTTCCCGGTCCGGTCCCGTGAACTCCCAGGCGGCCACGTAGGCGAAGTCCCTGTCATTGCGCAGCGCCTCGTGCTCTTCGGTCTGGTACTCTTCACGGAAATGTCCCCCGCAGGATTCCTCCCGGTGCAGCGCATCCCTGGCCATCAGGATGCCGAGCTCCAGGAAATCCGCCAGCCGGTCGGCCTTCTGCAGCTCCGGGTTCAGGTCCTCCATCCTGCCCGGGATCTTCACGTCGGACCAGAACCGCTCCTGCAGCTTTTTAATCTCCTCCACTGCCCTGACCAGTCCCGCTTTGTTCCTGGACATCCCGATGTATTCCCACATGATGTGCCCCAGCTGTTTGTGCAGGCTGTCCACCGTCGCACTTCCCCCGATGGAGATCAGTTTTTCCAGACGCGTCCTTACCTCTTCCTCCGCGCTGTCAAACTCCGGGGTATCGGTGGGGAGACGGGGAACCCTGATCTCGTGTGCCAGGTAATTCTGGATGGTATAGGGCAATACGAAATAACCATCCGCCAGTCCCTGCATCAGGGCAGATGCACCGAGCCGGTTGGCCCCGTGGTCGGAAAAGTTGACCTCCCCGATGGCGAAAAGTCCTGGAATGGTGGTTTGCAGCTCATAGTCCACCCACAGTCCGCCCATGTTGTAGTGGATGGCCGGGTAGATCATCATCGGCTCCTCGTAGGGATGGTCGTCGGTGATCTTTTCGTACATCTGGAACAGGTTCCCGTACTTGGCCTCGATCGCATCCTTTCCAAGCCGGTCGACGGCATCCCTGAAATCGAGGAAAACGGCCCGGCCGGTGGAGTTTACCCCGTACCCCGCGTCACACCGCTCCTTGGCGGCCCGGGATGCCACATCGCGGGGGACCAGGTTGCCGAAGGCGGGATAACGCCGCTCCAGGTAATAGTCACGGTCCTCCTCAGGGATCTGGCTCCCCTTCAACTCCCCCCGCTGGAGGCGCGCTGCATCTTCCTTCTTTTTCGGGACCCAGATGCGGCCGTCGTTTCGGAGGCTTTCGCTCATCAGGGTCAGCTTGGACTGGTAATCGCCGTGCACGGGTATACAGGTGGGATGGATCTGTACGAAGCAAGGGTTGGCAAACAGGGCCCCTTTGCGGTAGCACTGCCAAGCGGCGCTCACGTTGCCGCCCATGGACAGGGTGGAAAGGAAGAATACGTTTCCGTACCCGCCTGTGGCAAGGACCACCGCATGGGCGCTGAAACGGTGCAGTTTGCCGGTGATCACGTCACGGGCGATGATCCCCCGTGCCCTGCCCTCCACGACCACCAGGTTGAACATCTCCATGCGGGGATACATCGTCACATTGCCCGCTTTGATCTGCCTGCTCAGGGACTGGTAGGCGCCCAGCAACAGCTGCTGCCCCGTCTGCCCCTTTGCATAGAATGTCCTGGAAACCAGCGCACCGCCGAATGAACGGTTGTCCAGCAATCCCCCGTATTCCCTGGAGAAGGGGACCCCCTGGGCCACGCAGTGGTCGATGATCTGGTTGCTCACTTCCGCAAGCCGGTACACATTGGCTTCCCGGGAGCGGAAATCGCCGCCCTTCACGGTATCATAAAAAAGCCTGAATACACTGTCGCCGTCATTCTGGTAATTCTTGGCCGCATTGATTCCCCCCTGTGCAGCAATGCTGTGTGCACGCCTTGGACTGTCCTGGTAACAGAATGACTTCACTTTGAATCCCAGCTCTGCCAGTGAGGCCGCGGCCGAAGAACCGGCCAGCCCGGTCCCCACCACGATCACATCCAGTTTTCGCTTGTTGGCCGGATTCACCAGGTTCTGGGTGGATTTGAACCTGTTCCATTTTTCGGTGATATGGCCTTCGGGGATCCTGGACTGGAGCTTTCCCATAGTCATTTTTTTAACGGTTTACATAAAATAGATCACCAGGGGAATGGCTGTAAAGCCTGCCACCACCACAACGGTGTAGATCACGGACAGCGTTTGGATCACCGGGGCGTATCGATTGTTCTCAATCCCCAGGGTTTTAAAGGCTGACTGAAAACCATGGATCAGGTGAAATCCGAGGAACAAAAAAGCAGCAATATAAATGATCACGAAGGGAAGCATTTTAAACTTTTCAATCACCTCGGTGGCAAAATCATGGTAGACCACCCCGTCAAAGACGATCTCAGCCGCATGTCCGAACTTGGCCCTGAAATAGAAATCCGAGAAATGGATCACCAGGAAGGCGAGGATGACCCCTGCCGTGTGGATCATGAACTTGGAGAAGAAAGAGGTGTTTGAAAAATTGGCTTTGCTGTAGCGGTGCGGACGTGCGATCCAGTTCTGCACCTGCAGGATCAGCGCGTAGATCACATGCAGCAGGAGTCCGCCGATGAGCACGATCTCGAAGATCTTGATCACGATGTTGTTCCCCATGAAATGGGCCGCCCTGTTATACACCATGGGATCATTGAACAGGATGACCAGCAGGTTGATGGAGAGGTGGACCAGCAGGAAGAGGATCAGGAAGATCCCCGCAAGCGACATCATAAATTTCTTCCCGATGGAAGAGGTAAAAATCCCGGACATTTAGGTACAATTAAAATAAGTTATTAAAATTGCATAGGGCCTGTTGAACAAATATAAATAAATCCGGTCCTTCTTACAGTGGTGCCACATATATCCTATAACAGGTTCATTGATCCCGCATTTTAAAGATCAGTGACTCCCCTGGGGAAAGCTACTGAAAATCGAAGTATGAGATCAGATCCTTTGCCGGCAAGTCTGTTTATTAAGAATCGTTCTAAACTGGTCGCAAGCCTGGAACCCGGCTCCGTTGCGGTGGTCTGCTCAGGCGAGCGGGTCAAACGGAGCGGGGACCAGTATTATCCCTTCCGCCAGCAATCGGATTTTTTCTACCTGACGGGGCTCCACAGGGAGGGATACGTGCTGTTCCTGGCGCCGGACCATCCGCGGGAGGAATTCAGGGAAGTTCTGATGATGCGGGAACCCTCCGAGAAGGAGCGGATGTGGTCCGGACCCGGACTCTCCGTCGCCGAGGTGGTACACCGTTCAGGGATCACCCATATCAGGGGGATGGAAGAAATGGACGAGCTGATCGGTGAGCTGCTTCCCGCTTCCGGAACGATCTACTGCAATCTGCCGGAGTATGCGGGACAGCAGCCTGGGGTGCGGTCATCCGAATGGGAGGTCTACCACCGGTTCAAGTCCCGCTATCCCCATCTGAACAGCGCCCGCCTCTCTCCCCTGCTCACCCTGTTCCGCATGGTCAAGGAACCGGAGGAGGTGGAGCAGATCAGAAAAGCCTGTTCCGTTACCGGCAGTGCTTTCAGAAAAGCCATTTCGGTGATCAGGCCGGGCTGCAGGGAGTTCGAGGTGGAGGCGGAGATCATCGCGGAATTCATCCGCTCCGGGGCGGAAGGGCATGCATTCGATCCCATCCTGGCCTGCGGGCAGAACGCGCTGGTCCTCCACTACAATCAGAACCGGGGAAGGTGCCCGGAAGGGGACCTGCTCCTGATGGATTTCGGAGCGGAGGTCGGCGGTTATGCGGCCGACTGCAGCCGCACCGTTCCTGTCAGCGGAAGATTTAACCCACGCCAGCGCGTCCTGTATGATGCGGTGCAAGAGATCTTCGCGAAGGCGCGGGACCTGATGAAGCCCGGCGTGTTGCTGGATGAACTGCAGCAACAGGTGGGAGCACTCTGGCAGGAAGCACATATCAGGCTCGGGCTCTACACCCTGGAAGAGGCTACACGGCAGGACCCCCCGGGGTCGCTCTGGAAAAAATATTTTATGCACGGGCTCTCCCATTCCATCGGCCTGGATGTGCATGACCCTTTCGACAGGAATATTCCCCTCCGGCCGGGGATGGTGCTGAGCTGCGAGCCGGCCATCTATCTCCCGGAGGAAGGACTGGGGATCAGGCTGGAAAATGTGTTGCTGGTCACCGAAACGGGGACCGAGGACCTGATGGCGGAGATCCCCATGGATGCAGAAGAGGTGGAACAACTAATACAATGATTGTTAATCCATAAATAGTCGCACTTATGAAAGATATTTTCACAGCAGAATTCTGGAGAGAGATTTTGGACAAGTTCATTCAGTGGTCGGTGTCGGAGTTACCTTCCATTCTGATCCTGATCGTCGTGCTGATCATCACCCTCAGGGTGGTGAAATTCGCGGTGAAGCGGCTCAGGAAGTTCCTGGTGGCGCGGGCGGACCGGCGCGACGAGGACGACACGAATGAAGCCGAAAAACGTGTGGCCACCCTGATGGGCATTTTGCACGGCATTGCGAAGGTGGTCATCTGGACCCTCTTTCTGATGATCCTCCTGAACAAGCTGGGCATCAACATCGGCCCCATCCTGGCAGGTGCCGGGATCCTGGGTCTGGCAGTGGGCTTCGGGGCGCAGGAGCTGGTACGGGACGTGATCACGGGATTCTTCATCCTTCTTGAGAACCAGATACGGACGGGCGATGTGGCCATCATCAACGGAACGGGGGGACTCGTGGAGAAGATTGAACTTCGGACCGTCACCCTGCGCGATTTCTCCGGGGTGGTCCATATTTTTCAGAACGGGAAGATCAACACCCTGTCCAACATGACCAAGGAGTGGAGTGCCATGGTCTTCGATATCGGTGTGGCCTACAAGGAGAACACCGACACCGTCATGGAGGTGATCCGCCAGGTGGGCAACGAACTCCAGCAGGATGAGGAGTACGGACCGAAGATCATAGAGCCCATCGAGGTGTTCGGGGTGGACAAGTTCGGCGACAGCGCGGTGGTGATCAAGGCCCGTTTCAAGACCAAACCCATTGAGCAATGGAACGTGGGGCGCGAATTCCGCAGAAGGCTCAAGCATGCCTTCGACGAAAGGAAGATCGAGATCCCCTTCCCGCATACCACGGTTTACTGGGGCGAGGAGATCACTCCCCTGCAGCTGAAACTCCGTGAAGCAGAGTAGGTCCCTGCATCCCGGGCCATCGTATCATCAGAAATTTTCAACCATATGCGCAAGCGTGTTTCATTTAACGGAGTGGATGTCGCCTATGAGGACCGCGGAGAGGGAACCTGCATCGTGCTGCTGCACGGTTACCTGGAAACGGGCCGGATATGGGATGGATTTGCCGAACAGCTCCTGGACGAATTCCGGGTGATCACCCCGGATCTTCCCGGACACGGGGCTTCTGGCACCTGGGGCGAGGTCCACCCGATTGAGGAACTGGCCGGGTCGGTCCTTGCCGTTTTGCAGAGGGAGCAGCCGGAGAAGGTATTCCTGGTGGGCCATTCCCTGGGGGGATACATCACCATGGCATTTGCAGAACTGTATCCGGAAAGGCTGTCCGGGTACTGTCTTTTTCATTCCACCTGTTTTGCGGATACGGAAGAGAAGAAATTGAACCGGGACCGGGAGATCCACCTGGTCAGGTGTAACAAAAAACACCAGATCATCCAGGTGAACATGCCCAAGGGATTCGCGGATGTGAACCTGGAATCCCTTGCCCCGCAGATCGAAAGGGCGAAGAAGCTGGCCCTGGAGAACAGCGACGAGGGGATCGTGGCCTTGCTGAACGGAATGAAACAGCGGCCCGACCGGACCGCTGTGTTAAAAGATACCAGGCTCCCGCTGCTGCTGATCGGAGGGATGATGGACAATTACATCCCTCCGGAGGAGTTTGAAAAACTTGTGGACCTCGCACCCCATGCGTCGGTGCTCCGGCTGGAGCATTCGGGGCACATGGGATTCATCGAGGAACCGGAACCTGCGGCGCAGGCCATCCGGAAGATGGCCGGCTCCCTATAGGTTTTCGCCCTTCGGCTGAACCGCTTCTTCCCCCTGGAAGGATCTCCATCCGCGGGGTCCCTGTCCCCGGTCAGCGGGTCCCTGTCCCCTTATACCGGGACCCTGTCCCCAGGCTCCGGAAGCGTAGGGACAACTGGATCCGGGTCCCCAGCCGGCACCGGGTCCCCAGCCGGCACCGGGACCCCAGCCGTGGCCGGGTCCCCTTCCGTAATTGCCACCCCTTCTGTGATGCCTGAAGGTATTCCGCTGGTCCATGATCATCTTCTGCTCATCTGTGAGCAGGGCCCTCACCTTCACCCTGTGTGCTGCGTTGAGTTTCCTGATGTTGTTGCTGAGTGCGCTCTGCTCGTCGATCACGCTGTTGAGCGCTTTCATGTCCACCTTGTCCTCCAGCATGAGGGTCCGTTCCCTTGCCTTCAGCTCCGCCACCTTGCTTCTCAGGGGCTTTACCTCTTTATAATGTTCAAGCCTGAGGGCCTGAAGCTGTTCCTGCTGCGCATCGGTCAGATCCAGATGGCTCCAGCGGGCCATTCTGCCGGGACCATCGAAATCAGCCTCCCCGCCGCTGCGTCCGTACCCTCCGTAACCCCATCCCCGCGCGGGCTGGGCATTCATTCCTGCAACCAGCACTCCTGCAAACAGGACCACTGCCGCTGTCCTCATCATTTGAGTTTTCATCATCTGCAAATTTAAATGGTTTCCAATAGGTTATTTACACCTGTTAGATGTGATCCGGACCGGAAGGTTTAATTATTGTTTCAGAGCTTTGAAATGGTGTCGATTGCCACCTGGAGCACGTTGTCAATATCAGCGATGATGGGGTAGAAGCCTTCGTTGTCAATGATGTTCCTGGCAACATAGGCTTTGATGCTTTTTTCCATCACGTTTCCGGAGACCCTGATATCTTCGTAATCGGGCGGTACTCCTTTCTCCTTCGCGTAGCTGACGAACCGGGAGATGATCTGCTGGTCGTCCAGGTATGCTTCAATGTCCCCCGCGGTGGTGAACCGTTCGAGGACCGGACGGTGCAGGTCGGTGTAGTGAAATGCGAACCGGTACATCAGTCCCAGGCTCCTCACCCGGTTGTAGTAATCCGAAATGCTGGTGGTATCCACGGGCACGAAAATATCAGGCATGATCCCGCCTCCCCCGTAAACGATTTTTCCTCCCGGGGTGACAAACTTCTGGGAGGCGTCGAATTTGATGCTGTCCTGGTGTTCAAGCTCTCCCCGGATGATCCGCTGGTTCAGGTCGTGGTAGTAGTCTTCCCTTCCGTTCTCGTAGGATTTCTGGATGCTTCGTCCGGTAGGGGTATAATACCTGGCCACGGTGAGCCTGAGGGCGGACCCGTCGGTGAACCGCATCTCCTCCTGGACCAGTCCCTTTCCGAAGGTCCTTCTCCCGATGAGCAGTCCCCGGTCATTATCCTGGATGGCCCCCGCCAGGATCTCACTGGCCGAGGCGCTGGTTTCATCAATAAGGATCACCACTTTATCATTCTTCAAAGCGCCCCTGGATGAGGCAAATTCATTCTCCCTGGGCCGGGCGCGCCCCTCGGTGTATACGATCAGCTGCCCGTCGTCCAGGAACTGGTCGGCAATCTGGATGGCCGACTCCATGATCCCCCCGCCGTTGCCTCGCAGATCCAGGATCAGCCTGGTAGCGCCCTTTGATTTCAGTTTTTCAATGCCCTCCATGAATTCCCGGAAGGTGGTCTGGGCAAACTGGCTGATCTTGATGTACCCGGTCTCATCGTCCACCATATAGGCCACGTCCACACTGTAAATGGGAATGTCGTCCCGGGTGATCTCGAAATCCATCAACTCCTTCTCGCCCCTTCGGAAAATGGTCACTTTCACCAACGTGTTCCTCGGGCCCTTGAGCATGTTCACAATGTCGTCGCTGGGCATGTTCACCCCCGCCACCAGGGAATCATTCACCCGGACGATCCTGTCACCCGGCATGATGCCCACCAGCTCGGAGGGACCGTTGGGGATGGTGTTGATGATGGCCACCGTATCGTCGGCCATGTTGAAGGAGACCCCGATCCCGCTGAAATTCCCCACCAGGGGTTCGGAGAACCGCTGGAACTCGCTGGACGGGATGTAGATGGAATGCGGGTCCAGCTCCTCCACCAGGGAAGGCAGGGCCGATTCGCTCAGTTGCTGCAGGCTGACCGTGTCCACATACTCGTTCAGAATGTACTGCATGGCCGAGGTGATCTTGTTCGACCTGGGCACCAGCGATAATCCGGAGCCCACATTCAGGCCCGGCCTGATGGAAAAGTGCTGTTTGCTCACCTCATCCGACACGATGTTGCGGATGCGGATCCCGGTGATCCAGTTTCCAACGATGATCCCGATGATCAGCGTCAGGCTGATCAGCAGGGGAAGGAATATGATGAATTTATCTCTTCTGCCTTTCATACGCGCACGTTGCTTTCATCGGATCAGCCGGACACCTCTTCAATTGTTTCTTCGGGCAGGTATACCAGTTCAATGCCCGCCCTGCCGAGCAGGTCCAGTCCGTCGCTGATCCTGTATTGATCGGAGTAGACGACCCTCCGTATTCCTGCCTGGATGATCAGTTTGGAGCACTCCATACAGGGAGAACTGGTGATGTAGAGTGTGGACCCCTCGCTGCTGTTGTTGCTCTTGGCCACCTTGGTGATCGCATTTGCCTCCGCATGCAGCACATAGGATTTGGTGTTGTTATCCGCATCCTCACATTCATTCTCAAAACCCGAAGGGGTCCCGTTGTACCCGTCCGAAATGATCATCTTGTCCTTCACGATCAACGCCCCCACCTTCCGCCTTCTGCAGTAGGAGTTGGTGGCCCAGATGGCCGCCATCTTCAGGTAGCGCCGGTCGATGGCCACCTGTTTCTCATTATTCTGACCGGAATTCTCGGACATTGTTCACAGGGATTGTGCCCAGGGCCGGGATCGAACCGGCACGATATTGCTATCACTGGTGTTTGAGACCAGCGCGTCTACCAATTCCGCCACCTGGGCAGCGGCCTTCACAGCCGTGCGAAGTTAATGTTTTTCAGATTATTTGACAAGCCCGCTCTCCATTCATGAACAGCATGTTATTAAATATCTTTTAAAAACCCGGGCATTGTTAATTTTATGCCTGCCGAATAGCCACTTTAAAATCAGCACCAATGGAAAAGAAATACAGGGAACGGACAGTGGAAGTCCTGAAGCGACTGGGAATAATGAAGGTGAACCCGGGGGCCTCCACCGGTCAGCACTGGCTGGATACAGCAGGTGACGAAACCGCTTCCGTATCGCCGGTGGACGGCGAGGTGATCGCACGGGTGGCCAACGCCACCATGGATGATTACGAGGCGGTAATGGGAGCGGCCCAGAAAGCATTCATCACCTGGAGGGAGGTTCCCGCACCCAAACGGGGCGAGGTGGTGAGACAGATCGGGCTGGCCCTCAGGGAGGCAAAGGAGGATTTGGGATTCCTGGTGAGCCTGGAGATGGGAAAGATCTACCAGGAGGGTCTGGGCGAGGTGCAGGAGATGATCGACATCTGCGATTTCGCGGTGGGACAGTCCAGGCAGCTGTACGGCTTCACCATGCAGTCGGAAAGGCCGAAGCACCGGATGTATGACCAGTACCATCCCCTGGGGATCGTGGGACTGATCACGTCGTTTAATTTTCCGGTGGCCGTCTGGGCCTGGAATGCCATGATCGCGGCGGTGGCAGGGGATGTGGTGGTGTGGAAGCCGAGCTCGAAAACCCCACTTACGGCCATTGCCACCATGCACATCATCCGGGATGTGCTGAAAAAGAACCATGTACCGGAAGGAGTCTTCAACCTGGTGATCGCCAGATCCTCGGTCATGGGCGATAATTTTGCGGCCGACCCTCGGATCCCGCTGTTTTCAGTGACGGGCTCCACCGCTGTCGGGAAAAGGGTTTCGGGCATTGTGGGGAAAAGACTGGGCCGCTCCATCATGGAACTGGGCGGCAACAATGCTGTGATCGTCTCCCGGCACGCGGACCTGGACCTGGCCATTCCCGCCCTTGTATTCGGATCGGTGGGGACGGCGGGGCAGCGCTGCACCACCACCCGCAGGGTGATCGTCCACGAGGATGTCTATGACGAGGTGAAGACACGGCTGGTGAAGGCATACAAGCAGGTTTCGCAGCGCATCGGAAACCCGCTGGATGAGAAGGTTCTCGTGGGACCGCTGGTGGACAGAACCGCCGTGGAACTGTTCACCCGTGCCATCGAACAGGTGATCGAGCAGGGGGGGAAGGTGATTTTCGGGGGACAGCTGCCGGATGGGGAAGCGTACCGGTCCGGCACATACGTCGTCCCTGCCATCGCCGAAGCGAAGAACCATTACAGGATCGTCCAGGAGGAAACCTTTGCACCGCTGCTTTACCTGATCCGGTACAGGACCATCGACGAGGCCATCGCGCTCAACAATGATGTGCCGCAGGGACTCTCCTCGGCCATTTTCACGCAGGATCTGAAGGAAGCCGAGCAATTCCTATCAGGTGCGGGATCCGACTGCGGCATTGCCAATGTGAACATCGGGACTTCCGGGGCGGAGATCGGGGGTGCCTTCGGCGGGGAGAAGGAAACCGGCGGCGGACGGGAGTCGGGCTCGGACGCATGGAAGGCCTACATGCGCCGGCAGACCAACACGATCAATTACGGCTCCGAGCTTCCCCTGGCGCAGGGCATCCGGTTCGACCTCTGACAGGCCACGTTCCCCGCTCCCTGCAGGGGGGCCGCCGCCTGAAGCAGATGCGGTCATCGCTGCCTAAGCTGGTGCGAAGCAGCAGGTTCAGCAGTGATAGCGTATGCTGCGAAAGGCCGCTGTGGTATCCAGGCCCTGGTCTGGACCATGACGCTCCCTTTGGTCCGCGACATAGTGTCCCTCTCCCGGGACCTGTTCAGGTGGGGATATACCAGAGATAGCTTCCGAAGCACAAGCCAGTCCCAACGGAAACACCATGTTGCCTGCGGCAGATCCGAGCCAACGAAGACCAACTGAACGGGCTGTCGTGCACAGAACGCTGCCAGAGCGATCCTGAAAGAGGGGCAAACAGCCATACCCCTTTCAGGCAAAACAGGAAGTCACTCTTTTATGACTTCTATGCTTTTTTGTGACTTCCGGTATTCAAGGATGCCCGGATTACAAACTCGCATCCAGCTCATAGATAATGTCTTATGAAATAAGGTAAGGAGCAGGACAATGGATAAAAACTCACAAAATTGTGTAAAAGTCACAAATCACTCACTTCATGAAATTGCAAAACGAGTATCCCCTTTTTTTCAAGATTGCCAGTTGTTGAATGGATAACTGCGGTACCAATAATGTGGCCGGGACCGCACCGCCTGACGGGTCGCGTTCCCCGCTCCTTGCAGCGTCACCTGTGCGTTCTGATCCTGACCCAGAAAACTGGGCCTTCCAACATAACCTGGAGGGTGGGATAATTTTTGAACGGATCCCGTGTCGGGACCATGACGCTCCCTTTGGTCCGCGACATAGTGTCCCTCTCCCGGGATCCGTTCGGAGCAGGGGCCACTGCCTGAAGCAGATGCGGTCATCGCTGCCTAAGCTGGTGCGAAGCAGCAGGTTCAGCAGTGATAGCGCATGCTGCGAAAGGCCGCTGTGGTATCTATGGCCGGACCGGCAGCGGGGCTACATCGCCCGCGTGAGGATCTTGGAGACGACCAGGTTCCGGGCGGTCAACACGATGCCCTCGGTATCGTACCCGCATTCCCGGTACAGTTCTTCCTGTGTGCCATGGTCAATGAAACGGTCCGGGATCCCCAGCCGGATCACCCTGGCTTTGTAGTTGTTGTCGTTCATGTACTCAATCACCGCACTGCCCATTCCGCCCGTGATGCATCCGTCCTCCACGGTGATGATCCGGTTGAACTTCGTAAAGACGCCCTTCAGCAGCATGTGGTCCAGGGGCTTCAGGAACCGCATGTCGTAATGGGCCGCACTGATGTGTTCTTTCTCCAGGAGCTGAACGGCCCGTGATACATGGTTGCCGATGGGTCCGATGGAAAGGATGGCCAGATCGGTGCCATCTTTCAGTTTCTGTCCCTTTCCGATCTCCAGTGCCCTGAAAGGGTTCTTCCAGTCCACCGTCACCCCGCGTCCCCTGGGATAGCGGATCACAAAGGGTCCTTTCGGTTCCAGCTGGGCGGTGTACATGAGGTTCCGCAGGTCCACCTCGTTCAGCGGGGAGGCGATCACCATCTCCGGGATGCACCTGAAAAAGGCCATGTCGTAGGCCCCGTGGTGGGTCGCCCCGTCCGATCCCACCAGTCCCCCCCGGTCCAGGCAGAAAACCACCGGGAGCTTCTGAATGGCCACGTCGTGGATCACCTGGTCGTAGGCCCGCTGCATAAAGGAGGAATAGATGTTGCAGAAGGGGATCATCCCCGTGGCGGCCAGTCCCGCCGAAAAAGTGACCGCATGCTGTTCGGCGATCCCCACATCGTAGGTCCGGTCGGGCATCTCATCCATCATGATCTTCAGGGATGATCCGGTGGGCATGGCCGGCGTGATGCCGATGATCTTCTTATTGGCCCGTGCCAGTTCGAGGATCGTCTCCCCGAACACATCCTGGTACAGGGGCGGCTGGGGCTTGTCGGAGGGCACACGGATCAGTTCCCCCGTAAACCTGTTGAATTTTCCGGGATGATGGAATGCGGTCTGCTCCTTTTCGGCCATCTCGAACCCCTTTCCCTTCCGGGTGATCACATGCAGCAGCTTTGGACCGCGGATCTGTTTCATGTCCCTCAGGACATCGCAGAGGTGCAGCACATCGTGGCCGTCCACGGGTCCGAAATACCTGAAATTGAGCGATTCGAACAGGTTGCTCTGCTTGAGCACGATGGACTTGATGGCATTCTCGATCTTCTGGGCGTATTCCCTTGCATTGGGAGCGATCTTGTTCAGGAAACCCAGCAGGCTCCACACATCGTTCTTGACCTTGTTGTAAGCCTTGGAAGTGGTGATATCCAGCAGGTAATCCTTCATGGCGCCCACGCTGGGATCAATGGCGATATGGTTGTCGTTGAGGATGACCAGCAGGTCCTTGTTCGCATTTCCCGCATTGTTGAGCGCCTCGTAAGCCATACCCCCGGTGAGTGCCCCGTCCCCGATCACCGCCACCACATGCCGGTCGCCTTCCCCGTTGTACTCATTCCCGGCAGCCATTCCCAGGGCGGCCGAGATAGAGGTGGAGGCATGTCCCACCCCGAAAGCATCGTACCTGCTTTCGGATCGTTTGGGAAAACCGCTGACACCCTTGTACTTGCGGTTTGTATGGAAGATATCCCTCCGGCCGGTGAGGATCTTGTGCCCGTATGCCTGGTGTCCCACATCCCAGATGATCTGGTCGCGGGGGGTATCGAATACATGGTGAAGCGCCACGGTCAGCTCCACCACCCCGAGGCTTGCGCCGAAATGACCCGGATTGGAAGAAACGATCTCGATGATGTACTGACGCAGTTCTTTGCTGAGCTGCGTAAGCTGCTCAGGCGTCAGGTGTTTCATGTCGGCCGGACTGTCAATGGTATTGAGCAGCGTATAATTGCCTGGCTGATCCTCCATCAGTAACCTCTTCTGTTGCAAAGATAAGAATTCTGGGCTTTGTTAATATCTTGACTCAGATTCCCGCCCGTTTTTATGTAATTTTCACCGGTTGTACCGTTATGTAAACAGGATAAGGAAGACCATGAGGAAGCTAATTTATTTCGGCATTGCAGCTGCATTCCTGGGATCCTGTGTACCCGCTTCGGAGTTCAACCGGATCAACCGGAACCGGAGTACGGTCCTTCAGGAGCGGGATGAGCTCATGGCGCAGAATGAGGCCCTCACGGTGGCAAACCGGGAGATGAGTGCCAGGATCGGCCATGTGGAACAGCAGCAGGAACAGCTGGCCAGGGACAGCATCCGGCTGTACCGTAAAGTGGAAGAACTGCAGGAGGAGGTGGCGCAGTTGCAGCGGAGCTACAATGACCTGGAGGGAACCCATGAGGAGCTGCTGCGGGGGAATGCAAGGGAAACACGCAGGCTGCTCAATGAATTGCAGACCACCCAGGAGGATCTGGCCAAAAAGGAACAGCTTTTAAGAGAACTGGAGGCGAATGTGGCCGGACAGCGCCAGGATGTGAGCCGTTTGCAGGCGGAGCTGGAAGCCAGGAACGCCAGGCTGATGGAAATGGAGGAGATGCTCAGTCAGAAGGACGCCATCCTGGATGACCTGCGGACGAAGGTCGCGGATGCCTTGCTGGGTTTCGAGGGACAGGGGCTGACGGTCACACGCAGGGGCGGGAAGGTTTACGTTTCCCTGGAAGAGCAGCTGCTTTTCCAGACAGGAAGCACGGTGGTGGATCCCAACGGGGTCCGGGCACTGAGACAACTGGCGGTGGTGCTGGCCAACAACCCGGACATCGATATCATGATCGAGGGGCATACAGACGATGTGCCCTTCAGAAGGGGATCCTCCATCAAGGATAACTGGGATCTGAGCGTCCTCCGGGCCACCTCCATCGTGCGGATCCTGCTGGATGCGGCCAATATTGATCCCACCCGGATCACCGTGGCGGGAAGGGGCGAATACCTGCCCGTGGATCCGGCCGATAATGCGGAAGCACGGAGGAAGAACCGCCGCACGGAGATCATTCTGTCCCCCGACCTGGACGAGCTCTACCGGATCCTGGAGATGTAGGTCTCAGCAGCCCGGCCCATCCTTTTACCGCGGCACCGATGATCAGCAGTTCTGCGGGAAGCAGGAATCGTGAGGCCCCAAGGGGACCCGTGACGGCGGCCAAGTAACCGGTCAGCAGCAGCAGGAAGATCCGCAGGAAGAGGGATTCTTTCCTACGGAAAAGATACACCGCGAAACCGGCCAGCTTCGCCACCTTCAGAAGGGCGATCACCCCCAGGAGGAACACCAGCGCAGGTCCCTGCGCTTTCAGGGCACGGAATGCCCCCCTGATCCCTTCCTGGTTCAGCACCTTCAGGAATCCCGGTCCGCCACTTTCCCCTTCTCCGAAGAAGCTTACCAGGTCAAACCTTCCCGGATCCACGAAGAAACGCACGCTTCCCTTCAGGTGGAACAGGGCGTACTGCAGGGGCTTTTCCCGGATGATCTCCTTTGCACCCCACTCCAGGCAGAGGTTCTTTTCCCGGTAGGATTCGCTTTCCCCGCAGCGCTCGTAGAGCCTGTCCACCTTCGCGGCGGCCGCGCCGGCATCTTCCCGGCTCATGATAAAATAGCGCAGGTTGTAGTTGATCAGGTTGGCGGTCTGGATGCTGGAATACTGGGTGGATCCGGTGCGCTGGTAGTTCCAGTACCGGTACCCGGCGATCCACACCAGGGGGAGGCAGAGCGCCAGGACCCAGGTCCGTTTGCCGGTGACAAAGCACATATAGACCGAAAAAAGGATGGCGACCGCCGCAAAAGGGTACAATGCGGGTTTGGTGGCCATTGCCAGGGTAAGGAACAGATGGAAGAGCCAGATGTATTTTTTCTGCTGTGTGTTGAGCCAGGCAAAGAGGGACCATCCGGATAATACGATCATCAGCTGGAAGGGGATCTCGGCCATGATGCGGCTGGAATAGATGAACTGTGCCGGGGTGGCCAGGATCAGCAGCAGTGCAACGACTGTGAAGAGGGGTTCCTGCTCCTTCCTTTCAGGCCTGAAGACGCGGAAGACAAGGAAAATGGAGCCCATGGAGAGGAGGATCTGGAAGAGGTAGACCACCACCCCTGAGCCGGTGAGCAGGTGAATGCCAAGCAGAACGGGGTACAGGGGCGGTCTCCGGGTAAACAGCTCATCCCGGAGTGGTTCGGACAGATCTCCGCAGTATAAGACACCCTGGGTGTAAAGGTTGCGGGAAGCGTTCAGGTAATCTTCGGCATCTGGGAGGGGTTCCGGCGAACGGATCACGGCGAACAGGAAATACGCCAGGTGAACAACGAGAATGATTGCGTAAAAAAAGATCTGGCGGCGGGGTTGCATGGACCTCAGATGGTCATGATATCCTCTTCCTTGGCCTCCACGATCTTGTCGATCTGTTCGATGAACTCGTCGGTGAGTTTCTGGATGTTGTCCTCTGCCAGTTTGGCCTCATCCTCCGACAGCCCTTCCTTCTGCATCTGCTTGTACTCGTCGTTGGCATCGCGACGGCTGTTCCGGATGCTCACCCGGGCATTCTCCCCCTCGTTCTTCACCTGCTTCACCAGGCTCTTCCTCCGCTCCTCGGTCAGCTGCGGGATGGTCAGCCGGATCACCTCCCCGTTGTTCACCGGGGTGATGCCCACGTTGGAGTTCTGGATGGCCCGTTCGATCTTATCGATCATGGACTTTTCCCAGGGCTGGATCAGGATGTTCTTGGCATCCGGGGTGCTGATGTTGGACACCTGGTTCAGGGGGGTGGCGGTGCCGTAATAGTCCACCACGATCCCGTCAAGGATATGCACATTGGCTTTGCCGGCCCTGATGCGCACCAGTTCGTTGTTAAGATGCTCAATGGCCTTTTCCATGCGCTCCTGTGTCATCTCGTATACAAGCTGGACGTCCTCGTTCATGTGGCAGGTGAATTGGGTTAAGCAGTCTAAGATATTTAAATTTTGACTAAAGTGCCAATTTTTTCCCCTGAAATGAGCTTTTTCAGATTTCCCTTCTCGTTCATATTGAAGACAATAATGGGGAGGTCGTTCTCCCTGCACATGGTGAAGGCGGTCAGGTCCAGAATGCGCAGCTGCTTCTGGAGCGCTTCGTCGAATGTGATCTCATCGTATTTCTCCGCCTCCGGGTCCTTTTCCGGGTCGCTGGTGTAGACCCCGTCCACACGGGTTCCCTTCAGCATCACGTCCGCCTCCATTTCCACAGCCCTCAGGGTAGCCGCCGTATCGGTGGTGAAGTACGGATTGCCGGTCCCCCCGGAAAAGATCACGATCTCCCCGTTTTCCAGGGCCCGGATCACTTCGGGTTTGTAGTAAAATTCCGCCACCGGCTCCATCCGGATGGCCGTAAAAAGCCTGGCCGCGGTTCCCCTGGACTGGAACGCCGACTGCAGGGCAAGCCCGTTGATCACCGTGGCCAGCATGCCCATGTAATCCCCTTTCACCCGGTCGAACCCGGCTTCCACCCCGGAGATCCCCCTGAAGATATTGCCCCCGCCGACCACGATCCCCACCTGGGTCCCCAGGCGTGAGACTTCGGCGATCTCTTCAATGTAATCATTCAGCTGCCTGGGATCGATCCCGTGGGAGCGCCCGGCCATCAGAGCTTCCCCGCTCAGCTTGAGCAGGATTCGGTTGAACTGGATCATCGGAAGAACTTTTATGCGAATGTAATGATTAATAAAGGAAAAACAGAAAAGGGTGCCCGTGCGGGACACCCTTTCTCCATATGTTTGATGATGCCGGACTCAGTCTTTCACTGAATATCTTTTAAATCCGGTTACTTTCAGATCCTTGTCAGATTCTTTCAGGTACTGGCCGACGGTCTTTTTGGCATCCTTGGTGAATTCCTGGTTCAACAGGGTGTTGTCTTTCAGGAACTTGGTCACCATCCCTTCGGCGATCCGGTCCACGATGTTCTCGGGTTTGCCTTCCTGGAGCGCTTTTTCGCGTCCCAGTTCCTTCTCCTTGGCGATCACTTCTGCAGGGACATCGTCCTTGTCCACCGCAACGGGCGACATGGCAGCCACCTGCATGGCCACATCCTTGGCCACCTGCTCGTCCACATCCGCTTTGTTAAAACCGATCAGTGTGGAAAGCATATTGCTGAAGTGGTTGTAAACCTGCACTTTTTCGGCCTGGATGAAGTCGTAGTAACCCAGTTCGATCTTTTCGCCGATCACACCAGTACGCTCGGTCACCACATCGGCCACGGTCTTGCCGTCCATGGGCAGCGCCTTCAGCGCTTCCAGGTTGGAAGGCTTATTTTCAAGGGCCAGGTCCAGGATGGAAGTAACCAGTTTGATAAAGTCCTCATTTTTGGATACAAAATCAGTTTCGCAGTTCAGAGCCACGATGGCGCCGAAATTTCCTTTCACTTTTGCCTGCACGTTCCCTTCGGATGCTTCCCGGTCGGCACGCTTGCTGGCAATGGCCTGTCCTTTTTTGCGGAGCACCTCCACCGCTTTTTCGAAGTCGCCGTTCGCTTCCTGGAGGGCCTTTTTGCAATCCATCATTCCGGCCCCGGTGGATTTTCTCAGTTTAGCGACATCTGCACTTTTTATTTCAGCCATTTTAAATTCCTCTTATTTTAAATATTGTGTGGTTCTGTTCAATCTATTCTGCCTTCTCTTTCCCGGCATCATCCCCGCCCTCTTCAACGGCCTCGGCCTCTGCCTTCGGCTCTTCAGGCTTGGCTTCTGGCGCTTCTGCCTTGGGCTCTTCAGGTTTGGCTTTGGTCTCTTTGGCCTCTGCCTTGGGCTCTTCAGGTTTGGCCTCCGGGGCATCGGCTTTGGGCTTCTCCGCCGCGGGTTTTTCTGCTGAAGCTTCGGACTTTTCGACCTGCGGTTTTTCAGCCTTGGCTTCGGATTTCTCTGCCTGCGGTTTCTCGGGTTTCTTTCCGGCGGGCTTCTCGGCTGCACCACTCTCCCTCTTCGGTTTACCGGATGCTTCCCCTTTCACTTCCACCCTTTTGGAAACCCGCTTTCGCTCTCTCTTTGCGCCTTCGCCCTGCTCATCGGCTCCCTTCGCTTCCTTTTCCTCCTTCGCTTTCTGGCTCTTGGCTTTTGCTTCGGCTGCTTCCTTCTCCTTCTCCATCTTCCGCTCCTTCAATCCGTCCAGTACCGCATCCGCCACATAGTTGATGATCAGCGAAATGGACTTGGACGCATCGTCATTGGCAGGGATGGGGAAGTCGATGTTCCTCGGATCCGAGTTGGTGTCCACCATGGCGAACACCGGGATGTTCAGCCGGTTGGCCTCCCTGACGGCGATGTATTCCTTGGTCACGTCCACCACGAACATGGCCGCGGGAAGCCGTGTCAGGTCCGCGATGCTCCCCAGGTTCTTTTCCAGCTTGGCGCGCTGGCGGGTGATCTGTAGCCTTTCGCGCTTGGACAACGTATCGAAGGTCCCGTCGGTGGCCATTTTATCAATGGAGGCCATTTTCTTCACCGCTTTCCGGATGGTGGGGAAGTTGGTAAGCATCCCGCCCGGCCAGCGTTCCGTCACATACGGCATGTTGACCTGCTTCACCTTTTCGGCCACGATCTCCTTGGCCTGCTTCTTGGTGGCCACGAACAGGATCTTGCGGCCCGATTTGGCGATCTGCTTCATGGCGGAGGCTGCTTCTTTGAGCATGGCTTCCGTTTTGTTCAGGTCAATGATGTGGATCCCGTTCTTCTCCATAAATATATAAGGAGCCATGGCGGGATTCCACTTTCTCTTCAGGTGACCGAAATGGACACCTGCATCCAATAATTCCTTGAAACTTGTTTCTGGCATTTTTTTAATTTTTGCTGGTCAACCCCCAGGTAGCCCCTTCCGGGAGTCCTGGCAGTTTCGCAATGTTTAAAATATAGAAAATCTCTCTTAACGCTTGCTGAACTGGAAACGCTTCCGTGCCTTGGGCTGTCCGGGTTTCTTGCGTTCGATGACGCGCGGGTCCCTGGTCATGAATCCCTCGGCTTTCAGCATTGTCTTGTATTCCGGGTTCACCTTGACCAGCGCTCTGGCGATGGCCAGGCGCAGTGCCTCGGCCTGGCCGGACATTCCGCCGCCGTTCAGGTTCACCCTGATGTCGTAATTGTTCTTCAACTCGAGCAGGTTCAGCGGCTGCTCGACGATGTAATGAAGTTTTGTATGCGGAAAATATACTTTGTAATCCTTGTCGTTCACAATGATCTGACCCTTGCCTTCGCTCATATAGATCCTGGCAATGGCAGCTTTCCTTCTTCCGATGGTGTTGATCACTTCCATTATCTGATGCTGTTTAGATCCAGTTTTTTGGGTTGCTGTGCTTCATGAGGATGGGTATCTTCGGTGTAGACGTGGAGATTTCTGAACATCTCGCTTCCCAGCCTGTTTTTCGGGAGCATTCCCTTCACGGCTTTTTCCACCACCGCCCCGGGCTTCTTTTTCATCAGGTGCTCGATGGTCTCACTGCGCTGTCCGCTCGGGTAACCGGTATGACGGACATACCTCTTATGGTTCATTTTGTCCCCGGTCAGTTTCACCTTGTCGGCATTGATCACGATCACATGATCGCCGCAGTCCACATGGGGTGTGAAATCGGGCTTGTGCTTTCCCCTCAGAATGGATGCCACCTTGGAAGCCAGCCGTCCCAGCACCTCATTTTCCGCATCCACAACGTACCACTCTTTCTGAACCGTATCCTTGTTTGCAGAAACTGTCCTGTAACTTAATGTATTCACTTTGAATCTGTCTTAATTTGATGCCTGAATTAATGGATCGCAAAAATACAATTAATTTCTATAAAACAATACGATATCAACAATAAATTCGGGGTCGCACAATAGAAAGGAGCGGGCGAAGTTATCTTATATGAGGATTGCAGTGTTTTCATGAAACTAACCCGAAAACCACTTCATGAGCAGGTGTATTTCTATGCACTTGCATTGCTGGCGATCAGTCTCCCGCTTTCCATTTTCACCACCTCCGTGGCCCAGATCATCCTGCTGGCCAACTGGTTTGTGGAAGGACAGTTCCGCGAGAAATGGGAACGGTTCCGGAAGGCGCCCGCCCTGTGGATCTTCCTGGCCCTGTACCTGATGCACCTGGCCGGACTGCTGTGGTCGGCCGATACCGCTTACGGGCTGAAGGATCTGCGGATCAAGCTGCCGCTTTTCTTCCTGCCGCTCATCCTGGCCACCTCCGTGCCCCTGGCCAAAAAACAGGTGAACCGGATCCTGCTTCTGTTCACCATGGCCGTTTTTGCAGGCTCGCTTGCTTCCGTGATGGCGCTGGCCGGATGGCTGCCGGTAGAGGTGGAGGGGTACCGGGACCTTTCCCTGTTCATCAGCCATATCCGTTTCTCCCTGATGATCGTGGTCGCCATCCTCATCGTGGTCTATTTCCTGTTCATCCAGCGGAATTCACTCACCCGGTTCGAAAGGATATTCTACCTGGTCTCCTTCATCTGGCTGCCTGCTTTCATGGTCCTGCTCAAGTCGCTCTCCGGGATCGTCATCCTGGGGATCCTGGCCTTCATCCTGATGGCCAGGGCGGTTTTCGCCATCCGCGACCCGGTGATCCGCTTCATGGTGTTTGTCCCGGTGATCATGATCCCCCTCTTTGCGATCATCTACCTGGGTCACGCCATTCATAAATATTACTCCTTCGATCAGCTGAAACCGGAAACACTCGATTCCCTCACCATCGAAGGAAATCCCTATGTGCACCGGCCGGACCTGGCGGAGGTGGAGAACGGGCACTATATCTGGATCTACGTATGTGAACCGGAGCTGGAGCGGGAATGGAACATGATCAGCTCCATCGATTACCGAGGGCATACCACCAACGGGAATTCCATCCGGGGCACCCTGATCCGCTACCTCACCTCGAAGGGACTCAGGAAAGATGCGGCCGGGGTCGGCCGGCTGAAGCCCCATGAGGTCAAAGCCATTGAGAAAGGAGTGGCCAACCACATCTACCTGCATCGTTTCAGGCTCTATCCCAGGATCTACGAGGTCATCTGGGAAATCGACCGCTACCGCCTGGGCTACAGTCCCAACGAAAAATCGGTGGTCCAGCGCTACCTCTACCTGGAGGCCGGCTGGAAAATTGCGAAGGAAGCACCCCTGCTGGGTGTGGGTACCGGCGATGTAAAGCAGGCCTTCCGGGAATACTACGAGGAGGTCCATTCCCCCCTGAATGAGAAGTGGCGTAGGAGGGCGCACAACCAGTTCCTCACCTTCATGATCGCACTGGGGGTCGTGGGACTGGCCGTCTGTCTCGCCGCCCTGGTGGCCCCGCTGTTCATCACCGGCCGGCAGCGCTCTTTCCTGGCCCTGGGATTCTTCATCCTGATGCTGCTATCCATGCTCAACGAGGACACCCTGGAGACTTCCGCCGGGGTGGGATTCGTGGCATTTTTCTATGCCCTTTTTGTCTTCGGTCCCGAATATCCCTGGCTTCGTCGCAAACATCCCGATCCTCATGGGTGAACGGCTGCAGCGTGAATTTTACCGGCAGGATGTGCTCCGTGTGGCCCCCGGATTGCTTGGAAAGTACCTGGTCAGGGTCTGGCCGGACGGCAGGCAGGAACGGTTCGTGATCGCGGAAACCGAAGCCTACCGGGGGGAGGAGGACCGGGCCTGTCACGCCTGCAAAGGTCGCACGGACCGGACGGAGGTGATGTACGGGGAGGGGGGAAGGCTCTATATGTATTTCATCTACGGGATGTACTGGATGATGAACGTGGTGGCCGCGGGGGAGGGCGTGCCGCAGGCGGTGCTGATCAGGGGGTTGCGGGAGGTGAGCGGACCGGGAAGGCTGACCCGGCGGCTGGAGATGGACCGCGCCTTCTACGGCGAGGACCTGGTCACCTCCAGCCGCATCTGGGTGGAGGAAAGCGGAAACGCTCCTGAATATGAGGCCGGTCCCCGCATCGGGATTAAATATGCCGGTCACCCGTGGATCGAAATGCCCTGGAGGTTCCTGATGCGGTGAGAATTATTATATTTGCGTACTTTTTCATCCAACCGAACCGCGTGAAATGAAAAAATTCCGCCTATATAACCTGATCTTCGGATGGGGCGTTTTTCTGATCTCCCTGATCGTGTACCTGCTGACCATCGAACCAACGGCCAGTTTCTGGGACTGCGGGGAATTTATTGCCTGCTCTTATAAGATGGAGGTTGGGCATCCCCCGGGAGCACCTGTCTTCATGGTTCTGGGCAACCTGTTCACCCTGTTTGCGGGGGATGTGACCCGCGTGGCCATCACCATGAACATCATGTCGGCCATGGCCAGCGCTTTCACCATCCTGTTCCTGTTCTGGACGATCACACACCTGCTAAGGAAATTCTATGCGGAAGAGGACCGGGAGCGCCCGGGAACCTTTGTGACCATTTTCGGTGCGGCCCTGGTGGGTTCGCTGGCCTATACTTTTTCAGACTCCTTCTGGTTCTCGGCCGTGGAGGCCGAGGTCTATTCCACCTCATCCCTCTTCACGGCGGTGGTCTTCTGGGCCATCCTGAAGTGGGAAAACATTGCCGACAGGCCCGGATCCAACCGGTGGCTCATCCTGATCGCCTACCTGATGGGCCTCTCCATCGGGGTGCACCTGCTCAACCTGCTGACCATCCCGGCCATCGTCATGGTATATTATTTCAAAAAATACACCCCCACCACCCGGGGGATCATTGCCTCCCTGCTGCTTTCGGCCGCCATCCTGGGTGCGGTGGTATATATTCTCATTCCCGGTCTGACCGGCCTGGCGTCCAAATTCGAGCTGCTGTTCGTGAACGGGATCGGTATGTCATTCAACTGGGGCGTGATGATCTTCGCGCTGTTGCTTTTCGGCGGACTCCTGTTCGGGATCTATTATACCCATAACCGGGGGAATGTTCTGTGGAACACCATATTGCTCGGTTTCTTCGTGGTGGTGATCGGGTATTCATCCTATGCCGTCATCGTGATCCGTTCCTCGGCCAACACCCCGCTGGATGAAAGCAACCCGGATACGGTCTTTTCCCTCCAGCGTTACCTGAACCGGGAGCAGTACGGGGAAAACCCGCTCTTCTACGGGGCCTATTTCAATGCCAGGCCCAACGCGGTGGAGGAAGGCAAACCCACCTATTACCAGGGAGAAGAGGAGTATTACCCGGTGTACAGCAACCGGAAATATACCTATGACAGCGAATACAAGGGGCTCTTCCCCAGGATGTGGAGCAGCCAGGGAAAACATGCCAGCGAATATATTTACTGGGGGGGACTGGACGAATCGAAGCTCTACGATGTGCGGCGCAATGAAGAGGGGAACCCGGTGCCCGGTCAGGGCGGCGGGTACAGTTACGACCGCTCCAGGCCCATCGGCAAGCCCACCTTCGGACAGAACCTGCGTTTCTTTTTCCGGTACCAGGTGGGGTATATGTACCTGCGCTACTTCATGTGGAACTTTGCCGGGCGACAGAACGACATCCAGGGACAGGGCGAGCTGACCAAAGGGAACTGGATCAGCGGGATCAAGTTCATCGACCAGGCCCGGCTGGGTCCCCAGATCAACCTCCCTGAATCGATCGTGGACAACAAGGGACACAATAAATATTATATGCTGCCGCTTTTGCTGGGGCTCATCGGGGCCTGGTTCCATTACAAGCGGCAAAATAAGGATTTCTGGGTGGTGGTGCTGCTCTTCCTGCTCACCGGTCTCGCCATCGTATTCTACCTGAACCAGTACCCCCTCCAACCCAGGGAGCGGGACTACGCCTACGCTGGTTCCTTCTATGCCTTCGCCATCTGGATCGGAATCGGGGTGGCCGGACTGATCGAATGGATCTCCAAAAAGCGTTCGGTGGCAGCCGCCGGGGCGGTGGTCCTGGCAACGCTGGTGCTGGTTCCGGGAATCATGGCCAGGGAGAACTGGGACGACCATGACCGGTCGGACCGCTACACCGCACCCGCCTTTGCCCGGAACTTCCTCAATTCCTGTCTCCCGAACGCGATCATGTTCACCAACGGAGACAACGACACATTCCCCCTCTGGTACATCCAGGAGGTAGAAGGGTACCGGACCGATGTGCGGATCGTGAACCTGAGCTACCTGACGGCGGACTGGTACATCGAGCAGATGCAGCAGACCTTCTACGATTCCTATGCCCTGCCCATCAGCATGACCAAGGATCAGTACATCCAGGGAACCCGCGACTATGCCTACCTGGTGGAATCGGCCGGGGCGCTGATCAGTGAGAAGTACAGGGTGAACAGGGAAAAGTACGAGGACCAGGTGATGGAGATCTACAACAACACCCTCCGGATCCTGGAGGCTTCCCTGCTGCCGGTCAACCACCGGAACGATTACAACGCGATCCTCGCCCTGCGGGACAACATGGACCCGCTGAAGTTTTACGGGTACATGCGGACCTTCAACACGAAGGAGGTGGCCGAGCGTGTCAGACTGGACGGGGAAGCCATGTCGCGGGAAACCGCGAAAATGGAGAACCTGATCCGATCCATCGATGCCGATTATGCCCCGCTGAAGGAGGCGATCGATTTCCTGGCTTCGGACGACCCCCGCTTCAGGGACGGGCAGTACTTCATTCCCGCTAAGAAGTTCGTGATCCCGGCCGATTCTTCCGCCATCCCTGACTGGGTGGTCCCGGAGGACATCGCGGACGGATTTGTGGACCAGGTGCGGTTCACCGTTTCGGACAATGTGCTTTACAAGAATTTACTCACCGTGATGGACCTGCTGGGCAACCATGAGTGGGAACGGCCCATCTATTATTCAACCACGGTCTCCTCGGACAATTACCTGAACCTGGAGGACTACATGGTGCGGGAAGGACTGGCCCTGCGTGTTGCACCCGTGCGTTACAGGAACGCCGCCTACCTGGGGAAGGTGCGGACCGATGAGATGTACAAGAAACTGATGGAAGAATTCGACTGGGGCGGGATCGGCGAAAACGAGATCTACATGGACGAGAACAATCTGCGGATGACCATCCATTACAGGTATGCGTTTGCGGTGCTGGCGGGGGCGCTTGCGGATGAAGGGAAGACCGACAGCGCGAAGGCGGTACTGGACGAGTGCCTGCGGCGGATGCCGGAGGAAGTGATCCCGTACAATGCGGGGATCACCCCCATGATCCAGGGGTACTTCAGCATCGGAGAGAACGATACTGCCCTGGCCATGGTGGAACGTTTCGAGGAGATCCTCACCGAAGAGCTGGATTATTACAAGCAGATCGCCAGGGCGAACAAGTTCCGCTACAGCAAAACCGGTCCCGATTTCCTGGCCAATGTGCGCGACATCAATGCCCTCAGGAGCATCTGCGTGGGTTACGGGGAGATGGAAAAGGCAAGGCAGCTGGAAGAAAAACTCACCATGTACGGGCAAGATTACGAGCGACTGTTCCGTTAATAAGAGAGCACCATGCTGATCGTCAGGCCCCCATCACTGCTTACACGTGCCCTTAACCGGATGACCTGGGATTTTTACGGGGACCACCGCGACGTATACCTCACCTTCGATGACGGCCCCACCCCGGTGATCACCCCCTGGGTGCTGGACCGGCTGGGCGAGGCAGATGCCCTGGCCACCTTTTTCTGCCTGGGCCGGAACGTGGACAAACACCCGGAGATCTACAGGCAGATCCTGGCCCGCGGGCACTCCGTGGGCAACCACAGTTACAGCCACCTGAAAGGATTCCGCTCCACCACCGGCCGTTACCTGGACGACATCAACCTTGCCGGCAACCTGATCAGCTCGAAACTTTTCAGGCCCCCCTACGGAAGGATCTTCCCCGGCCAGGTGAAGGCCGTGCTGCAGCAGTACGACATCATCATGTGGGATGTGCTGAGCATCGATTACAACACCGGTCTCACCGGCGAAAGGGTCCTTCAGAACGTGACAAGGAATGTGAAACCGGGTTCCATCATCGTCTTCCATGACTCGGAGAAAGCCAGTGAAAACCTCTTTTTCGCCCTCCCCCGTACCCTGGAATTCCTCTCCGACAAAGGCTACCGCATGCTTCCCATTCCAGCGGAAGGCCTTCCGGGCCGCGACCTCCCGGTCAACTGACGCTACACCATCAGCTGCACATACACGGCCAGCCCCACAAGGACCCACATGGCCAGCTCGTGGACCCACGGATTCTTCCTCCTGTGGAAATAGTCCGCCATGAGGAACGAAACCGGGAACGCGATGTAGAGCAATCCCGCGGGAGCGAACCTGGCAATCAGTACCGCGAAGAGTGACCCTGCCACGAAAATATAGAACATCACCTGGAAGATGTTCTGGACGGATGTCTTCCGCGTAGGGAACCGCCTTGCCATATAGATACTGGCAATAATGACCAGCAGGATAATATACCCATAGTAGACAAATGCGCTGAAATGGGACGGCTCGTAGGCACTTCTGAGCGCCATGTTCTCCCTGAGGATCGCGAACAAATGCTCCGCATCATCCTGAATTCCCCAGTACCATCCGAACAGCAGGAGACCCAGGAGCAGAAAAGCGATCAGCGGATGAATCAGCTCGCGGAAAGTCACCGGCCGCAGGGTGCTGATGGAGATCCAGATGACCGGGATGAACCAGACCAGCTTCAGGTAGAACATGCTTCCCAGGGCCAGCACCAGCGAGGCATTGAATACTGTCAGGTCGCCGGGATTCTTTTCATGCACCCTGAATACGATGGCAAACGAAATGATGTAGAAGATGGAGCCGATCAGCGCCGGGCTCACCTGGTGCGAGGAGGGGAGAATGGCTGAGAACAGGAGGAAATAGAAACCGGGCATGTAGGACCTGTGATCCAGCAGCAGGTAGCGGAAACTGATGCGCACCAGTATCAGGCAGATGATCAGCAACAGCAGCAGGGCAATGATCCGGTTCAGGACAGGCAGCGTGTGTATGTTCCCGAAAATGAGGTTATAGAAAGGCATCCCCACAAAATCCGCCGGCTCCGTGGGCCTGATGAAGGAGATCAGGAACAGCAGCACGGCCAGGATGATCACCCCGACCACCCCGCCTGCCCGGTTATTCTTAAAAATCCGCAGCCAGATCATTTATGAGAAATTGAAACCTTTATGCAGATGCCGCAGCTCATCTGACGAATGAACCTTCGCTCCATGGCCACATTTCCATTTAAAGGTCGAAACCACTGCTACAGGTCGAGTCCATCGCTAAAGATCTAAACCAATGTCCCGCCGGAAATACTTTCCCTCGAACTCAATCTTTTCCGCCAGCTCGTAAGACCTTTGCAACGCTTCCTTCATTGTATTCCCATAACCACTCACTGCAAGCACCCTTCCGCCATTGGTCAGGATCTTTCCTCCCTCGGCCCTGGTCCCTGAATGGAACACTACCCGATCCACGGTACCCATCACCCCCGCACCCATCAGCACCGTACCCTTTTCCACCGATTTTCCATCACCCCCGCCGGCACCTGCTTTTTCCAGTCCTTTGATTTCCCTGCCTTTTTCATAACTTTCCGGGTATCCTCCCGAAGCAAGGATCACCGTGGTCACATACCGGGGATCGAATTCAACCTTTACTTCGGAGAGCCTTCCTTCAGCAGTGGCCTTCAGCAACTCGATAAAATCTGTTTTGATCCGGGGTAGCACCACTTCCCCTTCCGGATCGCCCATTCGCACATTGTACTCCACCACATACGGATCCCCGTCCCTGTTCATCAGTCCCAGGTAAAGAAATCCCGTGTAACGGATCCCTTCCCTTTTGAGCCCTTCGATGGTGGGTTTCGCGATCCTGTCCTCCACTTTTTTCAGGAATGCTTCATCCGCAAAGGGCACCGGTGAAACAGCACCCATGCCGCCGGTATTGGGTCCGGTGTCCCCCTCCCCGATCCTCTTATAATCCTTTGCCGACGGTAAGAGTACATAGTCTTCCCCGTCGGTAATCATGAAAACAGAAAGCTCGATCCCCCTGAGAAATTCTTCCACCACCACTTTCCTGGACGCTTCCCCGAATTTGCCTTTCAACATCCGTTCCAACTCTTGTTGGGCCTCATCCAGGTCATCAATGATCAGCACCCCTTTCCCTGCAGCCAGTCCGTCCGCCTTCAGAACATATGGGGGCTCTATGGTAGCCAGGTGCGCTTTTCCGTCATCCACCGAATAGTCGATGAATGTGCTGAAGCTCGCGGTGGGGATCTTGTACTTGTGCATGAACATCTTGGCGAAATCCTTGCTTCCTTCCAGCATGGCTCCTTTTTGTGAGGGTCCGATCACCGGGATTTCTTTCAGGTCGGGATCCCCCAGGAAAAAATCAACGATTCCGGCAACCAGCGGCGCCTCAGGTCCCACCACCACCATGTCGATCTTCTCCTCCAGCACCAGCGTCTTGATCCCCTCAAAATCATCCACCTTCACCGGAACATTGGACCCCATTTCGGCCGTCCCCGCGTTCCCGGGTGAAATGAAAAGCTTCTCAAGTTGAGGGCTCTGTGCAATATTCCATGCCAGTGCATGCTCGCGACCCCCGCCACCAATGATCAGGATGTTCATGGTTGAAAAATGAAGTTTGAGTAAAGGTAACAGGAAAGTTGAGAATGAGAAAGCTGTAAAATGAAACGGCACATCCAAATTTTCGTCATATATACCCGTTCATCGCTGAAAACCGAGCCTGCGAACTCGGCGAAACCAATCTCTTTACTGCGTAAATATTTTAGGCTTCCTCACGGGTATACCTGACTAAATATTTGCTGGATAAACAACAAGTGTCTAGGTATTCACTCTAATTCACTACAATCCCCGATCGCATGCTCTTTCCATTCACCCGCAGCATGTACATGCCTTTCGAAAGATCTGAAACATCAATGGATTCTCTCAGCACTCCTCCAGAGGGATACACCTGGCGACTGATCATCACCTGTCCGGTCAGGCTTAGTACCTCCAGAGTGACTTCTGCTTCCTCCAGCGGCATCTCCAGCGTAATCATATTGGACGCCGGGTTGGGAAACATCCGCACCTCCAACCCTGAAATGTCTTCAAATCCAACTCCATAATAATCCATGATATCAATGGAATCCGTCTCCACAGGCCCGCAGTTCTTCGCATCATTCACCTGCACCACATATCTCCCGCTGTCACCTGGCTGGAACGTATATGTCCCGAATCCCTGGATCAGATTATCTGGCAACAAGGTAAAGGTATAAGGGGTTGTCCCACCGGTCGCAGCCACTACAATCGATCCATTCGCTTCATTGGTGATGTCTGCTGAGCTG
>JAXGMU010000027.1:0-13602 GCA_040768485.1 Bacteroidales bacterium
GAGGGAGCCGAATTCGCCGACTATTTCTGGCCCGCCATGGAACAGCTCGTGGATACCTCGCATGATTACTGGCGCACCAGGGGGCAGTTCTCACCCAATATCACGGTCCGCCTGGCTTCGGGGGGATATATCGGAGGCGGGCTCTACCACTCGCAGACCATCGAGGGGACGCTGACCACCCTTCCGGGGATCAGGGTGGTGTATCCCAGTTACGCAGACGATGCGGCGGGATTGCTGAGGACCAGCATCAGGTCACGGGGCACCACGCTCTTTCTTGAGCCGAAATCGCTCTACAATTCCCCCAAGGCCGCTGCCCCGATCCCGGACGATTTTGAGGTGCCTTTCGGGAAAGCACGGATCAGAAGGGAAGGAACGGATCTGAGTATCATTACTTACGGGAACACCACCCCCATGTGCGTGGAGCTTGCTGACAGGTACGAAAAGGAGGGGAAGGCAAAACTGGAGGTGCTGGATCTCAGGTCCCTCAATCCCCTGGATACCGAAGCCATCCTGCGGACGGTGAAAAAAACCGGCAAGGTGCTGGTGGTACACGAGGACAAGGTTTTCGGGGGATTTGGAGGCGAAGTGGCGGCCTGGATCATGGAAGAGGCGTTTGAATACCTGGACGGACCGGTCAAACGGGTTGGTTCCACATTCACCCCCGTCGGGTTCAACCGGATCCTTGAGAAGGCCATCCTGCCAGATATCGAACGGATTGAACAGGCTGCCTCCGCACTGCTCAGTTACTAACAGCAAAAGCCGCTCTGGTGATGAAAAAAACAGCAATCATTTACAGCTTTAACGCGAAGAAAAGCGCAAAAATCGCTGAACGGATCAAAGAAACTTTCAACGACGACGCGGTGGAAATGGTCAATGCGGAAGATCTCTCCGAAGAGAAGTTCCTGGCCTGCGACCAGATCATCATGGGTGTTCCCACCTGGTTCGACGGTGAACTGCCCAATTACTGGGACGAGTTCGTTCCTGCTCTGGAGGATTTGGACCTGAAGGGAAAAAAGATCGCCCTGTTCGGTCTGGGCGACCAGGAGGGGTATCCCGAAAACTTTCTTGACGGGGTCGGGATCATGGCCGGTATCCTGGAAGAACGCGGTGCTGAGCTCGTAGGTTTTACTTCGGTGGAAGGCTATAATTTTGAACGTTCCAGGGCACAGCGGGGTGATCAGTTCCTGGGACTCGCCATCGATTACGAGAACCAGGGCTCCATGAACAAGGAGCGGATTTCTGTCTGGGTGGACCAGCTCAGGAAATCGTTTGAATGAGGCTGCGGAATTCCGCCCCGCTTTTTCCCCGTTCATCCCATCCTGTCAATTTATCGATATGTTATATAGCATATTGATATATTTTTGTTTCTTTTGTGATGAAATAAAAATCTGAATCATGGCAAAAGAACGGGTATTTATCTTCGATACCACCCTCAGGGATGGAGAACAGGTTCCTGGTTGTCAGTTGAATACCATTGAAAAGATCGAGGTTGCCACAGCACTCCAGGAGCTGGGCGTGGACATCATCGAAGCGGGTTTTCCCGTATCAAGTCCGGGAGATTTCAATTCGGTGGTGGAGATCAGCAAGGTGGTGACCGAGCCGGTGATCTGTGCACTGACCCGTGCGGTGAAAAAAGATATTGAAGTGGCTGCGGAGGCGCTCAAATTCGCAAAGCGTCCCAGGATCCACACGGGTATCGGCACTTCCTACTACCACATATACCACAAGCTGAACAGTAACCCGGAGGAGATCATCGAGCGCGGGGTGGAAGCGGTCAAATATGCCAAATCTTTTGTGGAGGATGTGGAATTTTATGCCGAGGACGCCGGGCGTTCCGAGAACAAGTACCTGGCCCGGGTGATCGAGGCGGTGATCGAGGCAGGAGCCACCGTGGTCAATATCCCCGACACCACCGGTTACACGCTGCCGGATGAATACGGAAAGAAGATCCGCTACCTGAAGGAGCATGTCCGGAACATTGACCGGGCGATTATCTCCACCCACTGTCATAACGACCTGGGCATGGCCACGGCAAACACCATCAGCGGTGTGATCAACGGCGCCCGCCAGGTGGAAGTGACCGTGAACGGGATCGGCGAACGTGCGGGGAACACTTCCCTGGAGGAGGTGACCATGATCCTGAAAAGCAGGAAACACCTGAACCTGCAGACCCGTATCAATCCCAGGAAGATCTACCGGACCAGCAGGCTGGTATCGACCCTGATGCGCATGCCGGTCCAGCCCAACAAAGCCATCGTCGGCCGGAACGCATTTGCGCATTCCTCGGGGATCCACCAGGACGGGGTGCTGAAAAGAAGGGAGAATTACGAAATCATCAATCCCAAAACGGTCGGGATCAATGAATCCTCCATCCTCCTGACCGCCCGCAGCGGCAGGGCTGCTCTGAAGCATCGTCTGGAAAAACTCGGATACACCTTTTCCAAAGAGGCACTGGACTGCATCTATGAGAACTTCCTGAAGCTGGCAGATTCCAAAAAGGAGATCGTGGATGAGGATCTGAAGGTCCTGGCAGGATCCAGTGAAAGGGATATCAGGCGCAACCTGCACCTGCACCACCTGCAGGTTTTGTGCGGCAAGGGTACCTCCCCGGTGGCCACGGTCCACCTGGAATGGGACGGAACGGTTCATACCGCCACAGCGGTGGGGAACGGTCCCGTTGATGCCTCCATCAATGCGGTAAAAAGCATCCTGAATAAAAAGGTCCGGATCGAGGAGTTCCTCATTCAGGCCATCACCAGGGGAAGCGATGACATGGGAAAGGTGCACATGCAGGTGGAGCACAAGGGTGTGGTATACTACGGATTTTCGGCATCCACCGATATCATTACCGCCTCTGTGGAAGCCTTTATAGATGCCATGAGCCAGATCGTTTAACAACCGGGGATCACTCGAAGAAAAAGGTTGAACCAGATTCCCGTCTGGATTGTTATTATTTTATTTGTACATGCATCAGGGGAATCTCACAATCTGGCTTATTTTTCTCCTATTGCCCTGCCTGGCTTCACCCGTTCACGGGAAGGTCAGCGTAAGCGGTTACGTGAGGGATGCTGCCAACGGGGAGGGACTCATCGGGGCCAATGTGGTCATTCTGGAGGAGGGGACCGGCACCATCACCAATACCGACGGCTATTACTCCCTGACACTGGATCCCGGCTTTTATACCCTGGCGTATTCCTATGTGGGTTACGTGACCGTAACACGTCCGGTGAACCTGGGATCGGACCAGGTGATCCACATTGAACTGGAAGAAGCTTACATGGCACTGGAGGAGGTGACCGTGACGGCCGAGGGTACCAATGCCAATATTACGCGGGTGGAAACGGGGACCACACAGCTGCCGATCCAGTCCATCAATAAGATCCCCGCGCTGCTCGGGGAGGTGGATGTCATCAAAGCCATACAGCTGCTGCCCGGGGTTCAGATGACCAGCGAAGGGTCCTCCGGCTTCAGCGTAAGGGGAGGGGCCAGGGATCAGAACCTGATCCTGCTGGATGAGGCCCCTGTATATAATGCATCCCATCTGCTGGGTTTCTTTTCCGTATTCAATAACGATGCCATCAAGGATGTAAAACTGTACAAGGGAGATATTCCTGCCAGTTCCGGCGGACGGCTCTCCTCATTGCTGGACATCCGGATGAAGGATGGAAATAACCACCGCTTCAGTGCCACCGGGGGGATCGGGACGATCTCGAGCCGGCTTACGCTGGAGGGCCCCATTTTCAGCGAGAAAGCCTCCTTTTTGCTCTCCGGTAGACGCACATATGCGGACATTTTTCTTCCGCTGGCAAAAGATACGGCAATCCGGGACAACAACCTCTACTTTTACGACCTGAATGCCAAGGTCAACTTCACCATCAACGACCGCAACAGGATTTTTGCCACGGCCTATTTCGGAAAAGATGTGTTTGCCAACGATTTCGCGGGGATGTATTTCGGGAACCGGACCCTCACCCTGCGCTGGAACCATCTCTTCAGCAGAAAACTCTTCAGCAATTTCACATTGATCAATTCGCACTATTTCTATGACCTGGGCACTCCCAGGGAGGAGATCCCATCCTTTAACTGGATGTCCGTCCTGGATGACTATGGCTTCAAGGGAGATTTTATCTGGTACCTCCTGCCCGAACATACATTGCGGTACGGGATTTCCGGTTTTTACCATGAGATCAGGCCCGGTTCGATCAGTGCGAAGGACCAGGACGGAAATATGACCGACTCGGAGCTTCCCGCTGATTACTCACTTGAAAGTGGCATCTATGTTTCAGGTGAATCCAAATTCGGTTCGCGGTTTGCGGTCCGTTACGGGATTCGTTATTCACTCTTCAATAACATCGGAGAGGCGCGGGTATTTACCTATAACGATGATTACGAGGTCGTTGATTCCACATATTATGACCGGGGTACGTTCTATCATTCCCATCACGGACTGGAACCAAGACTTTCGGCCAACATCCTGATTAATGAGAAAAGTTCCGTGAAAGCGAGTTACTCCAGAACACGCCAGTACCTGCAGTTGGCCAGCAATTCCTCGGCCGGAACTCCGCTGGACATCTGGTTTCCCGCTTCTCCCAACATCCGCCCCCAGCTTTCAGACCAGGTGACCCTGGGTTACTTTCGGAACTTTTTGGAAAACAGGATCGAATCATCCTTTGAGCTCTATTACAAAAAAATGAACCAGGCCATAGATTTCCGGGATCATGCCCAGCTGATGCTGAACCCCATGCTCGAAGGAGAACTGAGGATCGGGGAGGCCACTTCATATGGAGCGGAGTTCTACATGAAATATGAAGACCGCAGGTTCTCGGGATGGATCAGCTATACCTACGCGAGGGCCATTCGTGATATCCCCGGGATCAATGAGGGAAAACCCTATCCGGCCCCATACGACAAACCCAATGACCTGGCGCTGGTTGTCAGCTACGACCTTTCGGACAGGTTCACCATCGCTTCGAACTGGGTCTATTCCACCGGGATCCCGTTCACGATGCCCACTGGGCGATATGAGATCATGGGGAATATCATCCCGCTTTACACCGGAAGGAACGAATACAGGCTGCCCGATTATCACAGGCTTGATCTGTCATTGACCATCAGAGGCAGGAACAGACCGGACAGAAAATGGTCGGGTGATTTGAATTTATCTGTCTATAACGCCTATGCGAGGAAGAATGTGTGGACCATCAGGTTCGTTCAGGATGAACAGGACCCGGACCTGACCTATGCGGAAATGACCTATCTGTTTTCCATCATCCCCGCGATCACATATAATTTCAGGTTCTGATGACCAGGATCCTTCCATACCGCTGCCGACCGGCGTTCCTGTTTGCTGCAATCATCCTGACGGCATGCACGGAGGTGATCGATATTGAACTCGACAGCACATATAAACGGCTTGTGGTTTTCGGGACCGTTACCACCGATTCGCTCCACCACCAGGTCCGGCTCTCGACTACCAGCGACTATTTTTCAAACCAGCAGGCTCCTGCCGTATCGAATGCACTGGTGGAACTGCATGCGGGGGACCAGGTCCTCCGCCTGGAGGAATCCGATACTGCTGCGGGTCTGTATCGCAGCCCGGTGGCATTCCGGGGGGTACCCGGCACACGCTACGATATGGTGATCAGCCAGGTGGATATCGATGGTGACGGCACCCCGGAAACCTACGATGCAACGAGCACGATGCCCGGGATGCCCCTGCTTGACTCCATCAGGCTGGAATATTTCCAGTCTCCCTACTTTTCGGGCTACCGCGTAATGCTTTATGCCCAGGATTCTCCCAAAAGGGAATGGTACAGCTATCAGATATGGAAGAACAGGGACCTGCTGACCGATGAACTGTCCGATTACATGGTGCAATCCGATGATTTTATCAACGGGGAATACATCTTCGGGTACCCCGTGAGATTCATGTTGGATGAGGATCCCCGGTCGGCATTGTATCCGGGAGATACGGTCATTCTTGAAATGAGCAGTATCGGAAAGGATTTCTATGATTTTATCTCGGATGCACAGCTGGAAATCATCGGCAGCATTCCCCTGTTTTCAGGTCCCCCTGCCAATGTCCGCTCCAATATCTCCAATGACGGAAAAGGTGTATTTGCCGCCTATTCCCTGAAAAGGGTCTCCGCCGTTGTGAAACCATGACACAGCCGGCGTCTTTTTGCGCCAGCAAAATTAGCATGTTGCAAGAATGCATCCCCAGGAGGCGAAACCAACCATACATCGGCTGAGGGATGCTTTCGAAGCAACCTGGCATCTTTTTGCGCCAGCAAAATTAGCACGTTGCAAGAAAGCATCCCTCAGTTAACAACGGAAGGTACCCCTGCTGGGATACCCTCCTGTTCTGATGTTTATGCTGTCCGGATACACCGGATTCCGTTCCGGCTGTCAGTAAAGGTCCACCTGGCTCCTGTGTTTCACGACGATCTCGGGGATACCGTCGAAGGTGGTGATCAGTCCCGTAACGATCATGTGCTCGCCAAGGAAGAACCGTTCCGGTCTCCAGCTGAACCGTTTGGCCACTTGTGCCGGCAGGACCACGGTGAACTCCTGGTAAGGGTAATCGCCTCCGAAGAACAGCAGGTAATCATCGGTTTCGCGGTTGTACCAGGTGGCATAGACCCTTCCGTAGACCGCTGCCACCTCACCCAGGTTGTACTTGGCATCAAACGCGGAGATGGTCTGGATCCTGTATCCGTAATCATACCTCCAGCGGTAGTTGGGATACCAGTTTCTGTAGTCCCTGTACATGTTCCGTGTCCAGTAGATGTTCACGTGTCTCGGATGGTACAGCACCCTGTAATGATGGATATAGGTATCGTGATGATGGTGCGTCCTGATCTTCACCCGGGGGTAGAAGTAATGGTAGTGGTGTCCACCGTAATAGTGTTTGCTGGAAAACTTGTTCACCCTGTTGTCGTCTGTCCTGTTCCGGTCCACGTACACCTTGGTGTCGGCTTTCCGGTAAGTGCTCCTGGGATTGTTCGGCGTGCTGATACTGGTGCGTTTCTGAGCATCGTTTCGCTGGACATTGCGCTGGGGCTGAACGGCCCGCTGGCGCTGCACCTCGTTGCGCTGGACATTGCGCTGGGGCTGAACGGCCCGCTGGCGCTGCACCTCGTTGCGCTGGACATTTCGCTGGGGTTGAACGGCCCGCTGGCGCTGCACCTCGTTGCGCTGGACATTGCGCTGGGGTTGAACGGCCCGCTGGCGCTGAACCTCGCTGCGCTTGACAGTCCGCTGTGGCTGTGTGGTTTCTCTCTTGGTTTCTCTTGTCGCATTGGCGACCCTTTTCTCCCGGGGGTCCGTGCGACGTGCCGATTGTGCCTGGACCGCGGTTAATCCGAAGGCGAGCATCAGCAGCAGGGCGGTGGTGTATCTGATCGTTTTCATGGTTTCTGTGCTTTTTCGCTTGTTTGACATCTTTGATATTATCAATGCAAAAGAAATGCCAAAAATACCACCTGAAAACTAACCAGTTGAATATAAATAATATATAAAATTAAAAGATCCCGGTTGTTTCCATCCGGGATCTTTCAACGTAGATTCAGCTTTAGGGTTAGTGACTATTTTTTAATAGTCTTTCTCAAAGCTTCAGTAAACAAATATAAAGGATATATTCTAATATGCAACTTTGCGGCTTGAACAAAATTTAGCATACAGTCTCGTCCGAACCGAATACAAGGGCTTCGTAGATGTAAATATCCGCAGATTTCCATCCGTCCCATCCGATTCCCGCCTTGTATCGCGCACAGTTACCGAGAAATTCCCGTGCATCCCAGCCCTGGGCGGTGGCCACCTGGGGCAGGAGTGTTCCCCTGTTCAGTCCTTTCTGAATGTAGATCCCGTGCTTCCCCGGTTGAATCTCGCTGATGTCCCTGATCTTCCGGCGGGGGGAGAGCACGCTGATCTCGATCCGCAGTTCGTCCATCTCTTCGGGCAGCACCGGTCTGAACCGGTGATCCTCCGTGGCAGCCGATGCGGCAAGTCTCTGCACATTATTCCAGAGTGGCTCGTCCTCGGAAAAAGTACCCAGGCAGCCCCTTAGTTCACCGGCCACATATACCGAGACAAATACACCACACTTTGTCTGGAGCACGCTTGCGGGCGCTTCAATGGATTCCGCACCTGCCGGATTTTTCCTGACCGCTCTGTTGATGCTGTCCCGCGCAATTCCCAGCAGCAACTGCTTATGTTGATGGGATAGCTTCATGGCCTGTAAAACACCATCGATATGTAGTCGACCACCTCTCTGGAAGGGAACACTTCCCCTGAATGCCCCCTCGCAAGGATTTCAATCCGGTAGGAGGGATCATCCATGGCCGCATATTCCATCAGGGTCATGATCGGACCATACCCGCAGACCGTGATGTGATTTTTCCTGACCGCTTCTGCCACCCCATCCACATCTCTTTTCATGATCTCGTCCACAACCAGCTGGTCCTTTTTTTCTCCTTCACGGGGGGAAAGGAAATGCGAAAAGTCACTCGATGCCAGAACCATCACTTTCCTTCCCAGTTCTGAAGCCGCCTGGCGGATCCTTCCGGCCACGTGCCTGGCACTCCCGGGTTGCTGGTCCATCATGCAGACCGGCACGATGGAAAAGGGATGTTTTCGCAGATAGTACTGCAGATAGGGGATGATCACCTCGGCGGAATGTTCGTTCGCATGGGAAAGCCTGCTGAAGGAAAGATCCATGGCACCGGCCAGCTCCAGGTCCAGGGGGACATTCCCGATGCAATTCTTCCATGCTTCCGCATCGTCAATGGCCAGGGGCAGACCGCTGCCGGTGTGGTTGGGATGGACGATGACGAAGGTCTCCGGCAGACGGTCCTGCCTGCTGATCAGCTGGAACAAGGGGACGGTCTGGTGTCCCGAGTAGATGTGTCCCGCATGGGGAACCACCCCGCCGTAAATGCGCCCGGCTTTCAGCTCCTTCACCGGATACCTGCCGGTTTGCTCGATTTCCCTGATCTGTTCAAAGATCTTTTCCTTGGTCGCGGGGTAAAAACGTCCCTCCACTGCCGCGTTTCTCATGTTCATGGTCATGCTGCTTTAAATACTCCGTAAATCTCTGCCTGACAACGGGTACAGTGTCCGCCGGGATCGATACCCGTCACACTGGTCCTGTAACCGCTCCGGTCGATGAGCCTGGTCCCGCATTCAGGGCAATAGGTGCTGCTGTCCATCTGGTTGTGGGTGTTGCCGGGATAAACGTACCTGATCTTTTCCCGTGCCATGTGGACAAATTGTTCAAGGGTATGAATGGGAGTGGGCGGGCGATTCAGCTTATGGCGGGGAAAATACCTGCTGACATGCAAAACGGTATCGGGTCCGCAGTGATCACTGACCCATGAGATCAATCCTTCCCATTCCGGTTCAGAATCATTGAGCCCGGGGATGATCAGAAAGGTCAGCTCCAGGTGGCTGTCCGATCCGGCGATCATCTCAATGGCTCTTAGCACCGGTTTCAGCCTTCCCCCGGTGATCTTCCTGTAGAATTCGTCACGAAAGGATTTCAGGTCCACGTTGAATGCATCCGTTACGGGGATCAACTCCCTCAGTGGTTCTGCATTAATAAAACCGTTGGTGACCATGACATTCCTCAACTTCCGTTCCCTCGCGTATGCTGCACACGCCAGCACATATTCAAAATTAATGCCCGGTTCATTATAGGTATAGGCCAGTCCGATATTCCCCTGTTGCCTGAGAGCTTCTTCCACAATGATTTCGGGATCCCTGGGTGCATACCTTGAGAAGATCCCGGCCTCTACCTGCGAAATATCACAATTCTGGCAGAAGGTGCATGATAGATTGCAGCCAAAGCTCCCGATGGAAAAAATGGAACTTCCCGGCAGAAAATGGTACAGTGGTTTCTTCTCGATGGGATCCAGGGAGATGGCCGAAAGGATCCCATAACTTTCCGTCAGAAGCTTTCCTTCTTTGTGTACCCGCGCCATGCAGATGCCCCTTTCACCTTCTTTCATTACGCAGAAATGGGGACACAGCCGGCACTGGATCCTTTCCCTGTCAATGATTTTATAATGAGATGCCGTGTACATGATATAAAGTTACGACGAAAAAAGGATCCGTGCCAGCTGCGGAACAATTTTACGGTTTGATGGTTATAGTCATATATATCAAATACCTGTGACATGGGAATAACGGGAATGATCTGGGGAATGATGCTCATGCAGGCAATCACAATCAATGGCAATCAAGGAATGGAAAACAGGACTGAGAAAGCCACGTTCGGAGCGGGCTGCTTCTGGTGCGTGGAAGCGATTTTTGAACGCGTAAACGGCGTACAATCCGTCGTTTCAGGTTATGCCGGCGGAGAGACGGAAAATCCGACATACCGGCAGGTCTCAACCGGCACGACGGGTCACGCCGAGGTTGTACAGATAACCTTTCAACCGGATCTCATCAGTTATGCAGGATTGCTGGAGATCTTCTTCAAAACGCATGATCCCACCACACTGAACCGGCAGGGGGCTGACGTGGGGACACAGTACAGGTCGCTGATCCTTTACCACAGTGAAACACAGCGCCGGCTGGCCGAAGAAGCCATCCGGGAACTTCAGGCAGCGGGGATCTGGGAGGACCCGGTTGTCACCCGTGTGGAACCTTTCAAAACGTTTTACCCGGCGGAGGATTATCACCAGGAATACTTTGCCGAAAATCCCGGTCAGGCTTATTGCAGAATGGTCATTCAGCCCAAGGTCGAAAAGTTTGAAAAGGTGTTCAGGGACAGGTTGAAGTGATTTGCAGTTAATCTCCCTCCGGCATCGGCAGACTTACTGTAAAGGTGGAACCGTTTCCCGGTTCGCTGGTCACATGGATTTCTCCCCGGTTTCTCTCGACGAATTCCCTGCATATGACAAGACCTAGTCCCGATCCCGATTCACCGGTGGTGCCGGGCGTTGTGACAACCTCATTCGGATCGAACAGTTTTTTCTGGATCTCGGGCTGGATCCCGATCCCCTCATCCCTGACCGAAACGGAGCAGTAACTGTTCTCCACTTCAGAACTGATCCAGATCCTGCCACCGGGGAAGCTGAATTTGATGCCGTTCATGATCAGGTTCCTGAAAATGGTATGGATCATTGATTTATCTGCATAAGCCACACATTTTCTGTCGATCCTGACCGTGCATTCGATCTTCTTGTGATCCAGGTTGGCCTTCACCTCCCTGACACAGTCATCCACAATCGTCTTGATCCTGACATTTTCGGGTTCATATTTAACTGCTTTCATCTGTGACCTGGCCCAGATGAGCAGGTTCTCCAGCAGATTCTGCATGCGCTGGGTGGCCTGCAGGATCTGCAGCACGTATTCCTTCTGTGTTTCCACCGGAAACTGATCGAAATTATCATTCAGCAGCTCTGAAAAACCGGCGATTGCAGCAACCGGGTTCCTGAGGTCGTGCGCCACCACCGAAAAGATCCTGTCCTTGGACCTGTTCAGGCTTTGAAGTTCCTCCTCCGACTCGCTCAATTTCCGGATGGCATCGGAAATCTGCAGATTTCGCTCAGCCAGCATCCGGTTGGTGATCTTTTTTGAGCGCAGGTTAAAGGCAATGATAATGACCAGCGCAACGATCACCAGGATGAAGATGATAAAGACCTTGTTCAGCATTCGCTGGACCTGGGATTCGGATTGAAGCTGTTCGATCTCCCTGTCCTTGAGTTCCTGTTCGTAACGGGCCCTCAGTTTTGCGATCTGTTGTGACTGGATCTCGTTGAAAAGGGCTTTGTACACTGTATCGTAACGAAGGGTCCAGTTGTAGGCCGAAATGTAATTCCCTGCCTGCGCATGCAGCTTTGCCAGTTCATCATAGGTTTCCAGTTCCAGGTGTTTGAATCCGTGGGATTTGGCGATTTGAAGCGACCGGTGAAGATAATAAAGTGCCGAATCCTGATTGTTCATTTCCCTGTAAAGGGACCCCAGGTTGTTGAAGACAGAACCGATGGTGTACTGGTCTCCGATGTTCCCTGCCAGGGACAATCCCTCCCTGAGGTACCGCAGGGCCAGCCTGTATTCCTCCAGTTCCACATAGGTGAGTGCCATGTTGTTATAAACGGCCGACAAGGTGTAACACTCCAGTTCGGAACGGGTGGAATCGTTATCGAATTTCCTTATCACCTCCTGGAAATAGAACAGCGCGGAATCATATTGCTGCCTGTCATACAGGATCAGTCCGATGTTATTCAGAGCTTTTCCCTCTTCTTTCAGAAGCTTGCTTTCCCTGTATATCTGAAGCGCATTCTGGTAATGCCTTTCGGCTTCATCCAGCTTTCCCATTTCATGGGCCACCGCACCCAGGTTATTCTCCATGCTCGCGATCCCTGCCCGGTCACCCGTCCTTTCATAAGCATTGAGGCTCTGCAGGTAAAAATAATAGGCCTCGCTGAAATCGGCCATCTCAAAATAGATGTTGCCGATGCTCAGTGCGCAGCTCCCGATTTCCTGGTGATTCCCTGCTTTGATGAACTCATCGTATGCTTTCCGGTAATAAAGCAGGCTTCTTTCGTAAGCCATTTTTATTTCGTAGATCCTGCCCTTGTTCTTGAACAGAAAGGGGAGAAGCTGATCGGGATCGCTCTTTGTTAGAAGCAGTTCGGCCTGATTGGCATAATAAAGTGCACTGTCAGGATATCCATCCTGCAGCGCCACGGAAACCTCATAATAGACTTTCCCGAGTTCGTTCCCCGTCAGATCCCTGCTTCGGCCGAGCAGACTGTCCGTTTTTGTCACCTGAGCCTCCAGCAGATCCGGGAAAACGGTGAGCAGAAATAAGAAAATAAATGTGCCTTTCATGAGAGACGATCTGGATGCTTCCTGAGTGAAACCGAAGCAAATATACTTATTTTGGGTTTGCATATGCGTGATTTCTTTTCATCTTCTTGTGGATTTGGTTTGAAAAAGTATTACTTTTGTATCGTTATCAATTCTTAATTAACACAATGAAAGAAGGAAAAGTAAAATTTTTTAATGAATCCAAGGGATATGGATTTATTAAGGACGTCGAATCAGACGAAGAGTATTTTGTTCATGTATCCGGCCTGATTGATAAGATCAAGGAGGATGATGATGTCACTTTTGAACTGACTGAAGGACGCAAAGGATTAAATGCAGTGAATGTCAAACTGATATAGTTGAACAGGTCATTACGTGTTAATCTGAGACCCTCCGCCGAAGCGGAGGGTTTTTGTTTCCATTCATTTTCAGCATATATTTAGGATTCCTGTTTATCACCAAACATGCATCAGAAATGTACTTCAACCGACGAAAATTTTTGGCCAGCTCCCTCTTGGCGGGAGTGGGGGCTTCCATGGGGCTGAGAACTGTAAACGGGGGACCGGTTCCCTCTTCACGGCCGGTTCGCAGGCTTCCTTCCCTGAATGGCAGGAACGTGTTGTTCACCTATGGAGGGTGGGATGGCCACGAGCCCCTGCAGTCCGTGGAATTGCTCAAACCCTGGATGGAAAGCGAGGGAGCCCGGGTTGATGCCATCGACTCGCTGGATCCCTATTCCGATCAGGCCTATATGAACGGGATTGACCTTGTCATACAGATCTT
>JAXGMU010000027.1:13612-47481 GCA_040768485.1 Bacteroidales bacterium
CTGAACAGGAGAAAGGACTACTGGATGCGGTGGAGAAGGGGACAGGGATTGCGGGCTGGCACGGTGGATTATGCGATGCATTCCGGCAGAATGTGGCTTACCAGTTCATGACCGGGGGACAGTGGGTGGCGCATCCCGGAGGGGTCATCGATTACAGCGTGCAGGTGGTGGACCGGGATGATCCGGTCACAAGCGGACTGGACGAATTCCATATGCACAGCGAACAATATTACATGCATGTGGATCCCAATGTGAAGGTGCTGGCAACGACCACTTTCAGTGCCGAGCATGCCAGCTGGATCGACGGGTGTACCATGCCGGTGGTCTGGAAGAAAATGCACGGGAAGGGGAGGGTCTTCTATACATCGCTGGGACATGTGATGAAGGATTTTGAGGTACCCGAGGCCCTGGAGATCCTCAAGCGGGGGATCAGGTGGGCATCGGCCAGCAAATACGAGGAACCCGAGCCCTGGAAGAATCCGGTGTACTGATCCGAACGGCGCCGCTCTCAGCTGCCTGTCAAATCTTCCCCTGTTGCATGGACGACCGCTGGATGTATGGAACAATGATGTCATTCATCCGTCCCCCGGTGCCGTCATAGGTGATGGTAACCACCGGCACTCCGGTGATCTCCCTGATCCGCCGGGTCATCGCCTCGGTAACCAGGGCCGGACAACAATAGGAAGGATTTGCCTGAATAAAAAGGGATATCCCCGGGTAATTCTCAATGAGATAAAAGATCTTCAAAATGTTGTCATAGGATTCACCCGAGTGGAGGGGATGGATATTGAAGAGGGACAGGTGCTTCTCCAGCTCCTTCGGCCTGATCACAGGCGCAGGTCCCAGATATTTCCTGAATGGCCCGTAATACCTGTCATCCATAAACCTGAGCAGATTCAGCAACACCCGGTTCATAGGGGTTTCCAGAAGTTCCCCGCGCTGTTTCGCGCGCCTGAAGATGTTTTCAATGACAATCTTCATGTAATCATGGTAAGGGGTCACCAGCACCTCTCCGCCTGCCGCTTCAACAGCCCCGATCAGGTCCTGGTTCATGATGTCGTTGTCCCGCACGTACAGGTCGCCGAAAACAGCCACAAGGGGTTTGCGTACGGATGTGTCATATCCGATCGTGTCTATTAGCCGCAGTCCTTCGCTGATCGCACCATCGATGGATTTTTCGCCGGAGAGGGCATCCAGCAGGATTCCGTGGATCTTTTCGAAGACCCGGTCGGTTTCCCCCGGAACCGCTTCATAGGGCCGGATCCGGCAGGCAGTCTTCCTGAACAACCCTCCGAGCATGTAGGCGAAATAGGCATAATAGGTGACCCCCACTGATATTTCCCTGTGGGTGAGCTCACCGGAATAGACACTGGCTTTCTCCAGACCGTTCCCGGAGTTTTCAAGGATGCGCTTGATGTAATACGGATACTGTCTCAGATTGCAGCTCATTCTTCCCTCCATCATCCAGAGGATGACCCCGGATGGATCCAGGTCATGCTTGCCGATATAATCCATGTAATCCTGCGCGATGATATTGATGGGAAGGCACTGGCCGGTATTGAAGGCCATGCTCCTCCTGATGCTCAGCTCACTGGTCTCAAGCAATCTGGCATCTATTCCCGCCCTTCGGAGGTTGGCCACGACCAGGGGACTCACATACATGTCCCAGTTGGGCATCAACAGGATCTTCCCGTCCAGGCGGGTCTCGACCTTTGGCAGGAGGGGACCCAGATCGGGTACTGGGACAGTCGATTGGTCGCCTGCGTGGTTCCTGAAAGCGCGCAGGGCGGCTTCGATCCTGGTTTCGTAGCCCACATTGGAATCATGCTCGTCAATCTGGATGATCAGGTAGGGTTTGGCAAACAATTCCATCAATTGCTTGAAGTACTCGATGATAAACGAATCGGGTGCACACTTGAAGGCTGTGATCAGGACCGGATACATATTCGGTGTCCGGGCAGTCCACTCCGCGGCGCGAAGGATATCGGCGGCAAAGTGCCAGGGGATCTTGCCGAGCAACTCTGCCAGTTCACTCTGGTCCTTCCGCACCGGCAGCATGTCCTGGTACCATGCCCTGACACCCATATTGGTGAAAATATCCGGGATGCCTTTGTTCAGTGTCTCGGACAGCACCACGTAGGGTCTTCCCAGCAGCACCACCGAGAGGTTTTCACCATCTTCACGGCTGCTGTCGAAAAAACCGGTCAGTTTCCGGTTCCATTCCCGTACCTCTTCCTCAGCCGTTTTCATTGCCCGTATGATTTCCCCCCTCTTCAGATTTCCAAACCCTGTCTCTGCCAGGCTTTCAAGAAGGAGCCCTGCATTGTACTCCACTTTTTTATTGAAATTGAGCATGGGGCTGATCAATTTCTGCCTGATGTGACTGTTCTCGGCATGTGCCAGGGATGCACTGTACTGGGTATAGTAACAGAAATTCTCCTCCGAACCGGGCGACTTAACCCTGGATTCCAGGTAGACGGGCATGAAGATGTGATCGCACTCACCGGCCAGGCAGGCCACGTGGCCGTACATGGAGTCCACCGGGGCGCAGAATTCAGCACCCGCAATCTTCTTACCGGTCTTCAGAGAGTCCCTGCATCCTTCACTGGTGATGTACGGGATGCCAAGTTCCCTGAAAAAGGCGCACCAGTATGGCAGGTCTTCCATCAGGTGCAGGGAGGCGGGGATGCCGATCAATGGAGCGTCTTTCTTCGACGGGGAGCGCCCGGAAGCTGTCTTCCCTAATTTTTTTCTCTCCTTCAGCAGTTCAAAGGCGGCTGTCCGCCTACTGATGAACTTTTTCGTGTCGTAATCCCTCCCGCACAGGAATCCGTAAGCCACCTTCTCTCCGTCAATTTCAGCCACACTGATGGTGCATCGGTTCAGGCATATGTCACATGTCTCGGTGCAGATGGGGATGGATTTGCGGTAGACGTCAAGTCCCCTGAAACTGCTGTTCCCCCTTTGTTCTTCCATCAACACCAGGGCAGTTCCGTATGCTCCCGTGAGATGACACAGCGGAGAAACGAATATGGATTTTCCGAGACGCTGTTCAAAAGCTGCCACCAGTGCCCGGTTCTTTGCGGTGGCTCCCTGGAAACAAAGATGGTCACCGATATGTGCCTCGCTGGCAACTTTTTTCAAATAGTTTTCACGCACCGAGTGGATCACGGTGGCAAGAACTTCCTCCACGGCATAACCCTGGCTGAGCAGCTGGTTGATATCCCTTTCCATGAAAACCGTGCACCGGTCACTTGCCAGCGGAGCAGGCCGGTCCATGGCGAGCCGTTCGTAATCCTGCAGTTCGACCCCCAGTCTGGATGCCAGCTCCTCGATAAAACTCCCCGTGCCTGCAGCACATACTGTATTCATGTGGGAAAAGGTGACCACCCCGTCTTTCATCTGGGTGAACTTGGCATCCTGTCCCCCGATCTCGATGATGGTATCCGTTTCGGGGTCCAGTTCATACGCCGCACGCGCATGTGCCGTGATCTCATCCAGCACCAGGTCTGCCCGCAGAATGGTGCCGATGAATTTCCTTCCGGAACCTGTTGTGCCGCAGCCCAGGATCCTGTAACTGTTCCCGGAAACGGAAGCTTCATGGTCAATGGCTTCCAGGATCGCCTGTACCGCCTTCAGCGGTTGTCCGGAGGTATAGGTGTAATAACCCGAAACCGGTTCCCCGTCCGCACCGGTCACAACCGCCTTGGTGCTGGTTGAACCCACATCAATGCCCAAGTATACATCTATCTTCCCGGGTGTCGTATGTTTGAAGCGGTCCAGCCGGACCGTCTCCACATGACCGGTCATCACGGGTCGGAATGTGGAGTCATCCCCTCCATCCGGGTTCAGCGAACCGGAAGGATTCTCGCTCAAAGGTTCATAGTAATAATGAAGGATTCCCTTTTCCCTCAGGATCTCATGCGGTCTGACCGCGACATCGCCGAACTCCTCCCGCGCTCCCCCCTGCAGCTCCTTCAACAGAAGGCCGGCGGCACCGATGGCGGGGAGAAGATGCGAGTTGGGATGAACCTCAATTTCCTTTCCAACAATTCGTTGCAGGTGTTTTACAACAGAATGGTTCCTGGACACTCCCCCGGTCATCATGATGGGCGATTCGGGGACTGTTCTGCTGAACAGGGTATCTGAGATATTATCAGCCAGCCCTTTACAGAGACTGTCACAGATGGCTTCCAGCCCGTACCCCTTCTGCTGGGCATGGATCAGGTCCGTCTTGGCGAATACGGCACACCTGGCTGCAATATCGGGGACCGGGGATCGGTTCTGAAGGGCCATTTCCGAGATCTGTGAGGCATCGTTCAGCCTGAGTCTCGCAGCCTGCTGATCCAGAAAACTGCCCGTGCCGGCCGCACATGAAGAACTGTGACTGGTCTTCAGATAATTCCCGTTCTCATCAAGTTCGATCAGAAAAAAACGTTCAGCCCCCACGTGGAGGATGGAACGGATTCCTGATCCAGGGCGGAAGACCGCATGTATGAGGGAGACCTGCGGGTCAAAACAGCGCACCTCCCTGGTGAACCATGTCTTACCCCCCGGTGCGGCGATCCCTTTCAGTCCCGGGGCAAGGAATTCCCCCGCCAGGGCTTCCACCGTATCCCTGACATTGCCTGAATGCAAAGCATATGCATGGTTCAGCAACTTCCCCGTCAGATCCAGTGATACGAAACAGACGGAGACCGATCCCACATCGATACCGGTGACAAATTCCTTCATGGTTCTCTGCGCTGGTTGCATGGCGGCAGGTTCTAATACAATATTAAGCCGCGAGGTGCAAACCGCAAAAAAAATATGCACCGGGATTGAATATTTAGAAATTATCTTTATTTTAGACGCCTTAAACCGTGACAATGCATTCAATCAACGTTAACAATTGCTGGTGCTGGCGATGGTGGTATATCCATCAGGATGCTTCGTGGGCAATGGTTAACCAGTGATGATTTGATTTGATAAAAGACCGCACGGGGCATGTTGAAAGAACTGCCCCGTTTTTTTTTGATATTGTTTAACCCCAAAAATCCAGAACATGAAAAGCAACAGAAAGATCTTACTCGAGGAGCACGAGATGCCAAGACAATGGTATAATCTCGCGGCTGACCTGCCCGGAACACTGAATCCGCCACTGGGACCCGACGGCCAGCCGATCGGTCCCGAGGCACTGGCCCCCGTGTTTCCCATGAACCTGATCGAGCAGGAGGTGAGCACAGAGCGGTGGATCGACATCCCGGAAAAAGTGCTTGAGATGCTCTGGTTGTGGCGGCCTTCCCCCCTGGTCAGGGCATATGCCCTTGAAAAAGCGCTGGGAACCCCCGCAAGGATCTATTATAAAAATGAAGGTCTCTCACCCGCAGGAAGCCACAAGCCCAACACCGCTGTCGCGCAGGCTTACTATAACAAAGAGTTCGGGATCAAACGACTGACAACAGAAACAGGGGCAGGGCAGTGGGGGAGTGCCCTTGCGTTTGCCTGTTCCCTGCTGGGACTGGAATGCAAGGTATTCATGGTACGCGTCAGCTTTGACCAGAAGCCTTTCCGGAAAATGCTGATGCAGGCCTGGGGGGGCGACTGCGTAGCAAGTCCCAGCGAGGAAACCCAGGCGGGAAGGGATGTGCTTGCCCAGTATCCAGATACACCCGGCAGCCTGGGGATCGCCATCAGCGAGGCAGTGGAAGCGGCGGTGACCGACAAAACGGGCCAGACCCGCTATTCCCTGGGAAGCGTACTGAACCATGTGATGCTTCACCAGACTGTCATCGGACTGGAGGCAAAGAAGCAGCTGGAGAAGATCAACGAAAAGCTGCCCGATGTGGTGATCGGATGTGCAGGAGGAGGAAGCAACTTTGCCGGATTGAGCTTTCCCTTCATGCTGGATAAGATCAACGGGGCAGAGATCGAGATCATCCCGGTCGAACCGGCAAGCTGTCCAACCCTCACCAGGGCTCCTTATGCCTATGACCACGGTGATCTGGCCAAACTGACACCGCTGCTGGCCATGTATTCACTGGGACACGGATTCATTCCCCCGCCCATCCATGCAGGGGGGCTCAGGTATCATGGCATGTCTCCGCTGGTGAGCCATGCGGTGAACCACGGACTTGCCACCCCTCTAGCCCTCCACCAGCTGGAGTGCTATGAGGCAGGTGTACTGTTTGCACGGACCGAAGGCATCATCCCGGCCCCGGAGACGAACCATGCGATCGCCTCCGCCATCAGGGAAGCGAAAAAGGCAAGGGAAGAAGGGAAGGAGAAGGTGATTTTGTTCAACTTCAGCGGACACGGCCTGATGGACCTGACGGGATATGATAAATTCCTGCACGGACAGCTGGAGGATTACTCCCTGAGCGATGAGGAGTATGAGAAATTTACAGCCGTTCTGAAAACCTATCCCGTTCCGGTCCGCTGAGATCAGACCTCGAGCAACCGGGCCGAGAGCTTTACCTCTGCAGCTGCGACCAGACGGGAAACTGGACAATTTTCCTTGGCCGTAGCTGCAAGTTCATCGAACCTATCCGGGGTGATCCCTTTGCAGCGCACCCTGGAATCCAGTTCGATGGTGGAGATCACCGGTCCGGTTTCATCTTTTCCAAGGTGTACCCTGGCGGTCGTTTCAACGCTCTCAGGGACAAAGTCGTCCTCGCTTAAAAGAGCGGACAGGAACATGGAAAAACACCCTGAAATCGCTGCACCGATCAGCTCCTCGGGATTTGTCCCGTCCCCCTCCTCGAAGCGGGACCGGTAGGTATAGGGTCCCGTGTAATTGCTGAAATTCATGGTGCCTTTCCCATCCTTCAGGGTACCGGTCCATTTTGCGTGTGCTGATCTGACTGCCATGTCTTCTGGTTTTTGTTTGGTGAACGATTCTTTGATCTAACTGGATAACCCGTCAGATGCTGTTTTGTTCGGGCCCCGGTATGTCTAACATACTGCAATGCTTGACTTTTATCTGTCCATGATGTACTTTTAAGGTAATTCCCAATCCACCCCGCCATGAAAAAGTATTTTTATCTTTCCGCTACTCCTGAATCACTGATTGCCTCGCACCTGGCACCGGAGGATTTCGGAAACTACCTTGCAGTTGGAACACGGAAGAGGATCCGGGGTCAGGCCATCTATTTTGAGGTGGACCCGCAGAAAATGGATAACCTGCCCTGGGAGCATATAGAGAAGAAGCTCGTCCCCTACGAGAACGGGGAGCCGAAACGCTCGGTGTACCTTTCCATTTACAGGTCCATGGAAAACACCCCGCTTGAGGCACTGAAAAGCCTCTATCTCGTCACCGACGACGGAAAGGTACTCGAACTGGCCCACCGCACATACAAACCGGAGGAAAGGGAACTGATCCATCTGTACCAGCAATTCATTCCCATCGCCACGAGGGTGGCCAGCAAGCTGTCCCCTCCCGAGTTCATCAATTTTTTAACCGATCCCTCCAAACCGGTCCATGCACCCAGGATTTTCATGGCCGAACTCAGACTGGGCAAACTCGCGCTGCACCCGGATGCGCCCATCCACGATCTTCCTTATCCCAACCCGGATCACCTGAGGGACTGCCTGTCAAGGCTGATGTCTTCTTCGGAACGCCTCACCAAGACAGTGATCCGCCAGGTGAAGACAGAACTGTCATACCGCACGGTCAAGGACGGATTTTTCGTGGGGGATCAGGAAAGTTTCCTTTACTATCCTTTCCCCGATGTGGAAGAACTGGAGGGAAAATATTACAGGTGGTGGCGTTCTGCCCTGACCCATTGCTTCTGAAAAGCGGATCGACCAAACCGGCTGTTGTTTCTTTCATTTTTATTTCTTTTCTTCTGTGTGGAAAACTTAACAGACATGAAAAGAAATATCCTGATCTCGCTGCTCCTGGTCAGCGCAGCGCTTTCCCTGACCGCGAAGGATCCACCGCCCGTGATCGGGCTCTGCATCGAGGCTCCTGGTTCCCGGGACCTTGATCGGTTTCTGTCCTTCATGGAAAATGACCTGGCACCGGGTGGGGTCAATACGCTGGTCCTCAGGGTGGACTACGGATACGAGTATACTTCCCATCCGGAACTGAGAAGCGAAGGGGCGCTTACCCGGGAGCAGGTGAAACAGCTGGTCAGCACGGCAAGGGAGAAGCACATCAGGCTCATTCCCCATATCAACCTGCTTGGGCACCAGTCCTGGGCCGGTACCCTGAATAAACTGCTGGAGGTATATCCTGAATTTGACGAAAATCCGTCCGTCGAAATGCCGGAAAAATATGAATGGCCCAACAGTGACGGATTGTACTGCAAAAGCTACTGTCCGCTTCACCCCGGGGTGCACCAGGTGGTTTTCGCCCTGGTGGATGAGATCATGGAGGTTTTTGAAGCGGATGCCTTTCATGCGGGGATGGACGAGGTCTTTTATATCGGAGAGGAGGAGTATCCGCGCTGCGGAGGAAAGGATAAATCGGTCCTGTTCGCGGGTGAGGTGAACCGGATCCGGGACCACCTGGCTGCAGATGGGAGGGAGCTGTGGATCTGGGGCGACCGCCTGCTGGATGGTGAGACAACAGGCCTGGGAATGTGGGAAGCCAGTGAAAATGATACCCACAGGGCCATTGACATGATCTCCAGGGATGTGGTGATCTGCGACTGGCATTACGAAAGGGCCGAGCCCACTGCTGCATTATTTGCCCTGAAAGGCTTCCGGGTCATTACCTGTCCCCACAACCGCCCGGAGGTAACCATTACCCAGATGGAAATGATGCAAGCCTTTAGATCCGGCAGCAATCATAAATTAAAGGACCGGTTCTATGGTTTTATGCAGACCGTCTGGAGCCCGGCCGGGAGATTCCTGAACCTGTATTACGGGAACCAGGAACATGCGGAGGGTGGGGGACCGGCGGAGAGTTACAGGGAGATGATCAGGTATTACGGCCAGGAAGAATAACCGGCTACCTTCCAATCCATTCCTATGACCGCTTTCCGACTGAAATCCATTGATATCCTCAGGGCACTGACCATGCTTCTGATGATCTTCGTCAATGACCTGTGGACCCTTACCGGGATCCCTGATTGGCTGGGACACAAAGCCGCCCATGAGGATGGGATGGGACTGGCCGATGTGGTCTTTCCGGCATTCCTGTTTATCGTGGGACTGTCCATCCCGTTCGCTATCAGTGCAAGGCAGCGAAGGAGCAATTCAAAACTATTGGTCCTCAGGCACATCATCGAACGAACCGGGGCGCTTCTGATCATGGGAATTTTTATGGTCAACCTGGAGAACATCCAGGCATCCGGACTGCTGCTGAGCAAATACTGGTGGCAGATCCTGATGACACTCGCTTTCTTTCTCATCTGGAATGACTACAAAGGGAAAGTCTTCGGAAAAGTGTCACCCATTGTCCTGAAACTTTCCGGTGCGGCCATCCTGGGTTTTCTGGCGGCCATTTATACGGGGAACGGGGACAACGGCTACACCTGGATGCGGGTCCACTGGTGGGGGATCCTGGGACTCATTGGCTGGGGTTACCTGCTGAGTGCCCTGTTTTATCTCGTTGCGGGGAACAGACCCGTATGGACTGCGCTGTTCTGTCTTTTCCTGTACCTTCTGAATGTGAATGAGTTCGTCACTCCTTTTGATTTCAGGATCAGGATCGTGGTGAGCGCATCCAATTATGCCAGCGTGGCTGCCGGAATGCTTGTATCCGTACTGCTGATCAGGTTCAGGGAAAAGGAAAAAATGGCCTTGCTGCTACCGGTCCTGACAGGGATGGCAGCGGTTCTGCTGCTTTTTGGATTCACCACCAGACCCTTCTGGGGAATCTCCAAAATCCTGGCCACCCCGTCATGGACAGCGATATGCGCGGCAATCACCATCCTTTCCTTCGGTGTACTGCACATTGTGGCGGACCGGCTTGAGATGACCCGTTGGGCCGGATTGATCGCCCCGGCCGGGTACAGTACGCTTACATGCTACCTGGTCCCTTATTTTGTCTATGCCTTCGGGGCACTGTCCGGGCTGAACCTACCGGAATTCCTCAATACGGGGATCATCGGCATTCTGAAATCCATCATTTTTTCGATCCTGGTCATTCAGTTGACGGGATTGCTGGGCAGATTGCAGATCAGGCTGAGAATCTGAATAACAGATTTTGATTAATTTGGTAACCAATAAAATTCCTGAACGCTGCTCCATGCCATTGTCGCTTCATCCCGAAATGAGACCGGACCTGGGAATGCGAATGATCAGCATTGACGAGGTCATCGCCCTCGGTGAAAGGATACCAGGGAAAAAACCGGCGCTTGAACACTATTTCTCTCCATCCCGGAGAGAGAATTTTATCGGGGAATACCTGCATTATCTGAACACCTGGCTGCTGGAGGCCAGGCACGGCAACCTGGACAGTGACCTGTACCTGGTTTTTGTGCTTTCCTTCCAGTTCACGGCACCGCTGCTGGAGATCCCGGCCGAGAAGGAACTGGGGATATTCTGCCGGGTTCTGGAAAAGAATTACGGGGTGGAGGAACCGGACCTGAACCTCCATTTTAACCTGGAGAATCAGGATGAAAGGATGGTGGGCGAGGAAGAAGCCCTGGAAACCTACCGGGAAGAGCTAAGGGAGACCTACCACGGGTCCCGGGAAGTAAAAGATTCTGTGCAGAAAAGGCTGAAAAGGGACGCCATTGAGGCCATCATACGCTGGCAGAAGGAACAATCCCTGCCCGGGCTGGCGGCAGCATTCGGACGCAGCATCGTTATCCCTTCCTTTTTCTCTTTCGTGGACAAGAGACTGGTCGGTTTTTATAAAAGAACGACCGAAGGGATCTCCTACATGGTGAGTATACCCGAAGAATTAATTTAGGTAAATTTTAATAAAATATTTATAATAAGATACATATGAAAATAATAAAAGTATTTCCACTATTCATATTCGGCATGATGCAAATAACTGCTCCCGCACAGTTCGCCGGACCCCGGACCGGTTTTTTCCATACCCTGACCGACGTGGGATCCCCGCTGATCCCAGGCAGCGCCACATACAGGGAACCGGACCAGCAATACCTGCTGGAGGGATCCGGCAGCAACATCTGGTTCGGCGAGGATCACTTCACGTTTCTCTGGAAGGAGATGGAAGGAGATTTTATGATCCAGGCCCGGGTCAGGTTCCCGGCGAAGGGGATTGATCCGCACCGGAAGACCGGGCTGATGATCCGCAGCGGACTGGCGAAGGATGCTCCCCATGTGAGCTGTGTCATTCACGGGGACGGCCTCACATCCTTGCAGTACCGGCATATGAAGGGTGCTGATATGGAGGAAAAACGGTTAGATCTGGCAGGTCCGGACATGATCCAGCTTGAGAAAAAAGGGAGCCGTTTTACCATGTCGGCGGCACATTTTGGCGAAACTTTCAGCCGGCAAAGCATTGAAATAGAGTTGAGCGGACAGTTACAGGCGGGGCTTTTTATCTGCGCACACAATGATACGGTGAACGAACGGGCGGTGTTCAGCAATGTCAGGGTGTTCGGAACGGCTCCCGATGACCTGGTACAATATGAAACCTACCTGGGGAGCCTTCTCGAGGTGCTGGATGTGGAAACAGGGGAGCGGAGGATCCTCGACGGATCCGATGGTTCCTGGCAGGCACCGAACTGGACCCCTGACGGAAAGTACCTTATTTACAATGCGGATGGTCTCCTGTACAGGTATGATCTCAGCCTGGGTGAATCGCATGTCCTGCCCACCGGGTTTGCCGTCAGCAACAACAACGATCATGTACTTTCCTTTGACGGAAAGCGGATCGGGATCAGTCACCATGCCGAGGAAGACGGGGGACAGTCGGTTATCTACACGCTGCCGGCCGGGGGAGGGACCCCCCGGAGGGTTACCCCGGAAAGCCCCTCATACCTCCATGGCTGGTCGCCCGATGGCAGGTACCTGGTGTATACCGGGGGACGGGACGGAAATTATGACATCTACAAAATTCCGGCCGTGGGTGGCGGGGAGACCAGGCTCACCGATGCCCCGGAACTGGATGACGGTCCCGAGTACAGTCCCGACGGAAAATACATCTATTTCAACTCGGCCAGAACGGGGACCATGAAGATTTGGCGGATGGACCCCGACGGCGGGAACCAGACACAGCTTACCTTTGATGCATACAACGACTGGTTCCCGCATGTTTCCCCGGACAACCGGTTGATCATCTTTCTTTCCTTCCCGGAAGAGGTCCCGGCCGATGCGCATCCGTTTTATGAACGGGTGTACCTGCGGATCATGGCGATTGATGACCTGGAACAGGCTGTTGAGAGTGCAGAACAGGTTGTGAATACATATCCTGAACCCCGCGTGGTCGGGTATGTGTACGGGGGACAGGGAACCATCAACGTGCCCGGCTGGTCGCCCGACAGCAAAAAAGTGGCATTTATCAGCAACGGTATTTTTAATCCATCAGGATCCCGTTAATCCAGGTAGAATCTTGATCTGTGCGTCTCCGCCATCTGGATCAGCTCCCGGGCTGCCTCCGGGTGTTGGACCAGGACGTTGGTGGTTTCAAGGGGGTCATTCGCCATATCGAACAGGGCGGTATCGATGCTTTCCTGTACATAGGTGCCGGGAATCGCGTCCCAGCCTGCTTCCATCAGGGTGGGGTATGGATGGGGCAGATGGAGTTTCCACCTTCCGTTCCCGCTCAGAACCCCTTCGAAACTGCGGTTGTTTGAAAACGCATAGTAAGCATGTGGATTTTCAGCTGCCTCCAGACCAGGCACCAGTTCCCGTACGTTCATTCCATCGATCTCGTTCCCGGGAAACTGTCCACAGTATTCCGGGTTTTCCGGGTGGTGGCTCCACATATCGTTGGAGTACATCAATCCGCAGGTTTCCCCGAAACCACGGGCATGGCTCCTGGTTTCAGGCCGGTCACCGCAGTGCCACTTTCCGAAAAACGAATGTCATTGTTCGTGATTTCTAGGGAAACGATCCGGATCCCCCCGGAAATCGAAGAGCAGGGAGACGGACAGTTGTCCGTTTTCGACCCGGCGCCCCAGAAACTGGTAATTGCGCGACTGGGGACCCAGCTGATCCGGATTCTTGAATTTTGTCCCGATGGCGGGGATACCCCGCATGAATGAGAGCTCCCCGGGGGGATGCTGCACCGTGGTGTGCGCCGGATCCGGAGCCTCATCCGGGCTGAACAGGCGCAGGAAAAGATCCGAAGTCCGGCTGTAGACCGTGAAACCCGGGGCATCCCTGTTTGTGATCCGGGCCCAGTAGAGGTTTGAATAATACCCTTTGAATTCGGGATATTTATAACCCGAATGACCGGTGATGCTGTTGTTATACTCCTTTTCCCAGATGTTGAAGTTCATACCCCTCATGCGGTTTTTCCAGACCCGGTACGGCCCGTTGCCCAGGTATCTGACCGCCTGCACTTGCTCTTCGGGATAACGGAATGACGCTCCCGTATACGGGGTGCTGCCCGCACCGGGTTGGTATTGGAGGTTCATCTCCACCAGTCCGCCGCGGCGCATGACCCATTCCAGGGTGTTTCCCCGGGTGTAGCGGATCACCACGCAGTGGGTGCCGTTCCTGTGAAAATGACGTATGGTCTCCGACTGCGCGGGTTCGTCCTGGAAAACCGGTCCCCCGGAGAGCGGGATCACCGCTCCATCCGAAGTGACCCGGATCAGTTTGCCGTCGATTTTTCCGATCGTGATCTCCACCCCGTTGCTTTCCAGGATGACGGTCTGCTCGGTTTCCGAAACTGACACCGGATCCTTTTCTTTTTCAGCCTCTTCCAAAACGAACCGGTCCGTCACCGCAGCAGCTTCATGCACCGGCCAGCTCCAGCGGTGGATCAATCGGCCATACGGGTCACGGGCTTCCACCTCGAGCACCCCGGCATCCATCCATCCATCCGGCAGGGGAACCTTCAGCCACCCGGTCTGACCGGGTCCCAGGGGATCCACCCCGGGTGATCCCTGTGCGATCACCCTGCCATAAACCGCCGGATCCGTTTCCCTGCTTCCTGGACTTCCGGGTCCGGGCAGATGGATCCACCGGCAGGAAAAACTGCACTGGTCCAGGGCGGTAAAGTGAAACCGGTTCTGGATCCGGAAGACCCCGTTGAACCCGGGTGTGATGTAACGTTTTTCGATATGCACGGGCGACCAGAGCTCGCGGATGGCATAGTAACTTCCCTCTTTCTCGTAAAATGGCCCCAGGATCCCGTCCGGAGCATGGTTCCCGTCGCTGTCCAGCTGCCCGGTATCGGTCCTTTTGACCGCCTCATCGGCCAATGCCCAGAGAAATCCCCCGGCGCACAGGGGGTGGTCCCACATGCGAAGCCAGAAATCCTCCAGACCCGCCCCGTGTCCCCCGTCATACAATCCATGAAGCATTTCCGTGGGGAGGAAGATGTGGCGGGGAGCAAAATGGTCCAGGGAAAGGTAATCATAGTCCACGTAATGGGCGGCGTTGATCTTGCCGAAAGCTGCCCAGGGGTGGAGCACCTCCCTTTGCTGGATATCAAGCTCCCCGAAATCTTTGTCATATGCTGTGTTCCAGCCCCCTTCATTCCCGTTGTCCCACAACACCACACAGGGGTGGTTCACGTCCCTGGCAATCATTTCCTCCAGCAGCTTGCGCCCGATCACGGAATCATAAGGCGGACGCTGCCAGCCGGCCAGTTCATCCAGAACGAACAAACCCAGGGAATCGCAGACATCCAGAAAATGGGCATCAGGCGGGTAGTGGGACATGCGCACCGCGTTCATGTTCATGTCCTTGATCAGGTTCACCGCCTCGATGCTGAATGCTTTGCTGGAAGTGCGGCCGTGCAGGGGATGGAACGAATGCCGGTTCACCCCCTTGAATCTGATCCGGACCCCGTTCACATAGACCCCGTCCTGTTCCCTGACCTCCACCGTCCGGAACCCGACCTTTTGGGGATATTCATGGATCGCCTTCCCTTTGCTGTCCAGCAACCTGAAAAGTGCCGTATACATATTGGGGAACTCGGGCGACCAGTCAAGGGGGCCGTCTACCTGTCCGGCCAGAATCACTTTATCAGGACTGCCGTTCAGGGGAGCCAGGAAACGGGCGATCTCCGATCCTTCCGCATCCAGGATCTCCACACTGACACCGGCGGTTTGTTTACCCGCTTTCAGCAGGACCTCCGAACGGAACGAACCATCTGCCCCGGCATCCACGGCTACCCGGCTGATATGTTCCGCAGGTTTGATCTCCAGGTAAACCGGGCGGAAGATTCCCCCGAAAACCCAGTAGTCCGCCTTTCTTTCCGCCTGGTTCACCGAGCTGTTATCCGACTGTTTCTTCACAAACACCTCCAGAAGATTCTCTTTCCCGTACCTGAGCAGACGGGTGATATCGTAACTGAAGCGGTAAAATGCTCCCTGGTGCACCTCCCCGGTCTGCCGGCCGTTCAGTACGACCCTGCAGTCTGTCATCACCCCATCAAACACCAGCTCCACATGCCTGCCTTTCCAGTCTTCTCCGGCAGTGAACCGGTACCTGTAATGGCCCTCTTCGTTCAGCCGCTCCTCCAAGGGCACATGGCCGTAACTGTACTCCCCGAAACCCTGCTGTTCCCAGCAGGAGGGCACTTTGATCGTGGTCCAGTATCCGCTGTTCATTCCCGCCGAACAACGGAATTCCCATTCCACGGCATCATCGAATCCTTTTCCCGACAGGTGAACGGTCAGGGTCCGCTGCGCCGCCAGGCCCGTGCATATGAGCAGAAAGGCGGCTGTAAGGAGATATCTGTTCATGGGTCTGATTTGTGCCTCAATTTAATATTTTTCATCATGATCCGGAAACATTTAATACCCGGACACACGGCCGGAAAGAGGGATAGTGCCGCAGTTCATACGGCATCGCCATGCACTAAGAAAACATGCAAATTGCCGGGAGATCTTTGGACGGATTCAGACAAAATCGTTAAATTATCCTCACAAATGATCACACCTCCGTAAAATGAAACAGCCATGCAGGTACTGGTAACTCTTGCCACTTACAGGCAGTCAAGGACCGCCTATGCTTTAAAGGAAATCCTTGAGAATGAAAATATTGATTGCTTTTTCAACATTACCCATGATGCACAGCAGCTCGTGGACCAGTTCCGGGTCCAGGTCAGGGGAGCAGATGTGGAGAAAGCCGTGCAGGTATTGATGGGTATCAGGGAAAGATACGGCAGGGACATTGAAGAAATAGAACCCGCAAGGGACAGCCGCAGAATCATGGTCCCCACTGATTTCTCTGCCACTTCGGAAAATGCATGCCGTTACACCATCCATCTGTCGGAAAAGATCGGGGCCGAGATCAAGGTGCTCCACGTTTTCGAGAATCCGGTCAATGAAGAGCATATCAAAAAACAGATGGCAACCTTTGAGGAGTATGTGACCGAGACCATCGGATATGCGGAAGACCGTTCGAAAACAGCCATGCTGGAATTTATCGGGAAGCTGAAGCAATACATGGGCAGCCGCCAGATAAGCAACGTGCGGATCCATTCTTCCATCACCATGGGAAGCCTGATCCCCACGATAAAAGAAGCCGGTGAAATATACAAACCCAACCTGATCGTATTCGGTATCCCGGGGACGGGAGATAACTCCAGGCAGGTATTCTCGGGGCTGGCGGATGAGTTCATCAGGAGCCTGGAGGTGCCGCTTTTCGCGATCCCCGCCCAATATTCACCGGGACCGTTCGCAAAAGTGAATATTCTGTATGCCACGGATTTCAACGAGAATGACCATACCTCTCTGAACCGGCTCCTGGATATCATGGAACCTTTTGACAAGCGCATTACCTGCATTCACATTGACACAGAACACAATCCGTCTAAAAAAGAGCGGATGGAAGAGCTGAATGGTTTTCTGAAAGAGCACTACCCGTCCCATGAAATTCAATGCCGGCTCATCGAACAGGAGGACTACATCAGTGGCATCAGGGAATTTGCTTATACGAACCGGATGGATCTCCTTTCCCTCACGACCCGGAAGCGGGGTATATTTGAGAAGCTATTCAGACCCAATCTGGTGAAGCAGGTCCTGCATGAGGCAAATCTTCCTGTTCTGATCTTCCCGTCCTAGATCACCCACTGATCCACATTGAGCAGGTCGAAGAAGAGGAAGCCCTGGATCACGAACCTCACCAGCCGGGCCAGCGCATACAGCAGGAATTTTCCAAACGGGTACCTGAGCAGGCTCACGGCGATCACCACCAGGGAAAAGGGGGTGAAAGGGAAGAGTGCAGCGATGATGATAAAGGCACCTCCCCATTTCCGGACAAAATCGATATACCCGGCCATCTGTCTTTCCGTGTAGGCCTTCACCTTCGGCCGCAGGGCGATCCAGCTTCCGATCCCGTAAGATATCACCCCTCCCGCGTAGGAAAGGATCCCCAGGAGAGCAAGGTAAATCAGCGGGCTTTGGAATTTCTGGGTCCAGACCACGAAAAGGTCCACGGGGACCAATCCCAGGAACGATTCCGAAGCGAAAAAGAGAAGGATGACGAACCTGTCGGACAGATGGTCGATCACCCCCCTGAAAAAAGCATTGAAATCGACCAGGTACCTTCCGATCAGGAAGACAATGAGCACCAGCAATATGTAGATCAGGATGATCCAGAGGACACTCCTGCCCACGTACCGGAAGAATCCTTTTTGCTTCATCCGGTCGTACCATTCCCTGATCCTGGAAAAAGTCTCTGACATCCTGACAGTTGAAGGTTGAATAAACTAGTTTTCTCCTGCGATCTCATACGCCATAAGTGCATCCCCGTGCCTGAGGTACAGGGATCCCCCGTGGATCACAGGATGGGAAAAGTGCTGTCCGGTACCCGCTGTAATCCTGAAAGAACTGATCTCTGTCATATGTCCCTCCTCGTACCCGATCAGCCTGAGTTCCCCCCGGTAGTTGTAGTAGTAGAGCATATCGTCCGCTGCAATGACCGCACCGCTTCCGGTCTTCAGCGAATCCACTACCTGTCCGGAGACAATGTCCAGGGACATGAGATTTTTTTTCAGGGTGGTCCCTCCATACAGGAATCCGTCAATGAGCACGATTCCTCCCATGTAACCGTCGAAATCCGGATTGCGCCATACTTCAGTAATTTCGGTTCCATTGTCAGAGAGCTCCAGCCTCACCCCGCAGTTGCCGTCCCCGGCCTGGTAATAGATGCTCCCACTCTCGAAAAGCACCGTATTGGCATGGGTGTCCCCGTAGCCGGGTTTCCGCTGGTCAGGGGGATAGCTCTCCTGTTCATGGGAAAAGAGCAGCTCCCCGGTCTCCACGTCAAATCCCATGAGATGGTAGGCGGAAAAGGTGACGAACAGGGTCCTCCCAGGCAGTCTGATCAGTTTGGGCTGGTTGTAGCCGGAACGCTCCCCGAAACCGGGATTGCTCCAGATGAGCTTTCCCGTGAACCGGTCCAGCGCCACCACATTGAGTGTGTCCCCTCCGGGTGTCCAGAAGACCTTCTCCTCATGGACCACCGGTGCCTCTGAATGTCCGTGGAGCGGGGCGATTCCTTCGAAATCTTCCTCAAATCCTTTGGACCACAAGATGTTACCTGTTTCCTTCTCAACACAGAACAGGTCCCCCTGACCCGTGCCTGCGTAGATCCGTTCCCCTGTCACGGTAGGAGCGGAGCGTGATCCGGGGTAGCCGGTCATCCACTCATCTCCAAGGGTGGTATGCCAGATAAAATTGCCGTCCGTGTCCAGGCAGTGAAGAACCGCCATGCTGTCAATTTCACCGGTGACATAGATCCGTTCGCCTGCGATGACCGGGGAGCCGAATCCGTTCCCGATTCCTTCCTTCATCCAGATCTGCCGGGGTCCTTCATCCGGCCATTGCTTCAGCAGACCGGCTTCTTCATAGATCCCGGTCCTGTCCGGACCGCGCCACTGATAAATGATCTGCTCATTCTGAGTGCAGGACAGTACAATTACCGTCAGAAGTGGAAATACAAGTGGGGCTACTTTTTTCATCATCGTTCAAAGCCGTGAATATAGTGCAATTTTAGGATTACGAAATGAAAATTCATGCTGGTTTTTCGGTCCTGAATGTTTATTTTTATCCTTCAAATCAGGTAATCATGGTGAAACAGAGAATAGGTGTGACGGCGATGGCTGTCTTTTTTATTTTGTCGGGCTGCCAGCAGCCCGGACCGGTCACCGTGTCCGATATATTCGGCGACAACATGGTCCTTCAGGCAGGATCTCCGGTGAATATCTGGGGGACGGGCAGTCCCGGAAGCAGGGTGGAGGTGCTGTTCCGCGACCAGGAGAGAAGGGTGCGCGTTGGGAGCGACAGCACCTGGAAAGCGGTGCTGGATCCTTTGGAATACGGGGGGCCCGACAGCCTGGTGATCGTTTCCGGATCGCACCGGATTGCCTTTCAAAATGTGCTGGTGGGGGAGGTCTGGGTCTGTTCAGGACAGTCCAACATGGAAATGCCCCTGATCAGCGGCTGGGCCAGGCTGAACAACGCCCAGGAGGAAGTCCGCAGCGCCGTCTACCCTGAGATCCGTTTGTTCACTGTTGCACGGAACGTCTCTTTCCAGCCGGTGGACACCATTGCGACAGGCGGCTGGAAAGAATGCAGTCCGGAGACCGTCCCCGGCTTCTCTGCAACCGCATATTTTTTCGGGCGTGAGGTCCACCGGGAGCTCGGTGTGCCCGTGGGACTGATCCATACTTCATGGGGCGGGACCGTGGCCGAGGCGTGGACCAGCAGGAGCACGCTGCAGGATTTTGATGATTTTGCCGCCCAGGCGGCGATTATCGCCGGCAAAGCCGGTCAGGCAGACAGTGTGAATGCCGCTTATATCAGGGATATCAGGAAATTGGAACAGGAGATCGCGGAGCTGGATGAGGGCATCGAAGAAGGGGATACCGTCTTTGCCACGAAGAAAGTGGACACCTCCGGCTGGCTCACCGTGGACCTTCCCCGGATGTGGGAAGAGACGGAACTGGGAGTATTTGACGGATCGGCATGGTTCATCCGGGAGGTGGACATTCCCCGGTCCATGGCGGGGACCGGGCTTACACTCTGCTACAGTGCACCCGATGACTGGGACCAGGCCTGGGTGAACGGGGTGAAGGTGGGGGAGAACCGGTCATGGGATGTACCCCGTGAATACATTATCCCTGAGGGAGTTATCCATGCGGGGACCAACACCATCGTGATCCGGATCATGGACACCGGGGGCGGGGGCGGATTCATGGGCGAGGAGAAGCACTTTGCCATCAGGTCATCCGGCGGACAGTCCATCCCCATCGCAGACGGCTGGAAGGCAAAAAAAGGATTCGATTACAGGGAGGTGAGAACCATTCCCGTCTCACCATTCAATCCCAACCAGCCCACGGTGCTGTATAACGGGATGATCCATCCCCTGATCCCTTTCACCATCCGGGGAGCCATCTGGTACCAGGGCGAGAGTAACGCGGGAAGGGCTTACCAGTACCGGACGCTGTTCCCGGCGATGATCACCGACTGGCGAACGGAATGGGGGCAGGGCGATTTTCCCTTCCTCTTTGTCCAACTGGCCAATTACCAGAAAAGGAACGAAACCCCGGTTGAAGACACCTGGGCCGAACTGCGCGAGGCACAGGCCATGGCCCTTGAACTGCCCCATACGGGAATGGCAGTGACCATTGACATCGGGGATGCCCTGGACATCCATCCCGGGAACAAGCAGGATGTGGGAAAGCGCCTGGCACTGAATGCCCTGGCACTTGTTTACGGGAAGGATCTCCCTTACAGCGGACCCGTGTACTCGGGCATGGAAGTGAGCGGGAACGTGATCGAGCTTTCGTTTGACCATGTGTATGACGGACTGGCCACAGCCGGCGGGGGTGAACTGAAGGGATTCTCCATCTGCGGCGAGGACGGCAGATTTGTCTGGGCAGAAGCTGATATTCACGGTGATAAAGTGCTGGTGAGCGCACCGGGGATCAGTGACCCGGTGGCGGTGCGGTATGCCTGGTCGTCCAATCCCGAATGCAACCTGGTGAATTCGGCGGGATTGCCGGCATCACCCTTCCGGACCGACCGTTTCAGGGGGATCACGGAACCGGACTGACCGGTGATCACAGGGTCCGTTCCAGCCACAGAAGTAGTTCGCGTGTCCTGTCCAGGTAATCAAATGCCTGGTTTACTGTTGTGATATCAGCATCCTCAACCGGATAGCGGAGCGCGGCTTCGCAGTCCAGCAGGATTTCGAGCAGCTGGCTGTCTTTCTCACCCACACGGATATGTGTCAGGTTTAACAGCTCCAGTACGTTACTGGATTTGGCCGGGGTTTGTCCCGTCAGCCTGACCGCATGCGCGATCAGGGCTTTCTCAACGGCGAGGAGACAAAAGAAAAGTCCCTCGGTCAGCCTGGCTTCATTGATCAGCAGGGCTGCCGTGTCAAGGTCCGACCTGCCTGACCTGATCCAGGGCTCCAGCTGTTTTTCAAGCTCACGCATCGCTTGGATTTAAGTCGACTCCAAAATACAAATTATCCTGTGAATAATCATGTAAAGCCCGTTTAAGATATTATTCTTAGATTTACTTATCGTACTTTTTTATTCAGCACAAAAAGGAATTATGATGAAAAGCACTCCAGCACTGATCCTCGTCTTCCTTATCGCACTCTTTTGCGGGGGATGTAATAAAAATGAACCTGATCCCGAATTACAGGAGGATGTGGACGATATCTCGGCCACCGCGGAGATCACTCCCTACGGGGGAACGTTGCAGGTTACAGATGGATCCGGAAACGTCATCCTAATTACCTTCCCGCCGGCTGCGGTCAGGGATACCACCAACGTAACGCTGACCATCCAGGGAGAACAAAGGGATCTTCCCATCGATGATCGGCAGATCAGGTCGTTTGACATTCAACCGCATGACCTCAGCCTCTATGAACCGGCAGCGATCACCGTTCAGTATCATTCGGCCGTCAGCGATATTGAACAGGCAGCCATCTTCCGGCTGCGTTCGGAGGAGATGCTGGTACCGGCCAGTGACCATGCGTATTCGGATGGAAACACATCCATCACTGCAAATACACTGATCCTGGGGGAGTTCGCCGAAGGAAAGATGACAGTCGAGCAGATCAATGACCAGCTGGAACTGCTGGAATCAACCCTTGGGTTTTCATTGAAAAGCGTTCCCGTATCATCGGGGTGCGAAGAATACAAGGTCGCCTGGGATGACTGGACAGAAACGATAGGAGGTTTTTTTCAACTGTTCAGAGGAAGGATGCTGCTGGGGTATTATGATGATCTGCCTCCCGGGTCACGTACCTTTGAGGAGGACTTGGATCTGCTGTGCAGCAATATCGCCGAGCAGGCTGTAAAAGCGGTGCTGGACATGGGAGAGCCTGACGATCCCTGTTGCAGTGATTACGCCCACGCAATTGAGTCCATGATGAAACTGATGCTGGGTTGCGGGAGCCTGAGTCCGACCTTTGACCGGCTGAACGATAGGTACGACAGGGTACACGATCAGTGCCATACATACCTGGATTTTACCAGTGAGGTTAATATTGAATCCCAGAACCTCCTGATCATGACCTCGGGGGAGATCTTCCTGACACTTGAGGATGCAGGGAACGGGGAAGCCACGGTTACCGGGAACGGCGAGTTAACGGTAGCGGGAAGCGGAAACGCCGGAGGGGTGTGTTCCAGCACCATTTCCGGTCAGAATTTCGTCAGTGTAACAGGCACGAGAGACGCAGCCTATGTATATTCACTCACTTTGAACCTGAACCAGGTGGCCATGATGGTCACGGTCTGTGACGGAACCGTGGTGCAGACAGCGCTGGTGGGAAGCGAAACAAAGGAACTCACCCTGGGTCCGGGAAACGGTTTCCACCTGCTCGAAACCGAAGATCTCGATGAAGGGACGGCAACCACACAGGCCTCCATCAACAATCCGCTAATCCCGGTGACCAAATCACAATAGAAGAAGACGCCACCAAGCAACAGAATATCGTCACCACCTGGCAGGTCCATCTGTTAAATTTCTCACAAAGTTTTGTGAAATTCGGGAACTGCACATAACATTGTGTGAATTGTATGATCCATGGAAACGGCAATAAGGCTTGAAGAATTGCTCACTTCGCTAAAAACCCGCTTTGAGCGGAATATGCGCCGCCACCAGGGCCTTGCATGGGATAAAGTTCAGGAGAAATTGGAGGCTGATAGAAATAAAATGCTGTCAATCAGCAAGATGGAAGAATCCGGAGGAGAACCGGATGTGGTGGGGTTTGATCAGAAGACGGGTGAATACATCTTTTACGACTGTTCGGCAGAAAGTCCCCGGGGCAGAAGAAATACCTGTTACGACCGTGAAGGGCAGCAGGCCAGGGAGAAGAAAGGGATTTATCCCGGAGGAAACGCTGTGGATATGGCTGCCGATATGGGTATTGAGCTGCTGACGGAAGATCAGTACCGGTCGCTGCAAAAGCTCGGGGAATTCGACACGAAAACATCCAGCTGGCTGAAAACACCCGGTGACATCAGAAAACCGGGCGGTGCAATCTTTGCAGATCGCCGCTATAACCACGTATTCGTGTACCACAACAGCGCACCTTCATTTTACAGCTCCCGGGGGTTCCGCGGCTCACTCAGGGTCTGAGTTATGTTTTCTTTTCAGCTCTCGCATTGTCCTATAATTAATATTATGTTAAATAGAATATATTAAAAGCAAGGGAGGCAAATTTCTTCACCTCCCCCATATTCTAACGACTTTCGACTCCCGACTCCCGACTCTCGACTTTCGACTACAGATTCTGTTTCAATGCTTTCACCCGCTCATACTCGTCCATCATCTGTTCTGTGTAGTAGATCCGCTGCAGGATGTCCAGGGTTTCGTACTTGACGGTCGGATTCTCTTCATTCAGTTCATATGCCTTCTCGAGGATCGGAATGGCCTGGTCGTATTTCTCCTTTCCCAGTTCGTTTAACCTCTTCCTGGTGGCTTCATCGTCCTCCACGTTGGCCCTGTCGTAGAAATCGGCACCCTGCAGGTAATAGATATATCCCATATCGTACCAGATATAATAAAGCGACGGATCCATCTCACCCGCTTTCTTGTATGACTCAAGGGCCCTGTCAATGTACTCCACCTCCTCTTTGTTGATCAGCATTCTGCCCTGCCAGTAATAGGCCTCCGGGACATTCGGGCTCTGTTCGACGACCTGTTCCATGAATTCGATTCCCTCGTCTATGTTCTTCATCTGGATGTATGTATCGGCAATGTTGGCAATGACATTTACCGTGTCGGGCCATTTTTCATACGCTTCTTTCAGTGTCTCCAGTGCAGCCAGCGTGTCACCGATGGCCATCTGGTCCATTTTGATCTGCAGGTAGGTATTCGGTCCGCCGAAATCCACCTCCGCCAGCTGCTGATAGTAGTCGATGGCCTTCCTGTAAAGCTCCTTGTCATCTGTTTTATTGGCGATTTCCCTGGAGATGATTCCCGAATACTGGATCATGACCGTATCCATTTCCCCTTCAAAAAGGTCCATCCTGTTGATGTTCAGCACATTCTCAAAAGACTCCAGCGCTTCATCATAATTCTCTTTGTAATAATAATTTACGCCCTGTCTTTTAAGTTGATTCTTCAATTCAGCCAGATTCTCCTTGATTTTGTCTGTTCTCCGTCCTTTTTCATCCAGCTCCAATGCTTTCTGATATGCTTCGATCGCCTCTTCCAGCGGGGCCGGATGAATGGGATCGATCCGCTCGTAATCCTGGAGTGCGCCATTGACGAATGTATAGATCATATGATCATATACATACTTTTCATATAAATTGCCATTTTTGGTCTCGGTCATCACACTGTCGGGATCCTGGTAAAAAAGCCTGAGGGTTTGCGGGGACATTCCCTCCACCACCTGTTCCAGCCCCATAAGAAACACGTCCTGGAACAGCTCACCGCGCTTCAGCCAGGTTTTGTCTTTGGTTTTCTTTTTGTCGTGCTGAATATCCTCGTTGCTCTTCTCGACCTTTCTCTGGAGGGTATTGTAGTTCAGCAAAACTACCGGTGCGGCTCCCTCCTGGGCTTGAAGGCTCATGATGGTTGCTGCCATGATGGCAAGCGTCAAGAATTTTTTCATGTTTAATCTGGTTTTGTATGTGTCAAAAATATAAACTTTCCCAATAAACATCAAACAAGATGCCAATCCAGTTTATCCATCTGATGTCTCACCTGTTCCTGGATCTTCCTGTATCGCTTCATCATCATTCACCGGTACCTGTGTGGCGGCTGCGATCTGGTCTCCTTCTCTGAGATTGATCAGCCTGACGCCCTGTGTATTACGTCCCATTACACGGATCCCTTTCACGGCAAGCCTGATGGCGATCCCGTTCTGGGTTATGATCATCAGGTCATCGTCATCCGTAACGGCTTTAATGGCAATCAGGTCACCCGTTTTCGAAGTGATGTTGATTGTTTTTACCCCTTTTCCTCCCCTGTTGGTGATCCGGTAATCGTCCAGGTCCGAACGCTTGCCGAATCCGTTTTCGGAAATGACCAGGATATCCCTTTCACCCTTTCTGGCCGTGACGATCCCGACTACCTCGTCCCTGGATCCCCCCAGGGTGATCCCCTTCACACCGGAGGCAGTCCGCCCGACGGCCCGCACCTTTTCTTCATGGAAACGGATGGCTTTCCCGGATCTTACTGCCAGCATCAGTTCCATATCTCCATCGGTCAGCCTGGCATCAAGCAGGGTATCCCCTTCCCGGATGATGATGGCATTGATCCCGCTCTGCCGTGGCCTCGAGTACGCTTCCAGCCGGGTTTTCTTGATAATCCCCTGCTTGGTGGCCAGCACGATATAATTGTTGTTGATGTATTCCTGGTCCTTCAGGTCCTTCACATTGACAAATGTCTTCACCGTATCTCCCTGTTCGATCTGGATCAGGTTCTGGATGGCCCTTCCCTTGCTGCTCCTGGTCCCCTCGGGAATCTGGTATACCTTCAGCCAGAAACATTTTCCCAGTTCTGTAAAGAACAGGATCGTATTGTGCATGCTGGCCACGAACATATTGACCATGAAATCTTCTTCCCTGGTGGTACTGCCTTTGGAACCCACCCCTCCCCTGTTCTGTGTGCGGAATTCATGCAGCGGTGTCCGCTTGATATATCCCAGGTGGGAAATGGTAATCACCATGTCCTCATCGGCATAAAAATCTTCAGGGTCAAATTCACCTTCATCGGGAACGATTTCCGTCCTTCTGGGATCCCCGAATTTTTCCTTCACCTCCAGAAGCTCATCCTTGATGATCTTCATTCTCAATCCCTCATCTGAAAGCACCTGCCTGTAATACGCGATCATCTTCATGAGCTCGTCGTATTCCTCGTGCAGCTTATCACGCTCAAGGCCCACCAGCCGCTGCAGGCGCATCTCCAGAATGGCCCGTGCCTGGACCTCCGTGAAACCGAACTGCTCCATCAGTCCGTCGCGCGCTTCCTCTGCGGTCTGGGATGCCCTTATCAGAGCGATCACCTCATCAATATGATCAAGCGCTTTCAAAAGCCCTTCCACGATATGGGCCCTCTTTTCAGCCTGGTCCAGATCATACCGGGTCCTCCTGACAACCACCTCGTGCCTGTGGTTCACGAAATAGGAAATGAGCTGCTTCAGGTTCAGGGTCTTCGGTCTGCCGTTGACCAGGGCGATGTTATTGACGTTGAAGGTCGTCTGTAACTGAGTATATTTCAACAGGTTATTCAGAACCACCTGTGCGCTGGCCTCCTTCTTAAGAATAATGATGATGCGCATGCCGCGCCGGTCGGACTCATCATTGATGTAAGAAACGCCCTCAATTTTCTTTTCATTGATCAACTCTGCCGTTTTCCTGATCAGCTCCGCCTTGTTCACCATGTAGGGGATTTCCGACACGATGATCTTTTCTCTCCCCGAATCGGTGACCTCGACCTCTGTTTTCGCCCTGACCACGATCTTTCCCCTGCCGGTTTCGTAAGCTTCCTTCACCCCGTTGTATCCGTAGATGATCCCGCCGGTGGGAAAATCCGGAGCCTTCAGGATCGAGGTCAGTTCGCTGATCTCGATCTCCCGGTTATCAATGTAAGCCACGATGGCATCCACCGCATCACCCAGGTTGTGCGGAGGCATGTTGGTGGCCATTCCCACCGCTATCCCCGATGCGCCGTTCACAAGCAGCGTGGGGATCCTGGTGGGCAGCACGGAAGGTTCCTCCAGGGTGTCGTCAAAATTCAGCTGGAAATCAACCGTATCCTTTTCCATGTCGGACATGGTCTCCTCGGCGATCTTTTCAAGACGCGCCTCTGTATACCGCATGGCAGCGGGACTGTCTCCGTCAACCGATCCGAAATTTCCCTGGCCCTCCACCAGCGGGTAACGCATGGACCACTGCTGAGCCATGCGCACCATTGCATCATACACGGAGGAATCACCGTGGGGATGGTATTTTCCCAGTACCTCCCCCACGATCCTGGCCGATTTCTTATAGGGTCTGTTGGAAAACACCCCCAGTTCCCGCATGCCGAAAAGAACCCTCCGGTGGACCGGCTTCAGGCCGTCCCTCACGTCGGGCAGGGCCCGCGACACGATCACCGACATCGAGTAATCGATGTAGGCCGATTTCATCTCCTCCTCAATGTTAATCCTCAGGATTTTCTCGCCTTCTGCCATCTAATTACAACTATTTAATATACAATATTTTATGTGTGCTTTTCGGGCTGACTTCAATGACATACGAAATTAGTGAATTCCGTCCTATTTTCCTCGGTTTTAGAGGGCTTTTATTAACATTGAACTGTTTATAATAGATAGTTGTTCTATTGGTAAATTCATGCCTAATTAGTTACTTTGTTCCGGATAAAGATCAGAAGGGGGACAGATCTCATGGATGCACAATTTTCACAGAGGATCAAGGACGTACTGGGTTACAGCAAGGAGGAGGCGGTAAGGCTGGGAAATTCGCACATCAGTGTGGAGCACCTTTTCCTGGGCATTCTCAGGGATGGCGAGGGTCTTGCCATCGATGTGCTGGTGGTGCTGGGGGTTGAACTGTACGACCTCAGAATGGCGATCGAGAAAAGCATCCGCAATGATAAACCGGCCGCGGTCAAGGATCCCGACAGCCTTCCCCTGCTCAAAAGTGCGGAACGGATCCTGAAACTGACCCACCTTGAAGCCCGCTCCATGAAGGAGAAAACGATTGATACGAATCACCTGTTGCTTGCCATCCTGAAGGATGATAACAATTATGCCACCAGGTACCTGGTAGAGAACGGGATCAACTACGAGAAAGTGAAGCAGGAAATAACCGATTCCCAGCCGGAAAGCCGTGCGGATTTTCCCGGAGATGAGGACGACGAAAGCCGGGGCCCTTTCAGCGGCGGTCCGACGGGAGGTGGAAAGGGAATGGGCGCCTCACAGAAATCCAGCTCTGATACCCCGGTGCTGGATAATTTTGGCATCGATCTGACCAAGGCTGCCGAAGAGGACCGCCTGGATCCAATCGTGGGCAGGGAGACCGAAATCGAGCGGCTGGCACAGATCCTCAGCCGGCGCAAAAAGAATAATCCCATCCTGATCGGAGAGCCCGGCGTGGGTAAATCGGCCATTGCCGAGGGCCTAGCGCTGAGGATCGTGCAGAGGAAGGTGAGCAGGGTGCTGTTCGACAAAAGGGTCGTCACCCTGGATCTGGCCTCTATTGTGGCGGGAACCAAGTACAGGGGTCAGTTCGAGGAGCGGATGAAAGCCATCCTGAACGAGCTGGTGAAAAACCCGGGGATCATCCTGTTCATCGATGAGATCCATACCATCGTGGGAGCCGGTGGCGCAACGGGTTCCCTGGATGCAGCCAACATGCTGAAACCGGCTCTGGCCAGGGGCGAGATACAGTGCATCGGGGCTACCACCCTGGATGAGTACAGGCAGCACATCGAAAAAGACGGCGCGCTGGAAAGAAGGTTCCAGAAGGTGATGGTGGACCCGACCACGGTTGAGGAAACCATCGATATTTTAAAGAATATCAAGGAGCGGTACGAGGAACACCACAATGTATACTACACGGACGAAGCCATCACAGCCTGTGTGAAACTGACCCAGCGATACATCAGTGACAGGCACCTGCCCGACAAGGCCATTGACGCACTCGATGAGTCGGGATCCCGCGTGCACATTTCAAACATCGTGGTGCCGGACCAGATCGTCGAACTGGAAAAACAGATCGAACAGACAAAGCAGGACAAGATCCAGGCTGTCAAGAACCAGAACTTCGAAAAAGCAGCCAGTTTCAGGGACAAGGAAAAGGAATTGCTGGACAGGCTCGATTCGGAGAAGAAAAAGTGGGAAAAGGAACTTTCGCTGAACCGGGAAACGGTGGATGAGGAGAAAGTAGCCGAGGTTGTGGCCATGATGACGGGGGTTCCGGTGCAGCGCATCGCACAGGCTGAAGGCACCAGGCTGCTTAAAATGGCCGATGAGCTCAGGGGCAGCGTGATCGGCCAGGATGAGGCCATCAGCAAGGTTGTGAAATCCATCCAGCGGAACAGGGCCGGACTGAAAGATCCCAACAAGCCCATCGGAACATTTGTATTCCTGGGTCCCACCGGCGTGGGCAAGACACAGATGGCCAAAGTGCTGGCCCAATACCTGTTTGAATCGGTGGAAAACCTGATACGGATCGACATGAGTGAATACATGGAGAAGTTCTCCGTATCAAGGCTCGTGGGGGCTCCTCCGGGATACGTGGGGTACGAGGAGGGCGGCCAGCTCACCGAAAAGGTACGGCGCAAACCCTATGCCGTGGTACTGCTTGATGAAATCGAGAAAGCCCATCCGGATGTCTTCAATATCCTCCTGCAGGTGCTTGACGAGGGACAGCTGACCGACAGCCTTGGCAGAAGGATCGATTTCAGGAACACGATCGTGATCATGACCTCCAATATCGGCACCAGGGAACTGAAAGATTTCGGGCAGGGAGTCGGGTTTGCGACCAGGGCACGGCAGGATGCTGCCAACGAATACTCCAAGGGTGTGATCCAGAAAGCGCTGAAAAGGGCGTTCGCCCCCGAATTCCTGAACCGGATTGACGATGTGGTCCTCTTCAATACACTCTCCAGGGAGGACATCCACAAGATCATTGACATCGAACTGAAAGGTTTGTACGAAAGGGTTCAGGGCCTTGGGTTCAATATTGTTCTCTCCGACGAGGCCAAGGACTTTGTGCTGGAAAAAGGATATGATATCCAGTATGGCGCAAGGCCGCTGAAAAGAGCCATTCAGAAGTACCTGGAAGACCCCATGGCCGAAACCATCATCAAGTCATCACCGGCTGAGGGAGATACGATGGTGGTTGATTTTGACAAGGAGAAGCAGGAGATCACCGTGGTGATCCAGAAAAGGAAGGGAGAACTGCCCAGGGGTAAAAAAGAACTTCCCAAATCGGAGCAGACCAAACAGTGAACACCCCATTTACGGGAATGGCACCCTCCCCCTGTCAGGAGACCACCTTCCCGTACAGGTCGAATTCTTCGGCACCGGTGATCATGACATTATAGAAGTCCCCCGGATCCAGTTTCCTGTCTGCCTGCAGGATCACCTCATTGTCCACCTCGGGGGAATCAAATTCCGTCCGGCCGAAATAATAGGGCGGCTCTTCCCTGTCGACCAATACCCTGTAGACTTTCCCGACTTTTTCACTGTTCAGCTGCAGGGAGATTTCCTGCTGGAGTTTCATTACCTCCCCTGCCCTTTCGGATTTCACTTTTTCAGGGATCACATCCCGGTACTTCCTGCCGGCACCTGTATTCTCCTCGTGTGAATAGGGAAATACGCCCAGCCGGTCGAATCTGAACGCGGCCAGAAAATCCATCAGTTCCCGGAACGCTTCGTCGGTTTCTTCGGGATATCCAACCATCACCGTGGTTCTTAGCGATACATCAGGGATTTCCAGTCGGAACCTCTCCAGCAGCACTTCCAGGTTCTTTCGCCCGTATCCCCTTCCCATGGCAGAGAGAACCTGGTCACTGATGTGCTGGATGGGAATATCCAAATATTTACAGATTTTCTGTCCGGATGCCATCAGTCCGATCACCTCCATGGGAAAACCTGTGGGATATGCATAGTGAAGCCTGATCCATTCGATCCCTTTCTGTTTCGACAGTTCCTCCAGCAGTCCGGGCAGGGCACGCTTCCCGTACAGGTCCGTCCCGTATGCGGTCAGATCCTGTGCGATCAGGATCAGTTCCCTCACCCCCCGGCCGGCCAGGAATGCAGTCTCCCGGAGAAGCTGTTCCACGGGAACAGAGACCTGTCTGCCCCTGATGCCGGGGATGGCGCAGAAAGCGCAGCTGCGGTCACATCCTTCGGAAACTTTCAGGTAGGCATGGTGTCCCGGGGGCGATACCAGGCGGCTGACGGGATCGGGATCCGGGTAACCGATGCCTGCGGCCCGCAATATCCGGGGCATTTCATTGACACCGAAGAATCCGTCCACACCGGGTAGTTCCTTCGGGAGTTCTCTCTTGTAACGCTCTGAAAGGCATCCCATTACAAAGAGCTTGCCGAGATTGCCCTTCTTTTTTTCCTCCAGGTACTGTAAGATGGTATCCACCGATTCCTGCTTGGCATCCAGGATGAATCCGCAGGTGTTGATAATGAGGATGTCGGCCGGGGGGTGATATTCGTTGTGGATGACCCGGTAACCACTTTTCTGGAATTGGTACATGAGGTGTTCCGAATCCACCAGGTTCCTGGAACAGCCCAGGGTGATCATCTGGAGGGTCATGACCTTGAGAAAAGGCTGTCCACGAATTCAAAACGGTCGAATATCTGCAGATCTTCCAGTTTTTCGCCGATCCCGATGTACTTGACCGGGACCCTGAACTGATCGGAGATCCCGATCACCACACCACCTTTTGCCGTCCCGTCCAGCTTGGTGAGGGCCAGTGCGTTCACTTCCGTAGCCATGGTGAATTGTTTTGCCTGCTCAAAGGCATTCTGACCGGTGGATCCGTCCAATATCAGCAGGACTTCATGGGGTGCGGCGGGGATAACCTTCTGCATGACCCTCTTGATCTTGGAGAGTTCGTTCATCAGATTGGCCTTGTTGTGCAGCCTTCCTGCGGTGTCGATGATCACCACATCCTTTTTCTGGGCAACGGCCGAGGAAAGCGTGTCATAGGCCACGGAAGCAGGATCGGATCCCATTCCCTGCCTGATGATGTCCACTCCCACGCGTTCGGCCCAGATGGTCAGCTGGTCAACCGCCGCGGCGCGGAATGTGTCGGCAGCACCCAGCAGGACCTCTCTTCCCGCTTTTTTATAATGATAGGCCAGCTTTCCGATGGTGGTGGTCTTTCCCACCCCGTTCACCCCCACGACCATGATCACATAGGGGATTTCAGGCAGGGGATCGCCGAAACCGGCGACCAGACCGGTGCCTTTTTCCTGGAGCAGGCCTGCGATCTCCTCCTTCAGGATGGTGTTCAGCTCATTCGTATTGAGGAATTTGTCCCTGGCTACCCGCGATTCGATGCGGTCGATGATCCGGATGGTTGTTTCCACCCCCACATCCGACGAGATCAGCACTTCTTCCAGTTGATCCAGGACCTCATCATCCACACGGGACTTCCCGACAACCGCCCTGGAAAGCTTCCTGAATACGCTTTCCTTGGTCTTTTCCAGACCTTTTTCCAGGTTCTTCTTCTTATCCGCGGTGAAAATTCCCATGATTGACTGTTCAGATACAAAAAAAGCTCCCTTTTGCAAGAAAGCTTCGGCAGAAACGATAAAAGACGGAGCCCTTATCCCTGCCTTTTAAAGAAGTCATCGATATGGTCATTATGGACCACCTCCTCATCGAAAGCATAGGCTCCCGTTTTGGGAGAACGGACCATCCTGATGCACTTGGTAAAGGTCCTGCCCACCCCGCTCTGCAATGTTGCTACTACCTTCTTTGCCATGGTTCAGTGCTTTACTTGATTTCCCTGTGCAGGGTTACTTTTTTCAAAATGGGATTGTATTTCTTCAGCTCGAGCCTGTCAGGGGTGTTCTTCCTGTTCTTGGTCGAGATATATCTGGAAGTTCCGGGCATTCCGCTCTCCTTGTGCTCGGTGCACTCAAGGATCACCTGGACCCTGTTTCCTTTGCCTTTCTTTGCCATTTAAGCGTACATTAATAAGATTTCAAATATCCTTTTTTCACAGCCTCGTCCAGGGCAGCCTTCAATCCCTTTTTGTTGATGGTCCTTATTCCCTGGGCGGATACCCGGAGGGTCACGTAACGGTCCTCCTCGGCGAGGTAGAACCTGCGGTCGAAAAGGTTGGGCTGAAAAGTCCTCTTTGTCCTTCTCTTTGAGTGAGATACATTATTGCCCACCATCATCTTCTTTCCTGTGACCTGACAAATCTTAGCCATTTTTTCCTGCTGATTTCTGATGGATTCTGTTAACGAGGCGCAAATTACGTCATTATTTATGAAATAATCAAACTTTCAGAAGAAAAAAACGGCTCAGATCATCTTCAGGATCAGCTGCCGCAAAAGCTGGATGGCACTGCAGGAAGCCTGGGTGATGATCCGGTCCCTCGATCCCCCGAAAAGGAATTTCCGGGATTGGATCCGTTCTCCAGCCACCACCGCGATCCAGGTGGTTCCCACCGGCTTGTCCGCAGTCCCCCCGCCCGGTCCCGCGATCCCTGTCGTGGCGATGGCGCAATCGGTCGCGAAAATGCGCCTCACCCCGGTTACCATCTGCTTGGCTACCTCCCGGCTGACCGCACCGAACCGGGCAATGTCGGATTCATCCACCTGCAGGATCCCGGTTTTGATGCGGTTATGGTAAGCCACCACCGATCCCGTGA
>JAXGMU010000028.1:0-47462 GCA_040768485.1 Bacteroidales bacterium
ATCAGAACAGAAAAATGGACGATGGCCCTTGTTGTAGACAACTAACGTATTAACAGGTCTGTGAGGGCAGTCCCTGCTTCCTTACGGACCAAGAATGTAAGGAGGCAGTAAAATGATCAGGATTTTTAAGACATTCGGCGGATATATCGAGATCCCCGGATTGGAAAAAGGTTGCTGGATCAATGTCGTTGATCCCACCCCTCCGGAAATCCAGCGACTGACAGATGAATTCCTGCTACCGAACGATGCAGTCAATGACATCCTGGATGCGGATGAAAGGCCCCGTGTGGAATTCGACGATTCCTGGTCGCTGGTCATCCTGCGGATCCCCGTGAAAAACGCAAACAATGGCGTTCCCTTTCAAACGGTACCCCTGGGCATCTACCTGGGTGAATACTTCACACTGACACTCTGCCTGCAGGCAAATGCCATCCTTCCCGTTGAGAAACCTTTTCCCTACAGGGATCCCTATGCACAGAATACCGATGTATTCAATTTCACCCTGAGGCTTTTCCTCCGTTCCAGCAGCATGTACCTGCGGTACCTGAAGCAGATCAACCAGATGACCGCGGCGATCGAGCAGGACCTTGAAAAATCCATCAAGAACAAGGAACTGAATAAATTGCTGAAGATGGAGAAGTGCCTTGTCTATTTCATCACCTCCATCAAGGCCAACGAGATCGTTCTGGCGAGACTGCGCAATTCAAAAAAGATCCTGACGGAGGTCAACGAGGACCTGCTGGAAGATGCATTCATCGAGAACAAGCAGGCCCTGGACATGGCCCAGATCTATTCGGACATACAGAGTGGTATGATGGACGCGTTCGCCTCGGTGATATCCAACAACCTCAACGTGGTCATGAAGCAGCTGACGCTGATCTCGATCATCCTGATGATCCCCACCCTGATCGCAAGTGTGTTCGGCATGAATGTGCCCAATTTTATGGAAAATGCGGTCTGGGCCCTGCCTGTGATCCTTATATTTTCTGTCCTGTTATCCTTCCTGGGCGTATTTTTATTCAGAAAACGGCATTTCTTCTGAATCAGCGTTCGCGTTCATCCCCGCGTGACAGCACCACCTGGGCCATGAAGGGATTCTGTCCGGCGATGGCGGGGTATTCGGCGGGAAGGGCGAAGCATTCCATGCACCAGTGTCCCCCCTTCAAAACCGTGTTTGGCTTCATTGTGAAGGTGTGGCCCCTGCAGCAGCGCCATTCGAGGGGAGCGAATATGTCGCCGTCCCATTCGCGGGTGACCAGCGATCCTCCCCGGAAGGCCGCGGCCTTCTGAAGAGCTTCCCTGTCCAGTTTCCTGGCCGATTCGTCGTACCCGTGGTCCGGCCGGATGTATTCCCGGTCATGGTCCGCAGAGGGCATCTCCGCATCCCACCCGGGGATGTTCCGGAAAGCTTCCATGGATCCGTAAAATGCCCCGATCCTGCCCTGGTCTTTGTTTTTGATCCATCCGAGGGGACCGCTCTCCCGCCCTGCCAGCCTTGTGAGCTTCATCCGGGTGATCCGATGAACCAGCATCCTGAAAGGTCTGCAACGCCTGTTCAGGATGCCCGTAAGTCTCAGGTACCACGGCAGTGCATCCCACACCTGCGGGTAAAAATCCTCCAGGGTCTCTCCCCCGTCCCAGTGGTGAAGGTATTCGTCGAGGGCGCCGGCATCTTCAAAATAACAACAATGAAAATTCTTCAGTGCAAACCACCTGCGTTCCATCACCCGCGTAAAATCCAGTCCCATCATCCGGTAGATCCTCTCGAGGAATTCCAGGTAGGTCGCCCTGCACTGCGGCCCCCCCGATACGTTGTAGGTTTTTCTCCAGAAAGCGGACCGGTCATCCATGTCCAGGCAGGCGACCAGCATCCTTGCCGAATCCCGCAGGGTGATCCCCTCCATGCAGGTATCGATGGGCTGGTGGAACAGGATGGGATCCAGCAGCGAAAAAATATCCGGGATCATGATGAAGGTTTGCCTGAGGGATACGCGGTGACGGATGCGGGATTCCATCACCCGCAGTTCGGCCGCGGTTTTGCCCGGACTGTAATGGTCGTACTCGCAGCAAAGCAGGGGATCCCCCGCCCTTCCCACATGAACGGGAGGAAGCCGGTCGCCGTACTGGGCCACCGTCCCCACGTACACCATCCGGATGCGCCCCGGATCCTGTGCTTCGATGGCCTCGACGATGTACCCGGTGGCTACCCGGTTGATCTTGTTCGTGTACTCCTGGTCACGGTCGGCTTCCGGGGGGATCACCGCCATCAGGTGAAGGCACCAGTCGATCCCCCTGCAGGCTTCCTCCACATCCTCCCTGCGGAGGGCATCCCCCCAGACGATCTTCAGCCCTTTTCCCTGCACAATGCCAGGCCCCCGAAAGGGAACGATCCCGGCCTGCCGCTCATATTCCCTGAACAGGCGCTTATTGATCCGGGAAGGCCGCACCAGCAGCACGATGTCATACCGGTCCCGCTTCTCCCACAGCAATTTGAATGCCTCGAAGCCCATGTGCCCGGAGGCACCGGTCAGCAATACCACTTCCTTGTTTTTACCCATTGAATCCTGATTGCCCGTTTGGTTCACCTACCTCAGACCCAGCATCTCTCCCTTCTCCAGCAACCGGATAGCCTCCTGTACCCTTTTCCGGACCGTCTCTTCCCGTTTGGCCGAGTTGATCCAGATGTGATACTGCCGCCGGTGTGTTTGTTTCATCCCGTCGTAGTTTTTCTTCGCAGCGGGATTTTCCCTGAATGCTTCCAGGAGGGCCGCAGGAATCTCCCCGCTGATCTCCGGCCGCTCCACCCCCCGGTCCCACATGCCGTTCTTTTTCGCGGCTTCTACAAGTGCCATCCCGCGAGGGGTCATCCTCCCCTGCGCGACCAGTTCTCCGACCTTCTTTTTGTTGACTTCCGACCAGTTGCTGGTTTCCTTGCGGGGGGTGAACTTCCGCACGTATTCCCGGTCATCGATGGCCTTGATCAGGCTGTCCACCCAGCCGTGACAGAGTGCTTCGTCCAGGGCTTCATCGTAGGTGAAGGGGATTGGTCCGGTTCCCTTTTTCCGGAACACCAGCCAGATCCCTTCCGATGTATCGCGGTTCTCTCCCAGCCAATCGCGCCAGGCATCCAGGCTTGGGACTCTGAGTTGTTTCATGGTACGAATATAGATTTTTCCCCGATTCCTGATCGCCTGGTCTCCTGAAAAGTGGTTTCCCGGGTGACAGGGGATCCGGGATCATTCGTTCCGGAGGGCGTTGGACAGGGTCTTTTCCCTGAGGGCGGAACCGGTGGTCACCCGGATCCACAGCCACCCGTTTGCGAACAGCAAAACCAGCAGGACCAGGATCGTGGTAAAGGAAGTCCCGGTGTTGGGACTCAGGATCGAGGGCAGGGTGGCGATGATCGCGGTGAGAAAACCCGTGCCGATCCCCATCCCCAGCAGCATCATATATTCCCTGACCACCAGCCGGCGGATCCTCTTCCGGCCGTATCCCACGGCCTTCAGCAGGGCTATTTCCTGCCTCCGCTCCATGATGCTGCGGGAAAGGACCACCACCAGCCCGAAGGTGCCCAGCAAGAGGCCCAGGGCTCCCATGACCAGGAAGATGGAGAGGTAGGTGTTGGTGATGGAATTGAATTCCGCCAGCCGGACAGCCGCCAGCTGCATGTCCCATCCGAAATCACGCATTCCCCTTTCGATCTCCGAACGGATCCGTGTGGTGTCGGAAAGGGAGTCCTCCACCAGGAACACCCCTGTCCCGCTGCTTTCGGGAAACTGCGCCAGGAAATGCTTCCGGGAGATGATCACGTTTCCCTGGAACACCGAAGGGGCCAGTCCCCCGATCAGCAGCAGCTCCATCTCCTCGCCCCGGCTGTTCACATAATGCAGCGTATCTCCCGTCTCCATGCCCAGTCCCCATTTGATCACCGTCTCGTCGGCAATGGCGGGGATGATCCCTTCCGGGAGTTTTTGCCCGAGGGACATCCAGGGTTGTTCCTCGTCCAGGTAAGGCGTGCGGGTCACGAAGGAAAAACGTCCTGCCAGCTCTTCCGGATCCACCCCCAGGACGGGGGGTGTGGAGACCCGGTTCAGGTTGAGACAGCTGGCATCGTCGCCCGCGGTCCTGCGCAGCTGAACGAAATCGTATCCCCCGCCCAGCCCGTATTCATACCTCACGTCCGGATCATTCAGATCTTTCAGCACGGGGACGGTGGACTCCGCATAGTACAGGAACCCTCCCGTGCCGCTGTCCCTCTCCCCGGCGTCCCTGAACGCATCCTTGCGGAAGCCTCCGGTGGAAATGACCAGGAAGGAACCGATCGCAAAGAGGATCACGATGCTCATGCTCCTGGTACGGTTCCGGAGCGCATTTTTCCAGCTCAGGAGGGAAAGTTGCAGGTGGCCGTAGCTCTTTTTTTCAGAGCGGATCAAATTCCACAGGATGAAGCAGACTGCGGAGACCAGGAGCAGTCCCCCGGCAATGAAAAAAACAATCGCATTGACCGCCTCATTTCGAACCAGCTGGGTGATGATCAGGGCGGCTGCAACAGCACCGGAGATGATCCCGGCTGCGGCCGCTGCATTCCGGCTGAGCCGAAAGCCATCCCTCCTTTTTGCTGCCCTGTGTGTTCCGTGCAGTCCCTTCAGCATCCGGGTCAGCGGGAACCAGAGGGCCAGGAAGGACACCGCCAGGGAGATCGCCAGTCCCGCGAGGAGGGTCACCGGCCTTACCTGGATCAGCATCATGTCGGTGCGGACGATGTCCCGCCACACCCCGTTCAATGCATGGAAAACCAGCCTGTTGTAAAGGACCGCCAGCAGGAGTCCCGCCGCTGCCCCCACCAGCGCGACGGCCATGCTTTCTGCAAACATCATCCACCGGATCGTCTTCAGGGGGATGCCCAGGCGGACCAGCGTCTGAAGCTGTTCTTTCCGGCTTTCCAGGTTCAGGAGGAACAAGAGGATGGCCAGCAGGATCCCGGCCACCAGCAGGAAGAAGCTGAGCCCTGCGAACAGCTGGCTGAAATCCACTCCGCTTCCGGCTGCCGCGTATCCCTGCTCCCTGACAGGGGCCAGGGTAAAGCCCAGGTTTGCGGGGTCCAGCTCCTCCGTGATCCTGTCCGACAGCGTTGCGGGATCTGTACGGGAGGCATCGTAACGGAAAGAGGTATAGGTCCCGAACCTGTTTTTCCAAAGCTCCGTGCCCCTGGAAACATGGATATATGCTTTCGGGGTGCCCCGGTACAGGTCCCAGTAATCCTCGTCCCTGTCCCTGATCCTCTCCAGGTCGATGGGAACCCCCGTATCCCAGTCCCTGCAGTTCCCCACGTCCGACAATCCCGGGATGTCCGGCATCAGGTGGCGGTCGCCGGCTCTCCCTTCCACCGGCACCACGCCGCTGACCGTGAAGGTGGCCGATTCCTCTTCCAGCTCCCGCAGCAGGCCCACCCTGAAATAGGTGATCCGCACCGTATCGCCCGCACCCGCCTGCAAGTCCTCCGCCAGCCAGCGGTTGATGATGACCTCGTCCGGCCGGAGCTGGTCCCCCGCCAGGGTGGAGACGAACGAATACGGGGTGGCCCGGTCGCCCGCCGCGATCTCATTCACAAAATAGGTGATGATGCCGGTCCCCCCTCCGCCACCCGGACCGACCGCTGACTGCAATATTCCGGCGAGCAGGGAATCGATGAACACCCGGTCGCTTTTCACCTGGATCTGCTGGACCTCCTCCAGGCGGGAAATGGTCAGGCCCGCATCGGCAGGGGTGAATTGGCTGCGGATGGCATCGCGGATCTCCTCACCGGAGACCCCGCCGGCTTCCAGCAGCAGGACATTCGCCTTCCCTGAAAAGTCCATCAGCTGTTCAAGGCTTGCTCGGGAGATAAAGACGTTGAAAGGTGCGGTCTGGGAAGCCTCCAGGTTGAACCTGCCCAGCCGGTCTTCCCCGGCCACCGAGGCGACCACCGCCCTGAGGGTCACCACAGCTTCGGCATCGGACACGAAGGGGGCATTCTCCGGGGCCAGGCTGGCCCGCCTGATCCGCAGCAGGAACTCATCCCCCCGGCCCAGCCCCAGCCGGTCCGCCAGGTTCTTGCTGAGGATGACCGTATCGCCTGAGAGTGTCCCGTAAACATTTTCCAGACCGGCCATCCGGTCAAAGGTGGCATCCACCCCCAGCACCTGCACCCGGTTCACCCGCATCTGTCCCCCGTCCGCCACGGCAATGCCCTGCTGGAGAAGCAACGGGGAAACCGGGACCCCGAGCCGGCGGCTGACCTTCCCGGCCAGGGAGCCGGTGAAGTAGCGGTCGGCCGACCGCATCACATGGGTGACCTTCCCCAGCCGGTGGTCCACGATCCGGTTCAGGCTGTAATCCACCGAATCGCCCACGATCAGCGCCCCGGTCAGCACCGCTGCACTGACGGCGATCCCCAGGGCAAAAAGAAGGTTCTTCCTCCAGTAGTAGGAGAGGTTGTTCCGTATGAACCGCACTGCATTCATGTTCCCGGCACCATATTTCTTATTGATTCTTTATTGGATGCCATCCAGTCTCCCGTTTTTCAGCTCCAGGATCCTGCCCATTTTTTCCGCCAGGCCGGACGAATGGGTCACCACCAGGAGGGTCAGTCCGTCCTCCAGGTTCAGATCCAGCAGCAGGTCGGCCATCTTTTCCACATTCTCCCGGTCCAGCGCCCCGGTGGGCTCGTCGGCCAGGAGCAGCGACGGGGCATTGATCATGGCCCGCACCACGGCCGCCCGCTGGCACTCACCTCCCGAGAGTTTCCCGGGCAGCTTGTCCCTGTGGTCCCAGATCCCCACCCTGCGGAGCAGCTTTTCCGCCCGCTCCAGGGCCTCTTCACGTTCCGCTTTTTCACGGATCAGGGTCGGAACGAGCACATTCTCCAGGACGGTGCACTGGGGAAGCAGGTGGTGGAACTGGAACACGAATCCGATCTGCCTGTTCCGGAAACGGTCCGTCTCCGCGGCCGAGTAGCGGGTGATCTCCTCCCCGCGGAACACCACGGACCCCTCATCCGGATGGTCCAGTCCCCCGATCAGATTCAGCAATGTGGTTTTTCCTGATCCGGACGGACCCAGGATGGCAAGCCGCTGCCCCTCCTCCACCTCCAGGGAAAGATCCTTGAGGACAGCACGGTACGATGGATCACCCGGATCGCCGAATCCTTTTCTGATGTGATCAAGCTGTATCAACATGGTTTATATTCTTCTTGATGGGAATGTCCCCGTTGTTTCTGCTGGGATTGTCCCGTTTAAACTGGATTTTCGGCAGCCGCGGGAACGCCCTTCCCGGCGGCCTCGCTGTATGCCCGGATCATTCTTTCTGCCTGCAGGTTCACGTTGAAGTGCTGCTTCACTCCTTCCGCCCCTTTCCGGCTGAGTCCATCCATCACGGCGGGATCGGAAAGGACCGATGCAAGGGCTGCGGCCAGGTGCTCCGGGTCGTTGGGTTCGTATGTGATGCCGCCTCCTGACAGTTTGATGATCTCCGGGAACGCACCCAGGGCGGGCTGAACCACCGGCACGCCCGATGCCATGCACTCCAGCAGGTAGATCCCGAATGCCTCCCCGTTCCTGACAGGCACGGAGACCACGGAAACCTTGCCCAGGAAATCCCGGAGTCCCTCCTCTTCAAAATCCCTGTGAAATTCCACCTGATCCATCAGCCCGCTGTCGCCCAGTCTGGTCCTGATATCCGACAGCACCTGTTTGTCGTCGCCGGTGGATCCGCCGGTGAGGACCAGCTTCACATCTTCAAAACCGGGCTGTTTCTTCAGCAGGATGAATGCATCTGCCAGGATGTCGATCCCGTTCGCATGGCACATCCTGGAAACGAATCCCACGGCCCGCTGTTTCTGTCCCGCCGGCACGAAGGTATAATCGTCCGGATCGACGCCCAGGTGCACCGTGCGGATCTTTTCCGGGGGCAGGTTCATCTTTTCCCGCATTACCCGGGCGAAAGATTCGCTCACGGCAATGAAGGAGGTCACATGCTCCGCCCTGCCGGCCATCAGCTTCCAGACACTTTCCCTGGCGGACGGCTTCATCACATCCACCCAGGTGTCCTCGTCCTGCAGGGAGCAGACCACCGGGACGTGCATGCGCTCGGAGAGCCTGTGGGCAAGGCCCAGCAGCAATGCGTTGGAGAGGTGGATCACGTCGGGCCGGCAGTGCTCCGCGATCCAGTCCACCATCTTTTCCAGCTCCTCCCGCTGTTGTCCCTCTTCCCCCAGCAGCATGGAGATGGTCATCTCTTCCAGTCCCTTTGCGTTCGTGGAACCGGCAAACCGGGAGGCCAGCCTGAGAATGGGTCCGGAGTTAAGCAAACGGTCCACCCAGGCAGGGGCTTTCCTCATGATGGGGAAAACCTGTTTGAGATAGAGGCTGACCGCCCCGTAAAATACGGGAATATCCCTGCTCAGGTCGTGTTCATCCGCGAACAGCGGCAGGTACATGGGGAGCTTGACCACCCGGTGGTCCGACCGGCGCATGGCCTCCACAAATTTCGCATCCCGCAGGCAGTTCCCGCAGTAAAAGCTTCCCCCGGAGCCGGGGATGATGTTCATGATGTTCATCGTCCGTTCTATTTTCCGAAGCAGTACACCCTGCCGTCGTCCCCCGCCACGTATATCCGGTTATTGACAACCGCCGGATTGGCGTAGACCGGGGTTCCCAGTTCGTAGGTCCACGCCGGTGTACCCGACTTTTTGTCCAGCAGGAACAGATCTCCCCGCATATTGGCCACCAGCACACGGTCCCCCACCACCACCGGGGAGGCATCCACCCTCCCTCCGGTATTATACTTCCAGACCACTTCCCCGCTGTTTTTGTTCAGGCAGTATAGAAATTTATCCTGGTTGCCGATATAGATACGGTCCCCCTCCACTGCCGGGGAGCCTATAAAAGGCAGGTTGGCTTCTTCATTCTCAAACACCCAGTTCACCTTTCGCGCCTCCAGGTCCACCGAGCTGAACCGTCCGTCATAGTCCCCCACCATCGCATGGTGACCGTCAATGCAGGCCGAGCTGGCCACATAGGTGGCGATCTCAATGGGAGTTTCCGCCGTTCCGGTGGCTGCATCCACCATGTGGATCATCCCGTCGCATCCCCCGAAAACCGCTTTGTTGCCGTACAGGGCGCAGGCACCATTGATAAAATTAAAGGTTTCGTATTTCCAGAGCCCTTTCCCGGTACTGCGCTCCACCCCGTGCAGGTAATAGTCATAACTCCCCACCAGGATCACCTCCCTGCTGCCGGACCTGTAATAGGAAGGAGCGCCCATGATCTGGTTCTCTGTCTCGTAGGTCCACCGTATGTTCCCCGAGGCCAGGTCCACCGCGTGCAGGATCCCGCCCAGGTTCCCCACATAGACCGTTTCACCGACGATGAGTGCCGGTGCTTCAATGCCGTTCCCGGTGGCGATCTTCCATCCCAGGGTTCCGTCCGCCCGGATCCCGTAGAGGCTCCCCCCCACCGTACCCACCACGATGGTCCCCCCGCATACCACGGGAGCCGCCCTGACGGCATCGTCTGTGCGGAAATTCCAGAGGAGTTCCGGCCGGTCCGGCAGCACCGCACGGCTCACCCCGCTCAGGCGGGCGTCACCCCTGAAGTTGCTCCAGCATTCGGCCGGCTGGCCCTGCAGCAGCTGCACGGAAAGGAGAAATGCCAGGAGTAATGAAAGGTTCGGTATTTTTTTCAGTATGTTCATCTGTTATTCGGTTTCCGTAATCTGATCAATCTATGGCCGGTCCGGGTGCCCTTTCTTCAGGGAGAGGGCGCCGGTGGGACATGCGCCGACGGCTTCCCCGGCCGCCACCTTCAGTCCCTCTTTCAGGGATCCGCTGAAGGGCACCCCGATGGTTACCTCAAAACCCCTGCCAATAAAAGTGAGGCCCAGTTCCTCTGCGTATTTTTCGGTGATCCGGACACACACCCCGCACTTGATGCACTTGGAAGGTTCGTAGATCACCTGCGCGTGCTGGTCCAGTTTCACGCAACGGACCCGCTCGCCGGATACGAACCTTCGCTGGTCTGCCCCGTACTGGTCCGAGTAGACCCGCAGCCGGCAATCGCCCAGCTTCCTGCAGTCGCAGTGCATGCATCGCCGGGCCTCCTCCATCACCTGTCCGGCCGTCAGTCCCTCGCTCAGGGAGGCCGGCTCCAGCCGGTCTCCTCTCACGGATTCCTTCAGGTATTCGTCAAATTCTTCCGGCAGCAGCTTCCCGAAGCGGGAGTTGAACAGGAACCTTTCTCCGGTCACCGGTCCGCCTCCCAGCAGCTGGTCCACGCTGAAAGCAACTTCCTTGCCCTGTCCCAGTGCCCGGATGGCCATTCTGGACGGCTTCAGCGCGCTTCCCACCACGAAAACAACCGAATCGTCCACCCGGTAAGTCCGCGGGTCCGCCTCCACTCCCTTCTCGTGCATGCGCATTCCCCACTCCGCAATCCCGCTTTCCCCTTTGCCCACCGCCACCACCACCGCATCGGAAGCGGCGGACAGCTCCCTGTACCGGTCCGCATCCACCTCCTGGTCCATGGCAAAGGCGACCCCCAGGCGGGCGATGAGTCCGATCTCGCGCTGAAGCACCTCGGGGGGAAGCTCTTCCGGGGTGGTTTCTTTCCGGAGACTCCCTCCGGGTTCCGGATTCCGGTCAATGACCGTGCAGCGGTGGCCAAGCAGGGCCAGGTGGTACGCAGCCGCCAGTCCCGCCGGTCCCGCACCGATGACGGTCACCCGTCTGCCCGTGTCGGGCGCTTTCTCCGGCAGCCAGGTACAATCCCCCTCTAGGTCATGATCGCCCGCATACCTTTTCAGCAGGCAGATGGAGACCGCCTGGTCGATGGATTTCCGCCTGCAGGCGCCCTCGCAGGGGGCCGGACAGATCCTTCCCAGAACGGATGGCAGGGCAATGTCTTTTTTTACCACCTGCAGGGCTTCCCGGAATTTCCCAGCTGCCAGGAGGCGGTTCATCAGGGGGATGTCCATGTGGGCCGGACAGGTCACCTGGCACGGCGCCTCGCAGTCACCCACATGCTCGCTGAGCAGCAGTTCCAGCGCCATTTTCCTCGCCTCCTGCACCTCTTCGTCCCCCGGAATGATATCCATTCCCTCCTCCACCCTGTGGGAACAGGACGGGATGAGCTTCCCGGACCGGCGGTCCTTCACCACGCACACCATGCAGGATGTATTGTGCTCCATTCCTTCCAGGTAGCACATGGAAGGCACCGCGATGCCTTCCCCGCGCAGCACATCGATCAGGACGGCGCCGCTGTCCGCCTCCACCTCCCTGTGGTCTATTTTCAGCCTGACTTTCATTTGCCACCTCCGGATTTGATGACCACCGCATCCTCGGGGCACACCTGCCGGCACCCGTCACACTTGATGCAGCTCTCCTGATCCACTTCATGCTTTTCATGGGGACGGAACGCGATGGCATCCACCGGGCACTGCTGTGCACACAGCGTGCACCCGATGCAGTCGTCCGTGATCTCGTACCGGATCAGCTCCTTGCATCTCCCGGCCGGGCATTCTCCCCTGATGTGCGCTTCGTATTCCTCCCTGAAGTATTTCAGCGTGGAGAGGACGGGATTGGGTGCCGTGCGGCAGAGTCCGCACAGGCTTCCCTTCTTTGTCCACACGGCCAGCTGCTCCAGGTTCTCCAGGTCCTTTCCGGTTCCTTTTCCGGCCGTGATCTTTTCCAGGATCTCCAGCATCCGCTTGGTGCCGATCCGCCCGAAGCTGCATTTGCCGCAGGCCTCCTGCTGGGTGAAGGTGAGGAAGTAGCGGGCGATGTCCACCATGCAGTCGGCATCGTCCAGCACGACCAGTCCCCCGCTCCCCATCATCGCCCCCACCTCGTTCAGAGATTCGAAATCGATCTTCGTATCTGCTTTCCACGCGGGAACGCACCCTCCCGAAGGCCCGCCGATCTGCACCGCCTTGAACTCCCTACCGCCGGCCACACCGCCCCCGATCTCCTCGACCACTTCCCGGATGGTCATGCCCATGGGCACCTCGATGAGCCCCCCCCTGGCCACCTTCCCGGCCAGGGCAAACACCTTGGTCCCCCGCGACTGGTCCGTGCCGGTCCGGCTGAACGCTTCGGGGGAATTCTTCAGGATATAGGCGATCTGGGCAAAAGTCTCCGTGTTGTTCACCAGGGTGGGCTTCCCCCACAGACCCTTCACCGCCGGAAAAGGCGGACGCACCCTGGGGAATCCCCTCCTTCCCTCGATGGACTCCATCAGGGCGGTTTCTTCCCCGCACACGAAGGCGCCCGCTCCCTGGTAAATGGAAAGCTCGAAATCGAACCCGCTGCCCAGGATGTTCTTCCCCACAAAGCCCCGTTCCCGGCACATCCGGATGGCCTGCTGCACCCGGCTGACGGCCAGGGGGTATTCCGCCCTGATATACAAGATGCCCTCGGAAGCACCCGTGGCATATCCGGCAGCGAGCATCCCTTCGATGATCCGGTAGGGATACGATTCCAGGAGCATGCGGTCCATGAATGCCCCGGGATCGCCCTCGTCACCGTTGCAGATCACATATTTTTTATCGCTTTCCTGGGCGGCCACCAGCTTCCATTTCTGTCCCGTGGGGAATCCGGCCCCGCCCCTCCCGCGCATCCCGCTCTCCATGATCTCCTGTATCACCTGGCCGGGCGATTTCTCCTTCAGCACCCGGGTGAGTCCCCTGAAACCATTCCGCTCCATGTATTCGTCGATGTCCGTCGGGTTGATGATCCCCCTGAATTCGGTGGCCATGGGGACCTGTCTCCCCAGGAAGGAAGAGACATGTTTCTCCCTGATATCCAGGGAATATCGTTCCACGCCCGGCCAGCGGCCGTCGTCCCTGATATCCTCCAGTGCCTGCAGTGCCCGCTGGGTGATCCTCCTGAAGAAATTCCGGGCCCGGAAGTGATGCTCCACGATCTGCTCCACATCGGCGGCTTTCACCCTGGAATACAGCACCGGTTCTCCCTGCACCGGGACCACTTCCACCAGGGGGACCTGGTGGCACATTCCCACGCAGCCCACATGCTTCAGCTTCACGTTCAGCCCCTTCCTGTCGATGGTCTCCTTCACCGCGTTCCGGATCTCATCACTCCCGCTGGCCACGCAACACGATCCCAGGCCGATCCGGATCTCTCCCTGGATCTCCCTGCCTTCCGCATGCCTGAACCGCCTCCGGCTGCCCTGGTCCTTCTGGCTCTCGAAATCGGAAAGCACATTGCCCACCCCGGCGGTGGTCACATGCCCGTATGTGATCCGGTCGATCTGGACCACCGGCGCCAGGGTGCAGCAGCCCAGGCAGTTCACCTTCTCGACGGTGTAACTACCCGACGCGGTGGTATCCTCTTTTCCCTGCAGGCCGAGCTCCCGTTTGAAGGCATCGTACACCTGTTCGGAGCCTTTCACGTGGCAGGCGGTTCCCACACACACCCTGATCATGTGGGCCCCGGCGGGTTTGAAGCGGAACTGGGAATAGAAGCTGGCCACGCCCACGATCTGCCCGGGGGTGATCTCGGTGATCTCGCACACCCTCCTGAGCGCCTCATCGGGAAGGTAGTTGTACTTTCCCTGGATGGCCTGGAGGATGGGGATCACCGCACCCCTGTGGCTGCCCAGCTCCCGTACGATCCCGTCTATGTCTTCCCTTTCAACCTGCATATGTTTGTCTTTGTTCCCTGATCCTTTCCTGGCATGCACCGGTCGATCTTATTCCCCGATGCAGTAAAGGTGGTTCACCCCCCTCAGGTAGATCGTCCCGTCGGCAAAGGCCGGCACTGCGTAGGCATCCTCCCCCAGCGGGGATTCACCGACGAGGGTTCCCGTCCTGTCCGCCTTAAGGATATGGGTCACCCCGTCCATATCGGTGATGTACACCTTTCCGTCGGCGATCATGGGCGATGAGTAAAATCCGTCGCCGAACTCCTTCTCCCACACCTTCTCGCCTGTCTTCGCGTCGTAGCAGACCAGCACCCCGTAACTGGTGGCCAGGTAGAGGAGTCCCCCGTGAGCCACCGGGCTTGCCGCTTCGGAGAGGTATTCGTCATTCTCCCAGACAAAGGCCGGGTCCGGTTTCGGTTCCACGGCCACCAGCCTGGCATATTCATTATTCGCGAAGACGAGTCCCCCGTCAAACGCCACCGACGGACCCACCTCCCCCATCATGGCCTCCACCTTCCACAGCTCGCGTCCCGTCTCCAGGTCATTGCCCATCACATAGGGATCGGAGGTGGTGACGACCTGGATCCGTCCGCCGCTCTCGATCAGCACGGGGGAGGCCCAGGAAATATGCACCGGTCGGGTCACGTCCCAGATGGTTTGTCCGGTGGCGGTGTTCAGGGCCAGCAACCTGCCCCTGGCATTGGTGTCATACTGGATCACCAGGAAATTTTTCCATACCTGCAAAGAGGAGGAATGCCCGTAATGGTTGTCCGGCACCCCCAGGTTCCTGGCCCATACCCTGTTGCCCTCCAGGTCGAAAGCGATCACATCGCCCGTGGCAAAGATGGCATATACCCTCCGTCCGTCCACCGCCATGGTGGGTGCGGCCAGTCCCGTGTCGTCGGTCACCCGCGGCATGGCAGAAGGGGAGCCGGGGATGTTGTCCGCTTTCCGCTCCCAGAGCAGCTGTCCCGTGTGCCGGTTGTAGCAGGCCACCACCCTGGCCGTTTCGTCCGCCCCGGAAATAAAGAGCCGGTCGCCCCAGAACACCGGCGAGTTGAAGCCGGGTTTGGAGAAGGCCACCTTCCACCTGACGTTCTCGCCCGTGGAACCGTTCCATCTGACCGGAATATTGGTATGAAAGGTGACGCCCTGCCCGAAAAATCCCCTGAAAGTGGCCTGGTTCTGTTTGAACGCCTCTTTCCCGTAATAGGCGGGCGAGGCAGCTGCCGCCCCGGATTCCCCGGCTGTCCTTGCTTCCCCGGCTGTCCGGGAAGAGGTGCCCGGCGCTGCGGCCGATTCGGTGCCGGCCTGGATTCCGGCGGTCCCTTCCTCCACCCCGGCATCCGCGCCCGGAGCACCCCCCGCATCCCCGGCCATGTTCCCTTCAGCTGCCGGAGCGGTATCGGACGGCTCTTCGCCGGACGGGAACACCCGGATCATCTCCACCCCTTCTTCTCCGGCAGCCGGCGTTTCAGCCACCGCCCGCTCCCTGTATTCATCCAGGTAATTATTGCTCATGAAAGAGGCCACCAGGGCCAGACCCAGGATGAGCCCGCCCCCGAGGAGCAGCCAGTACTGTGCATTTGCCCTGGCCCTCAGCAGCTCTTCGGTAACCTCCCCCGGTTGCTCGATGCGTGCGCGCAGATCGGTATAGACCTTCAGCGACAGGGCCAGGACGACGCCCCCCAGCAGCAGCAGCCAGGTGCCTGTGCGCACCTGCCACCGGCTCGTGAAATATGCCTTTCTGGCCAGCAGGTCGAAATTCCGGATCTCCCTCTTCAGCTCCTCGTTGTCGGGCTCCTGCTCCACCCTCTTGATCAGGGCCTCCATGGCGGCACTCTCCAGGGGCTCGTTCTGCTTCATGTGCCAGAAATTGAGCAGCAGCAGCAGTGCCACCACCCCGCAGAAAATGCCCGAAACCAGGGCCGCCCTGTGCGCGATTTTTATTTTCGTCTCCCGGTCCATCATCTTATCTTTTTCTAATTTTCTAACGACTTTCGACTTTCGACTCCCGACTCCCGACTTTCGACTCCCGACTCCCGACTCCCGACTCCCGACTTTCGACTAACTTTTGTCTATGGGACAAAACCCCATACACCTCCCGCAACTGAAACAGTCGCCCCGGTGCGGCTCGTAATCCTCCCTTTTCCGGAACACCACCTGGTTCAGCAGGAACACCCCCAGGGCGAGCCCGATAAAGCCACCCATGACCATGCTTCCCCTGCGGAACCTGCCGCGGATCACGGAAGCCTCCTCCACCAGCTGGCTGAAGGATTTCCCGGACTGCAGGAATGTCTGGATATCCAGGTTGTCCGGATCGTCCTTCAGTTCCGGGTGACTGATCATCAGTTCGGCAAGGGCCACATCGGGATGGGCCTTGCTCAGGAAAACATGCGACCTGGACCCGATCCACCCGCCCAGCAGGGTGAGCAGGGGGATCAGGGCCAGGTAGAGGATGAATCTTCCCAGGTTCTTCCTGGAAACCTCCGGGCTCCGGTATTCTTTTTCAACCGGCTGCTCGATGGCGTCGAACGGGCAGGAATCCTTGCAGAGTTTGCACCGGATGCATTCGGAAGGAGTGATGCTCAGGTGCCATTTTGAAAAACGGGACATCCAGCTCAGGATCAGTCCGTAGGGACAGAACACGCGGCAATAGGGGCGTGCGAAGAACATTCCCAGCAGCAGGAACAGGATCCCCAGGAAGATCATCAGGAACTTCCCGTCCATGCGGAAGATCCCCACGAAGGGATCGTAGCGGCAGATGATGAAGTCGGTGCCCGTGGCCGCGAACAGCACGGCCAGTCCCAGGTAAACCACCGGGATGAACCCCAGGACCTTCCTGATCCAGCTGGGGAGTGATACGGGCCGGATCACCAGCAGGTCCTGGATGATCCCCAGGGGACAGGCGGCGCCGCAGAAGATCCTTCCGAACAGCAGGGCGAAGAAAAGCGGCAGCAGGAAGAAGGCGAGGACGGTGAATGAGATGGCATAGGCCGGATCGAAAATGGCCAGTGTCACATTCTGGATGGCCCCGATGGGACAAATGCAGCCGTTGCGGTAAAAGCCGAAATAGACCAGTGAAAAAATTCCCAGCCAGAGGATCCCGGTGCGGGAACGCTTCCGCAGGGCGAGCCATGCACCCAGGGAGAGCACCGCCAGCAGCACGGCCACATCCACATAGCCCATTTCGGAGGACCTGGGCTCCGGGGTGGTGGGATCGGGCTGCACGTACGAGGTCTCGAACTCCGGTTTGGGGAACCGCTGCTGGGCCAGGCTGACATCCCCTGCCAGAATGACAAGCAGAAGGACCAGGAGGGATATGAGGATGCTTTTCCCGTGCATGTCAGCCCTCCCCCCCGCTTGTGAAATCGCCCTTGATCAGGTATGGCGTGTCGGCCGGGACCCTGCTGATGGCATCCGAGGGACACATCGTGGCAATGGCGCACTGGTTGCAGTTCAGGCAGCGGTCGTGCCGGATCTGCAGGTGGAGCGATCCGTTCCCGAAAGCGGAACAGCCCTTCACGCATTTCCCGCACCCGATGCAGAGCTCCTCGTCGATGATGTATTCAAAATAGGGATCCTCGATGAATTTCCGCTGGATGGCCGAAGTGGGACACAGCTGGTTCTCGGCACCGGTCTCCAGTTTCGCCCCGGGAAGGAAATAGCCGCTGCACAGGTCGCAATACCCGCAGAGGGCATAGGCATGGATGCATTTCACGGCCGACGGGCTCATCACGCACTCGTCGGCACAGCGGCCGCACTGGGTACATTTGAAGGGATCTATCTGCCAGACGGTATCCTTTCCCAGGGAAGAGCGGGCCAGCGCAAAGGCTCCCGTCCCCGCCGCGGCGATTCCGAGGGTGATCCGTGCCCCCTTCCGGATGAATTCCCTCCTGCCTGTTTCCCTGTTCTTTTCTTTCATGTGCTGCTCCCTTTATCGGTTTCCCTTTCCTTCAGAGCCTCGGGCAGTGTGCACCGTGACAGCTTCCCGCAACTGCTGCAGTGAAAATTTCCGCTGCATTCCCCGCCCCCGGTCACCTGTCTCCTGTAAATAAAGATCCCCGGAACCAGCAGCAGTCCCCCGAACAACCCCCCCCTGGCGATCCCCCGTATGAAATTCCTTCTATTCATTGCTTTTCGGTTCAAACAGACGGACCGTGTTGCGGTCGAAATCCAGCGCGTAGATCCGCCCCTGGTCGCCGGCACAGACCTCGGGCGCTTTCCCCTCCTCTTTGAACAGTGCAGGCGGAGCCACCACGCTCCTCAGCTCGCCCGAGGGCTCGTGGATCTTGATCCGGACCATCCCCTTTTCGCTGGTCACGAAGGCCCCGTCGTTCATGACCGTGATCTCGGCCGGATTGCAGCAGCCCGCAAACCCGTAGATGTCAGTGGAGTTCTTCTGCCAGAAACCGCGCATCTCCCCGTTGTCCGTATAATTCTCGATGGCTTTCTTTCCCGGGTTCACCGCCCACAGTTCTCCGTAGCTGTTGACCACCACGTCGAAGCAGGGACTGGGAATGATGAATCCGTGTCCCGCCTCGGTGACCGCCTTGCCCTCAAATGTCCCCAGGACCTCCCCTTCCGGGTTGCAGATGACCACCCTCCGGTTACCCGCATCGGCCACATAAATGCGGTCGCCCTTCAGGGCCAGGGAGGTAACGACGGTGTTCTCACCCAGATGGGGCCACCGCCCGACCAGGCTGCCCGAATGGTCATACCTGGCCACGAAGGTGCCGTAACCGATGTACAGGTTGTTTTCATCTGCAGCGATGCAGGTGGGTTGGGGGAGGATCCGTTTCATCTCCTGCGGGGATCCACCGGCGGACAAGACCAGCAGGGAGGAATCCCCCACGATATACAGTCTGTCATTGAACAGGCAGATGCCCGTTGCGGTCAAGGGATCCAGGGAATAGTTGCGTGTTTCCCGGTGGGAGATCAGCGCCTCGTCCACATACCTGAGCGAATCCACATCCAGCGCATAGGGATTGTTCCCCCGGCGGTCGGGCCGGTCGGAAAGGAAGTCCCCCACGATCACCCCGATGATCACCGCCAGGACCACCAGCACCAGAATGGTAAAGTTTCTCTTGTTCATCCGTTCAAGATTTTGACTTATTGCCGCCCGGCGGCCAGGTCCAGGCAGACCATTGTCTTCGAATCCCGCATCACCAGGTACCCGTCCGCGATGGCCAGCGGCGCCCACGCATCCTGTCCCTCCAGCACCCGGTGCCTGTCCAGTTCGATGTACCGGCCCGTGCTCGGTCTTGCGATGATCAGCGTGGCATCATCGTCCAGGATAAAGAGCTTGTTATCGGCGATCATATAAGGCCCCAGTCCGAACCGCCTGGTCTGCCCGCTGGACCACACCACCCTGGTGAAATCGTCCGGATGGACGCAGACCAGTTCATTCCGGAGCGGTCCCGCATCCTTGGGCATGATCCCCAGCAGGTGTCCCCCGAACACCACGGGTGTCTGCTGTTCACACGCCAGTCCCTCCGGCGGCTCATACTCCTGGAGGACCTCCGCTTCGAAACCATTCCCGTTCCGGGTAAGCTGCAGGACCATGCTGCCCGCGCCGTAACCCGCGGTCAGGAATATTTTCCCGTCGGGCAGACAGACAGGAGAGGGCGCCACCACCTTGTGGTTCCAGGCCTCTGTCTCCCACAGGATCTCCCCCGCCCGGTCGCCTTCCGCCGCGATCCCGCATGCACCGCCCGTTGCACTGTACACGTACATCTTCACCCCGCCGTACTCGAAAGGCATGATGGAGGAGTGGGACATGAGCCAGCCTTTTTCGTTCGGGGTTTCCCAGATCACCTCCCCGGTCTCCAGGTCGAGCGCAACCAGCAGCGCCTTTCCCCCGGTGGCGATGACCGCCGTGCCCTGATCCACCAGGGGACACTGCCCGGTGTACCACATGGGGATCTCCGACTGGTACTCCTTTTCCACATCGAGTCCCCAGAGGAACTCCCCGTCCTCCCTCCGCACACACATCACGTGACCACGGGGACCGATGGTCACCACGTAATCCTCAGTGACCGCCGGCACGGTGCGGGACATGCCGTGGTTCCTTTTCACGCTGATGCGGTATCCCCTTCTCCAGATCTCTTTCCCCGACACCAGGGAGAAGCAGCGGAGCACATCCGCCCGCATCCCCTCGTCGTAATCCATCACGTAGACCGCACCACGGTAGATGGCCGCCCCCGCGTAACCTTCCCCCATTTCCACCTGCCACATCACCTTCGGGCCGTCCGCCGGAAAGGATTCGATGAGCGCCACCCCGCCCCGGCTGATGTTGTCGAAATCCTCCCCCCTGAAGCGGGGCCAGGTGCCCTCGAGGGTATTTTCGAGGCTTCCCAGGGTTTCGGAATAGGCACCGATGTCAACATCCGCCAGGGGCACCGCATTCTCCCCCCGGTTATCCGCTCCCGGTTCGGAGGTGGTGAATCCCTCCACGGGATCTTTTGCCAGCCACCATCCCAGGGAAACGATCCCCGCGAGGACCAGGATCCCGGTGACCAGGTTCGGTATGTTCCGCAGCGGTTTCAAGTTATCCTTTCAGCCATCAGATGAATCATCCGTCTCGCCACACCCCTTCACGATCCCTCCTTTTCGCGGATGTTGTATGCAATCAGTGTATCCCCGTGCCTAACAAGCAGCTTCCCGTGCCAGATGACCGGCCGGGCCCAGTGGGCCCCGCTCCCTTCCTCCACCCGGAAGGAACTGACCACGGTGAAGGCTTCCGGACCGGCCTTTACCAGTGCCATGTGCCCGCGTTTGTCCTCGTAGCAGTAGAGCATTCCGTCGGCATAGATGACGGGACCCTTGTTGTGGAAGGCCCCGATCCAGACGATCTCTCCGGTGTCCCAGTTCATGCAGAGCCATTTGCCGTTGTTCCGGTCTGTGAAATTGGACCCGTACAGGTAGCCATCCACCAGCACCACGCCATGGTTCTGGTTGTCAAATGTCCGGTCCAGGAATTTTTCCTTCACCGACCGGCCGTCGGGAGCAATTTCCAGCATCACCGATTCCCTGTCCCACCCGCTGGTGATCCAGAGGCAGCTGTCGCTGTAGGTGGGGGTATTGGCCAGGATGGTGGTGTTCTCGTCATTTTTGTCCGGGAAGTGGTAATGGTAGGTCCACAGGATCTCCCCGTTGCCGGGATCGGCTGCAAGGACATGCGTCCGGGTGGCTGTGATGATATACTGTTTCCCGCAGTGGTCGATCAGGGCGGGGGACATATACGACCGTGCCGCTCCGAGCGGTTCTGATTCCCAGACCAATTCGCCTGTGAATTTATCCAGGGCGATCACCGTGGTGCGGTCACCCGCCGGGGTGGCGATCACCTTGTCATCCACCAAAAGGAGGGATTCGGAAACTCCGAACATATCCCACCGGCTTCCGTATGCTGCATGCAGGTCCACGCTCCAGATCTCCTCGCCGCTGAGGGCATTGAAACAGGTCATCCTGTCCAGCCCGGTCAGCACCCAGGCCCTCTCCCCTTCCACCGTCGGGGTGCAGCGGGAGTCGGGCACGGACTGGTTCCATGCACGGCCGTATGGCTTCTGCCACAGGATGTTCCCCTCCGGGTCCATGGCCGTCAGGTACTCGGTGGAATCCTTCATGCCGGTTACATAGATCATCCGGTCCGTGGCCACGGCCGAGGAAAAACCCCTGCCGATTCCCCCGGTGACAAACAGCACTTCCGGTCCCCCCTCCGGCCACTCCTCCAGCAGCATGGTATCGGGAAAGATCCCGTTGCGGTCCGGTCCCCTCCACTGCGCAACCTGGCCATGGCTCCGGATCCCGGCGGCCAGTAAAAGCAGCATGAAGCCCGCGAGAAAGCAGGTCCCCGGACAGACCGGTCGCCGGTCGCCGGTGATTCTCTCCGTCAGTTTCCAGATTTCAGGCATCACCAGTATTATTTTATTTTGTAAGCAATCAGTGCATCCCCGTGCCGTACGTAGAGCACCCCATCGTGGATTGCCGGGTGCGCCCAGTGCTGGGCGGAACCTGCGGTCACCCTGGTCTCACTCACAACCTCGAACTTTTCCGGGGTGGCCTTCACCAGGGCCAGCTCGCCCCTTTCGGAGTAGCAGTAGAGCATTCCATCCGCAGCGATCACGGCCCCCTTGGCGATGTCCGTGGAGGCATACAGCTGACTGCCCGTTTCCCAGTCCAGGCACATCCACTCCCGGTTCTGGTCGCCCGATCCGTAAATGTACCCCTCCAGGAGCACCGCACCTCCCATCCGGCTGTCCATTTCCCCGGTTTTCCAGACCAGCGATGCAGCGCTGCCATCCCCGCTGAGCCGCAGCTTTCCTCCCCCCTGTCCGTATCCGCTGAAATAAAAGAGTTCCCCGTCACGGTAAATGGGGGTGTTGGCATGCACCGAATATTCATTGGGCTGGCTCCGGGACCAGAGCAGCTCGCCTGTGGCAGCATCCAGCCCGATCAGGTGTGAGGCCGTGTGGGTAGCCAGGATCTTCCTCCCGTTGTGTTCGAACAGGAGGGGGGTACAGTAAGCCGACAGTTCACCCATTCCCCCGCTGCTCCAGACCAGCTCTCCCGAATGCCTGTTCAGGGCGACCACATTGTACTTCCTGCCGCCCGGGGTGGCGTATATGAGATCGCCATCCACCACTGGGGTTTCATTGATCCCCCACTGGATGTTCTTCCCGTCGAAATCCCTGAAGAATTCCTTGCTCCAGAGGATATGGCCGTTGGTCCGGTTGAAGCAGACCAGTTTGCCGTGACCGCTGATCACGTACACCTGATCGCCCGCCACCACGGGCGAACCCCTGGTACCGTACCAGCTTTCCGTGAATTCAGGTCCGTACGGTTTCTTGTAGACAAGGTCCCCGTACGACCAGATCTTGAAAAGGTACCCGGTCCCCTCGATCATGCCGGTGGCATAAATAAACTCGCCATGGGGTACCGGGGAGGAGAAACCCTCTCCCAATCCCTCGAACGTCCACAATATCTCCGGACCTCCTTCAGGCCACTGCTCCAGCAGTTCCGTATCCGGGTAGATCCCGTTCCCTCCGGGTCCGCGCCACCGGGTGGGGTCCTGTGAAAAACAAGGCATTGCAAATGAGGCAACCAGTATCAGACATGTAATTCGAATCATCTCTTTTTCATTTAAATAAGTACCATTTGAACAGGGTGCAAAAATAATACAAACCTGTCTGAATCCCCTGCTTTCGCTGGAAGCCGGGCCTTATTCAGAATCAGTCTAATCATGGAAACTGTCGTCATTTTATATTGCTGTCATTCAATTTGTTATCGGTTCTGTCGGGAGACCGGAACCTGCCGGGTATGTTAAAATTTTAACAAATGCTTGTATTATAAGTTTTAAATATTATAAATTTGGATTCTAATCAAAAACCCTAATAACTCCCGGAACACCCCTTATCCCATTATTTATCCAGAAATGACGGAAACGGCACATTACGCAGTTGTCGCAGGGGAACTCGCCCCCGGTTCCAGGGTTTCGGATATTAAATTCAGCAAGGTGCCCGATCTGATCAGGGCATCCTTCCAGGCGGTGAACCGGATGACCGAACCACACGGACGGTTGAAATACGAGATCATCCGGATGGACGAATTCCTGGCCCTTTCCGAGGATCCGGTCCATTCCATCCGGTCGCTGATCATGCTGTTCAGTGCATTCAGGTTCCTCTCTTACAAAGAGCTGGAGGAGCGGCTTGAACTGAGGATGTGCGAGGGTATCGGTCCCGTGGAATTCGCCCGGGAACACCTGAGGGAATCGGACGGCACCGCATTCCGGACTGCAACGGAAGGGATCGGGAAGATGAAGCGCAACCAGCGGATCTCGGTCATTTCCGGGAACAGGTCCCTGGATGCAGAACTGGAACTGACCTGCAGCTTCATGGATATATTGATCCATACATGGTCGGACGAACAGGCCGAGGCAATGTTCCTGAACCTGACCGGGAAAAATCAGATCGAGATCAGCCAGATGCTCGGGATCTCACAGCCGGCCGTGAACCGCAGGCTGAAGGCAGCCCATTTTGATGCGGTCAATAAATTCATCAACAGGTACGAAAAGATCATTATTTCGAAAATAGCCACATGAGAACCATCCACTGGATCACGCTCAGTGCAGTATTCATCCTTGCCGCCTGGTTCATTTACAGGACCAGGGAGACGCAGACAAGGGTGGACCGGCCGGTTGATCTGAACTGGCGGTTCTCCAACGGCGATTTTGAAGGAGCTCCTGACCCCGGCTTTGACGACTCGGAATGGCGGTTCGTCTCCCTCCCCCACGACTGGATGATCGAGCTGCCGGCAGAACCTTCGAATTCTTCGGGTACCGCGGGAGGTTTCTACCCCGCGGGGGTGGGCTGGTACCGGAAAACCCTCGACCTGTCGGGTGCCAGGCGAATGAAACAGTTCTACCTGCTGTTCGAAGGGGCCTACATGAACACGGACGTCTACTTCAACGGGGTCCACCTGGGAAGGCAGCAGTACGGGTACGCCAGCTTCTATCATGATATTTCGGACCTGGTGCGCCATGACACCCTGAATGTGATCGCCGTCCGCACCGACTGCAGCCGGCTGCCGGTGGACCGGTGGTATCCGGGGGCGGGATTGTACCGGGATGTCCGGCTGATCGCCACGGGAGAACTGCATTTCCCCGTCTGGGGCAGCGCAGTCTCATCGGAGATCGGTGACAACGGCGACGCCACGCTCCATATCTCCACCGAGGTATGGAACAACGGCAATAAAACCCGCCGATTCGAGGTCCGCTACGAGATCCTGGATCCCAGCGGGCGCATGGTGGCAGAAGACAAAAGCACCGGATCGCTCGATGCGGGTGCGCGGGGAACGGTCTCCAGGAAGGTCGGGATCAGAGATCCCCTCCTCTGGTCACCCTCCAGTCCCGAACTCTACACGGTCAACTGTTACCTGGTGAGCCGCAGCGGGATGTACGATCACCTGTCCGCCCGCCACGGATTCAGGACAGCGGAATTCGATCCGGACCGGGGTTTTGTTCTCAACGGCGAAAAGGTGCTCCTGAAGGGAGTCTGCCTGCACCATGACGGCGGGGCTCTGGGGGCCGCAGTCCCCCTCGAAAGCTGGAAACGCCGGTTCCTTATGCTGAAGGAACTCGGGGTGAATGCCATCCGCTTCGCCCATAACCCGCATGCCCCGGGTGTCCTCGACCTGTGCGACAGGATGGGATTCCTGGTCATCGATGAGATGTACGACAAGTGGGAGCTCCCCTGGAATGGGCAAGGGAAGCCTGCCGGGTTTGCCGGAACCTGGGAAGCGGACCTGTCCAATTTTATCCGGCGCGACCGGAACCATCCCTCGGTGATCCTCTGGAGCCTCGGCAATGAGGTGGTTGAACAGCTGGATGATCCTGCCAGGGGTGCGGAATGGTACCAGCGGCTGATCCATCTGGCGGACTCGCTGGATCCCACCCGGCCGGTGACCTGCGCACTTCATCCAGGATATGAGGAAAGGGGAAACGAGGTGCCGTCGCGGATGATGCACCTTTCGCCCGTTGTTTCCTATAACTACAGGACGGATTCTTTCCCGGCATGGCATGAAAAATACCCCGGCCTGGTGTTCATTGCCACGGAGACCAAGCCTTACGGCCCGGACAGGAAGGAGGACTACCAGGTGATCAGTTTCGCGGACAATTCCTGGAATGACATGGAACCATACGTAGCGGGACAGTTCATCTGGGCCGGCATTGATTACCTGGGAGAGTCCATGGGATGGCCGGACAGGGGGTTCCGGCACGGACTCCTGGAGTCCGCCGGGTTCATCAAGCCTTATGCCTGGTATATCGGGAGCCGGTACAGGGAGGATCCCATCGTGAAACTGACCGTGAAGGATTCCCTGCTGGCCGATTCACTGAACCGGCTGGACAGCTGGCAGACGAGCTGGGCAGGTGCCCCGCTCACCGACCACTGGACCTTCGCGGATGACGGGTCCTTCAAGGATGTGGTGGTTTTCACCAATTGCGACCGGGTGGAACTGTATCTGAACGGCAGGCCGATGGGAACCCTGAGCAACCGTTCTTTCAGCGACGGTGTGATCAAAAAGAGGATCCGGTTCGAACCGGGGGAACTGGTGGCCCATGCCATTTACGAGGACGGGCAGGGTAACTCCGGAAGGATCTCCGATACGCTCCGCACGTCCGCCGAATCCTATGCGCTGGCCATGCAACCTGACAGTTACCCCGAAGATCAGGTCCGGCCCGGGCTGGTCCACATCACCACGAAGGTGGTGGACAGTATCGGGATCCTCGATCCGCACAGCCGCCACCTGGTCAGTTACCGCCTGGACGGTCCCGGCAGGATCCGGGCGATCGACAACGGCGATCCGGCCGACCACACCCCCTACGGTTCCGTCTCGAAAGAGGTGCGCAGGGGAAAACAGCTGCTGATCCTGCAGGCGGGCAGCGAACCGGGTGATTTGATCATCAATGCAAGCGCCGAGGGCCTCAAACCTGCCACCGTGAAGATCAGAAGCAGGGAATGAACCGGGAAAGCGGACATAAAAAACTGGCCCCGTCGGTCATCGTGGCACTGGTCATCATCTTCATCATGGTCCAGGCGGGTGCCGTCGTTTTCGCACTGCGGCAGGAAGGAATGGGCCTGTTGCTCACCATTCTGTTAATCGCCATCCCCTTCGCCGTTATCTGTGCCCTGGTCGTGGTCTACCTGGAAAGGATCAGGGAGATCGACGAAGAGGACAGGGAAGACATGTTCCGGTACTGAAAGTCACTCCTCCCAGGTCCACCCGGACTGCCGGTGCGCGATGACTTTCCCTTCCTTCAGCCTGATTCTTTTGATCAGGTTCGCCTCCATGTCCAGGTCATCGATCACGAATTCCCGGCCGGGGACCGAAGCACTCCCGGCGGTGATGTTCCCGATCACCTCTCCGGTCTCCTCCATCACGATGGTGGCGGAATACCTCTTCGCTCCCCTGGGGCGGAAAACATAATCCGTGTAGTGATGCATTCCCAGGGCATAATGCACTTCGTTCTGCATCTCCTTATCCAGGATGTCCACGGATTTTACGGTTAAAACTTTCACGCTGGTTCCGTTCACAATTCTTTCTGAATAAAAATAGTTATTTTCACATCAAAACGATCGAACCTATGGAAAAGATGATGCCTTTATATAACACCGAAAGAATTTCCGGAAAGGAATACGAAACAATCGGAATGGTTAAAGGTTCCATGATCCAGTCCAAACACCTGGGCAGGGACATTATGAATATTTTCAAGTCCATCGTGGGAGGTGAACTGAGAGGCTATTCGGAGATGCTGAACGAAGCAAGGTCGATCGCCACGAAACGGATGGTGGAGGACGCTGAACAGTTGGGCGCCGATGCGGTGGTCAATGTACGTTACACCACCAGTGCCATCATGCAGGGCGCTGCCGAGATCCTGGTGTACGGGACGGCTGTGAAATACCTATAAGGGGGGTCACTTCCTGCCGGATTTGATCCCGAGGATCACGGTGGAACCGGCACCCGATTCACTTTCGATCCGCATCCACCCGTAGTTGGACTGCATGATCTCATTGCATATCTTCAGTCCCAGTCCGGAACCCCGCTCCCCCTGGGTACCCTTGGTGGACACATATGCCTCCGGTCCCAGGAGCTTGTTCTTGATCACATCAGGGATCCCGATCCCCGTGTCGCGTACCGAGATGATCACCTCCCCCTTCTGCCTTTTGGAAGAAATAAAGATATGGCCCTTTTCGGGGGTGAACTTGATCGCATTGCTGAGCAGGTTCCGGATGACGACGTACATCTGGTCCCTGTCCGCCTCCACGTAATGCTCTTCGCTCACATAGACCTCCACCTTCAGCTTTTTATCCCTGATCCCGATGCTCACCAGTTCCAGGCTCTCATCGATGAGTGGCTTCAGCTTGAATTTCACCGGATTGGCTTTTAGTCTTCCGGTCTGAGACCGGCCCCATACGAGCAGGTTGTCCAGCAGGTTGTAGGTGATGGCGGCGGAACTGGTGACCATCCGGAGCAACTCTTCCTTCTCCCCGGGAGGCATCTCTTTGTTCTCCACGATCATTTCCAGCGCCTGCTTGATGTAACCGATGGGCGCACGCACATCGTGGCCGATGATGGCGAAAAGCCGGTTCCGTGCATTCATCGCATCCACCAGTCCCCTGTTACTGGCTTCGAGTTTCTTCTTCTGTTTTTCCAGCTGCTTTGAAACGGACTGCAGCTCCATGGTACGCTCATCCACCAGTTCCTCCAGGTTGTTCCTGACCTCCTCCACCTCCCCGGCCAGTCTCATGGATTTCTGGTGCAGACGGTTGGACTTGTCGGCAAAAATGAAGGCATACACGACCAGGTAAATGAACATGGCATACTGGAAAATGTACGGGGTGTTGATCAGGTCGATCTCATTGAGCATGTCGTTCAGCGTGCCCAGGAACAGGATGAACAGTCCTATGGCAAAGGCCGGGGCATGACTCCGTCCCCTGATCCAGGCCATAACCATCACATACAGGAAGGCCATGCTCAGCAACATAAAAAATCCGAAGAAGAACGTAACCGTATGGGAGAAGAGACTGATGGGGGTGACCAGGACCAGGACGATGAAGAGCACCGAGGCCCACAACGCCGTGCGAAATACCCACCCGGGAAACTCGATGGGGAAGAGCGCCCGGATCATCAGGATGAAGAAAGGGGCAAACAGGTAGATGTTGAGAAAATCCAGCCTGGCTGCCGTAAGTCCGCTTAAATTGAGCGACTCCAGCACGGGGGGCTCCAGGATGATCACCAGGCGGAAAACCATCAGGAAGCAGAGAACCGCGAAATGCAGCCGGTACTCCTCCGAACGGATCAAAAAGAGGCCCAGGAAATAGATCCCGATGATCAGGAAGGCCCCCATCAGGAAATGTCCCCTGTGAAGCTCCCGCTGCCTGAGTGTCTCCATCTGCTCTGGCATTCCCAGCGTTAGCCCGCCGACGATGCCGCTTAACCTGTTTTCGAAATTGGAAACCCGGACCATCAGATCCAGGTTCCGGTCCGTTAGCGGACTGGTGATCAGTGGCTCGCTGTACCTGATCACCGTCTGGTACTTGTTCACCCCAGGGAATCCGAGGTATTCGATGGCTTTCCCATTCAGGAAGAAGGCCGAGGCGGAGTAGACATCTTCGATCCTGAGTGCCACCGCATCCACATTGTCAGGAAGCCTGATGAGCAGCCGGTATGTGGCAAAGCCGTATCGGGTGACTTCCGGGTGCTCTTTTCTGAGCCTGTGCCAGGATCCGGGAACCGTGACATATATCATCTCTCCCGAATCGCCTTCAAGGGCCGGATTGAGCATCTGGTCCCAGTAGAACTCAAATGCTCCCCTGAGTTCCACGGGTCCCCCGGTCCCGAAATTGTACCCGCGCAAATCCAGCTCCCCCCTGACGGCCACGGGTGGGCCCTGTGCGCGGACATCCGGCAGAGAACAGAAGACAAGGAGAAGCAGGTATGTCAGGGCTCCAGTCCGCATAGAGGGTTTTGCATAGATAAAGATAAGATTTTTTCTTATCTCGGAAATACAGGTGACAGCAGGTAACTGTATTGCATGGGGACGGCCCTGAGGGTGTATTCTGCATGGGGACGGGCGCCCCAGGAGTTGTCACCTCCCACACCCATCTGTTTCCAGTCCACGTTCAGGAACACCTTCCCCGATTTTTCCAGATCGGTGGTATGGGTCCCGTCCCGTTTCTCCCTGTCCAGTTCTTCCTGGGAAAAGTGCAACGCCGAAAAATCCACCAGTGGCGCTCCCCTGACCTTCAGTCCGTACCCCCTGTCATCCTTCAGCACCAGCCAGCGCACTTCCGTACGGTTGCCACATTCCCCGGTGGAAATATAGGGCACAAACTGTCCATCCACCGTGCTTCTGTAAAGCCCGACCATGGCCGAGTGGTTCCGGTCGATGTAGTTCTCGTGGGGACCCCGTCCATAATATTCCAGGGAATCCATCCCGGAGGGCAGCACCAGGCTCATTCCGAAACGGGGAACTTCCGGGAAATTGTTTTCGGAAGGCCGGAACGAAGCCTGCACCAGGATTTCCCCCCGGCCATTGAAATGGTAAGCGACGGTGTAATTGGAACCGTTGTCCGGATGGATGTATTCTGCCAGGAGCATCGTGTGGTCGTCGGTTTGCACCGGTACCAGTGTCTGAAGCTCCAGTTCATCCCCGAAATGGTGCCACATGGCGCACCGTTCGGGCATATCGTTCCCGAAATCATTCTCCGTGGGAGCCCTCCAGAAGTTGGGTGTGGGACCCTCTGCCACAAGGTTCTTTCCGCCCGCCACATAGGAAGTCATCCTGCCGGTCTCCCTTGCAAAACAAATCTCCGCCACCGGCGTGATCACCCTCACGGAATCTTCACTTTCAACGATTTCCACATTCCCGCCGGCTCCTGTGGAAAAGTCCGCAGGATCTGTGGGTGCCATCATGCCGGGCATCAGGGGGAATTGCGCAGTGGCAACCACATGCCCCGCAGGCACCAGTCCCCATGCCTTCCTGCTCACAGCCTCCAGCCTGAGGAAATACTCCGTATTCCTTTTTTCCAGCCCCCTGGCCAGGTCCAGGTCGTATATACCCGATGCGCCAGGCGCCAGACCCGGCGATTCGACGATCCCGCTGCTGACAGTTTTCCCTCCGGCTTCCAGCCTCCAGCGGATATCAAACTGATCCAGGGAGGTAAAATCATACTTGTTGGTGATCTTCACCCGGTTCACGGTGAAGGGGACCGGTTCAAAACCGATGTACTGGTATGCCCTTTTTACCTCGATCAGTCCCGGGTGGATGGTACGGTCGGGGAATACCAGCCCGTTCAGGCAGAAGGTTCCGTCGTTGGGTACATCCTCCGGTCCGAAATCCCCGCCGTAAACCCAGTACTTGATCCCCGTCCCGGTATATCTGGCCAGTCCCTGGTCCACCCAGTCCCAGATGAATCCTCCCTGGAGGAGATCGTACTTTTCGATCACATCCCAGTAATCCATCAGGTTCCCGGTACTGTTTCCCATTGCATGAGCATATTCACACTGGATGAGGGGTTTCTCCGGATGGCTTTCCACGTACCTGACCATGGAGTGGATGGGGGCGTACATGGGGCAGAAAATATCCGAGTTCCTGCCGTCCACCGAGCGTTCATACTGCACCGGTCTGGAACGGTCCCGTCCTTTGATCCAGTCATATGTGGCATTGAAACAGACCCCGTCGCCCGCCTCGTTCCCCAGCGACCAGATGATCACCGAAGGATGGTTCTTGTCCCGTTCCACCATCCTGATGGTCCGGTCCAGGTGCGATTTCATGAATACGGGATTGTTCCCCAGGGTCCGGTCCGGGTGGTACCCCATTCCGTGGGATTCGATGTTGGCCTCATCGATCACATAGAGCCCGTACATGTCGCACAACTCGTACCACCTGGGATGGTTGGGATAATGGGAGGTCCGGACCGCATTGATGTTGTATTTTTTCATCAGTTCGATGTCCCTGATCATTATCTCCTCGCTGACCACGTGTCCTTCGTATTCGTCATGCTCGTGCCTGTTCACCCCTTTGAGCAGCACCGGCCTGCCGTTGATCTGCAGCTGTCCGTACCTGATCTCCGAGGTCCTGAAACCCACCCTGGAGGAGAGGTACTCCAGCGGTTTGCCTTCCGGATCCTTCAGGCAGATCAGGAGGGAATAGAGATTTGGGGATTCGGCTGACCAGGGCCGGACCTCCCCGATAATTTCCGAGAAGGATACCACGCACCGCCCTTCCTCCCCGAAGGTCAGTTTCGCTTTGCCGGTCCATACCGGGCTGTCCGGGTTACCCGGCCCGTACAGTCCCGCCTCCAGGGTGTAGCTGCCGGATGCAGTCCCGCTCAGATCCCTTGCCTCCATCTGCAGATCCAGCAATCCCTCCCTGTACTGATTGGTCAGTCCCGCTTTGCAGAAATAATCGTGCACATACTGCGCGGGCCTGGCCTCCAGGTAAACCTCCCGCTCGATGCCGCTGATACGCCAGAAATCCTGGCATTCCAGCCAGGATCCGTCCGACCACCTGTACACCTCCACCGCCACCAGGTTGCTGCCCCTCTTCAGGTAAGGGGTGATCCGGAATTCGGCAGGGGTCTTGCTCCCCTGGCTGTAGCCCACCTTCTCCCCGTTGATCCAGAGGTAGAAGGCCGATTTGACCGCCCCGAAGTGGATAAAAACCTCTTTTCCCGACCACGAGGAGGGGATCGTGAAATGCCGCCTGTAGGATCCCACCGGGTTGTGGTCAGTCGGAACGGCGGGCGGTTGCGGATCGGTGGTCCATTCATAGGGAATGTTCACGTAAATGGGCACCCCGTATCCTTTCATCTCCCAGTTGGAGGGGACCTGGATGTTGTCCCATTTCCCGTCACGGAAATTCGTCCTGTAAAAATCGGCCGGACGGGACGCGGGACTGGGTGACCAGTGGAATTTCCAGGTTCCGTTCAGGGAAAGAAAATTGGGAGAATGGTTCATGTCCCCCGACATCGCTTCGTCCGGATTCATGTAAGAGAACCTGGTCGCATGGGGATCTTCCCGGTTGACACCCACCACATCCGGGTCCTGCCACTCAGGCAGCAGCTGTCCCGGTGCGTCCTGCACCAGGGCTGCGAAAAAAAAGATGAATAAGAAAAGATTGATTCTCATGACGGTCGTATGAATGGTTGCAATGATGACAGCGCTAACCCCAAAGCGACTCAGGGTATACTTTCCGGTCCACCAGTTCCCTGATCATATCCAGCACCTTTGGTTTGTCCTCTTTGTATGTGACCCCGAACCAGGACTCGGGGGTATTCAGCACGGACATCCTTGCTTCACCCCTGTTGATCAGGTGATCCACCACGGCAGGAATATAGAGTTCGGCCTTCGGATCGTGGATATGCTCCCCGATAAAATGCTCGAAATGGGCTTCGATGTGGTCGAAGAAATCTGGCGTGAACCCGAACAGGTTCATGGAGACTGTATCCAGGGGATCCAGTGGATGCACCGATCCGTCCGCATCCTCGTAAACGATCCTCCCGTCACGTGATAATACTTTCGTCCTTTCGGTGATCCCGGTGAGGAAGCCATGCTCGTTTACCCTGCAGATACCCCTCGCCACCGAACCATGCTCGGAAATGGTCTTCCGCAATTCGAAACCCACCATGCAATACTGGCCAGGTACCTCCTCGGTGGTGCGGACGAGAAAGTCATGGATGATCCGGTAAGACTCCCGCCCGTAGAAATCATCGGCATTGATCACCGCAAAAGGTTTCCTGATGGCATCTTTGGCCATGAGTACGGCATGGGCCGTCCCCCACGGTTTGACACGTTCTCTGGGAAGTATGTAGCCTTCGGGGATATCGTCGATGGACTGGGTCACATACTCCACCCGGAGCCCTTCGGGAAATTTTTTGATATAACTGGTTTTGAATTCCTCCTCCATGGCGGGAGAAATCACGAAGACGATTCTGTCAAAGCCTGCTTTCAGGGCGTCATAAATGGAATAATCGGTGATCGTTTCGCCCGAGGGACCGAACGAATCAACCTGTTTCATCCCCCCGTAACGGCTGCCTATACCTGCAGCAAGCACCAAAAGTGTCGGTTTCATATACTGGTCGTGGTTAGTTTCCTTACGAAAGTATTAAAAAATTTTTCTTGTCTCCGGAAAAGACTATTTTTAGAAACTTTTCGACGCAAAACAAGCATCCATGAACCAGAAAACAAATAGATCGCACCGCACGGTCATTCCCCTGATCATCGTGGGGGTGATGTTCTTCGTGATCGGATTCGGGGTGGGCATCAGCGGATTCCTGATCCCTGCCCTTAAATCGGCATTCAATCTCACCACCGGTCAGTCCTACCTGGTCACCGCGGCCATCTTTTCGGCATTCGTGATCTTCGGCCGTCCAACCGGCTGGGTGATCAAGAAGATCGGTTACCGCCGGTCCATGGTGTTGTCCTTCCTGATCATGGCACTGGGAATGTGGATGTTCGTCCCTTCATCCAATGTGGTGAGCTTCCCGCTTTTCCTGCTGGCCCTCTTTATCCAGGGGATCGGGAACACGCTTTTGCAGGGTTCCGTGAATCCGTATATCACCATCCTGGGACCGGAAGAGACCGCAGCCGTCCGGCTGAGCCTGATGGGGATCATGAACAAACTGGCCTGGTGGATGGCCCCACTGTTCCTGGCGATCTTCATCGATCTGAAGGATGTCCGCATCGATGATGTGGTGCTTCCTTTCTACATCGTTACCGGGATCCTGGTGGTGCTGGGCATCTTCATATATTTCGCACCCCTTCCGGAAGTATCCGCAGCCGGGGAGGACGATGAGGAAGCACCCGAATCCTCTTACGCAAAGGGGAAAACCAGCATCCTGCAGTTTCCCCACCTGGTGCTCGGCATGCTCGCCCTCTTCCTGTATGTGGGGATCGAGACCCTTCCCATGGCCTCCGTGATCGATTTCGCCAGGGCCGCATTCGGCGATGTGCCCAACCTGGAATCCTATTCCAAGTTTGTCACCCTGGGAATGGTGGCGGGTTATCTGTTCGTCGTCATTGCCATTCCAAAATTTGTTTCCCAGAAGAGGGCACTGATCGGTTTTTCCGTACTCGGCGTGATCGCCTCGCTCCTGCTCATCTACCTGCCGCCCAGGCTCGCTTTCTATGCCATCCTGCTGGCCACCTTTTCCAACGCGCTGATGTGGCCGGCCATATGGCCCCTGGCCATCAAGGATCTGGGAAGGTTCACAAAGGCGGGGGCTTCCATGCTGGTCATGGCCATCGTGGGAGGGGCGATCATCCCCCTGATCTTCGGCTTCATCGTGGATGCGGTAAAGACCGGAGAGGAAGCGCTGGTGGGCGACTACCAGGCAGCCTACTGGGTGATGGTTCCCTGTTACCTGTTCATCCTCTATTTTGCTTCATGGGGACATAAAATCAGGACCAGGTCGTGATGAAGGAACGCCGTTCATACATCGGGGTGGATGTGGGAGGAACATCCATCGTGGCCGGCAGGTTCTCGGAGAACGAGATCCTGGACCGGCATGAAGTCCCCACCGGTCCGCAGCGGCCGGCAGTGGAGATCATGGGATCGCTTCTCGGGGCGGTCGAACAGGTGATGGCAGGCGATGTGGCCGGGATCGGGATCGGGATGCCCGGGTACATGAATACCCGCAACGGGGAGATCCTGCTGATCAACAACATCCCCGCATTCAGGGGATTCCGCGTAAAGCCTGTGGTGGAAGAGCGATTCGGCCTGCCCGTTTTCCAGAACAATGATGCCAGCTGTTTTGCCCTGGGGGAAGCATATTTCGGCGCCGGGAAAGCGTTTGACCACATGGTGGGGATCACCCTGGGCACCGGTCTCGGCGGCGGGATCATTGTCAACCGGCAGATCCACACAGGCCTGATCGGGGGAGCCGGGGAACTGGGGTGCATCCCCTTCCGCGAAGGGATCGTGGAGGATTACTGCAGCAATGCCCTGTTTGTGAATAAATACGGAAAAACGGGACTGGAGCTTTATCACCTGGCAAAGCGCGGGGACCCTGATGCCCTTGCCGCTTTTGAAGAGCTGGGCCGGAACATCGGGGAACTGATCAACATGACCATCTAGATACTTGCCCCGGAAGCCTTTGTGATCGGGGGATCGGTGGCCGGCGCCTGGGAATTCCTGGAGGGGCCCATCAAAAGGGAAGTGGACCGTTTTCCGGTGGCCCTGATCAGCAAAAAAGTAAAAATCCTGCGTGCGCAGCTGGAAAACGCCGGCCTGTACGGGGCAGCCGCGCTCTGCATATCGCAAATGTAGACCATTTATGAAACCTGAAGAGATCGCACTTCAATTCGCCACCAGGGGCACCATTAAAGAGGTGTTGCCGCATGGCGGCGGACATATCAACGATAGCTACCGCCTGGTGAATGCTTCCGAGGATCAGCCGGATTACCTGCTGCAGCGGATCAACCATTACGTATTCAGGAACGTGGACCTGCTGATGAAGAACATGGCCCTGGTTACGGAGCACATATTAAGGGTGCAGAAGGAACGCGGAACGGAGGACCTTTACAGGAGAACGCTTACCATCATTCCCACCAGGGACGGAGAATCCTATCTCAGGATCACGGATCCGGAGGAAAGCTACTGGCGTGTCCTCAACTTCATTGAGGATCACCATGTATTTGAGAAAGCCCCGGATCCCGGGATCGCCTACGAAGGCGCCCGCATGTTCGGAGATTTCACCCGGATGCTTTCGGGCCTGGATGCTTCCGGCCTTGGAGATACCATTCCCAGGTTCCATGACTTGAAATGGAGGATCTCCAACCTGCAAAAAAGCATCGAAGAGGACACGGCCGAACGGGTGAAGTTCGTGGAGGATGAGATCCGTTACATCGAATCAAGCCTTTCGCTGATGAGCACCGTCCAGGAGCTGGGCGAGAAAGGGGCCATCCCGGCACGGGTGACCCACAATGACACCAAGATCAGCAATGTGCTGTTTGACGGGAACCGTCGCGGATTGTGCGTGATCGACCTGGATACTGTGATGCCGGGGTATGTGCACTTCGATTTCGGCGACGGGATCCGCACCTTCACCAACACGGGTGAAGAGGATGACCCCGATCCGGATAACGTGCGGATGGACCTTGACATGTACCGGGCATTTGCATCGGGGTTCCTGGAATCGACCCGCGAGGTTCTCACCCGGGCCGAGCTTGACTCCCTGGTATACGCGGGGGTGCTTTTCCCCTATGAACAGGGGGTCAGGTTCCTGACGGATTATCTTTCCGGGGACGTATATTACAAGACCCGGTACAAAGAGCACAACCTGGTCAGGACCAGGGCCCAGCTGAAGCTGGCACAGGACGGGGAATCCAAGCTGGAGCAGTGCAGGAAGATCATCCGGGAACTCAGCTGAAGTACATGATGGCCCCGAAAATAATCATTGTCCCGAAAGTAAGGAGCTGGGAGCAGGCGCTCACCGCTGACGGGATCATTCGGGAGGGAGATTCGCTGGATAACCGGAACTGGGTGGACGCCAGGGAGGTAAGTGTGCGTTTTCTCATCTGTCACGACGGATCGGATATCTTCCTGCAATATTTCGTGGAAGAGCCGCAGGTGAGGGCCACCCATACCCGGTTCAACGATCCGGTTTACGAGGACAGCTGTGTGGAGTTCTTCATTGCCTTTCAGGGAGAGCAGGAGCGTTATTACAATTTCGAGTTCAACTGCATCGGGACCGTGCTGGGCGGATACGGCAAAAGCCGGCAGGAAAGAGACCGGTTCCCCGGAGAGGTCCTGCGGCTGATCACCACCATTCCTTCGCTGGGGAAAAAGCCATTCGGTTTGAGGGAGGGGCCTGTTATCTGGAAACTCTCCATCAGGCTGCCGGCTGGTGTTTTTATCCACAGCGGAATCGACGACCTGACAGGAAGACAGGCATCGGCCAACTTCTATAAGTGCGGTGACCGGCTGGACAATCCCCATTATCTTTCATGGGCAGCGGTGAAGACCCCCAAACCTGATTTCCACCAGCCCCGCTATTTCGGCAAACTGGTATTCCGGTAAACCAGCCAAACAGAAAATGCCATGGCAGACCTGTCACGCAGGGCATATTCCGCAAAGGTATTCAAGAAAATAACCAGGAAAGTCGGCACCGCCATAAAGGACCACAACATGATCGCAGAAGGTGATCACGTGCTGGTTGGACTGTCAGGCGGGAAAGACTCCCTGATACTTCTGGAAGCGCTTGCCGAGAGGAAGAAAGCGCTTCCTTACCCGTTCAATCTCTCTGCAGCCCATGTTGCCGCGGAAGGGATCGGGTATCACATCGACAGGGAGCAACTGGAATCCTTCTGCCGGAACCTGGACGTCCCGTTCCATTACAAGACCATCGAACCGGACCTGGGAAAGGATCCTGCCAAATCGGCATGCTTCGTCTGCTCATGGCACCGCCGCAAGGCCCTGTTTGCACTTACCAGGGAACTCGGGTGCAACCGGCTGGCCTTTGGCCACCACAGGAAGGACGCTGTGGAAACCCTCCTGCTGAATATGGTCTATCACGGTTCAATCAGCTCACTGCCTTATTCCCTTGAGATGTTCGGGGGCCGGATCCGGCTCATTCGTCCCCTCATGGATCTGGATGAGAGGTTGTTGCAGGATTATGCCTCTACGGCCGGCCTGGTGCAGGTGGAAAGGAGCTGTCCCCTTGAGAACCACTCAAAGCGTACGCAGATGACAGGGCTTATTGATGAAATCGAGAAGATCCACGGCCGCGGGCCCTACAACGTTTTCAGGTCAATGAACAAGATCTGCAGCGAATACCTGCCCCGGAACAAACCTGAACAGGTGCCCCGGAACAAAAATGGCCGGGATGATTAAATTATGTAAATTGGCATAGATTATGTACCCCTAATCCCGAACATGATGAAAAATTCAACACATATCCGGCTGACCGGTCCGGTTATTCTTGCTTCCCTGCTGTTTACCGGGTGTGTATCCGAACCGATTCCGTCTTTCACTGCCGATCAGACCACGATCGATGAAGGGGGACAGGTGCAATTCACGGACCAGTCCACGAACCATCCTTCTGCATGGATGTGGAACTTCGAAGGGGGAACCCCTTCTTCTTCCCGGGAGCAGAATCCGGCTGTTTCCTATGCGAAAGCAGGACAGTATAACGTATCGCTGGAGGTTCGCAACCGGGGCGGTGCAAACCTGATCACGAGAAACAATTATATCACAGTGAATGCTCCCACCACAAACCTGACCTTCAGGAACAAAACCTACACGGATATACAAATTACACTGGGAGGTGTTGCAAAGACCATTTCCAGCGGTGGTGAGGTAACATACAATGATATCGAAGGTGAAAGTGTTTCGTTTTATGCGGAAACCTCCGGTACGACCGCACAGGGTGACGTGCTGGGTGTCGAACTTTACTGGTCATTTGATGTTGATCTGAACGGGGGTACCGCCGTACAGGACCTTAATGTGGGTACCGATTATTTTTTCCTCTATATCACGAACAACGGAAGCCATGTCCTGAGCCCCCTGGTGATCGATGACGGCTCGGCAGAATTTTTTACCGAGGAGGTGTCGGTTCCCGCAGACGGGGTCAAGTACCGGATCGGGTATTATCATGCTTGGGACCAGACGCAGGTGCGGGCGTATTATGAAGATGACCCTGAAAACTACACCTACTGGAACCACAATGAACATTTCGTTTTTCCGAATACGATGAACCAGAATGTGAGTTTGTCGAACCAGTTTAAAAAGTCTGTTGCTGAAGAACCGGGGAGGCATCCTGGCAACATCCGATCCGGGGACCTGGTACCTGCCGGGGATGATATCCCCCGTGTTGTTCCCCGCGAAGGGGCCATCCAATATTTTACGAGTGAAAAATGATGAAATTCAGGGGCTTGAGAAAATACAGGTTTTATCTGTTCGCCGGGATCGCCGTGGCCATCGGGGTGGTATTGCTCTTTAACAAGGTGCTGGTTGCTGGCCTGGTCACCCTTGGCATCGGCGCACTGATCCTGGCTCTCTGGGAATTTTTGCTGAAGCAGAAGGAGCATGAAATCGACCTGATGAACAGCGAGATCCAGCGGATGAAAAGTGAAAACCAGGCCCTGCGGCAGGATGTGGACGAGCTGGCCGGCCGGAAACTGAACATTACGGAGATCCACGAGATCCTCGACCTGGGACTCATCGAGGTGGATACCAGCTTTAAACGGACCGTGAACAAAAGTTTCAGGGTGGACGACAAGCACGTCCAGTTCATCGGTGTGCTCAATGTGGACTTCGTGGCGAAGTACGGGGTGGACATCCGGAAACTGAAATACAAGGTGGACGAGGAGAGGCAGGAAATCAGCATTGCCAATGCCAATCCCCAGTTCCTCTCCTTCTCCAGGAGGAACTGCGTGTGGGAGATTGCCGAGATCCTGGAATACAACAAGCCGTTTTTCGGGGCGAAGCGGTGGAACACAAATCCCAAGCTTGATAAGCTGGCCGCCCAGATCAAGGAAGAGATCAGGATGAAGACCGAAAAAGAAACCGAAAACGGTCCCGAGGAACTGAACTGGGTGCTCTGGCCGCTGAGAAAGCACGTGGAGATGGCCCTGGAGCTGATCCTGGGAGCCAAAGGGTATAAGATCAGGCTGACGGAACTGGACAGCGGAGATTACAAACCCCTTAATGCCCACGCTGGAGGGAATCCCACCCTCAGCCTTCCATAAGACGGATCACCTCTTTTTCGATATCCAGGACCCTGACCAGGACCTCCGCCTCCCTTTTCAGCAGCACCTGTATCTCCTTTCCGTTCGGTCCCGTCTTCCTGATACCGCCCCGGGTTTGCGGCTCCCTGGTACCATCCCGGGTTTGCGGCTCCCTGGTACCATCCCGGGTTTGCGGCTCCCTGGCACCATCCCGGGTTTGCGGCTCCCTTGTACCATCCCGGATTTGCGGCTCCATCTCACCTTCCCCCGCTCCGCTGCCGGCCAATGCTGACCCGGCCAGCCGGTTCAGATCCTCCCTGACATCATTCAGGAGGTCAACCTCGTCGCTGTACCCGGCCACGATCCGGTCCCCGTTCTTTAAATCGATGTGGTTGTTCATCAGGGTCATGTAACCGGCTGCAGCCTGCCTTGCGTCAGCCAGGCAATTAAATATGATTGCATTGGACCTCAGCTCTTTATCCCCCAATAAATCCGGCAGTTCATTCAATTTCCCGATCCATGTCTCAAAAGCGCTGAATCCGCTTCTGTAACCACTGAAGGATTTGGTTTTCGCCAGGTGGATTGCCGTCCTGACCGAATCCCTGAACAATTCCTTATAATCCCTGGCATGCCCTGCCTTATCGATGAAAAAGCTGTTTTCCGGAGCTGTATCCACCTGTGCATACTCCTCATCCTGATCAAAGAAGGTCCGGCAGACAAGTCCGGTACGGTTCTTCAGATAACCCGCAATGATCCCCCACCCGGGATCACCCTTCAGTTTGCCGGCGATGACGGGGATCCCGCGGTCTATCTGAACCGTCAGCCTGCGGTAAAGTGATTTGACTTCATCAGGACGCTCCTTATTGATGCTGTGCAGATCCGCTTCATATCCCAGTGAACTGAACAGGATCTTCGAAACATCGAATCCGGTTGTCGCATCCGCAGAGTCGGCCAGCCACTCATTATGGAAATGCAGACGGAAGGCCGCTCCGGAGACCCCCATCAGGAAAATATACGAATAATTCTCCCCGATGGCGTTCAGGGTGAGCTGAACGGACCGGACAAAACTGTTGTCCATACCCTCTCCCCACCTGAGGACAGGAATATGATCGAGGAACACCCTTTCCTTTTCTTTTCTGATCTCCGTTGTCATCCCTGCTCCGCTATTATTCCGCTTGCTGTTCCGGATTTGTTACCTTTACAAGATCGAACTTCATCATCTCCTTCTCCGCGAGGTTGGCTCTCAGACGTTGTATCCTGCTATCGTTCCGTACACCCGTGAAACCGGCAACCACCCCCGCAGGAATGTCCAGTGTTAGTGCGTTTGCGATGAATGTATTTACAGCAATCCCCACAGTGATTCTCTCACAAAGTGGCACATCAGGGCCATCTCCCTGAAAAGGCCTTACCGGCCTGGTCAGACCCGCTCCCGCCGCGATCCGTCTGAGGTATTTATTCATGGTGATCACGCTCATCTGGGGAAATGCGGCATTATTCAGATAGTACCTGTTCACATAATTCCGGTATATCTCCCCGGCGCGGTTGTTCAAGGGAACCTGGCGAAGCTCTCCTTTCCGGCTCCTCACCCGGACCGCATCTCTCTTCACATCTTCTTTTTTCAACCTCCTTATTTCTGAAAAGCGGATTCCGGTAAAGCACATGAAGCAGAACAGGTCCCGGATCCTGTCCATCTTCCTGTTCCCCGACCGAAAGTCCCGGATCCTCATCAGTTCTTCCCACCGCAGATACTGAACTTCTTTGGATGATTCGCCGGCAGGCTCCAGCATGCGGTAGAATTTTCGGTAATCCTGCTGGACGTTATAACCCTGCCCCGATGCCCAGTTCAGGAACCATACGATGATGCCGACCGCACTCCTGATGGTGGCCGGACTGTTTCCCCTTTTCGCGTAATATTCCTGGAAGTGATTCAGGAACAAGGCATTCATCTGATCAAAGCGGATGGTGTGCCCTGTCTCTCCCTCCATCTCCCGGAGATGCTTGTAGATGGTTCTGACTTTTTGGTATGTTGATGCTGTCCAGCGATTCAGACCTGACTCGAGGAAAAGATAGAATACATCAAAGAAACCCATGGAGAACCTGGGCCTGTTTTTAAGGAATAGCTTCCTGAACTGCGCGGGGGAGATTTCCTCACGGAGACCGGATATTGCTTTCCATGTTATTTCGGCGGTTTTCACATGAGTATCCAGCCAGGCATTGGCTGTGTGTGCACCGGGAAAGGTGCCCCTGACTCTCTGGCGTTCAGGGTCCCAGCTGTGAAAATCCACCTTCATTCCGGTTCCGATCATTACCCGCTTCCCCCGGAATGAGGCGCTCATGAAAACCGGCCGTTCTTTCATCATCAACTTCCCGCTTCCATCCTTCCGCCTTTCAATATAAAATCTGACGTTCATCGGTTTAAAATTACCAACTATCTTCGGTGAAAGATTTCCATTTTATGAACACAGCATCATCCTTTACCATCCTCTAAAACACTTATATGGGATCCTATCACCCGGTGGTATCGTATGCTGCGAAATCGTACTTTTGAAAGATGAAACGGGAATTGCGGATCACCGGTGACGGTTCCCATACATTTTATGTCGGGGAATTGGAAGAGCCCTACCATTCCACCCATGGGGCCATCCGGGAGTCGGAACATGTTTTTATACTTCACGGTTTCCGGCGGGTATGTAAATCCTTCATCAGGGTTTTGGAGATCGGATTCGGTACAGGGCTCAACATGCTGCTCACTTTCAGGGAGTCTGTTGAAAAGGGGACCGGCGTATTCTACCATGCGGTTGAAAAATATCCGCTGACACCAGAGGAATACAGTCAGCTGAATTACGAGAAATTTCTGGTGGATGTGCCCCCGGGTACCCTTCAGAAAATCCATGCAGCCCCGTGGGGAGAAAATGTCAACCTTTCCGATGACTTCCTGTTTTTCAAAGAACATACCGATATCGGGAACATGCATCCTTCGGGAAAATTCGATCTCGTGTACCACGATGCATTTGCTCCTGAAAAGCAACCGGAGATGTGGACACCCCACCTCTTCTCCAGGCTTTACGGTATGATGGATCCTGGAAGCATCTGGGTAAGTTATACTTCGAAAGGCAGTGTCAGAAGGGATCTGATCTCCTGCGGATTTGAGGTGATGAAAGTCACGGGTCCGCCGGGCAAGAAAGAAATGTTACATGCAATCAGGAGATAATTGTGCGATCTGCGATAATTCTTATATCTTCGCACTTCATTATTTTACGTAAAAACTCATGAATAACAGACAAATCATCACGCTTGTAGTCGTTGCAGTTGCAGCACTGGCAGCCGGGTATTTCATTGGCTCGGGAATGAATGGCATTAAATCTGAACGTCAGATATCTTTGAAAGATCAGGCAGACTCTCTGAACTATTTCCTGGGATTGAATCTGGGGTATGATCTGGATGCAGCCCCGTTTGAAGCAAAGGTGAATCTGATCTCATCGGGAATGAACCAGGTCCTGGAGGAGGAATCCAGTTTTGATCAAATGACAGCGCAGGCAGTCTTCAGGCAGCTCCAGATGGCATTATCACAACAGGAAGCTGAGAGGGCTGAGGCAGAAGCTGTTGAAAACCTGGAAAAAGGTGCGGTATTCCTGGAAGAGAATGCCAGGAAAGCAGGTGTGATCACCACCGAATCCGGATTGCAATACGAGGTGATTACGCAGGGTGATGGCCCAATCCCGGCCGATACCTCTACGGTGACGGTCCACTATGAAGGCAGTTTAATCGACGGGACTGTATTCGAAAGCAGCTTCGAATCGGGTGACTCGGTTACTTTTGCGCTGAACAGGGTCATCCCGGGCTGGACAGAAGGGGTACAGCTGATGCCTGTCGGATCCACCTACAAGTTCTATATCCCCTCAAACCTGGGTTACGGACCGAGGACGCAGGGACCCATCCCCGGGAATTCAGTCCTGATCTTCAAGATCAAGCTCCTGGGAATCGAATAGATCCCTTGATCCTCACGCTTTGATTTTATCATCCGGGTGCTGTGTTTCCAGCATCCGGATTTTCAATTGTACCCGCGGAATAAACTATAAAAGGCTGCCCGTCAATGCGAACAGCCTTCTACGTCACCCAGAGAGTCTGGATTGAGGCTTCTTCTCTTAAGAAAACAATCTTTATCGCGCAAAAGTATTTTGAAGAAATAATTACTTTTGGCTGTTTATTACCCTAATCGCAAAAAGAACTTCCATTATGAGCTTCGATATCAGCGGCCGCATGGCAGAGAAATTCGAAACACAACAGGTCTCCGATCGGTTTCAAAAACGTGAATTCGTCCTGGAAATCAAATCGGCCGGATCCAGCGGGTTCGAATTCGTTGACCTGGTTAAATTTCAGGTTACGCAGGACAGATGCCCGATACTGGATCAGTTTGATGTTGATGACATGGTAAAAGTTACCTTCAACCTCAGAGGACGCCGGGTAGAAAAAAACGGACAGGTTTTCTACTTTACAAACCTCGACGCCTGGCGTATTGAAAAGCTACAAACTGAAGCCGGTGATTCGGCCGGCAATCTTCCTTCTGAGGATCAATTATCCGATCAGGACGCTCCTTTTCCTTCCACTCCGCCACCTGAAGATGAGCCCGGTTTCGATGATCTGCCTTTTTGAAAAATTGATAACAATAACAAACCCCTAATTACAAATTGGCAGAGGTGTCAAACCGGCACTTCAATATTACTCCAACGGGCGCTCCAGCATTACCTTATCGTTGCTTTCGCTTCGATAATGTTTCGGAACGGCTGTTTTTACCGGAATAGTGAACTCGATGGTCGTACCCTTAAAAGAGCTGTCCTTTACCACGATCTCTCCCTGCATTGCTTCCACAAGTCCCCTGGCAAGTTTATAGCCCAGTCCGATTGTATCGGAGGTATTATACCAGTCCTCTTCCTTAATAGTTTTGTCAAAGACCTTCCTGGCTCTCTCCTGCAACAACATGTTACTGCTGTCCTTGATGGTGATAACCAGTTTATTTTTTTCAGCGAACGATGCGCCAATTTCAATCACCCCTTTCTCTGTCTGAGCGAGGGAATTTTCAATCAGGCAACTCATTATTCGCGATAGGCGCTGTTTATCGGCGATGATCCTCGCCTGCTTGAATGCGTCGCGCACATTCAGCAGCAGAGCTACCCTTTCCCTGTTTGCCCTGTACCTGTCCAGGTTGTAGGTATCGTAAATTGCCCTCAGCAGCGGGTAGATCCCGAACTCCTCTTCCCTCAGCTCGATACTCCCTGTCTCGATCAGGGTCAGGTCAATCAGGTTATCCATTAAATTTAAGAGCGATGTACTGTTCCTGGTTATGTGGTTGATGTATGCTTCCCTCTGATCACCGTCCACATCATCCTCGCCCAGGAGGTGGGAGAATCCGATAATGGCATTCATCGGTGTCCTGATCTCATGGGAAATATTGGAAAGAAATCTGGTTTTGATCCTGGTCCCGTCAGACTGAAACTGCTTCAGGTTCTCTTCCAGCCAGGCAACTTTCTGTTCAAGCGCCTTGGTGTACTCCAATAGGTCCTTATAATCAGGTTTTTCACTCATCTCCCACTATCTTTCAACAATACATACAAGAGCGTTATTACCGCTTCATTCTTTTCAGGATCCTGGTAGCATCATCCTTGTAATAGTGATTTGCGGAAGATGCGATCATGGCCAGTTGCCTCCTGGCACGTTCGGTTTGATCCATGGCCAGCAAACAGCCTGCAAGGTACCATTCGGCCTGCTGGATAAACAGGTTATCGTGATGCTCGATCACCCTGGTAAAAGAGTTGCTTGCATCCAGATACTTGTTCAACTCCATGTTGCTGATACCCTTGTAGAAGTCCGCTTCCACTTTATCAGCGCTGACCTCGAGTACTTCGTTGAACCAGCTGATGGCTTCTTCGAAATCCCCATTCAGGTAAGCCGCCTCCGCCTTACTCATCAACAACTTGGTTGCGTCGTTGTCAATGGAACGGTTGGTTAGTACCAGTTCATAGGGTTTCATGTACTTTACGAACAAATCGCTGTTTGAAAGTGGCCGGCCCAGAATTGTTGCAAGGCCAATTGCGATCAGCAAAGCAACTGCTGCTGATGCCGCATAATGCCAGGGTTTCGAAAAGTGAAATACTTTCCGCCCTCCTTCAGAATGTCTGGTTTCCTCACGCAGATCGCTCAACTGAGCCCGGAAATCCAATACTTCCGTATCGGATATGGCGTCATCCACCTCTTTATAAAGGTTCAGATCCGCCATAAGATCCGGACTGGCATTAAGCTCCTGCTCGAACCTGGCCAACTCCTTATCTGAAAGTTCGTTGTCCAGGTACTTCTGCAAAATGTGCCTGTCCTGTCTCATATCATTACAAAATTTAATTGGTTTTCAAGGATTCAGGTATCCCGAACAACCACAACCGGTTGTCCAGTCTGGAACCTGCATTCCCTGGAATTCACATGCACGTCAGCATGCTACCCAGAGTACGCGTACTTCAATGTACGCTCTGATACCAGGATCACCTTTCTGAGGTTTTCCCTTCCAGCTTCAAGTTTCGGGATTACAGTGTGTGCCCGATCAACTTCACAGTATCAATATGTCTTGCGGTCAAATGACCGTCTTAAAGTCAGATCAAATTTCCCTGAAAAGAAATTATCTCCTGGGGGGATTCAAAACATCAGCTCCCCAATCATCTTCTGGTGTGAGCCCACCTTTTAAGAGATTAAGTTCTTTGTCCTGGATCTTGTCCTTTGCGAATGAATCAAATCTTACAGTTTTCATGACTTTTTGCAATTAGGGGTTTAACATCCGTTTGTTGATTGTTTTCATCTATTAATTCCAAATTGCATCGAAACGTTACCCAGAAAATCAAACTTTTTTTGAAAAAAAATTTATAAACGATTTCTTGTCTCTGATATTCAGATTATTACATGATAAATTTTTTTTCAAATAATTTGAATAACTTGCATCATAAATCAATAATTTTTTCATTTACATCAAGTTTCCATATAGATGTCACATTATAGAAGACATATATTATTATTCTTGATATTAAACTTGACAATAACCTTTCCAATCCAATCTCAAGAAGATTCTAGGATTAGAGACATAATATATGATTACAGTTATAAGGGGTGGTACAACGTAGAATATAATATCAATCTGGATACAGCTGAGTATTATTTGAAGAAGGCACTTGAGCTTCAATATTCAAACTACGATGTATTAGATGATCGTGTAGCCACGAATCATATTTCATTGGCATCAGTATATAGGCGCTTCTATAATAATACTAAAGCACTCCAGCATCTTGAGAAAGCAGATAGCATTCTAAAAGCTTATGATCCCGATCATTTTTTATTTGGAAGTATTTATAATAACAAAGGAAATGTAATTGCAGCAAACCATGATGTTTATCGGACAAAACAATATTATGAATATGCACTAGATTTTTTGAATAAGATTGGGTATGGAAATTCTGAAAACTTCGCACATATCTTCTCAAACTATTTAAAACTTTTAATAGA
>JAXGMU010000029.1:0-31900 GCA_040768485.1 Bacteroidales bacterium
CACCACGGATACCTCGATGTGCTCATCCCCTTTGAGCACCTTCACTTCCACCTTCTTGTCCGGTGGTGTGAATTTCAACGCATTGGTCACCAGGTTCCGGATCACGCTGTTGATCATGTCCCGGTCCCCGTAAGCGTACACCTCATCCGTCTCGGTGGAATGGAGCATGATCCCTTTCTTGTCTGCCAGGATCTTCATCACATTGATGTTCTCCCGGATCAGGCTGGTCAGGTTGAACCTGACCGGGTCGTACCTGATCTTTCCCCGCTGTGACCGGGACCAGGTAAGCAGGTTTTCCAGCAGGCTCAGCAGATGCTGGAGCGACTGGTGGATCTTCTGGAATCCTGCCCTGTGGTCATTCCTGTCGGTAGCATCAAAATTCTCGACCATCAGCTCGCTGATGGACAGGAGGCTGGCAAAGGGATTCCGCAGATCGTGGGAGATGATGGAAAAGAACTTGTCCTTGGTGGCATTCAGTTCCTTCAGGTTTTTTTCCGATTCCCGGAGGGCTTCATTGGCAATGCTGATCTGCTCGTTCTGGTATTTCAGCAGCCGGTTTGTCCTGGATTTGACCAGGTAGATGTAGATCATCACCGCAATTGCGGACAGCACGATCACTTCCAGCAAGATGAACCACCAGGACATCCAGTAGGGTGGTTTGATGGTGATCTGCAGCTGAAGGGGCGGATCGCTCCGGAAGCCATCCGCATTCCGGGCCACCACTTTCAACAGGTAGGTGCCGGCCTTCATGTTGGCATAGGAGACATAATTCCGGGTGCCCGCATTGTTCCACTCCGTCTCCAGGTTCTGCATGATGTAAGAGTAGTGCAGTTTTCCGGGGCGCAGGCTGTTCAGGGCTGAAAACTCGATGGAGAAGAAACGGTGCCGGTAATCCAGGATGATCTGCTCTTTATAGGTGACATTTTCACTGACATAATACTCTCCTTCATACTCCAGTACCCGGTCCGGCAGATCTGCAAAAGCTTCTTCAAGGTCAACCCCTGCAATGTGCACCTCCCTGCCCAGCACCTCCAGCTTGGTAAGTGTCACTTCAGGCACATCCCTCACCGGTTCGATGGTCGAGGGATCGATCACGTTCAGTCCGTATACCCCCCCGAAATAAAGCTTCCCGTCGTATCCCCTGTGGTATGCCCCTCCGTTGAACTCATTGCTCTGAAGGCCGTCGTTCAAGTCGAAATTCTTCACTTCGAAAGTCTCCAGGTGAAATCGCATGATGCCCAGGTTGGAGCTCATCCAGATGTGCTGTTCATCGTCGGGCAGGATCCCGTAGATAACCTCGTTGGCAAGTCCCTCGCTTACCCCGAAGCGGCGGAACGAACCAGTGGCGGGGTAGAACATGTTCAATCCGTTGTTGGTCCCGATCCAGAACCTGCCCTTTTCATCCTCATAAATGGAGAACACGGTGTTGTCGGAAATGGTGGTGGGATCTTCCGGATCATAGGAATAACTCACGCATGTACCGGTCCCCGGATCCATCCTGCAGAGCCCCCCTCCGTAGGTTCCGATCCACAGGTTCCCCCGTTGATCCTGATAGATGGAAGAATAGATAAAGTTATTCGGGAGGGACGCAGGATCGTCCGGATCTTGAAGGTAGCGCCTGAAGGTGCCCGCTTCAGGATCAAAAAGATTCAGTCCGTTCCGGGTTCCCACCCACAGGTGCCCCTGCCTGTCTTCGTATATGGCCCGCACGGAGTTATCAGAGAGGGAGGAGGGATCACCCCGGTTGTGCAGGAAGTGAATAAAGGACCTGTCTCCTGGCCGGAACAGGTTCAGTCCGCCGCCGTCGGTTCCGATCCAGATCCTTCCCCGGCTGTCCTGGTAGATTTTCCTGACCGATGAGGCGGAAAGCGATTGCGGGTCGTCCGGATCATGGTCGAAATGGCTGAAGGTCCTGAGCTTCGGGTCAAACACGCTGATCCCGTGCGCGTCGGTCCCGAACCAGAGTTTGCCGTCGGTGGTTTTGAAGACGGTCCAGATGAAGGAGCTCGCCAGGCTGTTGGGGTCGAAGGGATTGCTTTTAAAAAGGGTGAACCTGTTGGAAAGCGGGTCCAGGATACTGATCCCTGCCCCGAATGTTCCGAACCACAGGCCGCCGGACCGGTCCTCAAAAATACAGTTCACTGAATTTTCGGAAATGCTCTGTGGATCGGCCGGATTATGAAGGTGCTGATCGTAGGCAAGGGTGGAAGGATCGATCCTGAATACCCCGTTCCCGAAAGTCCCGTACCAGATGAACCCGTTGCTGTCCTCGATGAGCGGTTGCACCGGACGGAGCGAAAGAGAATGGGTGGAGCCACTCAGGCTGATCACGCTCCGAAGTTGCCGGTCGCCGGGGTTGAAGCAATAAAGCCCTTCGCCTGTCTGCAACCATACCTGGCCCGATTGATCCACAAGCAACCCGCTGACCGCCACCTCGGGATCTTCAAATTCAGGAGAGAAGCCGAGGTGCTGTCCGGCGCCCGAAAGATCCAGCCTGACCAGCCCGGCATCACATCCGATCCAGATGGTGTTATCGCGAAGACACATGGCATGGATCCTTGTATCTGAACCGAGCAGTCCGCCTGCTGTCTCCAGGAAAAAAAGCCCGGACTTGGTATCATAGCTGAAGAGCCCCCGGTTGGTCGCGATCCAGAAGGTGCCCGCATTATCCTGCAGAAATCCGGTGATCCTTGAGGTGAGCCCCGCCAGTTCCTTTTCCGCAGGGATAATCCGTTCCACCTCGTTGGTCATGCGGTCCACCCTGTTCAGTCCCCCGAACGTACCCACCCACAATTCATTTTGCAGGTCTGTGGCAATGGCTGTCACCGTATCGTTCGAAAGGGTGGAAAATGACTCAGGATCGTGCTGCATCCTTGTAAAGACACCCTTTCTTGGGTTGTATTTGGTCAACCCCCCCCTGGATCCGAGCCAGATCATCCCGGTCTTGTCCTCGTAGATCTCTTCGATCCATTTATTTGCGAGGATATAGTGCTGGTCGGTGGTGGCCCCGTACACGGTGATGGACTGCCCGTCATATTTGTTGAGGCCGTCCTCGGTACCGAACCACATAAAACCCTTGGAATCCTGATAGATACAATATACTGAACTGAGCGAAAGCCCGTCATTGATGGTGATGCGCCTGAACCGGACATACTCATCCTGGCCTGAAACAGGAAGGGTGAGGCATAGGATCAGTGAGAGAAGGTATACGTTTTTTTTGATCATACCGGCAAAAATAACAGGGCCGCATCTTTCTCCTTCGCACAAATTTCGCACCAAGTTAGCCAATCGGCCAATGTAAATCAACGGGAAGAGGTTAAATTATGTGATTACCTGTGTATCCATTGACTTTTGTAGTTGTGATTTGATTTCTGTAGATTTACATGACCAGCAGTTAATTGTCGCATAATGAAAAAAATACTTCTGATCGGCCTGGCATGGCTGCTACTTTTCAGTTGTTCAAGCACCGGCAAAATGGATACAATCGACACCACCACCGTTGAAACTGTGGATATTTACAGGTACCTGGGCAGATGGTACGAAATTGCACGGTTCCCCCATAAGTTTGAGAAAGATCTGAAGGGGGTCACGGCAGATTACTCCTTCCGCAAGGATGGCAAGATCAGGGTGATCAACCAGGGATACAAGGGATCCCTGAACGGGGAGCGTTCCAGGATCGAGGGGAAGGCCAAAATTCCCGACAGGAACAATCCGGCCCGGTTGAAAGTTTCCTTTTTCCTGTTCTTTTACGGCGACTATTTTATCCTGGAACTGGACCCGGAATACCGCTGGGCGATGATCGGCAGCTCCAGTCCGGATTATTTCTGGATCCTGAGCCGGACCCCGCAGATGGACGAAGAGACATACAGCATGCTGCTTGAAAGGGCACGTGAAAGGGGATACGATCTTGACCGGCTGGAGAAAGTGGAACAGCCCGTGTCGCAGGTCCGGTAAGCCATGTGGTATGAGATTGCCAGGTTTCCGCATAAGTTTGAAAAGGGATCCGGGTGTTCAACAGGGGATGTTCAGGCAATGTTTCCTCCGGTCCCTACCTGGTGACGGTGGCAGGTTCCACGGGGATCCCAACGACGCCTTTTGATTTCCAGTTCCCGACCCTGTAATAAATCATCGAGAGGATCATCCCCACCCCCCAGCCGGCGGGAATGGACCACCAGATGCCTGCCTCGCCAAGTCCCGCCCCCCTGAAGGTCAGGGAGAAGATCTTCACCGTCTCCTGGCTCAGCAGCATGGCTGCGGGGATGCGGATCAGCCAGAGGGAGATCAGGGTCATGAACATGGGGATCAGCGTATCACCGGCTCCGCGCATGACCCCGTTGAAGATGAACATCCAGGTGAACAGCAGGTAGAATGAAGTGACGATGGTCAGGTAATCGCCCCCGATCCTCACCACCGCCGGATCGTGTGTGAAAAGCGTCATCAGCGGGTACTTGAACAGGATCAGCAGCACGCTCATGACCACCGCCACACCGGAGGCCATGAGCAGGGTTCGCCAGAGTCCGCGCCGGACCCTTTCGACCTTCCCCGCACCGATGTTCTGTCCCACGAAGGTGGAAAGGGCCTGGGAAAAGACCATGGAAGGAATGACGGCCAGGCTGTCGATCCTCCCGGCGGCCGTGTATGCGGCCACCACGTTGGTGCCGAATCCGTTCACGATCCCCAGCAGGGCTGTCATCCCCAGGGCCACGAAGGTCTGCTGCAAGCCTGTGGGGAGACCGATGCGGAGGCTTTGCTTGAAGATCTCAAAATCGAAGGAGAATTCCCTGATATTGAACCGGATCAGATCGTGGTTGTGGTTGAGGTAGACCACCGCCACCGCAAATGCGGCTCCCTGGGCGATGATCGTGGCCAGGGCCGCACCCTCGATGCCCCATCCCAGTTTTACAATGAACAGCAGGTCCAGTCCGATATTCAGGATGGTGGCCAGGATCAGAAAGTAGAGGGGAGTCACCGAATCGCCCATTCCCCGCAGCACTGCTGCCACACCGTTATACCCGAAAAAAACGATCAGTCCGGATACGTAAATGGAGAAATAGGTGTTCGCGGTAGGGATAAGCTCTTCAGGGAGCCTGACAAGCCGGAATATCTGTTCCGAAAAAGTGAGTCCTACCACGGTCATCACCACGGCAAAGGCTGCCAGGATGATGAAGATGGTATCGATGGCACGTTTAACCTTGTCGAAATTTTTGGCTCCGAAATACTGGGAGATGACAATAGTGCCTCCGGCGGAGATGCCGATGATCAGTGCAATGAGTGTGAAAATAATGGGAAATGAAGCACCTACCGAGGCCAGGGCTTCTTTCCCGAGAAATCGCCCTACGATGATCTGGTCCACGAAGGTATACAGTTGCTGGAACATGTGTCCCACCAGCATGGGGATCGCAAACCGAAAAATATTCCTTCCTTCTTTTCCCTTTGTCAGATCTTTCATCAACCCCGGTTAAGCCGACAAATTTCGAACTTTTATCGGCAACTCTGCAAAAAACAGTTGAAAGATGGGATTGTTCGTGGAAAATACCCACAAATAGGGATCAGGGGAACGTTTATTTAGACTAGTTTTGCAGACGGTTGATCTTTTTACCGGTTCAAATGTTATCAGATTACGGGGGGTCAGATCAGTGACGGAGATTTTGAAAACATATCTGGGTGAGTTGCTCATTCTTGTCAATGAGATGTCACCTTACCTGTTGTTGGGATTTTTCTTCGCGGGGTTGCTCAGGGTGCTTTTTCCGCGCCGTTATATCACCAGGTACATGGGTCAGCGGAATTTCCGTTCCGTATTGAATGCATCCCTGCTCGGAGTTCCCATGCCGTTGTGCTCCTGCGGTGTTTTACCGACGGGGATCGGCTTTTACCGGAACGGGGCCAGGAGAGGCTCCACGATCTCGTTCCTGATCTCCACGCCGCAGACCGGTGTGGATTCTATCCTGGCCACCTATGCGCTGCTCGGCCTTCCCCTGGCCATCATACGGCCTGTGGTGGCGCTGGTGACCGGTGTTTTCGGTGGCGTGATGGGCAATCTCACCGACCGTCCCGGGGATGGAACGGAGCAGGAACAGGAAACCAAACCACAGGAGCATGAGCGTTCCGTCAGGGAGTTTTTCAGGTATGGATTCGTGGAGCTGATCCAGGACATTTCAAAATGGCTGATCATCGGTATCCTGATCGCAGCACTCCTTTCGGTGGTGATCCCGGACGATTTCTTTGTCAGGAACTTTACCAGCGAATACCTGTCCATGTTCATCATGCTGCTGGCTTCGGTACCGCTGTATGTCTGCGCAACAGGGTCCATTCCCATCGCAGCGGTCCTGATGCTGAAGGGACTTTCGCCGGGAGCGGCCCTGGTGCTGCTGATGGCCGGTCCGGCCACCAATATTGCCACCATGGCCGTGATCGGGAACACCATGGGCAAAAAATCCCTCCGCGTGTACCTGGCGAGCATCATCGGGGGCGCGCTCCTGTTCGGGACACTTGTCAATGAAGCGATCCCCAGGGAATGGATCACCGGTTACATATCACACGACCTGCATTCCACCATGCATGATCACGCAGCCAGGTGGTACGAATGGGTCACTTCAGCGATCCTGGCCGGACTGATCGTCAACGGATATCTGTTGAGATTCCTCTCCCGGCGGAAAGAAACAAACACGGATCATGATAAAACACAGACGATGAATTCTGACATACATACATTCAGGGTGAAGGGCATGACCTGTAACCATTGCAAGGCGAGTGTCGAGAACGGTTTGAGGTCCCAGCCCTCTGTCTCGGACGTCCTGGCCGATCCTGCAAGGAACATGGTCACGGTCAGGGCGGAGCATCTGAAAGAGGCGGACGTGCAGCGCATCATTGAAAATCTGGGTTACCAGTATCAGGGCAGGCTGGAAGAACAATGACGCTCAATGACCTGCATACGGGAGAGTCCGGGATCATCACGAAGATCCGGGGGAGGGGTGCCTTCCGCAGGCGGATCAGGGAGATGGGATTCGTACGGGGGAAGCAGGTCACCGTGATCAAGTCAGCACCCCTGAGGGATCCGGTGGAATACAGGATCCTGGACGGAAACGTTTCCCTCAGGCGGAGTGAAGCCGGTCTGATCGAGGTGGCAGCCGGTCCGGCTGAACCGGATACGGCCAGTATTCCCCTTCCCGGTTCCAATGGCGCATCGGCCAGGGAGATCCTGGCAAGAACCGGAAAGATCATTGACGTGGCACTCGTGGGGAATCCCAACTGCGGGAAGACCACCCTTTTCAACAGGCTTTCTCATTCACGGGAACATGTGGGGAATTACCCGGGTGTTACGGTGGGTTCGAAACAGGCATTCTTCTCCCACCGCGGATATACCTTCCGCATTACGGACCTGCCGGGTACCTATTCCCTTGCGGATTACAGCAGTGAGGAAAAGTATGTAACCGGACATATCCTTGAGAAACACCCGGATGTTGTGGTCAACGTGGTGGATGCCAATAACCTGGAGAGAAGCCTGTACCTGACCAGCCAGCTCATCGACATGGATATCACCGTGGTGCTTGCCCTGAACATGTATGATGACCTGCTGGAGAACGAGGACGACCTGGACCTGGATCTGTTAAGTAAATTACTGGGGATCAGGATCGTGCCGACCATCAGTCACCGTGGTAAGGGAGTGTATCGCCTGCTGAACCATGTCATCCGCGTATATGAGGGGAAAGATCCGGTGACCCGGCATATCCATATCAGTTACGGGGAGGAGATAGAGCTTTCCGTCGGACGGATCCAGGAGCCCATCCGGAAGAACGATTCTTTTACCGATCGCTATTCATCCAGGTTCGTCGCGCTGAGATTGCTGGAGGACGGGAAGAGCTTTGAAAATATACTGAAAGAGACATACAATCCGCAGGAGATCCTTCAGACCGCCAGTGAAGAGATCAGCCGGCTGTCGGAACTGCTGAAGGAGGATGCCGATACCCTGGTGTCCGATGCCAGGTACGGGTTCATCGCGGGAGCGCTCAGGGAGACCATGAAAAAAAGCGGGCGCAAGCCCGGCCTGACCAGGTCTCAGAAGATTGACCGCATTCTTACCCATAAGTACCTGGGGATCCCCATTTTCCTGTTCTTCCTCTGGCTCACGTTCCATGTCACCTTTTCGCTGGGGAACTATCCCATGGGGTGGATCGAAGCGGGCGTGGACTGGCTGGGTTCGGTGATCAGGAACCAGATGCCCGGAGGAGTGCTCAGGGATATGCTGGCGGACGGGGTCATCGGAGGGGTGGGGGGCGTGATCGTGTTCCTTCCCAACATTTTGATCCTGTTCTTTTTCATTTCCCTTATGGAGGATACGGGGTACATGGCCCGGACCGCGTTCATCATGGACAAGGTCATGCATCTTTTCGGCCTGCACGGGAAATCCTTTATCCCGCTGGTCATGGGATTTGGCTGCAATGTGCCGGCCATCATGGCAACCCGGACACTGGAGAACAAGAACGACAGGATCCTCACCATGCTCATTATCCCGTTCATGTCATGCAGTGCGAGGCTTCCTGTGTACGTACTCGTGGCGGGGGCGGTCTTTCCGGAAAGGGCGGGGAACGTTATTTTCCTGCTGTACATGATCGGAGTGGTGATCTCACTGCTGATGTCGGTGATTTTCAAGAACACCCTTTTCAGGCACAGGGAAGCCCCCTTCGTGATGGAACTGCCGGTGTACAGGTACCCCGGCATCAGGGTCATCCTGCGCCATATGTGGCGAAAGGGGGCGCATTACCTGAAAAAAATGGGCGGTGTGATCCTGCTGGCATCCATCGTAATCTGGGCACTGGGGTACTTTCCCAGGGAACAGCCCCCACCGGCAGAGATCTCGGGGACGGAAGTTCCCGTGGAAGAAACGGCCTCCACACAGTTGGAAAATTCCCTCATCGGCAGACTGGGAAAATTTATCGAACCGGCGGTCAGACCCCTCGGATTTGACTGGAAAATGGGGGTCAGCCTGCTCACCGGATTTGCGGCGAAGGAGATCGTGGTCAGCACCATGGGAGTGCTCTACCAGGCGGAAGAGGGACCCGGGGCCACCGCTTCGCTGCAGACCAGGATCAGCGAACAGGTCCATCCGTCCGGTCCCCTGGAAGGAACGCCCGTGTTCACCCCGCTGGCAGGATTTTCATTCCTGATCTTCGTGCTGCTTTATCTTCCATGCATGGCCGTGATCACGGCGGTGGGAAAAGAGTCCGGAAGCTGGAAGTGGTCCCTGTTCGTACTGGTATATACCACGGTGATCGCATGGGTAACCAGCTTCGCGGTATACCAGGTGGGCAGTTTGCTGCAATTGGGATGAAATTCATATCTTGCGTGACTTTTTTTATTCAGAATGATGCAATGGCCCATGGGTAAGAAATTATCGTTCCTGTTTTCCATGCCTTTCACAGGCATCCTGCTGATCCTGCTGATCATCTTGCTGGCCCTGACAACCTTCGTGGAGAGTGCTTACAACACCCAGACCGCCTGGGCTGTTTCTTACGGGACCCACTGGTTCGAATTCCTGTTGCTGCTGATCGGGGTCAACCTTACCGGAGCGATGTTCCGTTACAATTTGTTCAGAAAGGAAAAGATCACTGTACTTGCATTTCACCTGGCTTTTATCCTGATACTTGCCGGGGCCGCGGTGACCCGGTTCATCAGTTACGAGGGGATCATGCATATCAGGGAGAACAGCAGGTCCGCCAGCATGCTCAGCGATAATGCTTCCATCGCTGTGGAGCTTACAAAAGGCACGGAGCGAACCGTGGGCAGCAGGGAGGTGATGCTGTCCGAACTGACTCCCCGTGATTTCAGCTTCCGGACCAGGATCGGCGGGGACCGGGTAAAGATCAGGTCCACCGGGTATTTGTCAAATGTCGTGGAACAATATGTACCGGCACAGGGAGGGGCTCCCTTCATCCAGCTGGCAGTGGTGGGTGAAAGACAGGTTTCGGTGGGCATCCCGTCCGGGGAGACGCGTAATGCCGCAGGCATGGACATTGCTTTTAACAATGAAGACACAGCGGCCATTTTCCGGATCTTTTCAGAAGGAAATGAAATTTTTGCCTATGCACCGGTGCCGGTCACTTCGATGAAAATGGGAAGCGAATCCGGGGTGACATACGGTGCGGGGGAACCGGTCCCGCTTACCGAAGGAACGCTTTACACCCTGGGGCACATGCGGATGGCCATGCAAAAATTCATCCCTTCAGCAAGGAAGCAGCTGGTCAGTGCACCGGAAGGGCAGATGGGGACATTTCACGGGGCTGTCCGGCTGGAGATCGCATACCGGGGCATGACCTCGGAAGTGATCGTCCCGGGCATGGCCGGGAGTCCGGGCACACCCGTATCCGGGACCATGGGCGATCTGTCCTATTCCATCGTGTATGGCTCTGTGGAGATCCCGTTGCCTTTTTCTCTGTACCTGGAAAATTTCGAAGTGGAGCGTTATCCCGGCTCCAACAGTCCTTCTTCCTTTGCCAGCGAGGTGATCCTCATCGATGAAGAGATGGGGATCAGGGAAAACCGCCGGATATTTATGAACAATGTATTGAAGCACCGGGGCTACAGGTTCTACCAGGCGTCCTATGACAACGATGAACGCGGAACGGTCCTTTCGGTGAACAGGGACAGGCTGGGCACCTTCATCACCTACATGGGTTACCTTGTGCTGATCGGGGCCATGTTCCTCTCCCTTTTCGCACCGGGCACCCGGTTCGCCGGGATTGCCCGAAAAACAGCTTCCGTATCAAAGACAGGGGTGGTCCTCCTCCTGCTGCTGGGAGGCAGTATCTCCCTGTTCTCACAGCAGCTGGTCCCCCCGAAGGACGTGGCCAATGAGTTCGGTAAGTTGTGGGTTCAGGATAAAGGAGGAAGGTTCGAACCCATGAATACGCTGTCCAGCGAGGTGGTGAGGAAGGTGACGCACAAAACACATTACAGGGATTTTTCACCCGACCAGGTCCTGCTGGGAATGATCCTCTATCCGGATGCATGGCGTGAACTGCCTCTTTTCCGGGTCAGGCACCCCGAACTGCACCGGATCATCGGGTACAGGGGCGAGATGGTCAGTTTCAACGACCTGGTGGATACCACCAGAAACGGGTACCTGCTGAACGAACTGGTGAATGCGGCCTATTCGAAGGAAGTCCCCCTCCAGACGGAACTGGACAGGGAGGTGATCAAGCTGGATGACCGCATCAACGCGCTCTACCTGGTACAGTCGGGAAGCCTGCTCCGGATCTTCCCCGATCCGGAAGCCGAAAACCACAGGTGGGCCTCGGTCTCGGAGGCGCTTACCGGAAAGATGGCACATCCGCAGGACACCATGGCCACGGTTTTCCTGCGATATTTGAATGCCATTCAGAACGGAGAATACGGCGTGGCGCAGAGTCAGCTTCATTTGCTTCACGAAAACCAGCAGGGAGCCGGGGAAGAGCTGCTGCCTTCATCCTCCAGGAAGAAGACGGAGATCCTGTACAACCGGATCAATATCTTTCCGCGACTGGCTAAATTTTACGGGATCTTCGGGATCTTCTTGCTGGTGATCCAGTTCCTGATCGTATTCAGACCGGGCAGGATCTTCACAGGCCTGTTCAGGGTGGGCGTGATCCACCTTGCCGTGGCGTTCGTCATCCATACCATTGCCCTGGCCGCCAGATGGTACATCAGCGGGCATGCGCCCATGAGCAACGGGTACGAATCCATGATCTTCATGTCGTGGGCCACCCTTCTGGCGGGACTCATTTTCGCCAGGCGGTCGGGATATGCCATCGCACTCACTGCCATCCTGTCGGCACTGGCCCTGGTGGTGGCCCAGATGAGCAACATGAACCCGGAGATCACCAACCTGGTGCCGGTACTGAAATCTGTCTGGCTGACCATCCATGTTTCCGTCATCATGGCCGGATACGGGTTCCTGGGGCTTGCCTCCCTCATGGGATTGCTCAACCTGTTTCTGTACGCATCGCTTACCTCTTCGAGTGTGGGACGGCTGCGTGATGTGATCACAGAGGTGACGCGGGTCAGCCACCTCACCCTGATCGTGGGGCTTTACCTGATGACAGCCGGTGTGTTCCTGGGCGGGGTGTGGGCCAATGAATCATGGGGCCGTTATTGGGGATGGGATCCCAAAGAGACCTGGGCGCTCATCACGGTGCTGGTCTATGCCTTTGTGGCCCATATGCACAAAATTCCCGGTCTGCGAGGGAATTATGCATTCAACCTGGCTTCTTTCATTGCCTATGCATCGGTGCTGATGACCTACTTCGGAGTGAACTATTTCCTGGGAGGGATCCACTCCTATGCAAGCGGATCCGCTTTCAAATTACCATGGTTCACCTATCTTATCCTGGCCATGCTGGCCGGACTGGCTTACCTGGCCTATGACAGGCAGCGCCGGCTTCTGCCCGGCAGTCAGGGACAGGGCAGCATGTAAACGTGGTAGTCTTCAAATGGAACGAAACCGAGGCTTTCATACAGATGAATGGCCGCCTTGTTCCCATCATGCACCTCCAGCTTGACAGGGCAGCCGAGTTTCCCGGCGTGTTTCAGTGATTCCTCGGCGAGCCTCCTTCCCCATCCCATGCCCTGAAAAGAGGGATGAATGGCAAAATGGTGCAGGTGGATCCGCCTGCCGTCGAAAGTCATCCAGGAGGTGCCCACGATCCGGCCTCCCGCGGGCTTTTCAATGACCAGGAATTCCCCGCCCTGCCGGTTGCAGCGGCTGATGACCTCCCTGGTGTCGCCCCGATCGGCGCGGTAGATCCCGGTTTCTTTCCAGAGTTCCTCAATCCGGGGGTAGTCCCCTTCACGGTAATCACGGATGATCATCGGATCAGGCTTTCACAACATAGACCTGGCCGGTTTCGTAGCGGATCACCTTTACCTGCGCGCCTTTTTCGATCAGGCCGTATTCAGATTTTGCATCGTAGAGTTTTTCTCTTACCATTACCTTGCCCGACGGACGGAGCACGGTATGGGCCACACCGATCTCACCCACCAGGCTTTTCTGCTCCGACTCCACCCCCAGGAATCCCTCCTCGGTCCTTTGCTCGCTTTTGAGGGAAAGGTTGCTGAAAACGGAGGTGGTCGTCAGCAGTTTCTTTGCTGCCCAGAGCGACAGGATTAATCCGAGCAGGACGGAGACAAGGACCAGGCTCAGTGATTTCATCAGCAGGCCGAGACCTTCCCCCGTAAATTCGGTCCCTTCAAAGACCACATTGTCCACAAGGCTCAGGGTGAGCCCGGTGATCATCGCAATGATCCCCGCGACCCCCGCCACCCCGAACCCGGGGATGGCAAAGATCTCCACCATGATCAGGATGAGCCCTGCCACAAAAAGGATCAGTTCCCAGTATTCGGCCATTCCCTCCAGGTAGAGGGGAGCGAAGTAGAGCAGGGCCGCCACAACGGCAATGGCCAGCGGGAACCCGATCCCCGGCGACTGCAGTTCGAAATAGATCCCGCCGATGATGGCCATGATGAGCAATCCGCTGATCACCGGATTGATCAGAAAACCGATGATCTTGTCGATGGCGGTGGGCCGATAGGTACGCAGTTCATATGTTTTGATCCCGCTCAGGTCGATGACTTCCTCCAGGGAGCCGGCAATCCCTTCGCAGTAGCCGTGCTGCAAGGCCTCGGAGGCGGTGAAAGTGAGCACCTGTCCCGTGTCGACCACTCCTTTCACATATAACCTGGGATCCACCATGGCTTCTGCGATAGCCGGATCGCGGTGCCACACCAGGGTGGTATCGGTACCCCGGATGATGGTATCCTTTCCGTGTGCTTCGGCCGTGGCCCGCATGGTTGCCCGCATGTAGGACTGGTATTTGTCGGGGACCTGCTCTCCGGTCTGGTTGACCACGGTTGCCGCACCGATCTTGGCGCCGGGTTTCATGTATATGCTGTCGCAGGCTATGGCGATCAGGGCCCCGGCAGAGGCCGCATTGTCATCGATGAACACATAGACCGGCATGGGGGCATTGAGGATCCTGGTGCGGATTGAATCGGCAGAAACCACCTCCCCCCCGTAGGTGTTCATCTGGATGATCACCAGGTCGGCCCCAAGCTGGATGGCTTCCAGGAATGCCTCCTTGGTTACCCTGAATGAGGGTGCTGCGATATCATCCCTGATACTGAACGTGTAGATCAGCATCTTTGTCCCGTTCAGGGTATCCGCCAAAAGGGAACCGGCAGGGGGTTCCGGTGAGGGAGGGCTGCTGTCCTGCACACTGACCTGAGCGCTGAAAACCGCCGCCAGCAGAAGGCCGGCTATCATATACCTGATTCTCTTCATATTCACTTTTTATATCCTCAAAAGTAAGAATATTTTCTGCTAAATTTGTGTGGTCAAATAAATCATCCGCATGGAATTAAACAGGTTGACGGCCGTTTCGCCGCTGGATGGCCGGTACAGGTCAAAAACTGAACAGCTGGCCGGTTATTTCTCAGAGTATGCGCTCATCAAGTACCGTGTCATGGTCGAGGTGGAATATTTCATCGCCCTTGCCATGACCGGGATCCCCGGACTGTCCGGGCTGGGAGAGGAGCAGTTCGAAACCCTCAGGGAAATCAGCCGTACCTTTTCCCTGGAGGATGCGGAAAGGGTGAAGCAGATCGAAAAAACCACCAACCACGACGTGAAGGCGGTGGAATATTTCCTGAAGGAAAAACTGGAGGAAGCGGGGATGGGAACCGTCAAGGAGTTCGTCCATTTCGGGCTGACCTCGCAGGACATCAACAACACGGCCATTCCCCTTTCACTGAAGGATGCCATCCGGGATGTGTACTATCCCCACCTGGATGCGCTGATGAAGACGCTCGGGGAGCTGGCGACCGGGTGGGAGCGGATCCCCATGCTGGCACGTACCCACGGTCAGCCTGCTTCTCCGACCAGACTGGGGAAAGAGATCAGGGTTTTTATCAATAGGCTCGAAGTGCAGGTGGAACAGCTCGAAGGGATCCCGGTACCCGCCAAATTCGGCGGTGCCACGGGGAACATGAATGCACATGTGGTTGCCTATCCCGGGATCGACTGGTTCCGGTTCGGGGAGCATTTCGTCGGAGACGTCCTGGGGCTCAAACGGTCCTGGCCCACCACCCAGATAGACCATTACGACAACCTTGCGGCCGTCTTCCATGCACTCGGGAGGATCAACACGATCCTGATCGACCTTGCCAGGGACATGTGGACCTATATTTCCATGGAGTATTTCAGGCAGAAGATTAAAAAAGGGGAAATCGGATCCTCGGCCATGCCCCACAAGGTGAATCCCATCGATTTTGAAAATGCGGAGGGGAACCTGGGAGTGGCGGTTGCCCTGTTCGGTCACCTTGCCTCCAAACTCCCGGTCTCCAGGTTGCAGCGTGATCTGACCGATTCAACCGTCCTGCGGAATGTGGGGGTCCCCCTGGGGCATACACTGATCGGGCTGCAGTCGCTGACCGCGGGGTTGAAAAAACTCATTGTCAATGAAACGGCCATCCGGGCCGATCTGGAGAAGAACTGGGCGGTGGTGGCCGAAGCGATCCAGTCAATCCTTCGGAGGGAGCAGTACCCCAGGCCCTATGAAGCGCTGCTGGAGCTTACGCGGACCAATCAGACCGTCACCCGGGAGATGATCCATGATTTTATCCGGGCTCTTTCCGTACCGGACGAGGTGAAAGAGGAACTGATGAAAATTACCCCCTGGAATTATACAGGATTGTAAATTCTTCCGTTAGAGTAATTGAGACTGACCCGATGAAGCGTTTTTTCAGGCTTTTAAAATATCTGTTGCCCTATAAGTGGTTCGTCATACAGAATGTTGTTTACAATATCCTGGGTGCCTTTTTTGCACTTTTTTCCTTTGCCATGGTGATCCCCTTTCTCAGGATCCTGTTCGACAACCAGCCCCTGGTCACCGATCCCATGGAGTTTGAACTGAGCACGGACTATTTCATGCACACCCTGAATTATGCCATGGGAAGGCTCATGATGCAGGAGGGCAAGGCAAGTGCACTGATCCTGGTGAGTATCCTGGTGGTGATCTTCAGCCTTCTGAAGAACGGGTTCACTTTTTTCGCCAATTATGTGCTGGCACCCATCAGGGCCTTCACCGTCAGGGATATCCGCAACGACATTTACCGGAAGGTGCTGAAACTTCCCCTTTCCTATTATACGGAGGCCCGCAAGGGGGATGTGATCGCCAGGATCTCCAATGATGTGCAGGAGATCGAAGCCTCCATCATGAGTTCCCTCCAGATGCTCTTCAGGGATCCGATCACCATGATCATCTACCTGATCTTCCTGTTCACCATCAGTGTCAAACTGACCATCTTCGTCATCGTGATCCTGCCCGTCACCGCCCTGTTGATCGGAAGGATCGCCCGGAGCCTGAGAAAGACCTCGTTCAGGGGACAGCAGCGGCTGGGAGAGCTACTGGCACTGCTGGAAGAAACCCTCTCGGGGCTCAGGATCATCAAGGCATTTAACGGGGAAGAGGAGATGAAGGCCAAGTTCTTTGCCACCAACAACCGCTTTTCGCTGCTCCTGAGGAAGGTCATGCGCAGAAGGTACCTGGCCAGTCCCCTGAGCGAATTCCTGGGCACGATCGTGCTGATGGTCATCATGGCCTATGGCGGCTCGCTGGTCCTCTCGGGAGGAGGCGGGATGACCGGCGAGAACCTGATCTTCTTCCTGATCATCTTCAGCCAGGTGATCACACCGGCCAAAAACTTCACCACTGCTTACTTCAACATCCAGAAAGGGATGGCATCGGTCGACCGGGTGGACCACCTGCTGGATGCGGATGTGAAGATCGCTGAAAAACCCGGAGCCATCCCGGTGCGTGCATTCAACGATTCCATCGAATACAGGAATGTGTCCTTCCGGTACGAAAAGGAAGACGTTCTGAAAGATATCTCGTTCACCATCAGGAAAGGACAGACCGTGGCCCTGGTGGGGAAATCGGGCGCGGGGAAATCCACCCTGGTGGACCTGCTTCCCAGGTTCATGGACGTGACCGGGGGAGAGATCCTTATCGACGGGATCCCCGTACAGGATTTCCAGATCAGGACGCTGAGGAACCTGATGGGGATCGTGAGCCAGCAATCCATCCTGTTCAACGACACCTTCAGGAACAACATCGCCTTCGGGGCCAACGGCACGAACATGGAAGAGATCATCCATGCGGCCAGGGTCGCCAATGCCCATGATTTTATCATGGAGACGGAGAACCAGTACGAGGAAGGGGTGGGAGAAGGAGGAGGAAAGTTGTCCGGGGGACAGAAACAGCGGATCAACATTGCCAGGGCGGTACTGGCCAATCCGCCCATCCTGATCCTGGATGAGGCCACTTCTGCCCTGGATACGGAATCTGAAAGGCTGGTGCAGGATGCGATCGTCAATCTGATGAAGAACAGGACCTCCATTGTCATCGCCCACAGGCTTTCCACGATCAAGCATGCCGACCTGATCCTGGTGATCGACGAGGGCAGGATCGTGGAGCGTGGCAGTCACGATGAACTGATCGGGAGAAGGAACGGGCTATACAGGAAACTCCATTCCATGCAGATGTACTGACCTCGGACATGAAGATCAGCGGTTTTACCATGGGCAAGAATGCCCTCAAGCTTTATTACCCCATGCGGCAGTCCATCGAGTCGATCCTGCCCATCGTGGATGAATTTGTGGTGGCGCTGGGTGACTGCGATCCGGATGATACCACCCGTGAGGAGATCGAAGCCATCGGATCGGACAAGATCAGGATCATCGATACAGTCTGGGATATTGAGAAATATCCCCGGGGTATGGAGCATGCCCACCAGACCGATATTGCCAAAAATCATTGTACGGGCGACTGGCTCTTCTACCTGCAGTCGGACGAGGTGGTCCACGAAAAGGACCTGCGGAAGATCCGGGAACGCTGTACACAACTTCTGGAGGACAGGGAGGTGGAAGGGCTGCTGTTCCGGTACCTTCATTTCTGGGGCGACTATGAGCATCTGAGGGATTCCCACTGCTGGTACAGGAAGGAGATCCGGATCATCCGGAACGACCCGGACATCCATTCATGGGAGTCGGCGCAATCTTTCCGGCGGATCCCCGGTTTCGACGGGTTGAATTACAGGAAGCAGGAGGGAACTTTCAAGCTCAGGGTGGCCGGGGTGGATGCTGAGATCTTTCATTACGGCTGGGTGCGCCCCCCTGCAGTCATGCAGGACAAGATCAAGGTGTTCAGCATGAACCACAAAGGCAGGGAGAAGATCGAGCAACTGATCGCGGCACACAAGTACGACCGCGTATTCGATTACGGGAACCTGGGCAGGCTGACCCGTTTCAAGGATTCACACCCTGCGGTGATGACGGGGTGGATCGGCCGTTTTGACTGGAAGCACCAGCTCAGGTTCACGGGTCCCGCACGGACCCTGAACCCGGTCAGGTCGAAGCACGACAGGCTCCGGTACAGGATCATTTCCTGGATCGAGAAATATCTGTTATTCGGAAAGCGACTCGGCGAGTTCAGGAATTATATCCTGCTGGGAAAATGATTTTTCAGTAATTTAGATCTGGTATTTGTATTTACTTCCGGAATGTTTGGATCTTTTCAAAAAACAGGCCTGCCAAACCTGATCATCGGTCTTGCGGTCATCGCTCTTCTCTCAGGCACCACACGCTCATGTGATGTCTTCAGTGATGACTCTGATAATGGCACATATACTGCCCTGAATATGATGTCAAATGAACTTTCAGAGGAAATTGACAGGATCGCTGAGGATGTAATGGAAAATTACATATATATCAGCATCGGTGTCATCATGGAGGATGAGCTTGTCCTGATACGTTCCTTTGGGGAGGACAGGATCGGGCGGATTGATGAGTATGCGTCGGTGTCGAAGCCTGTCACTTCCATGATCACCATGCATTTGCTCGAGGAAGGGATGATAAAATCCCTGGATGATCCGATCGGGGATTATGACTCCAGATACAGGGATGTGTTACCTGAGAAATATCCCGATGTGGAAATTACCTTTGCACATCTGCTTTCCCACAGGAGTGGAATTCCACACCATGACAGGATCTGGAAGGACGGGAAACTGGACCTGGCCTTCGCCCCCGGAGAAAGCATCATGTACTCCACCAGGGGATACGGGGTACTGGGGGATGTGCTGGAAGAGCTGACGGGTAAATCGTATAACCAGCTGGTAAAAGAATATATCGGCAACCCGGTGGGAGCAGGATCCATCAAAGCCCCCCTTCCTTTCTTTGAGGCGCCGGGGGGACTTGTGCAGTCGACTATCACAGATATGGCGCTTTTTGCCCTGGGAGTGATGGATGCCACCTATGTTTGTGATTCGATCATGTTTCAGCTGGCATGGAAACCCATCGCTGTCGATCCGGTAGGGATCATGGGCATGGGCTGGTATATTTCCAATCCGGATTCGGAAGAACTGACCGTTTACCATGCAGGTTCCAATGGCCGGCCCCGTGCATTCATCATGATTAGACCGCCTGGCAAAACAGCCATCGTCCTCCTGGCAAAGAACAGGGATTCAGATGGCAGGCAGGAATTGCCCGAGTTAGCTGAAAAGGTAATGGACCTGTTTTAAATGTGTGATCACCGCGCGGACCGCCTACCCATTTTCACTCCGTGATCAGCGTCCCGTCCCTGTCGTATACCTTCTTTCCCGGCAGTTCCTCGCCCTGCTCGTAAGTGATCTCTTCCATCAGGGTTCCGTCTTCGTAGTATCGCTTTGTGATCCCGTCCCTCCGGCCGAAATGAAAGCTGGTCTGCTCGTAGATCTGGCCGCTCCGGAAATACCAGATGGCCGGACCATGCTTTCGTCCGTGCTGGTAGGACACCTTCGAGTGAACGGTCTTGCCGTCCTCGTAGTAGTTCACCTTGATCCCGTGGGCATACCCCTTTTCGTCCACCTGGGACACACTGGAGAGGGTCCCGTCATCCCTGTGTTTCCGGATGACCTCGGTCTGGTCCTTGTTTTCGTCGGATGTGTCCTCCTTCTTACCTGAGCTGCAGGCAGAGGCGGTGAATATGATCATGAATACTGTTGCAAATACATTGAAAGTGTTTCTCATATCTTCGGTTTTTCAATGCAAAGATACCCACATTACCGGGAAATGGAAAACCGTATCTCGTTCACCAGTTCTTTTCCCTCCTCGAAATCCTTCAGGTTCTGGAGGGTGGTCACTGCGATCTGCGTGAGGGCTTCTCTTGTGAAAAAAGCCTGGTGTGCGGTGATCAGCACATTGGGGAAGGTCATCAGCCGGGCGATCTGGTCATCCTGCAGGATCTCCTCCGATCGGTCCCTGTAAAACAGTTTCTCCTCCTGCTCATACACGTCGATGCCCAGGTATCCCACGTGACCGCTTTTCAGTGATTCGATAATGTCGTTGGTGTTGATCAGGGCCCCGCGGCTGGTGTTGATCAGCATCACCCCGGGCTTCATCATGGCGAGTGTCTGCCTGTTGATCAGGTAGGCCGTCTCCGGGGTGAGGGGACAGTGGAGCGAAATGATGTCCGATCTCCTGAGCAGGGCCTCCAGACCCGTATATTCGATACCCGCTTCCGCCAGCTCGCTGTTCTGGTATTTATCATAACCCAGGACATGACAGCCGAGTCCCGTCATGATCCTGGAAAATGCCGCCCCGATCTTGCCGGTGCCGATCACCCCGACGGTACGGCCGCCCACATTGAAACCCGTGAGACGCTCCAGGGAAAAATTACCGTCCCGCACCCTGTTGTAAGCCTTATGGGTCTTGCGGTTCAGCGTCAGGATCAGGGCAAGCGCGTGCTCGGCGATGGATTGCGGTGAATAGGCGGGAACGCGCACCACCCTGATGCCGCATTCCTCAGCGGCGGCCAGGTCCACATGATTAAAGCCGGCCGAACGGAGGGCAATGATCCTGACCCCGTGGTTCTTCAGTTTGCAGATGGTTTCTTTGTCAATCACATCGTTGACGAATACGCAGATCGCCTCAAAACCATCGGCCAGGTCGGCAGTCCTGCTTTTCAACCTGGCTTCGAAAAAGGTGATCTGGTGACCAAAGGCTTCATTGGCCGCTGAAAAATATTCTGAATCATATGATTTGGAACTGAACAGCGCTACTTTCATGTTTCTTTTGCATTAGGTATGACAGTGATCCATTGTAATAACAAAACAGAAGGGTTTTTGTGTAATTGTTTTTAGATTTGTTTGATAATAATGTAATCCAATGAAAATTAAAATGTTTCAGGTAGATGCCTTCGCCTCGGAGCCCTTCGGCGGAAATCCTGCCGCGGTTTGCATCCTGAACGACTGGCTGCCGGACCGTATGATGCTGCAAATCGCAGAAGAAAACAACCTCTCAGAAACCGCCTTCGCAGTTCCTTCGGGTGACGGATACGGGATCAGGTGGTTTACCCCGGTCGTGGAGGTGGAACTCTGCGGGCATGCCACGCTGGCCACCGCACATGTCCTCTTCGAACATGTTTCATATCCCGGCGACAGGCTCCGTTTTTATACACGGGAAATGGGGATCCTTGAGGTGAGGCGGTCGGGTGGATTTCTGGTCCTGGATTTCCCGGCAGACAGCGTGGAGGCCATCGTAGTCCCGGAAGAAACCTCACGGGCCCTGGGCAAAAAGCCGGTGGAGGCTTTCAGGGGCCGGACCGATGATATGCTGGTTTACAACAACCAGGAGGAAATCGAAGCAATGGAACCTGATTTTAATCTCCTGGCCGGGAACGGCAGCCGGGGGGTGATCGTTACCGCACCCGGCAGGGAGACGGATTTTGTTTCCCGGTTCTTTGCCCCGGGAGTGGGGATCGATGAGGACCCGGTCACCGGATCGGCACATACCACCCTGACCCCCTACTGGTCCCGCAGGCTGAACAAAAAAAGGCTCACCGCTCGACAGCTTTCCCGGAGGGGAGGTGAACTCGTATGTGAGGATCACGGAGAAAGGATATACATCCGGGGCAAAGCTGTAACTTATCTGGAAGGAGAGATCCGGTTATAAAAGTTTTTTGTCTAAAACAATTCATCTTCTTATATTTAAGATTCATACAATGTTTTTATCCCTATGTACTATCTGGTTGTAAAAAACCTGGGTGTGGAACGATGTGTGGACAGGAACAAGGAAGATATCTACAAAGAAGGCATGTGCTTTGACTGCAGGCTCGACCTCCCATGCAACGGCGGCGAATTTGTCAGGGAGGTGGAAATCACCTGTAATGAAGTGCCGGAGGAAAGGATCAGGGCGCGGATTTTGCGTGACTGAGACCGGTCGTTCCGCCGGCAGACAGATCCCCGTCCACCCCATCATCCAATAAAACACCACAAGATGAAAAGAGGTCATTACATTATTTCTCTGCTCTGCATCCTGCTTGTGCTCACCGGATGCACCACGCTGAAGCGTTACAGGTCGGCCACCTATCAGGCCGTGGACAATTCCCTGGTGGGAATGGACCTGTTCGGCTACCAGCTGACGCCATCGGGGACAGCTCCTGAAGGAAGGAACCTGTGGGAGCTGAGCGCCAGTGCCCAGACCCAGCTGATCCAGATCCTGGATGACCGGTACCCTGACAATGCCCAGTTTATCCAGGCACTCAACCAGGAATATCTTTCCGATCCGGCGGGACCCGTCTACGATTACACGAAAAAGAACCTCCGCATGGTCTTTACCATCAGTAAACGGAGGGACTATGCCTCCCTCAGTGGAGGTTACCCTTCCGGTCATTTTTCGCCGGCCGACCGGATCGAATACCTGCAATTCAGTTTGAGCATCCCCGAGGAAACCCATCTCCGGTTTACCGAATGGAACCGGTTTACAACGGAGTACGGTGAAATCGAGATCGGGGATATCAGCTTTACCAGGAGCCTGGACCTTGAGGCAGAGGGAGTATTGCCGGAAGAAGTCGATCTGGGGAGCTCCGGATTTTTCGGCCGCACGGAAAGGCAGAAGGTCAGGTCCAGGTACCTGATCCTGAACGGCAGCATCGGTGAGCACAGGATCGAGATCGGGGAGGAAGGCACCAGGGAGATCGATCTGACAGGCAATGTGATCGTGGATGTGTCCGTGGAGTTCTCCCCTTTCCCGGAAAGAATCACCGTGCCCATTTTCAACACAGCGGGTCACAGCCCGGTGGACACGGGTGCCGTGGCAGCCCTCAGATTCATGGATGTGGTGGTCCCCCGCATGGAGGAGGCTCCCGATACGATCTGTGCGGTCCTGGAAATGAATTACGTTTACAGGCACGTGAGATCGGGATGGAAAACATACCAGGAGTGGGATGACCGGGTGGAATACTATACCGGTTCGGTCAGCAAAAAGATCCCCCTGTTTTACAAAGAAGATTACCTTCCTTCTTTTTATTGCATCGCTGCCGGGGAGGATGAGAAAGAGGCGCTGAGGGTACGCGCTGTCCCGGAAATGATCTATCCCCTGCAGTTTCGATCCTATCCCGAAGCCACCTCATTTTTCAACTGGCTTCACACCCAGGCAGCCCCGGAATTAGAGGAAGAGGAGCCGATCGCCATCGGCAGTCACGTGCTGATCCATGATGGTGTGCCACTGACCAGGAATTCTTTGAATCGGTTAAATGATCTGAAGGTGATGCCTGTGTTTGGTCATTGAAAGTATTTAACAATGAACTTCCGGATTTCACCAGAATGATTAACTTTAATTCCGTAGAGCGGACACGTCAACAAATTCCATCCTTTCCATGAACCAAGATCAGAAACCCTTTAAAGACCAGTTCTCGCGAAGGCGTTTTTTCGTGAAGGCGGGTCTCGGAGCAGCGGCAGCAGCTGCGCTGCCGGCCATTGCCGGATCCTGTTCAACCGGACAGAAACAGAAAAATAAGCTCTCCAGGTTTTTCTCACCGGGAGACGTGGTCCTTTTCCAGGGCGATTCCATTACAGATGCGGGCAGGGACAGGCAGCGGCAGCTGCCCAATGATGCGGCATCGATGGGTACGGGGTATGTGTATCTGATTGCAGCCGGGATCCTGAAGGAGCTGGCCGGTCATGAGCTGACCGTCTACAACAGAGGGATCAGCGGCAACAAGGTGTATCAGCTGGCAGAAAGATGGCAGGAAGATTGTATCGACCTGGAACCTGATGTGCTGAGCATCCTGATCGGGGTAAATGATTACTGGCATATGCGGCAGGGAAGGTATGACGGAACCCCGGAAGTGTATGAGCGGGATTTCAGGGAACTGCTGAACCGCACCAGGGAATCTTTTCCGGATATTAAACTGGTCATCTGTGAGCCATTCATCCTGACGGAAACTTCAGCCGTGGACGATTCCTGGACGGAGCCGTTCCGCGTTTACCGGGAAATCGCATCCAAGCTGGCCGGAGAATTCAATGCCGTCCGGGTCCCCTTCCAGCAGGTATTTAACGATGCACTCGCACAGGCACCTGCCACTCACTGGACCGGTGACGGGGTGCATCCTTCCCTGGCCGGGTGCCGGCTGATGGCGGATGCCTGGCTGGATGCCATTTCCTAAAACAAACCGTGTCCCGTTACCGACCGGTATGATCAAGGACAGGCTCGTGTATATCATTCCCGTGATAGTTTCCCTGGTGATGACCATCGGGCTGGTCAGAATGGTTCCCCTTCTTTCCACCAAATACCTGATAAAGGAGATTCGGCATGATCGGCTGACGAAAGATGATTACTGGTATTATTCAGACCTTGACGGGGATGGCAAAAGTGAACGTGTTTCCCTGAATTACAATCCGGCGGGAAATGTAGCTGTTTCAGTCAGAGAAGCTGAAGACAGAATTATCAACCAGTTCAACCTGCCCGGCCAGTTCCTTACACTGGGGTCCGTGCTGGATATTTATGATATCAATTCCGACGGCAGGCTGGATATCCTTGTCTGCACCCGGCAACACGATTCCCTGTTCCTGAGTGTAATAGATGATCTTTATTCCCACCCGACCACAAAACGGGTCATTTTTATCGACCGGCTGAACCAGATGAACGATTACGGTGATTATCTGATCCTTCCCGGATACATGAGCGACCTGACAGGAGACGGCTACCCGGAATATATTTTTGCCGTAAACGGCGGACATTCGCTACAACCGCGCAGGGTATATTCGGTTGACCTCCGGAACGGGAAGGTAACCGGATCCCCCCTGAGCGGAGCGGCTGTATGGGGACTGGACCTGTTTGACATTGATCATGACGGGATTGATGAAATATTTCTGAACACGGTCGCCACAGAAAACTTCAAAACCAGGATCCCTTACCCGGATTCTGTTTCCTGGATGATGGTCCTGAACGAAGACCTGCAGTTTTACAAGCCGCCACATAAAATGAATCCGGCACCCTCAAAGATCTACATGGAACCTTTTGTTTTCAATGATGAGCATTTCCTGATGGTCTATCATAAATATGACGGAACCGGGCATTATCCGTCGGAGCTTTCCATATATAACCATGACCTGCAGATTGTCAGGAGTCGGAGTTTCACCCAGTCCGACACCAGACCATATAGTATCTGGAGGATTCCTGGCAGGTTTGATCTAAGCGATATCAAAATATTTACAGGCGACCTGGCATACACAGTGGATTTCGATCTGGAATTCACCAAATGTATGGAGGGAATCGAGTGGTTCGATGATGACTTTGAGAAAACACACCTGGAACTTGACCGGGATGGAACGAAAGAGCTTGTCGTCATCGGAGATCACAGGCTCGTGGTTTTCGATGAAGAATTTGTTAAAAATGCCGCCGTTGATCTGGAATGGGAAGAACGGAGGTCGAGGATCCTGGTCTCTCTCATTGAAGCCCCCGGAAAAAAACCGGTGCTTTTTGCCCAGTTTGGCAGGGATGCGTATACCCTTGACTACTCCCGAAACGGATGGTACCATTACAGGCTGCTTGTATACCCGTCCATATTCCTCGCGCTGTTCCTGCTTTTCTGCCTGATCGTGGTCATACAGAAAGGGATAATCGAACGGAAATTTGAAAAGGACAGGCTGATCAGCAGACTGCAGATGCAGGCCATCAGGAACCAGCTCGATCCCCACTTTACATTCAATGCGCTGAATGCAGTGGGGTCCCTCATTTACAAGGAAAAGAAGGAGCTTGCATACAATTATCTGAAAGGGCTTACGGACCTGCTCCGGATGGTTTCCGGTAACTCTTCCGAAATTACCTGGAGATTGGAAGACGAACTGGGCTTTATACGCAAATACCTGGAGATCGAAAAGCTGCGGTTCAGGGAAAAATTCAGTTATCTGATCGATGTGTCCTCCGAAAATCATTACAAAAGCAAGGTACCTAAACTGAGTATCCTTACTTTTGTGGAAAATGCGATCAAACACGGGCTGAGGTACAAACAGGGCATAAGGAGGCTGGAGATCGCTGTGTCGGGAGATGAAAAAAAACTGATGATCCGTATTGAGGATAACGGCATAGGGAGAACGGCAGCTGCTGAGAAAGCAGAAGAATCAGGCGGGAGCGGTATTGAAATCATGGAGGCGTATTTCAGGCAGTTTAATGAGGTCACCGGCAAAAAATCCCGGTTTCTGATCAGGGATTTGTATGATGATAGTCAAAACGCTTCGGGAACACTTGTTGAAATCGTCATAGAATGAATACAGATGAAATATCGGTTCTGATCGTGGATGATGAGCCAGAGGCAAGGGACCTGATGCGGATTCTGCTTGCCGGGACACCGGATGTGAAGGTGACCGGTGAAGCAGGGGATGCAGATGCGGCTTTCAAAATGGTTACCAACACCCATCCGGACCTGATCTTCCTGGATATCCAGATGCCGGGGAAGACCGGTTTTGATCTGGTCGGGCAGCTCAGGGCCCATGGCCTGGGGACTGGGTACATATTCGTGACCGCTTATGACGAATATGCCATCCGGGCCATCCGGGCCTCGGTATTTGACTACCTGCTGAAGCCGGTGGATCCGGATGAACTCGCCGGGGCCCTGAACCGGTACCGCCAGATCCGCCGGGAGAAAGAGATCGGGGCGATCACGGATGAACTGCTGAGCTACCTGGGTAAGGGCAACCGGTTGAAATTCAATACGAGAAAAGGCTTCCTGCTGATCGACCCCGGTGAGGTCGTCTGTTACCTGGCCGAAGGAAATTACACCGAGATGATCCTGGAGAACGGCAGGAGGGAGACGGTATCCAGCAACCTGGGGAAAATAGCGGGCAAACTAACGGGGGATGGATATTTCCGCATCAGCCGTTCGGCGGTGATCAATATGAGGTACCTGACCCACGTGGACCATAAGAAGGGCACCTGCAGGCTGACAGGTGCATCTGAAATTGATCTGAAGGTGGCCAGGAACAGGCTGGCAGAGCTTGACAGGATGTTCTCGTAATCCGGCAAAAGGTAATGAAGTTCCGAACATTGAGATCGAAAAAAAAATACCGGGATAAATTCATCAAAGTCCTCATCCATCCATTTTTCATCGGACTGGTCATCACGGTGATCATCCTCTGTTTTGCCATGCCGGAAGTGTCCAGATACAGGGTGGAAATGGTGGAAAGGATTCCCACAGAGAGACAAAGAAACCTCTTCTTCTCAGACCTTGATCAGGACGGGAACAGTGAGGAGATCGTTATGAATGTCATCCCGGGAATGCTGAAGCTGATGCTGCTGCGTGACAGCAGGGTGATAGAGCAATTTAACCTAAGGTCGGTACCATTGACTTTGAACTATTTCTCAGCAGGGGATTATAATCATGATGGCTTCAATGAGCTGTACTATCTCACCATGAGGAATGATTCCATCTTTCTGAGCATTCTGGATCCGCTCGTGAAGCGAAATTTCATCGTACGGGAAAGGCTTGTATTTCATAGCGATACGATCAGCTTTGAGAATGAAGCTCCCGAAACACGGATACTCCAGCTTGTGAAATCTGGATATGGTTCAAACGAACAACCTGTATTCTCGCTCAGTGCTGGATTCAATCTGCAGCCCAGGAGAATACTCAGGTATGACATCGACAGAGATCATCTGGAGATATCACCCCTGAGCGGGGTGAGTATTCACAACGCCCTCTTTTCCGATCTGGACAGAGATTCCATTCCGGAAATTATCCTGAGTACCTTTGCCCCGGGAAATTATCAATCCTATGTCCCTTACAGCGATCACAGCTCCTGGCTGATGGTGCTGGATGAGGATCTGAATTTTTTATTCCCTCCGGTCGAGTTTCCGGGAGACCCTTCCGTGCTGAAGGTGTCTCCCCTGACGTTGAGATATACGACGTTTTTGGCAGTGCTGCATTATTACTTTGGAACCGACTCCATTCAATCCGGCTTGTATGTATTTGATCATAATGGCAGACCTGTAAGGTCGCGGGAGATGGAATTCACAAGATGGGGAAACCGGTTTCTTGTGACCGGAGAAAGTGACCTGAGGCCCCTGATCTATGTTCTCGATCCCACGAAACAGGAAATTAAGGAGTTTGATGAAAATCTGAACCTCATCCGTGTCCGGGAAACGCCCCCTTTGCGCAGCAGGAATGAACACTTTGACCATGATCTTGACAATGACGGAATCCCGGAAATGATCTGGATGGGGGAGAAAAGTGGCACCTTCGTCGTTTTCAGGAAAGGATTCAAACATCCGGTGACAGCTGATTTTGGAGAAACCAGGTCTATGAAATATTTCTGCGACCTTTACAGGAACGGGGAGGACCTTTTTTATGTGCAGTATCCTGATGCAGGGTACATCGCTGAATATGAGAAGAATCCGTATTATTATTTGAAATTCCCCCTTTCGGCGGTAATGTGGCTGCTGACTTCACTGTTTGTATTGCTGATCTTCCGGCTCCAGACCTACAGGGCACAGAGACAGTACATGACCCGCAGAAAGATCAATGAGCTGCAGATCCTGAGCCTGAAGAACCAGATCGATCCCCACTTTACCTTCAATATCCTGAACGCCATCGGTTCTCTGTACATCAAGGGAGCGGACCGAAGCAAGGCCTATAACATTTTCGTCAAGTATTCTGATTTGCTGCGGCAGACGATCAAAAATTCAGACCAGGTTTCGGTGTCCATGGAAGAAGAGATCAGGTTCATCGAGAATTATATCGAACTGGAGCAGATCAGGTCGGATTACTCCTTCCAGTGCAATGTGCATATTGATAATGATGTGGACATGCAAAAAAAGATCCCCCGGATGCTGATCTATTCGTTTGTGGAAAATTCAATCAAGCATGGCATCAGAAAGTTGAAACAGGAAGGAAGACTGGAAATCTCCATTACCCGGGCTGATCATCGGTTTGAAGTATCCATCAGGGACAACGGTCCGGGTCTGAATGTCCATACGGATACAAGGAACGGAACTGGAAAAGGGATGCATATCATTGATGAACTGATCGCCCTGTTCTCCGAACTCGAAGGCAGCAGGATATCATACACGATGAAAGATCTGTCTTCTGAAGGGACCGGACGGACGGGGACGGAGGTGTTGATTTTGATCCCTGAAAGGTAATCACAACCATTAAATACCAAAGATGATGAGAATTCTGATTTCATTCGTTCTGCTGGCAGCGCTGCTGATCCCGGAGCCTGCTCCGGCCCAGCCTTCGGGCGGCCCTTATGGTCCCATCCTTCAAACCTATGAACTGCCCGATGTGGCGGGCATGGTCTATTTTGTGGCTCCCGAAGGAGCCGTCACGGCACCCGGGAAAGATCCGGATACCCCAACTACTCTGGAATCGGCTCTGGAAAGAGTAGTGACGGGTGATGCCATCGTCCTGAAGGGAGGAACATACCGCACCGGGAACCTGATGCTGAACCAGGGAATCACCATTCAGCCATACCAGGACGAACAGCCTGTGCTGAAGGGCACTTTCGTTGCCACCGAATGGCAGAACCTCAGGAACGGGCTGTGGAGGACCTCCTGGGACCATCTCTTCCCGTCGCGTCCTGCCGACTGGTGGAGACGCGAGCAGAATGCCAGGTTGACTCCGCTGCACCGGTTCAATGATGACATGGTGTTCATAGACGGCTGGTACCTGCAGTCTGCAGGCTGGGAAGGAGAGGTGGATGAGAACTCCTACTACATCGACTACGATGAAGGGATGGTCTATATCGGGACGGATCCGACCGACCGGTTGGTGGAGATAACCGCTTTCAATTCGGCGCTGATCCGGACCACCCGGGAATGCCACGGGAAACAACCTGACAGGAAGGGACCCGTCATCCGGGGGATCACCTTCACCCAGTATGCTTACAGGGCGCTGGATATTGAGGGGACATTCCCGGAAGGACCGGCCGATGAGTCAGCATTCGGGAAAGATGTGGTTGGAACCCTCCTGGAGCACTGCACCATTTCATTCTGTTCAAGGGTGGCTGCCTACCTGAAAGGAGACCACATGACCATCAGGCACTGCCGGATAAGCGACACCAGTACAGAGGGACTTTACATTCAGAGTTCGAACGACGTGCTTCTGGAAAAGAACATCTTCACCAGGAACAACATCGAACAGATCACGGGATATTATCCAGCCGCGGTGAAGATCTTCAACCAGACCCACCGGGTCACCTGCAGGGATAACCTGGTGTGCGACCTGCCCTTCTCCAACGGGATCTGGTATGACGTGGGAAATGTGGACGGCCGCTTTATCAATAACTGGGTTGAGAATGTGGGGGATGCCTGGGGGGAGATCCATTACCGGGGTTTGTTCCCTGCTCAGAACGGGTTCTTTTTCGAGATCTCCAAAGGAGCTGTCTGCGCCGGCAATGTATTTGTCAATTGCGATCACGGGATCCTGGTACTGAACAGTTCGGGGGTGGAGATGTACCAGAATACATTCATAAACAGCTGTGTGGCCATCGGCCGGGATACCCGAAGTGCCGAAGGGGACCATTTCGGGTGGCATCCTAGCACCGGTCCGGGTGTGGAAGAGCGCTACGGACATGTATTCGTGAACAACCTGCTCACGGCGGACATACATCATGTGAGGCCACTGATGTTTGTCTGGCAACCCGCTTCCCTATGTGAGAGGGTCCCTGATGCGCCCCTGAAACAGATGGACCATAATGCTTATGTGTGTGCAGCCGCCGATGAGGACATCCCCCTGATCGTCTGGAGCCCGGCGGCCAATGAATCCTGTCAGGTGATGCTGGATACTCCGGAGGAACTGCAGGAGCTGTATCCTTCGTTTTCAGCCGGAAGCTGGTTCTTCAACGGTTACCAGGGTCCCCTGTTCAGGAGTTACCGGCTGGGAAAGTATGAGCTCCTGAAGGAGTTCCCCGCAGCGAATGCGGCCACCGGGTTGCCTGAATCGGTCAGGAAACTTCTGGGCTACGGGGAAGGGACCGAACCTTTTGTTGGTGCCTATCCGCCCAACTAGGACCATAATGATCGAATACAGACTGTAATTATAATACAGACTGTAATTTTCATGAGTTTCCCGGAACAATACGGGGCAAGGATTGTTTTCACTTTGAAAATATCCTTCTGTTTTGACGGACAGCGATTCATTACAATGACGGGTATCAATAAACGGAAAGGAGTTTTACAATGCAGAAATTCTTGATCGAAGTCCCACATGATGAGGACGTCCTCTCATGTATCCAGGCAGTACAGATATTCCTGACCTCCGGATCGCATTTTCTGCGGAATGCGGACTGGGGGTGCAGGGACGGGGACCACAAAGCCTGGCTGGTGGTTGAGGTAAACAGCAAAGAGGAGGCGAGAAAGATCATTCCGCCCGCATACAGGGCGGATGCGAAGATCGTCGGACTGAACAAGTTTACCGTTGCGGAGCTGGACGAGGAAATGCGGAATTACCACAGGCAGGGCTAAAAAGCGGGATTACTCGCTTCGCTCGCGATCCACCGGGGTTGCTCGCTTCGCTCGCGATCCACCGGGGTTGCTCGCTTCGCTCGCGATCCACCGGGG
>JAXGMU010000029.1:32000-46998 GCA_040768485.1 Bacteroidales bacterium
TTGCTCGCTTCGCTCGCGATCCATTAGGAGGGTTCCCTGCAAGCATCCTCAAAACCATTACTCATTGCATTCGTAATGATTTTTATTCGGCCTTTCCCTTATGAAAGCAAGCTTTCAGCGGGTATGGCCAAATAAAAAACCCTCAAGCGTTGCTTTCGGGTTTTGAGGATGCTCGCGGAGGAAGAGGGATTCGAACCCCCGGTCCGCGCGAACGGACAACGGTTTTCAAGACCGCCGCATTCGACCACTCTGCCATTCCTCCGGGCGCAAAATTAGCAAAATTCCGGGACAGGGGAGGCGGGATTCTGGAAATATGGAAGGAATTGAGTGCTGGCAAAGGATGCAGAGGATTCTGTGAAAAACATGTTCTGGGGCAGAAAAAAGGCGGGTTTTTTACAAAAATGCTGTATTTATCAACTTTTCAGCGATTTTTTTTTGCTCACATTTGTGCGGGTGTAAGAAAAATCTATATTTGTATAGAATTTGGCGTAAACGACAAGAATTTACTAACCCTTAAATTTCATTATTATGAACAAAGCACAATTAATAGATGCTATTGCTGCTGAGGCCAACCTGACTAAGGCAGATGCCAAGAGAGCTCTCGACGCGTTCATTACAGCGACCACCAAAGCTCTGAAAAAAGGCGACCGCGTTGCACTGGTAGGTTTTGGATCGTTCTCAGTGTCTAAAAGAGGTGCAAGGACCGGAAGGAATCCTCAGACCGGCGCAGAAATCAAGATTGCTGCAAAGAAGGTTGTTAAGTTCAAACCGGGGAGTGAGTTGAGTGACGCCGTTAAGTAAAGAAGATATTTGAACTGCAAAAAAAAGGGAGCGGCCGCTCCCTTTTTTTATGCAATCTGCCCTCATCAAATGGATCACTACAAGCAGGATCTGGTAAGGCATCTTTCTCAGTTCATCACGGATAGCAGGTGGGAACTTTTTCAGAGGGTGGTTTCCATGCGCACAAGGTATATCACAGTGGGGCTGGAAGACATTTATCAGTCGCAGAATGCAAGCGCGGTGCTCAGAACCTGCGATTGCACGGGGATCCAGGATGTCCATGTCATCGAGAACAGGAACGAGTATGCCATCAACCCGGATGTGACACTGGGATCGGACCAGTGGCTGACGATCCATTATCATCAGGGGAAACCGCATAATACCGCAGAGGCAATTTCTGAATTAAAGCATAAAGGGTACAGGATCGTAGCCACGTCTCCCCGCATAGAGGCATCCACACCTGAATCCTTCGACCCGGAGACAGGGAAGGCGGTTTTTCTTTTCGGGACGGAATTGAACGGGCTCTCTGAAAAAGCACTGGAGCTGGCGGATGAATTGATCCGGATCCCCATGGCCGGATTTACCGAGAGTTACAACATTTCGGTTTCAGCCGCCATCATTCTGTACCAGGTCAGGAAGAGCGTGGAACGTTCAAGGGCGGAATGGCGGCTCGGGGAGGAAGAAAGAACAGAGATCCTGCTGCAGTGGCTTCGAAGGAGTATTCACAGGGCAGAACTTATTGAGCAAGAGTTCCAAAAAAAATATAGGTCCGATTTTTAGGATGGCGCATGTCGGGAATAACCATTTATTGAGTATCTTTGATTAACGGTTGGTTTATGTGGACCAGCTATTATCACAGGTGGATTAAAAAGAACAGCAGATGAATTGCATGATTTTGGATGACGATACCCTCTCGAGAAGGATTATAGAGGAATTCATCCAGAAAACGGATGGCCTGAAACTTATAGCATCGAGCGGGGATCCTGTGGAAGGAATCAATATCCTTAAAAAACACGATGAGATCCACCTGATCTTTCTCGATATCGAGATGCCGGAAATGTCCGGGATCGATTTTCTGAACACCCTGAAAAATCCCCCGCAGATCATCATCGTATCATCCAAGGGGAAATATGCGGTGGATTCTTACGAATACGATGTGACCGACTACCTTCTGAAACCGGTCGATTACGGGCGATTCTACAGGGCGGTTTCCAAGGCCTTCAAGCGGTTCGAGCTGATGACCGCGGAGCAAATCGGGAAAAATGAGATCTTCATCAAGAAGAATGCCACCCTGGTGAAGCTCAAGTACGACGATATCCTGTGGGTGGAAGCCCTTGAAAATTACGTGATCTTCAACACCTATACAGACAAGTACACGATCCACTTCACAATGAAGGCCATTGAGCAGAAACTGCCGGCCAGGAAGTTCACAAGGGTGCACAGGTCCTTTATCGTCAACACCAGCTGCATCAATGTGATCGAAGACAATTCTGTGATCATCAAGGTGGAAGACGGCACCAAATCCATTCCCATCGGAAAGTCGTACAAGGATAAACTGATGCAGGACATCAACCTGATCATTAAATAAAGGATGGTTTCCGACCGGCAGCTTTTCCTCCGGTATCTTGCACAAACTTCCGGGAGTCCCCTCCAGCTCGAGATCACGAAAGCGGAAGGGATTTATTTCTATGATCCCTCGGGCAAAGCATACATCGATCTGGTTTCGGGTGTGTCCGTGTCCAGCCTTGGGCACGGTCACCCCGCTGTAATTAAAGCAATCAGGGAGCAGACCGGTTGCTACCTCCATACGATGGTTTACGGGGAGTTTGTCCAGTCTCCCCAGGTGCAGTATGCTAGCTGGATCACCAGGCACCTTCCCGGAACGCTGGACAACGTTTTCTTTGTGAATTCGGGCAGTGAGGCCATTGACGGGGCAATGAAGCTGGCTAAAAGGTACAGCGGGCGTGCTGAATTCGGGGCCTTCCTGCACGCCTATCACGGCAGCACCCACGGGGCCGTAAGTCTTCTGGGAAACGACCGGGCCAGGTCCGGTTTTCTGCCCCTTCTGCCGGGAATCAGGCACATGAGATTCAACTGTGAGGAGGACCTGGAAATGATCGACCGGCATACGGCGGCCGTGGTTGCCGAACCGATCCAGGCAGAGGCCGGGATCATCGAACCGGAAGGAGATTTTCTGAGGAAGCTCAGGAGCCGGTGTGATGAGACCGGGGCGCTCCTGATCCTGGATGAGATCCAGACAGGGATGGGAAGGACGGGCAGATTATTTGCCTTTGAACATTACGGGGTGGTTCCGGATATCCTGTGCCTGGCCAAAAGTTTCGGCGGAGGAATGCCTTTGGGAGCCTTCATCTCTTCCAGGGAGATCATGCGTAGTCTGACATTCGATCCGCCGCTGGGGCACATCACCACATTCGGAGGACACCCGGTCAGCTGTGCGGCGGGAATGGCTGCCCAGCGCTGGGTGGAGCAGAATGACCTGATAAAGCATGCGGTCAGGATGGAGGAACGCTACCGGGAGAAGCTGGATCATCCGGCCATCCGGATGGTCAGGGGCAGGGGGCTGTTCCTGTCGGTGGTGCTGGAGAAGAATCTGAAGGTGGGTGATTTCATTTCCCGGGCATTTCAGAACGGACTGGTCATCGACCGGTTCCTGTTCTCTGACGATGCGTTCAGGATCGCTCCCCCGCTGATCATCAGCGAGGCCGAGGTGGATGAATCCGTATCGCGGATCCTGGAAACGCTGGACAGCCTGCGATCATAAGAAAGGGAATGAATTTCCGTTCATATATAGAAATGTGCCGGAATATCCTGATCATATCATTCATTTATTGTTTTGCCGTGGCCGGGGGACAAACCGGACAGCCGGAGATGGCCAGGGCGGAGGAGCAGCTGCGGTTGCTTTTTCACCGGCTGTACGCCGACAGTGTCGCCGACCGTGAAATTGTGCTGGATGAAATCCACCGGATCATGCCCGCAGCGCTGTCCATGGATGGTTCCCTGAAGTACCCGTGGAGCAGGCTGGACAGAATCGGGGTGGTTACCTCGGACGATCAGCAGGTCAGGATCTTCACCTGGCATGTGGCGGATGACCCGGACCACTACCGCTATTTCGGCTACATACAGGTGGCACGGAGACGGGACAAGGTGGAGGTATTTGAACTGAAGGACCGTCTGAAGGATCAGCGAACAGAAAAAGATCTTGAGCAGTCAACCGATCACTGGCACGGCAAACTCTACTATCAGATCATCACCACCAGGCACCAGCGGAATACCTTTTATACCCTGCTGGGACTTGATTTCAACAATGCTCAGTCGAACATCAAGACCGTGGAAACCATGGAAATCCGCCGCAACCGGCCCAGGTTTGCGGAGGAGATGTTCTTTGACGGGAAACAGCAGGTGGACCGGATGGTATTTGAGTATTCCTCGCAGGCTTCCATTTCGGTCAGGTATGACCGGCAGCTGAAGATGATCACATTTGACCACCTGGTGCCCTTTCACCCCGTATACAGCGGAGACTACAGATTCTACGGTCCGGATGGTTCTTTTGACGGCCTTGCGTTCACCGATGGCAGGTGGGTCTACCGGGATGATGTGGACGCACGCAACAGAAACTGACGTATTGTCAGCCTGACCCGATTGGCACATCGTTTGTCACCTCCCTGACCGGACATGTAGAACTAAATTCTTGAGAGATGCAGAAAGGTAAAATAAATGTCTCGACCGAAAACATTTTCCCCATCATTAAAAAATTCCTTTACTCGGAGCATGAAATCTTCCTCCGTGAACTCATATCCAACGCGGTGGATGCCACCCAGAAACTGAAGACGCTGGCTTCGGTGGGTGAGTACAAAGGAGAGATGGGAGATCTGACCATCAGGGTAGGCCTGGATAAGAAAAAGAAAACCCTTACCGTTTCCGACGCCGGGGTGGGAATGACCGGGGAAGAAGTGGAAAAGTACATCAATGAGATTGCATTCTCCAGTGCGGAGGACTTCCTGGAGAAGTACAAAAAGGACAGCCAGGCCATCATTGGTCATTTCGGACTCGGATTCTATTCCTCGTTCATGGTATCGGGCAAAGTGGAGATCAAATCCCTTTCGTGGCAGGAGGGGGCAAAAGGGATTTCATGGAGCTGCGACGGGAGCCCGGAGTTCACCATGGATGAGTTCGAACGGGAGACCAGGGGCACCGATGTGATCCTGCACATCGATTCTGACAACAAGGAATTCCTGGAAGAGAACCGCATCCTGGAGTTGCTTGAAAAATACTGCCGTTTTCTGCCCGTTGAGATCGCCTTCGGAAAAGAAAAAGAATGGAAGGACGGCAAGGAGGTGGAAACCGGCAAAGACAGGATCATCAATGATACAAAACCACTCTGGACCCTTCCCCCCGCAGAGCTGAAGGAGGAAGATTACCAGAAGTTCTACAAGAAACTATATCCGTATTCGGAAGATCCGCTGTTCAACATCCACCTGAACGTGGATTATCCTTTCACGCTGACAGGGATCCTCTATTTCCCGCGCATCAAGAACAACATTGAAATACAGAAAAACAAGATCCAGCTCTACAGCAACCAGGTGTATGTGACCGACTCGGTAGAGGGCATTGTGCCCGAGTTCCTCACCCTGTTGCACGGGGTGCTGGACTCGCCCGACATTCCCCTGAATGTATCCAGGAGTTACCTGCAGAGCGATTCCAATGTAAAGAAGATATCCTCGCATATTACCAAGAAGGTGGCCGACCGGCTGGAGGAGATCTTCAAGAATGACCGTGAGCAGTTTGAGAAGAAATGGGATCACCTGAAGCTGTTCATCGAGTACGGGATGATGACCGAGGAGAAATTCCACGAACGTGCCATGAAGTTTGCACTCCTAAAGAATGTGGACGGAAAATATTTTACGTTCGAAGAGTACGAGAAACTGATCAAAAAAGAGCAGACCGACCAGCACAAGACACTGGTGTACCTGTATGCCACGGAAAAGAAAGAACAGTACAGCTATATCGAAGGGGCGAAGGCAAAGGGATACGATGTGCTGCTGATGGACGGACAGCTGGATACGCATTTTCTGAACCATATGGAATCCAAACTGAAGGATTCAAGGTTTGCCAGAGTCGATTCAGATATCATAGAAAAGCTCATCCCCAAGGAAGAAACCAGGGAATCAAAACTGACCGCCGATCAGAAGGCGGACCTCACCCCCGTGTTTCAGGCCCATCTTCCCTCCGAGGAGCATTACTATGTGAGTTATGAATCCCTGGATGAATCGGACCACCCGGTGATGATCACCCAGAGTGAGTTCATGAGGAGGATGAAGGACATGCAGGAGCTGAGCGGAATGGCTTCCATGTACGGGGACATGCCTGATTCCTACAACCTGGTCGTCAATTCAAATCATCCGCTGGTGGGCAGAATCGTGGAGCAGACCGAAAAGAAGCTGGCGGCCAAGCTTGAAGAGATGAGGGCGGAAAAGAAAAGCCTGTCCGAGGAGCGGCAATTGCTCGAGAAGGTGAGCGAGGGGAAAAAGGATGAAGTGATTCCCCAGAGCGAGAAAGACCAGCTGGAGGATGTGAAGAAGAAGCTGGAGGATGTGGAGAACAGGCGTGTGGAACTGCTGAAGAAGCATGGCAAAAGCCAGAAGCTGGTGAAACAGCTGATCGATCTGGCACTTCTTGCGAACAACAGGCTGAAGGGAGAGGACCTGGCCGCTTTTGTGAAGAGAAGCGTGGAGCTGATCAAATAAGAAACCGGCAGGACCTGGACCGCCAGGAGGAGCCTATAAAAATAATTCCCTCACCTCCTGTTTCAGATGGGCAATGGCCACCTGGGACGGGGGGTTTTTTAATTCAGCCAGTCTTTCCAGGATCAGTTTTCCGAGGGTGGGTCCTGAAGCGTCGGGCTTCACTTCGGAAGAGGCGTCGTTGATCAGGTTCGTGATCTGGTTCCTGGCAATTTTCACCTTCTCCCAGGCCTCATCACTGACGTATGTCTGCTGGGCAAGATTGTGTTCGTATTCAGACTTGATCTGTACGAGCAATTCAGCATGCAGCTGCCTGGCGGTGTACTCCGGCCGGCTGACCCGCATGACCAGTGATTCGGGGGAAATCCGTTCCAGCAGCAGAATGATCCGTTCGTATGCCTGTAACCTCACCGGCAGGACCTCGTCCCTGAAATGAATGTTCAAATCTTTTTTACGCCTGCTCTCTTCGTTCCGGGACCAGGACCTGAACATCACCCAGACAGTCAGGAAAACGATCAGGGCGGGGATGGTATACTTAAGGATTTCAAGCAGATGATCCATGTGAATCTTTTTTTGAAACTAGCGCTTTACAATATTAACCAAATTATCATGAAAAGCGTATTTTTACCCGTTGAAATGGTTTTGTTCTCATTTAAAAACAATTGACCTATGGAGCAACTTTCAGCACGAATCAATTCACTGGCACCTTCGGCCACCATTGCCATGAACCAGAAAGGCAGGGAAATGAAGGAAAAAGGAGTGGATGTGATCAACCTGAGTGTGGGGGAACCTGATTTTAAAACCCCGGAACACATCCGTGAGGCTGCCAAGTCCGCCATCGACGGTGACTGGCACCACTATTCACCCATCGCCGGGTATGCGGACCTGCTGAAAGCCATTTCCGACAAGTTTAAACGGGAGAACAACCTGGATTACAAACCCTCGCAGATCATTGTGAGCGTGGGTGCGAAGCATTCGCTGGCCAATGTAATGATGTGCCTGATCGACCCGGGGGACGAGGTGATCGTACCGGCTCCCTACTGGGTCAGCTACGTGGAACAGGTGAAGATCGCCGAAGGAAAGAATGTGATCCTGGACACCAGGGTGGAAGATGATTTCAAGATCTCACCCCGTCAGCTGGAGGCCGCCATCACCCCGAAGACAAAGGCACTCCTGCTCTGCTCTCCGTCCAATCCCACGGGAAGTGTTTATACAAGGGAGGAGCTGAAAGGACTGGCAGGGGTTCTGGCCAGGCATCCGCAGGTGTACATACTGGCCGATGAGATCTACGAGCATATCAATTTCACGGGGGGACATGAATCCATTGCACAGTTCGGGGAGATCCGCGACCGCGTGGTGGTGGTCAACGGGGTCTCCAAAGCGTATGCCATGACCGGGTGGAGGATCGGCTACATGGCGGGACCGGAGTGGCTGGCAAAAGCCTGCAACAAGCTGCAGGGACAAATGACATCGGGAGCCAGTTCCATCGCCCAGCGCGCCGCACTGGCCGCGATGACCGGGGACCAGCAATGTGTGGCCGGGATGCGGGAGGCGTTTCTCAGGAGGCGTGACCTGATCCTGGGGCACCTGAAACAGATCGACGGGGTGAGATGCAGTACACCCGGAGGGGCTTTTTACGTGTTCCCCGATTTCAGCTCCTATTTCGGAAAATCATTCAACGGTAGGAGGATCGAAAATAGCATGGACCTCTGCCTTTATCTCCTTGAGGAGGGGCACATCGCCACCGTTCCGGGATCCGCTTTTGGTGCCGAGGGATGCATCAGGATCTCCTATGCCAATTCGGACGAGAACCTGGAAAAGGCGATGCAGCGACTAAAAGATGCACTGGCAGCCCTTTCTTAAAGGAGATTAATCAATATTCCGCATGATATAGTGGCTGTAATCCTTCAGCTGCCGTTTGTAAGGAATGCTGAAATGGGGTGAGTCGATGAGGAAGTCGGCGGTGGACCTGTTACAGGCGGTGGGGACATTGTAGAGCACTGAGATCCTGAGCAGCGCTTTCACATCCACGTCATGGGGCTGGGGTTCCATGGGGTCCCAGAAAAATATCAGAATATCTATTTTATTTGTGGCGGCCAGCGCACCCAGCTGCTGGTCCCCCCCGAGGGGTCCCGATTTGAGCTTCTTCAGCGAAAGGGGCCTGCGGTCGCAGCTGGCAAGTGCTTTTTCCACCATTCTCCCGGTGGTGCCTGTGCAGATCAGGTGATGGGTGGACAGCTTTGCGGCATTGTACTTCACCCATTCGGTCAGGTCGGCTTTCCTGTTGTCATGGGCAACAAGGGCCACGCGTTTGATTGTTTCCATTCCGGCAGAATTTGAAAGGGATCAGTCCGATCGGCGAATTCTTTTAACTTTGTAAGATAAGAATTATTTGGATGATATGAGTCTGGAAAGAGGACGGACTAAACGGACGGGAAAAGCGATCAGGATTTCACTGACAGCTGTTTTTCTGGGGATCTTTATCCTGCTGCTTATTGTCTACAGTCTGTACAGCAGAATTTTCGTATCCAATGTCTCCCTGGAGGAGGGACAGGCCATCTTCTACATCCCCACGGGTTCAACGTACCAGGAGGTGGTGGACCGACTGGAGGAAGAGGGGATCATCATCAGCCGCCGTTCGTTCAACTGGGTGGCCGAGAAAAAGGAATATGACGAGCAGGTCAGACCGGGAAGGTACAAGATCCGGGACGGCATGAGCAACAGCACCCTTGTGAACATGCTCCGCTCGGGAAACCAGGATCCGGTCATGGTGGTTTTCAATAACATACAGAATCTATACGACCTGGCCGGCAGGGTATCGGATTATCTGGAGGAAGATTCGGTAGCATTTGCCGCATACCTTTCTGCCGGTGAGACAGCTGTGAAATACGGGTTCGATTGGGCCACTTTCCCCTCCATGTTCATTCCCAATACCTATGAATTTTTCTGGACAGCTACCCCGGGGGAGTTCACGGAACGGATGAAGGAGGAGTATGAAAAATTCTGGAAAGGAGAGCGTGACCGCCGGGCAGAGAACATGGGTCTGTCCCGGGTGGAGGTGAGCACCCTGGCATCCATTGTTGATGAGGAGACCATTCATGACGATGAGAACAACCGGATCGCCGGGGTTTATCTCAACAGGCTGGAAAGAGGGATCCCGCTGCAGGCGGACCCCACGCTGAAGTTTGCGTTGAATGATCCCTCGAGGAAAAGGATCCTGAATACGGACAAGGACATAGACTCTCCGTATAACACCTATAAAAACAAGGGATTGCCTCCGGGCCCCATCTCTGTTCCTTCCATTTCAGCCATTGACGGGGTGTTGAACCACGAGGAGCACAATTACCTCTTTTTCTGTGCAAAATCCGACTTCAGCGGATATCACGCTTTTGCCAGGACGCTGTCCCAGCACAACCAGAATGCCAGGGAATACCAGCGGGCGCTGAACCGGAACAGAATTTACCGGTAGGGATCAGACCACCCTCACTTCCCGCTCCAGGTCGATTCCGAATTTATCAAACACATCCTTGCGGATCTGTTCGGTGAAATCCAGGATCTCCTGTCCGGAAGCGCTGCCGTAATTGACCACCACCAGCGGCTGGTCCGGCCAGGTACCCACACGGCCGATCCTCTTTCCCTTCCATCCTGCTTTTTCGATAAGCCAGGCTGCCGGGATCTTCACCCGCCCGGTCTGGTCCGGATAGAAGGGCACCTCAGGGTATACTGCGCGGAGGTCTTCCAGAATGGATTCCTCCGTCACGGGGTTCTTGAAGAAACTGCCCGCATTTCCGTAAATATCCGGGTCGGGGAGCTTCCGCTGCCTGATGGAAATGATCACCTTTCTCAGGTCATCCGGCGTTTGTCCCCCGCCGGAGATGAACTCCTGCTTCACATTGCCGTAGCTGAGATTCAGTACAGGCCGGGTGTGCAGACAGAAAGTGACGCTGAGTATGATATACCTGCTTCCGGAACCGCTCTTGAAAATGCTGTTACGGTACCCGAACCTGCAGTCCTGGGGGTCCATCCTGACCTGTACTTTCTTTTCAGTATCATACGCTTCGAGCCAGGCAAAATGGTCACTTACCTCCACGCCATAAGCCCCGATGTTCTGAACGGGAGCTGCCCCCACCGATCCCGGGATAAGTGACAGGTTCTCGAGTCCGTACCATCCCCGTCCGGTGGCCGCGGCCACCCAGCTGTCCCAGTTTTCCCCCGCACCCACCCTGACCCATACCTGGTTTCCCCGGGTCCGGACCGGCTCGATCCCCATGCATGCGGGACGGACCACCAATCCGTTGAAATCGTTCCGGAACAGGATGTTGCTTCCTTCGCCGATCACAAGCAGGGGAAATCTTTCAGGAGGGTATTCCTGAAGCAGCGCTGCCAGCTCCCCGGGTGATGAGGGACTGGCAAAAAATGCTGCTTCGCTTTCCACACCGAAAGTATTGTGTCTTTGAAGGGAAAAGTGTCGGTGCAGTGCTGGCATGCCGGGCTTTCTATGGAAACGATAACTAGTGTAAAAATAGATAAATGGCCCGGAATCCGGCAGGATCATGGATATTTTCTATCTTTAGCTGCGCGGCAGAATCCCTGCAGAGCGGAGGATCTTCCTTTGAAGAAAGTCTATATATCAGTGATTAATGACCTGGTAACCGACCAGCGGGTGCACCGTGTTGCCGCACTGTTGCAGTCGGAAGGAATGGAGGTGATTTGCATCGGACGCCTGCTGAAGGAAAGCCCGGATCCGAAGGGGATCAGCTGCCGTTACCACCGTTACAGGATGCTCTTCAGAAAAGGACCCCTGTTTTATGCCTGCTATAATATCCGGCTTTTTTTCGGTCTGCTTTTTTCTGCAAAACCTGCGCTGTTCATTGCCAACGATCTGGATACGCTTCCGGCCGCCTTTCTGGCCGGCCGGATCAGGAAGGTGCCGCTTATCTACGACAGCCATGAGCTATTCACCGAGGTCCCCGAACTGATCGACCGTCCCCTGGTGAGGGGAATCTGGAAGCGGATCGAGAAGTGGATCGTGCCACGGCTGAAACACGCAGTGACCGTGAGCCGGTCCATCGCCGAACACTACCAGGGGCTCTACGGAATCCGTTTCAGGGTCGTCAGGAACCTGCCGTATGGGAGAGTGCCCCTGCCGGATCCCTCTGTGAAGGGGCAATATCCGGGAAAGAAGATCGTGATCTACCAGGGTGCGCTGAATGTGGGGAGGGGACTGGAGCTGGCGATCGCGTCCATGCAATACCTGGACGATGTGATCCTGATCCTGGCAGGCAGCGGCGATATCGAACAGAAACTCAGGAAACTTGTCAGGGACACGGACCTCAGTGAGAGGGTCCTGTTCAGGGGACGGCTCACTCCAGATGTTCTGTTTCCCATCACCTGTGTCGCTGATGCCGGAATCTCGCTCGAGGAGGACCTGGGAATGAGCTACCGGTATGCGCTTCCCAACAAGATATTTGACTACATCCAGGCCAGGGTGCCCGTCCTCTGTTCCGCACTCCCGGAGATGTCCCGGATTGTGGAGCATTACGGGGTGGGGGTGGTCACCGGCGAGCGGGATCCGGAGAAGGTGGCAAAAATCCTCCGGAACATGTGCTTCGACCGGGGCAGGGAGTCCTGGCGGGAAGCGCTTGACCGGGCGGCGGGGGAGCTGTGCTGGGAAAATGAGTCGGCCGGTTATCTTCAGCTGCTCGGGGAATGCGGACCGGGACTTCACTGGGGCAAAACAAATTCCACTTCCTGACGTTTTACCTCTGAGCTTACAAAAAGATTCATTAGTATGATACGATCCTACATATGGCCATTGATTATTTTCTTATTCTGGTTCCAGGGAACGGTATCCGCGCAGGTGCAATTTTCCGAGGTCACCGCCCGGGATGAGATGGAAGTGAACCAGCAGGAAGCGTCGGAACGGCAGCGGCCGTTGTTCGTGGATGTGTATGCAGACTGGTGTGCCCCTTGCAAGTTGATGGATGAGCAGGTGTACACCGATCCGGATGTGGCTACGTACATGAATGACCGGTTTGTCAGCGTGCGGTTGGACGGGGAGACTGAATACGGAAAGGAATTTGCCGCGACATACGAGCTGCAGGGCTTTCCCAGCATGTTCATCTTCAGTCCTGAGGGAGAGTTAATCAGCCGCATCATCGGATACACGGAAGCAGACAGATTGATGACCTCCCTGACGAACACGGTTGACAATTTTGAGGTGGTCCGGCGTTTCAGGCCCGGGTATGAGGCAGGCGAACTGAAGGAAAAGCAATTTGCCGAATACATCACTGCCACCCGGAAGATGGGGAACCAGGAAGAAGCAGAACGCCTGACCATGGAATACATGAAGGCCATGAAGGGCAACAGGCTCTCCGGTCATGACATCCGGGTGATCGCGTTCTACCTGACCACGGACGATCCCTTGTGGCCGGTGTTTTCGGAAGATCCCGGAAAGCTGAGGAAGGAACTGGGGGATGATTACATGCTTGCGATGGAAAAGGCCTACAACAATACCCTGGTCAAAGCGGTGGAACAGGAGGACGTCGGACTGATCAGCAACCTCTCCAAGGAGTTGCCTCCCATGATCAGGGAGGAGGAGACCAGCACCTGGGATCTGCGCTCCCTTCCCTTCCTTCAGTATTATTATTATACAGATCAGATCGGGGAGCTGGTCAGCTATGTGAACGAACGCTTCGCCTCCGATAAGAAAGATGACCACCGTTGGCTTTACAGCGCCGCTTCACAAGTCGTGGATATGGATCAGCAGTACCGGACCGCTGAGGTGATGGAGAATGCTGCACAGTGGTTCAAGGCATGCATCGACCTTGAGGAGCAGTTCGATTATTATTTCTACCGGGGAATGACCCTCTTTTTCCTGGAGAAGGAGGAAGAGGCAAAATCATCCTTCAGGAAGGCAGAATCCCTTGTGTCGAATGATGAGCAGCGTGATCTGATCAACCAGGTTATGGGCTTTGTGAACAGCCAGTGAAGGCAGGATGATCAAAGGCCCAGCAGGTACTGCGCTGAAGAGGCCGATCCGAGAATCATGCGTTCCGGTTCCTCGATCAGTTCCCTGACGGTTTTCAGAAATCCCACCGAATCGCGTCCGTCGATCACCCTGTGGTCGTAACTGAGGGCCAGGTACATCATGGGACGGATCTCCACTTTTCCACCGATGACGACGGGACGGTCCATGATGTTGTGCATGCCCAGGATCCCGGACTGGGGAGGGTTGAGGATGGGAGTGGAAAGCATGGACCCGTAGATCCCCCCGTTTGAGATGGTGAAGGTGCCTCCTGACATTTCCCCGATTCCCAGCCTGGACCTCCGTGCCCTGTCCGCCAGATCGGCGATGTTTTTTTCCAGTTCTGCAAAACCCATGGACTCGGCATTCCTGATCACCGGGACCATCAATCCCTTCTCCGATTGCACGGCAATCCCTATATCACAGTACCGGGGGATGACCAGCTCTTCCCCGTCCAGGAAGGAATTAACGGACGGATACTGCCGGAGGGCTTCGGTCACTGCCCGGGTGAAAAAGGACATAAATCCAAGCTTTACTCCATATTTTTCCATAAAGGCTTCCTGGTATTTTTTCCGGAGGGCGATCACCGCACTCATGTCGGCTTCGTTGAAGGTGGTGAGCATGGCTGTTTCATTTTTCACAGCCACCAGCCGCTCACTGATTTTTTTCCGAAGCTGACTGATCTTCTGCCTCTCCTCTTCCCTGGAATTCTCCCGGGGCTGTTCAGGGCCGGTCACCTCTCCGCGCAGGGCCAGCACCTTTTTCACATCATTTGCATTTATTTTCCTCAATCCCGCGAGGATCGCCTCGATGGAGATACCTTCCTTCTCCATTATTTCCCTTGCCACAGGCGTGATTTTCACCTTCGAAACATCCCCTGCCGGGTCCGGCGTATCCCCTGATGCGCGGATCTGTTCCTCCTGGCTTGTGGATCCCTGTTTTGCGGCCTTCTGACTTGCGGCCTCCTGGCTTTCAGATCCCCGGCCTTGCGGCCCGGCAGATCCCGGTTTGGATGTACTGTCGGCCGCATCATCCGGCTTCACCTCTACGCTGGTGTCGATGGACGCCACCACATCCCCCACTTTAACGGTGGTCCCTTCTTTGACGAGAAGCGTGATCTTTCCCGGTTCGGCTGCGATCAGCGGGAGGGTGGCTTTTTCCGATTCTATTTCACCCACTTCCTGGTCCCTGGACACAAGCGCTCCGTCCTCCACCAGCCAGGAAGCCAGTTCAACCTCTGTGATGGATTCACCGGGACTGGGCACTTTGATCTCCAGGGCCATGGTTATTCTTTTTTGGTTTCTTCTTTTTCAAAATAGTAATGCTGTTTCAGGATCTCTTTCCTGGAGCTCCCTATGACGCACTGCAGGCCGCAATAGACATTCTGCAGTTCACAGGTGCATGCCCGGAATACCTTGTCGATGATCTC
>JAXGMU010000030.1:0-46953 GCA_040768485.1 Bacteroidales bacterium
CGATAAACCTGCCCTTAGACCATGCGCTCAAGCATTTGATCAATGCCTTGATAATCCTTTCGGTGTACATCCTGCCAGATTCGGTTTGAAGTAATAGAATTGACCGAGGACTGGAAATGAAATAGATCATTGATGGTTTGTAATTATGTTTTAGATACATTATGTGTGTAAAACATTATTACAAAATGGATTTCATAAACAGAATACCAGAGTTGAACAGGATAAATCATCTGCTTGATAATAAAGACAGTATGTTGCTTATCCTTTATGAAAGAAGGAGGCTTGGGAAAACAAGATTGCTTCAACAAATTAAAAATGAAAATGTGATTCATTATATTGCCGACCAGAGTGAGGCCCCCCTCCAGATTGCAGCGTTTTCAAGAGTTGCAGACCGGCATATAAAAGGATTCGATTCAGCGATATGTCCTGTCTGTGAAAGGCAAAAAGAGAATTCACAAGGCGCTATTCCTGAAAAAACAACCTGATTATATACCTGCCGGATATTCGGTGTTCACTCCGGAGGATGTTATAACCGCCTTTCATTCAGATCCAAAAAAATAAGGCTGCCTCCGGGGGGAAACAGCCTTTCGTATTTTTCTACCCCGGTACTGCCGGGATTTTCATGAAGATCAGATCTTCGGTTTGAACATCTCTTCCGATTTCAGGATCAAATCGATGTACTGGGCACGCTTGTAGACGAAGGGATCGTTGGTGGCTTTTTTGCTCAGTTTTCCACGGAAGGATTCTATGGAATCGTATCCTTTCTTGTCCATCCAGCCTTCGATTTCCTTCAGCATGGTCTTGATGTGCTTGACCCCGTTGTGATAGAAGGTGCTGACGCACTGCACGGCGCTGGCTCCTGCCAGGATCGTCTTGATCACATCGACCCCCTCGTAGATCCCGTTGCTGGCTGCCACATTGGCTTTGATCTCATCGTACAGCAATCCCGCATACCTGATGGCAAGCCGGTGGTCGGAGCGGGTGCTCAGGTTCCACGGTGAACTGTGTTTCTCCGCTTCCACATCGATGTCCGGCTCGAACAGCCGGTTGAACAGGACGAAAGCATCCGCACCCGCATCGTCAAATTCCTTGATCACTTTCAGGATATTCGTATAGAAGGAGCTCAGTTTGACACTCACCGGGATCTTTACCTCGGCCTTGACGGCTTTCAGGATATCGATCTGCTGCTGTACGATATCCTTCCCCGGCTTGTCAAATTCACGCGGAATGGCAAAGAAGTTCAGCTCCAGTCCGTCCACACCGGTTTCCTCGATCAGTCCCGCATATTCCACCCATGATTCTTTGTACACCGCATTGATGCTGCCGATGACGGGGACCGAAAGGGCTTTTTTTACTTCCTTCAGGTTATAGAGGTACTCCTTGGGCCCGCCATGTTCAATTTTCGGGAACAGGGTGATCATTTCGGCATGGCGGTCATCGTAGGCCTCCATGTGACTGCTCATCTGGTAATCTTCCAGCTGGATCTGTTCTTCGAAGAGGGAACGGTATACCACCGCTGCAATCCCTGCCTCCTCAGCCTGTTTCAGTTTGTCGATATTGGTCACCATGTTACTGGCACCCAGTATGATGGGATTCTTCAGGGTGATCCCCATGTGTGTTGTGGTAAGTTTTGCCATGTGCTTATTGATTAAAGTTTTTATTGTCCGCGCAAAATCGCATATAAAACTAACAGAACCGGGCAAAAGTTCAAAGAAAGTTAGTAAGAATAACCGATAAACCTGCTGTGAAACCATTTATTGATAGATACGGAAACAATCTCCTATGCTGGAACTGCAAAGGGTGCCGGTCATCAGGGTCCTGGTCCCTTTTACGACAGGATCATTGCTCGGGCTGTTTTCCTTCCTCCCGTCAGGGATCGTCGCCGTTTCAGGCATCAGCTTGTTCCTCTGGACGTGCATGGCGGTGGCGTTCCGGCTGATGGACAGGAAACCGGCGTTCCTGCCATGTGTGTTCTGCCTGACGGCTTTCGGTTGCTTCATGGCGGCGGGTTGCGTGACCGGTATGGCGGTCAGGCCGCGTGACCCGGGACTGCCTGTCGGGCAAAAGGTCCTCGTCCGGGGGAAGATCCTGGATGAGGTGCGGCCCGCCAGCCGGTTCTGGAGGACAGAAATGAACATCCGGCTCGTGGCTACCGCTGACAGTGGTTATGTGTCGAACACCGTGGTGCGGCTGTACCTGGCTATGCCTGCGGATTCGGTGCTGCCGGAGCCGGGGGAGACCTGGCAGTTCTGCGGCAGCCTGTATCCTGTCGAAAGCAGCGGGAATCCGGGAGAACCGGATTACGAAAAGATCCTTAAAAGGCAGAACTGCTGGTACCGCTTATATGCGGACGGTCTGCCCGGGCAGAATCGCATGGTGCAAGCGGGGGGATCCCGGGTACTGGACAACGCGGTGATCCGCAATGCCATCTCCGATCGCTGGGAAGGCAGGCAGGAAGAGCGTTCCCTTCTGAAAGCGGTTTGCCTTGGAGACCGCTCGGAGCTGACGCCTGCTATGGAGGAGGATTTTTCCATGGCAGGGGGGATGCATATCCTGGCCGTATCGGGATTGCACATGGGACTGATCTGGTGGGTGCTCTCCCGGCTCCTTTCCGTCCTGGTGCGGATCACGGGAAAGGAGTTATTCAGGACACTGATTATTCTGCTGGTACTCTGGACCTATGCCTGGATCACCGGCTTTTCCTCCTCGGTGTGCAGGGCCGTGACCATGTTCTCCCTGCTTACAGCCGGCCGCTGGCTGGACCGCCGGAGCGGTGCCCTCAACGGGATCCTGGTGTCGGCATTTCTGCTGATCGTGCTGAATCCCGGCAGGATCATGGATGTGGGCTTCCAGCTGTCCTACATGGCCGTGCTTGGGATCATTACCCTCCAGCCTGTTTTCCGGAAACTGGTCAGCGTACGGAACAGGGTCCTGAGATGGATCCTGGATGCAACGGCGGTCAGCATCGCAGCCCAGCTGGCCACCGCTCCGCTGGTAGCCTATTATTTCCACCAGCTGCCTTCCTATGCCATTCTGACCAACCTGGTGGCCGTCCCCCTGCTCAGCTGCATCATCACGCTATTCGTGGTTTCGGTCCCTTTCTTTGCCACCGGCTGTTGCACCTGGCTTTTCAACTGGCCGCTCACAAAGCTGGGGGCATTGCTGAACCGGACCATGACCCTGGTGGGATCCCTCCCTGGCTCCGTGATACGGGACCTGAAACCAGGAATTTTCGAGACATGGTGCATGGTACTCCTGTTCGGTCTGATGATATTCATCCTGCACGATAAGCGCAACCTGTTCCGGTACCTCCTCATGGCACACCTGGCGGTTTACCTTGGTCACGGTTCGTGGGACCGCTACCGGACCGCCTGCTCGGCTGAATTCGTGGCCGCCCATTTCTACGGGGGAAGCCTGCTTGTATTAAGGGAGGGAAATCAGTTGGACTATTACATGTGGGCCTGGAATAAGCAGTTGGCAGACAGGATGAAGGAGTACGCGGCGGCTGCCTGGGTGGGACGCCGGTTCCGGAAGTCCGGCTTCCGGATCACCGGGACTTCCGGTGGGAACGGATCGGTGTCCGCCTGCCGGTTTCTCTGCCCGGGAGCCTGGCAGGTCGGGAACGACCGGGTGCGGGGAATCGTGCTATCGGGTGGGTTTGATCCGCACAGGCAGCAGGTGCTGGAAGCGAAGGACCAGGATTTCATCTTGCTGTCAGGGGAACCCCGCCTCGGGTCAGGGGGCTTATTGGGGTTGCTGTCCCGGTCGGACGTGGTCGTGGACGGTTCCAACCGGACATGGTACTGCAAGAAACTGGAACGATTTGCCGGGGAAGTGCCTGGGGAAGGGGAGGAGGCAGAACCGGCTCATGTGCGGGGCCAGTTTCATCTGACCGGGCAGAGAGGTGCCTACGTGAAAAGATGGTAAAATGAGAAGAACCTTTCGTACATTTGTGCAATTATCCGTTATTTTGCGGTGGAAATTTTCGTTTCATCATGCGTATTGTAATTGCCGGGGCGGGTGAAGTTGGAATGCATCTGGCCAAGATGCTGAACAGTGAGGAACATGATCTGGTCATCATTGATAACGACCCGGATCGCCTCAAGACCGTGGGTAGTACGATGGATGTGCTGACCATCGAAGGGAATGCCAATTCCATCATGCACCTGAAGGAGTCCAAGATCAACAGGGCCGACCTGTTTATCGGGGTCACCTATTCCGAGGACGTGAATATCAATTCGGCCATTCTCAGCAAGCGGCTCGGAGCAAAAAAGACCATTGCCAGGATCGATAACCAGGAATACCTGCTGCCGGCCAACAAGGAGATATTCGACAGCCTGGGAGTGGACTACATGATCTACCCGGAGAAAATCGCCGCCAGGGAAATCGTGGGTCTCCTTTCCGAAACGGGAAGCACTGAAGTGGTGGAGTTTACAGGCGGGAAACTCCATATGTACGTGATACGGCTGGACAAGGATGCTCCCATTATTGACAAGTCGCTCCGGGAGCTCGCCCCGGTGAACAACGGATTCGAATACCGTGCCGTAGCCATTACCAGGCATGGAAGGACGCTGGTTCCCAAGGGGGATGACCGGTTCGAGGCGGATGACATGGTCTACGTGATCAGCAGCAAGACAGGGCTGAAAGAGTTATATAAATATTCAGGCAAGAAACAGTTCGAGGTCAGGAATATCATGATCCTGGGAGGGAGCAGGATCGGGTGGAAAACGGCCGATTCACTGGGCAACCAGCATTATGTGAAGCTGATCGAGGTCGACCGGCAGAAAAGCTACCAGCTCTCGAACAGGTTGAACAACACATTGGTGATCAACGGTGACGGAACCGATCTGGACCTGCTCAGGTCGGAGGGGCTCGATAAGATGGATGCGTTTATTGCGGTGACCGGGAACTCCGAGACCAACATCCTCTCCTGCCTGCTGGCCAAACAGATGGGGGTGAAGCGGACCATTGCCGAAGTGGAGAACGTGGACTACATCCACCTGGCAGAAAACATCGGGGTGGACACCATCGTGAACAAGAAGCTGATCACCGCCAGCAGGATCTTCCGGTTCACCATGTCGGAGGAGGTGACCAGCATCAAATGCCTGACCGGCACCGAGGCAGAGGTGATGGAGTTTCTGGTCAAACCGGATGCACCCGCCACGGCAGGAAAGCTTTCTGACATTGAATTTCCGAAGGAGGCCATCATCGGGGGCGTGATCAGGGGGAAAAACGCCTTCATTGCGCAGGGTGAAACCCAGATCAAGCCCTACGACCGGGTGATCGTTTTTGCCCTGCCCGGGGTGATCCGCACCATCGGCAGGTTTTTTAACTGAACACATTCATGTTAAATCCCCGGGTCATTATCCGTATTCTGGGCTTTATCCTGGTTACCGAAGGCTTCTTCATGTGGCTCTCGATCCCGGTCGCACTCATTTTCAGGGAATCGGACAGCCTCCATTTCCTGCTCTCAGGGGCCATCACGGCAGGGATCGGGGCGGCAGCCTATTTTGCCACCAGGAAATCCGACCTTGTGCCCAACCGCCGCGACGGGTATGTGATCGTTACCGGTAGCTGGTTTCTGTTCTCCCTTTTCGGAACCCTTCCGTTCCTTTTCACCGGTTCGATCCCAGGATTTACGGACGCCTTTTTTGAGACCATCTCGGGCTTTACGACCACAGGGGCATCCGTGCTCAACAACATCGAGGAGCTCTCCCACGGAATCCTTTTCTGGAGGAGCATCATCCAGTGGCTCGGAGGCATGGGGATCATCCTGCTGACCCTGATCATCCTGCCATTCCTGGGAATCGGGGGGATGCAGCTGTTTGCCGCGGAGGTGCCGAGCCCCACTCCTGATAAACTGCACCCCCATGTGAGGGATACGGCCAAACGGCTCTGGATGATCTATGCAATCTTTACCCTCAGTGAAGCGCTGCTGCTCTGGGCGGGGGATATGGAACTGTTTGATGCCGTATGCCATTCCTTTACCACCATGGCCACCGGCGGGTATTCCACCAAACAGGCAAGCATTGCATACTGGGATTCACCCTACATCCATTATGTCATTACGTTTTTCATGTTCCTGGCTGGCACCAATTTCACCCTTTCCTATTTTGCCATGCACGGCCGCTTCAGGAAACTCTGGTCCAACGAAGAGTTCAAATGGTACCTGGGATTCATCGCCGGATTCACCCTGCTGGTGACCGTGGGACTGATCCTCATGCGGGGGGGAGACCTTGAGGCATCCTTCAGGGATTCACTCTTCCACGTGGTTTCCATCCTGACCACCACCGGATATGCCACATCCGATTATCTGACATGGACCCCGGCCCTGGTGGTGATCATCTTTATCATCATGTTTTTCGGAGGTTCTGCAGGTTCCACGGGAGGAGGTCCCAAGATCATGCGCATCGTCATCCTGCTGAAGAACAGCACACAGGAACTGAAACGGATGATCCATCCCAATGCGGTCATTCCGGTGAGGCTGAACAGGATGGCGGTGGGAGAGGGGGTGGTGACCAACGTACTGGCATTCCTCGCGTTTTATGCGGTGACCGCGGTGATCTCCATTGCGGTGATGTCGGCACTGGGATGTGACCTGGATACCGCCCTGGGTTCTGTGGCAGCAACCCTCGGGAACATCGGTCCGGGGATCGGAGCGGTGGGACCGAGCCTGAATTATGCGGAGATCCATGTGGCGGGGAAATGGTTCCTCTCCTTTCTGATGCTGGTGGGCAGGCTGGAACTGTTTACCGTGCTGGTGCTCTTCTCCCCGGTGTTCTGGAAGAAATAGCCCGGTCCTCTTTCAGACAGGGGCCGCCCTGGCGGGGGCTGTCTTAAGCCCTGTATTCCGCGGGAACTTTCCCGAAGGTCTCCCTGATCCAGAGATGGAATTTGTGCATGCCCTTCCCGTAAAACATCATGGGACAGAAGCCGTACACCACATCGATCCCGTTCTCTTTGCAGACCCGGATGGCGTCTTCCGATACCGCACCCCTGCCCATGCTCCTGTGCATCCAGATCCTGCGAACGGGCGTGCCCACGCACTGGCTGACGATCTCATCCGTGACGGAGGGCGGGACCACCAGGATCAGGTTTTCAACCCCGGCCGGCAGTTCTTTCACCGAGCCCAGGCAGGGAGTTCCGTCAATCTCCTTGCAGCGCGGATTGACCGGATAAACACTGTACCCCAGCTTGGCAAACTCCTGCATCAGGGATTTGCCGAAATTGGTATCCTTGCTGGAAGCGCCGGCGATGGCGACCTGTTTGCCATCCAAAAATTCCTGTATCACCTGTTTCATTTGATCAGTATTTGGTTTGTATGCAGGTTATTCATTGCTGTAATCAAGCACCCCCAGTCCTTCCCTCACCACCACCGGTTCCTCTCCTGTGCAGTCGACCACCGTGGAGGGGATCATTCCCCCGTAGCCTCCGTCGATCACTGCATCCACAAGGTACCCGTATTCCCCGTAAATAAGCTCCGGATCGGTGGGATATTCCAGGATCTGGTCATCCTCCTTCAGCGAGGTGGTCAGGATGGGATGACCCAGCTGGCGGACGATCTCCAGGATGATCTGGTTGTCCGGGATGCGGATCCCCACGGTCTTCCGGTGCTGCTTGATGGTCCTGGGTACCTGGCCGGATGCGTTCAGGATGAATGTAAACGGACCGGGAAGACAGGATTTCATCAGTTTGAAGGTGCTGTTGTCCACCTGTCTGGCAAAATCGGACAGGTGGCTCAGATCGGAACAGATAAACGAGAACCTGGCCTTTTCCGGTCTGATCCCCTTGATGCGGGCAATCCGTTCCACAGCCCTGGCCTTGAAAATATTGCACCCCATCCCGTAGACCGTATCGGTGGGATAGATGATCACCCCTCCCTCTTCGAGCAGCTGCACGATTTTCTGGATCTGCCTGGGATCCGGATTTTGTTCGTATAACTTTATGAACATATCTTTGTAACCGTCCGCGCAAACATCCCATCCGCGCCGGGGCAAAATTAATGCAAAATATTGAACCGATGCATGTGCCCACCATTCGCAGGGAGAAATACACTCTTCGTCCATGGGAACCGGAAGATGCCGGATCACTGGCAAGCCATGCCAACAACCCCAGGATTGCCAGGAACCTCAGGGACGGTTTCCCATATCCCTATACCCTGAAGGATGCCCGGCAGTGGCTCGAGATGGTGAAGGAAAACAAGTCTGACCTGATCTTTGCCATCGAATTGGAGGGTGAGGCGGCCGGCGGGATCGGACTGCACGGCATGAAGGACGTGTACCGGTACAATGCGGAGCTGGGATACTGGCTTTCGGAAAAGTTCTGGGGAAGGGGGATCATCTCCGATGCCGTCGGGGTGCTGGTGAACCATGCATTTACGCACACCAGGTGGCTGCGCATCTATGCCGCTATTTATGACTACAATTCGCCCTCCATGCGGGTGCTCGAAAAAAACGGTTTTACCCGGGAGGCCATTCACAGGAAGGCGGTGATGAAGGAAGGAAAGCTGCTGGACGAACACCTCTATTCCCTGCTCAGGGAAAACTGGGCCGGCCGGAGGGGTCCGGATGCGGACCATCTTCCCCATGCTGGTGCGTAAACCCCGTCAATTTTCTTCATCCTCCTCATCCTCCTCATCCTCCAGGGCATCTGTCTCCGGCATTGGTCCCCGGTCCCTGAAGTAGACCGAAAGCAGGATCCCGGAGATGGCCCCGGTCAGGTGCGCCTCGAAGGACACCTTATAATCGAACGGAAGCAGTCCCCACACCAGTCCCCCGTACCAGAAAACCACCAGCAGGGAGATGGCCATCAGGCTCCTGACCTTCCTGATGATCCCGCTGACGAACAGGAATGCAGCAAGGCCGTAGATGATCCCGGAGGATCCGATGTGGTAGGCCTGCCGGCCGATCCCCCAGAGCAGCAGTCCGGATATGAAATAGATCAGAAACCAGATCCGGTAGGCAATGTCCCTGTAAAAATAGAACAGGGCCAGGCTCAGGAAAAAAACCGGCAGGGAATTATCCACCAGGTGTTTCCAGTCGCCATGTATCAGTGGAGAAAAAAGAATTCCCCTGAGCCCGCCTGCGCTCCGGGGATAGACCCCTCCTTCCACGAAGGAAAGATCCATGGCCATCTCGAAGAATTTCACCCCCCAGATCAGGAGCAGGAAGAAAGCAGGGAACACAAGGCTGTAAATGAACCGTTTCCTCTCTTCTGCCATGTCACAAAGGTATCCTTTTTCCCGGTTCCGGCGGAAAGATTATCTTTATGGGATGAAACGCCCCGGCTCCCTGCTTTATTCCGGAGCCGGGGAGAAAAGGGCCCTAAACAGTTAGAATTCAAAGAAAGATGGATGCCATCGGGTTAACGGACATATTGATCGGAATCCTGATCCTCATATCGGCGGCCATCCTGCTGCTTGTCATTTTCCGCCACAGGAGCAGGGAGGAGAAAGCAGTGGCCCGGTCGGTCCAGGAATCCCTGAACAGGCTGGAGGTGGTTTTTGATCAGCTGGGGAAATCTGTCAGGGATGACTTCCAGCGAAGCCGGGAGGAGATCCAGAAAAGTTCGGCACAGAACAGGACCGAGCTGGCGGGGACCCTTGAATCGTTCCAGACCAGGCTGGAGAAGATGCGGGAGACCATCGAGGTGAAGCTGAAGGACATCCAGATGGACAACAACAGGCGGCTGGAGGAGATGCGGAAAACGGTGGATGAGAAACTGCAGGAAACACTGAACAAAAGGATCAGCGATTCTTTTAAAGTGGTGAGCGAGCGGCTCGAGCAGGTGCACAAGGGACTGGGCGAGATGCATGAGCTGGCCACCGGGGTGGGGGATTTGAAGAAGGTGCTGAGCAATGTGAAGACCCGGGGAACCCTGGGGGAGGTGCAACTGGGAAGTATCCTGGAGCAGTTCCTTGCATCCGACCAGTACCTGGTGAATGCGGTGATCAGGGGCGGCAGCGGGGAAAGCGTTGAATTTGCGGTCAGGCTCCCCGGCAAGGACGAGGAGGAAGGGGAGGTGCTGCTTCCGGTGGATTCAAAGTTCCCGGTGGAGAACTACCAGCGGCTGATGGAAATCTATGAACAGGCGGGCGACCGGGGCCGGGAGGAGATCCAGCGTGCCGAACGGCAGTTTGACACCATCGTGAAGCGATCGGCACAGCGGATCGGGGAGAAGTACATCGATCCGCCTGTCACCACCAACTTTGCCCTGATGTTCGTCCCCACCGAGGGGTTGTATGCCCAGATCCTCAGCCGCACCGGATTGTTCGAATCGCTCCAGCGGGATTACCACGTCACGGTGGTGGGCCCTTCCAACCTGGTGGCATTCCTGAGCAGCCTGCAGATGGGGTTCCGGACACTGGCCGTTCAGCGGAGGTCGAATGAGGTGTGGAAGATCCTGGGCGCCGTGAAGAATGAGTTCGGAAAATTCGAGGAGGTGCTTAAAAAGGCCCAGAACCAGCTGATCCAGGCCTCAAGCAACATCGACCACCTGGTGGGCACCCGTACCCGCCAGATCCAGCGGAAACTGAAAAATGTCCAGGAGCTCCCGGGCACTGTTCCCGTTGATCCTCTGAACCTTGAGGAAGGGGAGGAAGAGCAGGGGAATGAATAAATCCCTATTTTTTTTTCAAAAAGTTTTGGTGTGTTCATATTATCCCTATATTTGAGGCATGTTATAGAACATATGAGCAAGCACGTTCTGCATATGATCCTTCTGGTGGTAGTACTGGTAATTCTTCCGGTGACAACCTGAGGGTGGTATATGTCAGACAAAAATAAGCTGAAGCCATTCTCAGAAAAAGAGGATGGCTTCTTCGGTTTATAAGGGGGAATCTTATAAGGAAGCAATGAAAATACAGTACCGGAGCCACACCAGCACCATGGGCAGAAGGATGGCGGGAGCCAGGAGCCTGTGGCGTGCCAACGGGATGAAAGAGGAGCAGTTCGGGAAACCGATCTTCGGCATCGCCAATTCCTTTACCCAGTTCGTCCCGGGACACATGCACCTCCACCAGGTCGGCCAGGAGGTGAAAAAGATTTTTGAGGAGGCCGGTTATTTTGCGGCGGAATTCAATACCATCGCCATTGACGACGGGATCGCCATGGGACATGACGGGATGCTCTATTCGCTTCCTTCCAGGGACCTGATCGCGGACAGCATCGAATACATGGCCAATGCACACAAGGTGGATGCCCTTTTCTGCATCTCCAATTGCGACAAGATCACCCCGGGGATGCTGATGGCTGCCATGCGGCTCAACATCCCTGTGATTTTCGTGTCGGGCGGCCCTATGGAAGCGGGCAGGGATTCACACGGAAGCTACGATTTGATCGACTCCATGGTCATGGCCGGGGATGACAGCGTCAGCGATGAACAGCTGGCCCGGATCGAAAAACTGGCCTGTCCCACCTGCGGCTCCTGCTCGGGGATGTTCACGGCCAATTCCATGAACTGCCTCAACGAGGCCATCGGCCTGGCCCTCCCGGGGAACGGGACCGTGGTGGCCACCCACCTGGAAAGGAAAAAACTGTTCGAAAAAGCGGCCCGCCGGCTCATCCGCAATACACTCGGCTATTACGAGGATGGAAATGAGGAAGTGCTGCCCCGCAGCATTGCCTCCTTCGGTGCATTTGAGAATGCCATGACGCTGGACATTGCAATGGGAGGATCCACCAACACGGTTCTGCACCTGCTTGCCATTGCCCATGAGGCAGGGGTCCCCTTTACGATGAAGGACATCGACAGGCTCTCCAGGAAAACACCCGTGCTGTGCAAGGTGGCGCCCAGCTCAGCATACCATGTGGAAGATGTGAACAGGGCCGGTGGGATCCTGGGGATCATGGCCGAGCTGGACCGGGGCGGATTGATCCGCAGGGAGCTGGCCAGGGTGGACGGGCAGACGGTCGGGGAGGCAATGGACGCCCATGACCTGATGAACCCGGACCGGAGCCCAGGGGCCGGGGAGATCTATTCGGCCGCTCCCGGCGGAGGAGTCAACCTGGTGATGGGATCCCAGGATAAGCGTTTTGAAGGCTTTGATACGGACCGGTCCGCCGGCTGCATCAGGGATCTGGAGCATGCGTACAGTGGCGACGGGGGACTGGCGGTGCTGACCGGGAACATCGCAGAGGACGGGTGCATTGTGAAAACAGCAGGGGTAGCGGAAAAGCTGCATGTATTTGAAGGAAGCGCGAAAGTATACGATTCACAGGACACCGCCTGCGATGCGATCCTGAAGGGGGAGGTGACTGCCGGAGACGTGGTGGTGATCCGGTACGAAGGTCCCCGGGGGGGACCGGGCATGCAGGAGATGCTGTATCCCACTTCCTACATCAAGGCCCGGAAGCTCGGGGAGAAGTGTGCCCTGATCACCGACGGACGGTTTTCAGGGGGAACCTCCGGTTTGTCGGTGGGACATATCTCGCCGGAGGCGGCCGAGGGAGGGGCCATCGGTCTGATCCGGAACGGCGACCCCATCCGGATCGACATTCCGGCCAGGAGCATTCGTGTACTGCTGGATGAGAAGGAAATGGTGCGGCGGCGCAAAGAGGAGGACGGGAAGGCCGCGGGCTGGACGCCTGTGCGGGAAAGGAGCGTTTCGGAAGCATTAAAGGTTTACGCAAGCATGGTCTCCTCGGCACACCGGGGGGCCATCAGAATATTGAACGACAGACAGTAAGTAATTACGCAATACCTGAATCGAATGGAAACACAGACAAAAAAAATGGAGGATAAAAAAGATGTCTCCGGCAGGAAGATGACCGGGGCCGAGGCACTCATTCTGGCTTTGCTGGAAGAGGGTGTCGACACCATCTTTGGTTTTATCGGCGGGGCCATCATGCCGGTGTACGATGCCTTGTATCATTACGAGGACAGGTTGAGACACATCATGGTGCGCCATGAACAGGGGGCAGTCCATGCCGCCGAGGGATATGCGAGGATTTCCAGGAAGCCGGGAGTTTGTTTCACCACATCCGGACCGGGCGCCACCAATCTGGTAACCGGACTTGCGGATGCCATGCTCGATTCCACCCCGCTGGTGTGTATCACCGGACAGGTGGGGGCGCCGCTGCTGGGTTCGGATGCTTTCCAGGAAACCGACATGGTAAGCGTGTCCATGCCCATCACCAAGTGGAACTACCAGATCACGAGTGCGGACGAGATCTGCGAGGTGATCGCACGGGCATTTTTCTATGCAAATTCGGGCAGGCCGGGACCGGTGCTGATCGATCTGACGAAAAGCGCCCAGGTGGAGGAAGTGGAGTTTTCCTACACCAGGATGCAGCAGACCAGGAGCTATCTGCCCAATCCGAAACCCAACCCGGCAGCCATAAAAAAAGCAGCCGAACTGATCAACCAGGCACAGCGGCCGCTGGCCCTGTGCGGACAGGGGGTGACCATCTCCCGCGCGGAGGAGGAATTCAGGCAGCTGGTGGAGAAGGCCGGGATCCCGGTGGGCTCCACCCTGAACGGATTGTCCGCATTCCCCGCGGATCATCCGCTTTCGGTGGGTATGCTGGGGATGCACGGCAATTACGCTCCCAATGTGAACACCAACAAATGTGATGTGCTCATTGCCGTGGGGATGCGGTTCGATGACAGGGTGACCGGAAATACGGCCACCTATGCAAAGCAGGCGAAGGTGATCCATATCGAGATCGATCCGGCCGAGATCGACAAAAATGTTAAAACAGACGTGGCCATCAACTCGGACGCACGGCTGGCCATTCAGCTGCTGCTTCCCGAGATCAAACCGGCGGAGCATGCGGACTGGCTCTCCACGTTCAGTGAGCTGGAACAGGTGGAACGGCAGAAGGTGATCGAGAAGGACTGTTACCCTGACAGTGCCAAGATGCATATGGGCGAGGTGGTCCATCACCTCTCCCGGAAGACGGACGGCAGGGCGATCATCGTCACCGATGTGGGCCAGCATCAGATGGCCGCTGCAAGGTACTACCGGCACAGGGTGCCCAATTCATGGGTTTCCAGCGGGGGACTGGGCACCATGGGATTCGGGTTGCCCGCTGCCATGGGGGCGACATTTACGGGTACCGAGCGACCCGTGGTGGCCATCGTGGGGGACGGCGGTTTCCAGATGACCATCCAGGAACTTGGCACCATCGCCCAGTATAAGCTTCCGGTGAAGGTGATCCTCATGAACAACCATTACCTGGGAATGGTGAGGCAGTGGCAGGAGCTTTTCTTCGAGAGCAGGTATGCCAGCACCGAACTGAACACCCCGGATTTTCTGAAGATCTGCGAGGGATTCGGGGTCCCGGCGAAACGGATCGAGGACCGGGCGGAGCTGGACCGGGCGCTGGATGACCTCCTGGCCCACGACGGACCTTTTGTGCTGGAAGTGGAGGTTCAGAAAGAGGGGAATATTTTTCCCATGATCCCCGCCGGGGGGACCGTCTCGGAAATGCGTCTTGAATAACAAAAACGAAACAACCATGAAAAAGGAATATACCCTCTCGGTTTTCAGCGAGCACAAGGTGGGACTGCTGCACAGGATCACCGTCATCTTTTCGCGGAGAAAAATTAACATCGAGAGCCTGAACACCTCCGAATCGGAAGTGAGCGGGATCTATCGCTTCACCATCGTCATCCATGCCACGGAGGATATGGTGAAGTCGGTGACCAAGCAGATCGAGAAACAGATCGGGATCCTGAAAGCCTTCTATCACACCCTGGATGAGATCGTGTACCAGGAGATCGCGCTGTACAAAGTGCCCACGACCGCATTTGCTTACGGAGATGCGGTGGAGAACCTGATCAGGAAGCACAATGCCAGGATCCTGACCATTGAACCGGAGTATACCATTGTGGAGAAGACCGGGCACAAGGAAGAGACCACCCAGCTTTTCAGGGAGCTCGAACCCTACGGGATCCTACAGTTCGCCCGTTCAGGCCGCATCGCACTCACCAAGCAGATCAAGGAGATCACTGCCTATCTGAAGGAGATTGACAAACACCATGAAGAGACGGCAGATGAAGTATTAACCTATACAATGACAGAAAACTCGGATTAACATGGCAAAACTAAAATTTGGAGGTGTTGAAGAAAACGTCGTTACCCGTGAGGAATTCCCCCTTTCCAGGGCCCGGGAGGTGCTCAGGGATGAGATCATAGCAATCATCGGATACGGGGTGCAGGGTCCAGCGCAGGCCATGAACCTCAGGGACAACGGAATGACCGTGATCATTGGACAGGCCCCGGAGTTCAGGGAGGATTGGGACAGGGCTGTCAATGACGGTTTTGTGCCCGGCGAGACCCTCTTTGACATCGAGGAAGCTGCCGAAAAGGCCACCGTGGTGCAGTACCTGGTGTCCGATGCGGCACAGCGGGCCGTCTGGCCGAAGCTGAAACCCTGCCTGAAGGAGGGGGATGCCCTCTATTTCTCCCACGGGTTCTCGGTGACCTACAAAGAGCAGACCGGCGTTATTCCGCCGGAGAATGTGGATGTAATCCTGGTGGCACCCAAGGGATCGGGGACCAGTGTCAGGCGGAATTTTCTGGCCGGCACCGGGATCAATTCCAGTTATGCGGTTTTCAGAGATTATACGGGGAGGGCCGAAGAACGCACCCTTGCCCTGGGGATCGGCATCGGCAGCGGCTATCTGTTTCCCACCACTTTTGAAAATGAGGTCTACAGCGACCTCACCGGCGAAAGAGGCGTACTCATGGGGGCCCTGGCCGGGATCATGGAAGCCCAGTACAAGGTACTGCGTGAAAACGGCCACAGTCCGTCCGAAGCATTCAATGAAACCGTTGAGGAACTGACCCAGAGCCTGATCCGCCTGGTGGACGAGAAGGGAATGGACTGGATGTACATGAACTGCAGTGCCACCGCACAGCGGGGGGCGCTGGACTGGAAGCCGAAATTCATGGAGGCTACCCTGCCTGTTTTCAGGCAACTGTACGAGAGGGTAAAGAGTGGTGAGGAGACGAAGGTGGTGCTGGAAAAGACGGGTCATGCCGATTACAAATCCCACCTGGCCGCCGAGCTGAAGGAGATGAGGGAATCGGAGATGTGGCAGGCGGGAGCCACCGTAAGGAAACTGCGGCCGGGCGAATGACGCATGCTTTTGAAGCAACCTGGCATCTTTTTGCGCCAGCAAAATTAAATGAGCACCTGATTGGTGTTTCAGGCAGTTCTCCTTTAAGTGGTCAGGCATACCCCATCGTCGCTGAAAATCCTTGTAAAACAAGTATTTATAGGCTTCCTCCGGGGTATACCTGACCCCATATTTCTGGGGGATGCTTTTGAAGCAACCTGGCATCTTTTTGCGCCAGCAAAATTAGCACGTTGCGAGAAAGCATCCCCCAGAGTATCAGTTAACCAGCAGGTTGCGAGAAATCATCCATCTTCGTCCTGAATAAGAGAAGGGTAATCCTTATGAGACGCATTCATACGGACGATGCAGCCGGTCTGGCCCGGTTGTTGACGCCCGGAAAAACAGCCGGCCTGCTTCCGTTTTTGCCGGAAACGGATTTTCTTCCTAACTTTGCAGACGGGCAAGTCTTATACGACCAGCTCCTGCTGAATCCCCCCAGGACCGGAAGGTAGCAAGGGTAGGCGGTTGTAGCGGTGCGATATAAGTCGCTTGCCCTTTTTTTATTGGTGAAACCAGTTCTTTTGCGTATTTTCATCCCCGCAAAAATCCTTTCAACGTATTTAACGCAAACAACATGGAAGAAAAAACCGGCAAACCGTTCCTCAAGCCTGCTTTGATCTACGGAGCCATCCTCGGATTTGTGGGGATCCTGCTGTCCCTCGTCTTCTATTTTCTCGGTCTGACCTTCAAGAGCTGGACTTTGTATGTAAGCCTGGCGGTGGGCATCGCCGTGCTGACATACTGCCTGATCGCCTACCGCAACGAATACATGGGCGGATACGCGTCCTATGGACGGTTGTTTTTAATGGCACTGGCGATCGGATTCGTCTCCGGCATCCTCGGTGCCGTTTTCTCCTATCTGCTTTACACGGTGATCGATCCTGAACTGATCGAAAAAACGAAGATCTTTGCCCAGGAGCGGATCATGAACAATTCCAGGATCCCCGAAAGCATGCATGACGATATATTTGAACGCATTGAAAAATCCACAACCGTCTCCAGGTTGGTCCGCAGAGCCATTGTTTCGCCAACCATCTTCTATGCGTTCCTGGGTCTGATTATCGCCGCCTTCGTCAGGAAAGAGGAGCCGTCGGCGGATAACATGGGATAATCGAAACCGGACGGATGGACCTTTCAATCGTTGTTCCCCTGTATAATGAGGTGGAATCTCTTCCCGAACTCTGCTCGTGGGTGCGGGATTCCCTGGATCCCCACCGGCTCACATATGAGCTGATCCTGGTGGACGACGGGAGCAATGACGGTTCATGGGAGGAGATCGAACGGCTGAAAACGATCCATCCCTGGATCAGGGGCATCAGGTTCAGGAGGAATTACGGCAAATCGGCGGCCCTGCACACCGGCTTCGGCATGGCTTCAGGAGAAGTGGTGTTCACCATGGATGCCGACCTGCAGGACAGTCCCGAGGAGATCCCGGAAATGAGGCGAATGGTGGTGGAGGAAGGCTATGACGTGGTCAGCGGCTGGAAGAAGAAACGGCACGATCCGTTTTTCTCCAAGAACCTTCCCAGCAAGCTGTTTAACTGGGCGGCCAGGAAAGTGAGCGGGATCAGGCTGCACGATTTCAACTGCGGACTGAAGGCATACCGGAATGATGTGGCCAAAAGCGTGGAGGTTTTCGGCGACATGCACAGGTACATCCCCGTGCTGGCCAAGAGCAATGGTTTTACTAGGATCGGGGAGAAGATCGTCCAGCACCAGGAACGGAAATACGGTGTCACCAAGTACGGGATGGACCGGTTCATCAAAGGTTTTCTGGACCTGCTCACCGTGATGTTCCTGACCCGGTTTGCGAAAAAACCCATGCACCTGTTCGGTACGCTGGGAACACTGGTTTTCCTCATCGGTTTTGCCATTGCCCTGTACATGGGGGTGGACAAGCTGGTGGCGCTCATCAAGCATATTCCGAGGAAACTGATCGCCGACAGTGCATTCTTCTACATCGGGCTTACCAGCATGGTTATCGGAACGCTGCTTTTCATAGGCGGATTCCTGGGGGAGCTGATCTCCCGAAGTGCCACCGAACGCAATCATTACGAAATAGAAAAGACCATATAATTGAAGAAGATCCATTTGATTTCAGGGGCGTGCGGATTTGTGGGCAGGAACATGGTCAGAAGGCTGATCCGGACCACAGGCGACCTGTTGTTCATGGTGGATGATCTTTCCATTGGCACCCACCCTTCAACCTGGATGGAATACAGTACATCCAGAAAATACGGCGATGTGGAGATCATCGGGGAGGAAGAGCGGATGTATTTCTGGAAGGGGGACTTCAGGGACCTGCTCTTCCGGTTCAGGAAAAATCCCCGGTACATCCAGGAGGAATACGGGCTGGAGTTCGATCGTTTTTCGGACGTTTTTCATTTTGCGGCCATCGTGGGAGGAAGGGCGAAGATTGAAGGAGATCCCATGGCCGTTGCGCTGGACCTTTCCATTGACGCCGAGTTCTTTTACTGGATCTGTCAGCACCGGCCGGAGCGGGTCCTTTACCCCAGCTCCAGTGCGGCATATCCCATCAGCCTGCAGTCCCCCTCCGGCGCCATCGCACTGAGCGAAGCGGACATTGATTTTGAAAAGAACCTGGGTGTTCCGGATATGACCTACGGATGGTCCAAGCTGACCGGTGAATTCCTGGCCAGGATCGCCGCCGGCCACTACGGTATTCCAGTGGTATGCATCCGGCCCTTTTCAGGGTACGGTGAGGACCAGGACCTGTCCTATCCGGTGCCAGCCATTGCGGCCCGTGCGGCCCGCCGGGAGGATCCGTTCGAGGTGTGGGGAACGGGCAGGCAGGGAAGGGATTTTGTGCATATTGAGGATGTGCTCGATTTGATCTTCATCCTGATGGACCACGTCACCGACGGTAGTGCGTATAACATCGGATCGGGGAAACTTACCTCCTTTTTGGAGCTGATCGGCCTGTTCACGCGCTTTGCAGGATATTCACCGGAAATCAGACCCCTGACGGACAAGCCGGTGGGCGTGCATTCGCGCTACTGCGACATGTCCCTGGTGGAGTCCAGGTTCGGGTGGAAGCCGAAGATCTCCCTCGAGGAAGGGATGAAAAGGGTGTATGAGGCTGCCCTGGGGCAGATCTGAAAAGTGATTGGACGGATGAGAAGGATCGTCGCCTTTGGTCCGGGACCCCAGTTCAAGGGGGGGATCGCCAACTACAACACTTCACTGGCCAGGGCGCTGGACCGGACTGGGGATGTGGAAGTCCACATCGTTTCCTGGATACAGCAGTACCCGTCCATTGTTCCCAGGGATTTCATGGACCGGAAAAGCCGCGGGGACAAGCTGGCAGGGACCGGGATCCGGGTGCATTACCTGCTCGATTACAACCGGCCGGGAACCTGGCGGAAAACCGTTCGCTTTATCCGGGAGCTGGATCCCGACCGGGTCATTATCCAGTGGGCCATTGCCATCCAGGGGATCCCCCTCAGGTATGTGGCCGGACATCTGCAGAAAGCGGGCGTCAGTGTCCTTTTTGATCTCCATTTCGTGATCCAGAAGGAGAACAGCAGGCTGGACCGCTGGCTCACCAGGAGGTGCATCGCTTACAGCGACGGCTATATCACCCACTCCATGAAGACATTCAGGGAGCTGACCTCGCTGTTTCCCCGGAAGGATCTCAGGCTCATGTTCCCCGGGGATCCCCGGCCGGGGACCGGGATCCCGGTTCTGAAACTGTATCACCCGGTATACGACATGTTCCAAAAAGATGAATCATTCGATGTGGACGGGTTTAAAGCTTCCCTGGGGCTGAAGGAGCATGTGTTCCTCTTTTTCGGGTTCATCCGGAAATACAAGGGACTTCACAACGTCATCGAGGCCTTCCGGCTGGTTGCCCGGAAACGGGACGATGTCTCCCTGTTGATCGTGGGGGAACTGTTCTGGGATACCCTGGACACAGGGAAATTTTCAACGCGCCTGAAACAGGCCCTGTTCGGACTGGGTAAAAAGCTGTTTCTGGCATCCGGTGAGGATGAAAGGAACTACAGGCCGCTGGATCTGGTGGAAAAGTACGGACTCGGGGACAGGGTGGTGGCCATCACGGAATTCGTACCCGACGAGGATGTTCACCGGTACTTCCAGGCCAGCGATGCCATTGTGCTGTTTTACCTGAAAGCAACTCCGTCCGGCGTGGAATCCATGGCCTATAACTTCGGTCTCCCCATCCTTGCCACCGATGTGGATCATTTTCCGGAGACCATCAAGCCGGGATTCAACGGGTACCTGGCCAGACCCGATGATATTGAGTCCATGGCGGATGTGATGATCCGCTCCATTCAGTCACCCATTCCCCCGGAGAACGTGTATGCCACTTCCTCGGAAATGAGCTGGGACAGGTACGCCTCAGCGGTCCTGAAGGTCTGACGATTCCCGGATCCACTGGACGGCCTCCCGGATCTCGTCCGGCGAGAACCAGCAGTACTGGTCGTTCTTCCTGAACCAGGTGATCTGTTTCCTGGCGAATTTCCTGGTGTTCCGCCTGATGCGGTCCACAGCCTCCTCCAGCGGAACTTTTCCCTCCAGATAATCAAAGAGTTCCCGGTAGCCTACGCTTTTCATGGCATTGGTACGGGCATAGGGTTGCAGTCGCTTCACCTCCTCCAGCAGTCCGTCCTTCATCATCCGGTCCACCCGTTCGTTGATTCTCCGGTAAAGTTCTTGCCGCTCCATGTCCAGGGCGAGCCTGAGGATATTGAAGGGACGCCTGGCGGGTGTACCGGAAAGGAATTCCGAGTATGGTTTGCCTGTCTGAAGAGACACTTCGAGTGCCTTCAGGACCCGCATGTGGTTTTTCAGGTCGATCCTTCCGGCGGATACGGGATCCAAGCGCCACAGTTCTTCGGTAAGGGACTGCAATCCCTCCTTTTCGTACCGGGATAACAGCTTTGACCGGAGGGCAGGATCGTGGGGCGGCAGGTCATCGATCCCCTCGCAGACCGCTTTGATATAGAGCCCGGAACCTCCCACCATGAGCACCAGGTCATACCGGCCGAAAAGCTCTTCCAGCAGCCGGAGGACATCCTGCTCATACCTGCTTGCATTGTAGTTCTCCTCCAGGGAAACGGTCTGGATGAAGTGGTGGCGGACGGTTCTCAGCTCTTCCGGTGACGGAACCGCTGTGCCGATGGACGCTTCTTTGTATATCTGCCGGGAGTCGGCCGATATGATCTCGGTCTGCAGTTCTTTCGCCAGTGCAATGCCGAACCTGGTTTTCCCGACGGCCGTCGGCCCTGCCAGCACCACCAGTGTTTTCGCCATTCTAAAAGTCCTCAGGGATATCCGGGTCCTGCAGATCCAGATCCAGGTCATCCAGCCACAGGTCATCCCTGTCTTCCTCCTCATCATGGCCCCACCCCCCTGTCCCGGTCCCGTCTTCTTCTTCCATCATATCCACTGCGATCTGCGGGGGGGGATCACCCTGCTCATATCCGACAAAGGGTGTTTTCTTATGGCTGGCAGCATCCGATTTTTCGATCAGTTCGATGAAATAGGCCCTTTCTGAGAAAAAGTCGAACACGTAGATCATGCGTGCCGCAATTTCAGTGACAAAATCCTGGATGGCAGCCTGGTCCATCGTGACCGCTTCAGGACCCTCCTCCTCCATCATGTCGATCAGGGTGATCTCCTGCTGTTTCTCCCAGTTCTCGCTGGTGAGGAAGAACGAGGCGAGCTGTGAGGCATCATAACGCAGATTTTCCTGGATGCAGTAATGAAAATCAAGGAAGGTATCCGTGCCTTTGATGACCACATCCCGGCAGAAGTCCTGGTTTTCATCACTGAGCATGCGAAAAAGGTAGACCATATCAATGCAGTTCCGTTAAAAACCTGATCGTATCGATGCCGTCGGCATAATCCCATGGCCTGGGATCCTGTGCGGTCCCCGGCAATATGGCATCCGGGATGGCAGGATGCAGCGATACGCAGCACTGGATCTCATCCCGGCGGGATGCCATCACCTCCCGCACCGTGCCAATATCCGAATATCTTTCATAAAATACAACTCCCACCGGACTGGCGATGGCCTGATCCTCCTTCACCAGGAGTACCCCGTTGTCGTAGAAGGGGATCCTGTTCATCAGGTAAATGGCCCGGTAGTAATCCACATTGTTCCCGTACTTGTGATGGCGGGACAGGTGGCTGAATATCTCCAGTGCTTCCATGAGCTTTTTGATATCGAATGATTCGGGAAGATACAACTTGGTAACGCTCCTGCATCCCAGTCCGAAATAGGTGAAGATGTCATCCCCGAGCAGCTCCAGTTCTTCCCTGCTTTCGCTGCCGGTCAGCACGGCGATCCCGTTCCGGTTCCTGCGGATGATATGCGGAGTGTTTCTGAAATAGGATTCGAAATACCGGGCGCTGTTGTCGCTTCCTGTGGCAATGACCGCATCCACACCCTTCAGATACCCATCGGTGAATTCAATCTGCTGTTTCATGGAGGGGTCGATGCGGGCGAGCACATCCGCAACGGCACGGATCAGGCGGTCATCCCTGGAGGAGGGCCTGGCAAGGGCCCTGTGCCCGGCAGCCAGCACGCACATCAGATCATGGAATCCCACCAGCGGGATGTTGCCGGCCATGACCAGGCCCACCCGGGCCTGCTTCTCCCGGTTTCCCAGAACTGCCCCGTAAGAGTCCAGCCACCTGTGCAGGGTCGTTTTGTCCAGCATGTGCACGATCCCACGTACAGCCCTGGTCACATATTCCTCCGTGAACCAGGGATTGTGCACAGGTTCATTGGCGATGAGGTCCTGAAAAACATGGTGATACCGATCGTTCAGGGAAGCCATACGGGGGGATTGTTCCGTCCGCTTTTCCACGAACTGGTTGAGGAATTTTCCCAAAAGAGAGAAGACCTCTATGAACTGCTGAGGAGATTCAGCGCTGATCCCGCCCTGAACCATTTGATCTGGTTTTCATTGAAAGAGTGGTCGGCCGGAAAAGTATCCGTGCTCCCGTCGGCATGCCGGAGCCTGATCTCAAGGGGCTTCCCGGGACTGAACTGCTTCAGTCCGAAGACATCGATGGTGTCATCCTCCCTGATCAGCTCGTAATCATCACTGTTCCTGAAGGTAAGTGCCAGCATGCCCTGTTTCTTCAGGTTCGTTTCATGGATCCTGGCAAAGGATTTCACCAAAACGGCCCTGACTCCCAGGTGCCTGGGCTCCATGGCCGCATGTTCGCGGGAGGATCCTTCCCCGTAATTCTCATCGCCCACCACCACTGTCCCGATCCTGGCAAGCTGGTAGTCACGTGCTGCGTCGGGGACCGGCCCGTATTTTCCCGTCAGCTGGTTCAGTACGGAATTGGTACGGTCGTTGAACGCATTGACCGCCCCGATCAGAAGGTTGTTCGAGATGTTGTCCAGGTGGCCCCTGAAGCGCAGCCATGGTCCGGCCATGGAGATGTGATCGGTGGTGCATTTTCCTTTTACCTTGATCAGCAGCTTCAGACCGGTCATTTCTTCCCCGTCCCAGGGTTCAAAGGGAGTGAGCACCTGCAACCGTTCCGAGTCGGGGCGGATCACCACCTCAATGCCGTGGCCGTTCTCTGCAGGCGCCTGGTACCCGCGATCCTCCACGGCAAATCCCTGTGCGGGCATTTCAATTCCTTCCGGCTCCCGCAGCTTCACCTTATCGCCCCGGTCGTTGACCAGAAAATCGGTGACGGGATTGAATGTCAGATCTCCCGCCAGTGCCATGGCGGTAACGATCTCCGGGGAGGCCACGAACGCATGGGTGTTGGGATTCCCGTCGTTCCTCCTGGCAAAGTTCCGGTTGAAGGAGGTAATAATGGAGTTTTTCTTCTGCTTCTCCGCATCGTGCCGCGCCCACTGGCCGATACAGGGACCGCAGGCATTGGCAAGGACCACTCCCCCGATCTTTTCGAAGACTTCCATCAGTCCGTCCCGTTCAATGGTGTACCTCACCTGTTCCGAACCGGGGGTCACCGTGAACTGCGAAACGGCTTTCAGGCCGCTGTCCACCGCCTGCCTTGCCACCGATGCTGCCCTGGTGATGTCCTCGTAGGAAGAATTGGTGCAGGACCCGATCAGCCCCACTTCCAGCTCCCGCGGATACCCGTTCTCCCTGACCGCTTCGGCAAAACGGGAGAGGGGCCAGGCCAGGTCCGGACTGAAGGGCCCGTTGATATGGGGCTCCAGGGTGGAGAGGTCGATCTCGATCACCTCGTCGAAATATTTTTCCGGCTCGGCATACACCTCGGGATCGCCGGTCAGATGTTCCGCCACCCGCTCCGCCTCGGCAGCCACATCCGCACGGCCGGTTCCCACCAGGTAATCATGCATCCTCCGGTCATAGCCGAACAATGAAGTGGTGGCGCCGATCTCGGCTCCCATGTTGCAGATGGTTCCTTTCCCGGTGCAGGAGATCCCGGTGGCTCCCTCTCCGAAATATTCCAGGATTTTTCCGGTCCCTCCTTTAACGGACAGGATCCCGGCCACCTTCAGGATCACATCCTTGGCAGAGGTCCATCCGTTCAGCCTGCCGGTCAGTTTCACGCCCACCAGCTTCGGGAACTTCAGTTCCCACGGCATCCCTGCCATCACATCCACCGCATCGGCACCGCCCACCCCGATGGCCACCATGCCGAGTCCCCCGGCATTGACCGTATGTGAATCGGTCCCGATCATCATTCCCCCCGGGAAAGCATAGTTTTCCAGGACCACCTGGTGGATGATCCCTGCACCCGGTTTCCAGAAACCGATGCCGTATCGGGCGGAGGCAGAGCCCAGGAATTCAAACACCTCGTTATTGGTCTGAAGGGCCGCTTTCAGGTCCTCCCTGGCACCGATTTTGGCCTGGATCAGGTGGTCGCAGTGGACCGTTGTGGGCACGGCCACCTGTGATCTGCCTGCCTGCATGAACTGGAGCAGCGCCATCTGGGCGGTGGCGTCCTGCATCGCCACCCGGTCGGGCTGAAACTCCACATAGTCGGTACCCCTGCGGAACAGACGCAAACCCTCCCCGTCGAACAGGTGTGTGTACAATATTTTCTCTGTGAATGTAAGCGGTCGGCCAAGCTTTTTACGAACCTCGTTCATTCTGCCGGGAATCGCCCGGTATGCCTTCCTGATCCTGTCAAAATCAAATGCCATGTTCAAACAGTAATGAATTGTAAATATATGTGAAAAAGATCTGTAAGCGTGACGCATTCACAGCAAGATTGTTCAGAATTTGTTATTTTTATGCTCCATAAAACCTCCGGCTGCATGCGTCTAGCTTTTTTTATCGAGAACATCCGGATCGCCCTGAAGGCCATCCGAACCAACCTGCTCAGGACCATCCTGACCGTGTTCATCATCGCCTTCGGAATCATGGCACTTGTGGGAATCCTGACGGCCATTGATTCCATCAAGAACAGCCTGACAGAATCGTTCAACATGATGGGTGCGAATACCTTTACCATTGAGTCGCGAAGCATGCGTGTGCGGATCGGGAACCAGAGCTACAGGAGGAAGAATTACGAGTTTATTTCATACCGGGAGGCGGAGGAGTTCAAGGAGCGTTACAAGTTTCCTGCAAGGGTGTCGGTTTATACAAGGGCATCCGGAACGGCCGTCGTGAAATACGGATCCTATACATCCAATCCCAACACAACGGTGATCGGTTCAGATGAGAACTACATTTATACCGCGGGGTATGAGCTTGAAAAAGGGAGGAATTTTTCGCCGGGCGACATTGAATACAACCGGAACGTGGTCATCATCGGGGATGATGTGGCCGACAGGGCCTTCAGGAACAACCTGGATCCCATCAACCGTTTTATCTCGGTGGGCAGCGGACGCTACCGGGTGATCGGCGTGCTCAAGAGCAGGGGACAGTCGGGTGCCATGATGGGCACGGACCAGGTGTGTATCATTCCCCACAGCAATGTCCGGCAATATTTTTCGCGGCCGCAGATGCGGTACTCCATCAACGTGATGCCCAACGAACCTGAGATGCTCGATATTTCAGCCTCCGAAGCGGAGGGGATCTTCAGGCTCGTGAGGGACCTGGACGCCAGGGACGAGAGCGATTTTAACATCACCAAAAGCGACCAGCTCGCACAGATGCTCATCGAGAACATGAAATACGTGACCCTGGCTGCGACGGTCATCGGCCTGATCACACTGGTGGGGGCTGTCATCGGACTGATGAACATCATGCTTGTTTCGGTCACCGAACGCACGAAGGAGATCGGAACGAGAAAAGCGCTGGGTGCAAAATCACTGATGATCAGACGGCAATTCCTTTACGAAGCCGTGGTGATCGGTCAGCTCGGGGCAGTTGTTGGCATCTTGTTGGGAATAATCATCGGAAATGGTGTATCTTTGGCCATTGGGTCCAGTTTCATTATTCCGTGGAAATGGATCATCCTCGGGATCGTTTTATGTTTCGGAGTCGGTGTGCTGTCAGGCTATTTCCCCGCGGTGAAGGCATCCAGACTTGATCCGATCCTGGCATTAAGATACGAGTAATCAAACGGTACGTTATGGAAGACCTCTATATGAAAAAGACATTCAACTCACCCGAAGTGGAGTTCATTGCGGAGACGGGTTCCTTAACGATGGAAGGCAGGTCCATCCCAGAAGACCCGGGTGAGTTTTTTGAGAGGCTGATCGGCTGGATCAACGAGTATTTCCTTTCCCCTGCTGAAAAAACGATCCTCAGCATCAAACTGGAGTACATCAACAGCGGCTCTTCCAAGTACATGCTCGAACTGCTGAGGATCATGAAGATCAACCACGATGCGGGGAAAAATGTCCAGGTCAGGTGGTATTACGAGGAGGGGGACGAATCCATCCAGGAACTGGGGCAGCATTACGAGCAGACCATCCAGCTTCCGTTTGAACACATCGAATTCTTCTGAGCCACCAATCAGGCGCTGATTGATTGATTCTCTGGGGGATGCTTTCTTGCAGCGTGCTAATTGATTGATTCTCTGGGGGATGCTTTCTTGCAACGTGCTAATTTTGCTGGCGCAAAAAAATGCCGGATTGATTCAAAATCAACCCGGCATTGTGTATTTCCGAGAATTTTATTTGTGGTCCACGGAAGCCATGTGGATGATCATCTTGACCACGCTGTAGGAATACCCCATTTCGTTGTCGTACCAGCTCACCACCTTGACGAAATTGTCATTCAGCCCGATCCCGGCGTCGGCATCGAAGACCGATGTGCAGTACTCCCCGATGAAATCGGTGGACACCACCATCTCTTCGGTATAGCCCAGGATCCCTTTCAGTTCCCCTTCACTTGCCTGCTTCATGGCCGCACAGATCTCCTTATAGGGAGCAGGTTTCTCCAGCCGGCATGTCAGATCGACCACCGAAACGTTGGTGGTCGGGATCCTGAATGCCATCCCGGTCAGTTTTCCGTTCAGCTCGGGGATCACCTTGCCCACTGCTTTGGCAGCCCCTGTGGATGAAGGGATCACGTTCACCGAGGCGGCGCGTCCCCTCCTCCAGTCCTTGGCGGCAGGGCCGTCCACGGTCAGCTGGGTGGAGGTGGTGGCATGGATGGTTGTCATCAGTCCTTCCACGATGCCGAATTTATCGTTCAGCACCTTGGCCACGGGAGCAAGGCAGTTGGTTGTGCAGGATGCATTGGATACGAAGTCCATATCGCTGCTGTATTTTTTATGATTTACACCCATCACGAACATGGGGGTGTCATCTTTGGAAGGAGCGGACATGATCACCTTCTTGGCGCCTGCGGTCAGATGGCCGCGGGCTTTCTCCTTGGTAAGGAATACCCCTGTGGATTCAACAATATATTCTGCGCCAACCTCGTCCCATTTCAGGTTGGCCGGGTCTTTTTCAGAGGTAACCCTGATGGTGGACCCGTTCACGACCAGGTTCCCGTCCCTGACCGCCACATCTCCCCTGAAGCGACCGTGCACCGAGTCGTACTTCAGCAGGTACGCGATGTAATCCACGTCCAGCAGGTCGTTGATGCCCACGACCTCCACTTCGGGCATATCCATGGCAACCCTGAAGACAAGTCTTCCGATTCTTCCGAATCCGTTAATACCAACTTTAATATTTCCCATGATTTTAATTATTAAAGATTTATACTGCTTTCTGCATTTTTTATACAGGAGTCCAAAATTAACGAATTATCTGAAATAGGCAAAACAGTCGGGGGGTATTTGGAGGCGGACCCGGAATTTAAAAAAGGGGCTGTTCGGCCTCCGATTTCCGCGCCTTTCTTTCCTGCCACTTTTCCTTCAATGTTTTGGCCCGGGCAGCTTCGCTGATGTCGATCACGGTCCCGAAGCGGTACCCCACTGAAAGATTGAAAAACAGGAATGTATTCTTTTCAGTGGCCATGATGGGGATTTTCCTGGGATAGGCTGTGATGCCGATCCCCGCCTCCAGGGCGTGAATGACAACATTCCTTTCGCTGTACTCAAAACTCATTCCCGTCTTTGCCGTGAGTCCCGGCACAAGGCCCAGTTCGTCAAATCCCATGAAAAAGGGACCCCTGCCGCCGATCAGGTTCTGGTGGATCGCGGGATCGAATTTCAGATATTCATAACTTTCAGCCTCCCCGATGGGGGAGATGGTGTAGATCTGATAATAGATGGGTTTGAGGAATCCCAGGGAGAGCCCTCCGCTGTAGTACATCCTCACCGCGATCCCGGTTCGGTCATGCTTGCGGTAAAGCTCCCTCTGCCAGCCAGCCAGTCCTTTGAGCTCCCAGAAAAGGTTCTGCTTGCCGAAAACATACCGGCGGGTATTATAGCTGTAGGGGGCCTGGACCTTCACCTCCTTGGGATGCTTCACATAGGTCAGATCGCCGTCCAGGATGAACTGGTTTCTGGCATTCCTCCAGAATCCGTAACGGTAGTTGATCCCGAAACCATTGGAATTCAGGAACACTCCGAATGAGCTTTCATCCTGGAACAGCATCCCGCCCTGTTCGTCAATCTCTCCCTGACCATGCAGCAGAGGCGCGGTCAGCGCAAGAAGGATCACATGTATGACCAGTTTCTTCATCAGATCTTCCGGAATGCATCCCTGCAAAGATAATGAACGGGATCGGAGAAGCAGGCGCCGCGACAAAAAAAAAGATTTACCGGGCGGTAAATCTGAACAGATGGCAACGTATGTATTGCGGTTATTTATCCGTTATATTCGGTTTGTTCGGTGTCTGCCTGGCTGTAAGCAGGGCAGACCTCCCTGTTGCAGGAACTCATGATGAGGCCCACTGCAAATACAAAGATGACGATGATGGCTGCTTTTTTCATGGCAAAGTCTTTTTGTCCCGTACCTGCAAATATAAAACATATCTTCACACAAAAAAATTGTGTGATCGACAGTAAAACTCAGGAGAATAGGAAAAATTTTACCAATGATTGGTTTTTATTGATGATTCATAAATCCCTGTCGCTCGAGAACCTCAAGTAATGCCTTAGAGAACAATATGTTATCTTCCTTTTTATAGCGGATATCGGTAAAAACCTGTGCCAGGGTCTCCTTGTCATTTTCTTTGACAAACTCCATGTTTGTGTTGATTAATTCTTTCTGGGTATAGAATTCGTTGATCTCCCGCTCGCTGTAATCCCTGTATATGTCCCTGTGGATCACTGCATCCAGCGGAAGCCGGTCCGTCAGTCCCGGATCTTCACCGGGATAGCCCAGTGTGACGGCGGTGACCGGCACCACTCCGCGGGGGAGGTCCAGGATATCAATGATCTCTCCCGCGTTGTATGTGGCCGTGCCCAGGTAGCAGATTCCCAGATCCATGGATTCGGCGGCAATGCAAACATTCTGTGCCACGAGGAGGGCGTCTATGGCGGCGGTGAAAAAGGAAAGAAAATTATCATATCCCGGTTCCGCCCTGCGAAACCTGCACCATTTGTTAAACCGGTTGAAGTCAGCGCAGAAGGTCAGCAGAACCGGGGCTTCAGTCACCATCGGCTGGTTAAAATGGGTGGGTGCGAGCCTCTCTTTAATACCCTGATCCTTGGTGACGACAATGGAATAAACCTGCATATTTCCCGTGGTGGAGGCACGGGTCCCGGCCTCCAGGATTTTGAGAAGCACCTCCTCGGGGACGGGCTTTTGCTGATATTTGCGAATGGATCTGTGTTGCAGCAGTGTGTCCAGCATTGTCGGAAAGATTTGAAACAAAAGTAAGGATTAATGCGGACTACGGGCAAATGGAGCCGGAAAACATGAGGAAAAATGTCAGTTGATGGGAACAAATGGTTATTTTGAAGCTCAAAATTTTGAACATAAAAATCACGATGATGAAAATGCCCGCGAAAAACAGGTTCTCGCTCTTTTGTGCCATTTTGTTGCTCTTCCCGGTGATCCATCCGGACCGGGTGACTGCAGCAGAGAAAAAGAAACCGGATGAGGCGAAGCAGGAGGGGGTGGAACCGGCGCTTCTGAAGGGATTGAAGTGGAGAAGCATCGGTCCGGCCATGACCTCCGGGCGCATCGCTGACTTTGCGGTGAATCCGGATAACCACAGCGAGTGGTATGTGGCGGTGGCCTCCGGGAACGTGTGGAAAACAGTCAACAACGGGACCACATTCACCCCGGTATTCGAGCGGCACGGTTCATACTCCATGGGAGTGATCACCATGGATCCAAACAACCACAATGTGCTCTGGCTGGGAACCGGAGAAAACAACCACCAGCGGGCGCTCGGATACGGGGACGGGGTGTACAAATCGGAAGACGGAGGCGAATCATGGACCCACATGGGATTGAAGGAGTCAAGGCACATCGGGGGGATTGTGGTGGATCCCGGGAATTCCCTCGTTGTTTTTGTAGCGGCCGAAGGATCCGCCTGGGGACCAGGTGGCGACCGGGGGCTGTACAAGACCACAGACGGAGGGAGAACCTGGCGTAAAGTGCTTGATATCAGTGAAAACACGGGGGTGAACAATGTGGTCATGGACCCGGTGGACCCGGACATCCTCTATGCCACCAGCGAGCAGCGGAGAAGGCATGTCTTCACCAAGATCGGAGGAGGTCCCGAATCAGCCGTATACCGTTCCACGGACGGAGGGGAGACCTGGGCGAAATCCATGTCGGGTTTGCCTTCCGTGGATATCGGCGGAATGGGAATCGCCGTCTCGCCGGCTGATCACAACGTGTTGTACCTGATCGTGGAAGCGGCTGAAGGAAAGGGCGGATTCTTCCGTTCGGTGAACCGGGGCGCCTCCTGGGAGCGGATGAGTGACCACCACAGCAGCGGACAGTATTACAATGAGATCTACTGCGATCCGGTGGATGTGAACAAGGTCTATTCCATGGAAACCCGGTCCCGGGTGACGCTGGACGGGGGAAGGACGTGGGAGACGCTGAGCGGCGAGAACCGGCATGTGGACGACCATGCGCTCTGGATCGACCCCGACGATACGAACCATTTCCTGATCGGGGGAGACGGAGGGATTTATGAAACAGTTGACGGCGGAAAGACCTACCAGTTCAAGACCAGTCTCCCCGTGACCCAGTTCTACCGGGTAGGCGTCGACAACAGCGCTCCCTTCTACAGGGTTTACGGCGGGACCCAGGACAACGGGACCCTGGCCGGGCCCTCAAGGAACCTGAGCTCGCAGGGGGTGACCAGCGAGGAGTGGGCTTCAATCCTGGGCGGGGACGGATTCTGGGTGGCGGCGGATCCGCAGGATCCCAACATTGTCTACTGCGAGTCACAGTACGGGAACATCAGCCGGCATGACCGGAAAAGCGGTGAGAACATCTCCATCAAGCCCAGGCCCCGCAAAGGGGAGGAGACCTACAAATGGAACTGGAATGCGCCCCTGGTGATCAGCCATCATGCAAACACCAGGCTCTATGCCATGGCAAACAAGGTGTTCCGGTCGAACGACCGGGGCAATTCCTGGGAGGTGATCAGCGGGGACCTGACCTCGCAGACCGACCGGAACAGCTGGCCGGTGATGGGGCATTACTGGAGCTGGGATGCGGTGATGAAGGATGTATCCACCAGCCTGTGGGGGACCGGCGTGGCATTTTCAGAATCGCGGCTGGATGAGAATTTGCTCTATGCGGGGACCGACGACGGGGTGATCTCGGTGACCGAGGACGGGGGCGAGCGGTGGAGACAGTTGAAAACCTTCCCGGGAGTACCCGGCTACACCTATGTGAGCGACCTGCTGGCGGACCGTTTTGACAGCAATGTGGTATACGCCACCTTTGATAACCGGAAACGGGATGACTTCAAACCCTATGTGCTCAAAAGCACCGACCGGGGGGAAAGCTGGGTGAGCATTTCGGGGAACCTTCCGGAGAACGGAACGGTCCACACCATCGAACAGGATCCGGAGGTGCCCGGCCTGTTGTTCGTCGGGACGGAATTCGGATTCTTTTTCTCGCCGGACGGGGGTGAGCGGTGGACGGAGCTTTCCGGGGGACTGCCGGTTATCAGCGTGAAGGACATGGCCATCCAGGAGAGGGAAAATGACATTGTGCTGGCCACCTTCGGGCGGGGCTTTTACATCCTGGACGATTACACACCCCTGCGCGAGATTGCCGGGAACAGGCAGATCCTGGAAAAGGATGCCCATATTTTCCCTGTGGCCGATGCACTGATGTATATGCAGACCGGGGGGAAGTATGGCCAGGGATCCAGTTTTTACACCTCCGGAAATCCGGATTTCGGGGCCATCTTCACATACTACCTGAAGGAAGTTCCCCGCACCCTGAAGGAGGAACGGCGTGAAAGGGAAAAAGAATTGTTCGGGAACAGGGAACCCATCCCGCAGCCCACAAGGCAGGAACTGCGTGCCGAGGAAGCAGAAGAGAAACCCGAACTGATCTTCACCGTGTACAACGAAGCCGGGAATGAAATCCGGAAGCTGGTACATCAACCCTCAAAGGGGACAGGCCGGATCGCGTGGGATCTGCGTTATGCGTCCACCAGTCCGGTGACTGCCGGGAGCGTTGAAAGGAGCCGGGGCAGTTCATCTGACAGGAGCGGACTGCCGGTCATGCCCGGAGTCTACAGTGTGGACATGGCAATTTCCCGCGGGGGAGAACGCACGATCCTTGTGGAAGCGGTTCCATTCAGGGCCGAACTGCTTCAGCATGCCACACTCCCTGTTTCCGACAGGGAAGCCATGGCGGCGTTCCAGCGGGAGGTCTCGGAATTTTCCAGGGTCATGACCGGGGCCGGACAGCTGGCGGGGGACCTGGTGGATAAACTGGCTGCCATCCGGCTGGTCCTGGGCCAACACCCGGGTACCGGGAAAGAACTGCTCAGCCGGGCTGATGAGCTGCAGGGCCGGCTCAATGATTTCATCTACGCACTGGAAGGCCCCGAAGCCGTTGCCAGCTGGGAGGAACTGCCGCCCATGGACATGCCCCTGAACCGCAGGTTGCGGGTGATGATCCGCACCCACTGGTCCTCCACCTCTGAGCTCACCCAGACTGAAAGGGAGCAGCTGGCGATTCTCAGGGAGGAGTTCCCGCCCCTGCTGGAGGAACTGGAACGGATCGACAACGAGATCCGGCAGCTGGACCGGATGCTGGAAGAGATGAAAGCACCCTGGACACCGGGCCGGATCCCGAGGCTGGCTTATGATATCGCACAGGTGTTCGGATTGCCCATAGAAGAGGTGTTTGATGGAAAGAGTTAGGAAGTTAGGGGGTTAGGGGGTTAGGAAATGAAGGGAATCCCCAGTTCGTCCGCCACCTGCTTCAGTTCCTGCTGTACCGGGACAAGCAGGTCCACTCCCTCCCGTCGGATCCGTTCCTCGTTTTCCCGCTCCGGATCGCCGGGGATCAGGACCCGGTCCTGTCCCCTGGCGGGCTTCGCGGCCCGGAAGGTGTCGATCCACTCATCCATCTTCGATTTGAATTCTTCGGCTTTCTGGAAGCCATCGATGCGCATGGCCCCGAAGAAATGCCCCGTCCCCTTGCCCGCTGTTTCCTCCTTCACCGGGAGGAATGCAACGGACGGGGGACAGAAAGGCCCGAAACCGGCCCCCGAAAGCACCGCCGAAAAAATATCCACGATGGCACTCAGGCAGTAGCCTTTGTGGCTTCCCAGTTCACGGGTGCCTCCCAGGGTGACCATTGAGCCGCCGCGGGTGATGATGTCCGGATCGTCCGAAGGGATGCCATCCGCATCCTGGACATATCCCAGCGGAACCTTCTCTCCTTTTTTGGCGGCCACGGCCAGTTTCCCGCGGGCAATGGGCGTGGTGGAAAAATCAGCCACAAAGGGCGGGTGTTTGCCGGCGGGGACCGCCACTGCGATGGGATTGGTACCCAGCATCCGTGAAACTGAGAAAGTCGGGGCCACAAGCGGATTGGCGATGGTCATGCTGATCCCGATCATATCGTGGGGAAGGGCCATCATGGAATAGTACCCGGCAATGCCGTAATGGTTCGAGTTTCTGGTGGAGACCCATCCGGTTCCCGTCTTCCCGGCCTTTTCGATGGCAATCTGCATGGATTTCGTGGCCGCCACCATCCCGATGGCCCCGTCCCCGTCCACCACCGCGGTGCCGGGAGATTCGTGCACAATCCGCACATTTGGTTTCACATTGATCCTTCCCGCCTGCCAGAGCTGGTAGTAATCCTTGATCCGGAGCATGCCGTGACTGGGCAGTCCCCTCAGTTCGGCAGCGATGAAGACATCGGTGATCACCCGCGCATCTTCCTCACTGCATCCCATCTTCATGAAAACCTTCCTGGTGAATTCCTCCAGGGATTCAATGCTGTACATAAGTCACTCCTTTCTGTATATTCTGGATGCACTTGCCTGGGCCGTGGACATGATGAGCATGTCATCCACGTTCACATGGGGCGGACGGGTCACCGCGAACAAAATGGCTTCGGCCACATCTTCCGCATAGAGGGGGGTGAATCCTTCGTAGACCTTGTCGGCCTGTTCCTGGTCGCCCCTGAACCGGACCATGCTGAACTCGGTCTCCACCGCACCAGGATGGATGGCGGTCACCCTGATCCCGTACTCCACCAGATCGAGCCGCATGGCCCTGGTCAGCCCGTCCACCGCAAACTTGGTGGCGTTGTAAACATTCCCTTTCTCATATGCTTCCTTCCCGGCGATGGAACCGATATTGATGATGTGACCCTGCTTCCTGTCCGCCATTCCTGGCGACACGAGCCTAGTGATGTAAAGCAATCCCCTGAGGTTCGTATCGATCATCTGTTCCCAGTCCTCCGGATCCCCTTCGTGGATCCTGCTCAGCCCCGCTGCAAGGCCCGCATTGTTCACCAGCACATCCACGCCGGTCCACTTCCCGGAAAGCCTGTGGTATGCCTCTTTCACCGCGCCGGGATTCCGGATGTCAAAAGCCAGGGTCATCACATCGGCCCGGGTCCTGCTCCGGATCTCTTCTTCCAGTGATTCCAGCCTGTCGTTCCTGCGTCCGGTGGCGATGATATCATAATCGTTTTTGGCCAGCAGAATGGCGGTGGCCCTTCCGATTCCTGCAGAGGCTCCGGTGATCATTGCGATTGGATTCATCAGTCCGCTTTTCGGGTAAAAGTAAAAAAACTATGAATATGATCAATTCACTATCTTTGCCTCCAAAGTTCACACTGATGACCATGAATGACACACAGCTGAAGAACCGTGCCCTTTCTTACCTGACCCAGGATGAGGTGTATTCCATCGGGTCCATGCTGGGACGGGATCCCAATCCATTTGAACTGAACATGTTTGCAGCCATGTGGTCGGAACACATCGCCTATAAAAGCTCCATTAAATGGCTCGAGGAAATGCCCGTGGAAGGGAAGAATGTTTTTGTGAAGGCCATGGAGGAAAACGCGGGTGTGATCCGGATCGACGACGAACTGGCTTTTGCGGTCAAGATGGAATCCCACAACCATCCCATTGCGGTGGACCCGAGACAGGGTGCGGTGGGGGTCGGGAATGTAAACCGGGACATCCTTGCCATGGGAGCAGAGCCTGTGGCCCAGATGAACGTCCTCAGGTTCGGGAACCCGGCGCATGCACACATACGGGATATGGTCAATGCGGTGGTGACCGCCCTCGGAAGTTACTCCAACAACTTCGGGGTGCCCGTGGTCGGGGGGGAGATCCTTTTCGACGAGAGCTACAATTATAATCCCCTGGTCAATTTGATGAGTGTGGGGATCGTCCGCCCGGAGCGGCTGGTAAGGGCAGCCTTCACAAGTTCAGGCCAGGTGGCGGTGCTGCTGGGGAAAAAGACCTCCGGGACAGGGGTGCACGGGGCGGGATTTGCCTCCAGGGCGTTGCAGAAAAAGGGACAGATGATCCCCGAATCACAGGTTGCCGATCCGGCCTGCGGAAAGATACTGATGGACTGTATCCGTGAACTCATTGACCAGGACCTGGTCCGCGGGATGCAGGACATCGGGGCAGGCGGGGTGTTGTGTGCCGCGGCCGAAATGGCTTTCAGGGGAAGAAAGGGGGTGAAGCTCCAGCTGGATTCCATCCCGGTGCTGAAAAAGGAGATTGATCCGCTGGAGATCATGCTTTCCCAGACCCAGGAACAGATGTTGCTGGCAGTGGACAGGAAGGAGCTGAACAGGTTCAGGGAAATCGCTGAAAGATGGGAGCTTGAGTATGCGGTGGTGGGTGCCGTTACAAATGATGAAAGGATCAGGATCCTGGAACATTCCAGACAGTACGGTGATCTGCCCGTGCAGTTGCTTGTCAGGGGAGGAGGCGCTCCGGTGTATATCAGGGACCTGAAACCCAGGGACAGGAAACCACGTATGGTCAGTGCGGATGAAGTACCCAATCCGGGGAACCTGAAAGAGATAGCCAGGAAGATGGTGAGCCTCCCCAACATCGCCTCCAGAAAATGGGTTGAAGAACAATTTGATACCATGGCCGGCCTGTCCAACATGAGCAGCGGGCATGCATCGGATGCAGGGATCGTCAAGATCAACGGCCGGGATGCGGCGCTGGTACTGAGCGTAAACGGAAATTACCGTTACGGCCGGCTGGAACCCAGGAAGGGTGCCATGATTGCGGTGGCCGAAGCCGCCAGGAACATCATCTGTTCGGGAGGCAGGCCCCTGGCAGTCGCCGATTGCCTGAACTACGGGGATCCTTCCGATCCCCACGTATATCATGATTTTGCGGAAGGGGTGAAGGGGATCAGCGAAGCTTGCCGGAGGATGGGGATCCCGGTGATCGCGGGGAATGTCAGCTTCCATAACCTGACCCATAACGGGGAACACATTTCCTCGGTGATCCCCACTCCCGTGGTGGGTATGGTGGGGATCCTTTCCAAGCCGGATGATATCATGACGGCGGGTTTCAAAAAGAAAGGGGACATGATCTTTCTGATCGGCAGGTCCGACAACGACATTTCCTCATCCGAATACCTGTCGTTCGTCCACCTGATCCAGGAATCGGCTGCTCCCGGGTTTGACCTGGAGTACGAGATGAAACTGCAGGAAGTACTGACCCGTCTCATCAGCGAGCGGCTGGTCAGCTCGGCCCACGACGTTTCGGTGGGGGGATTGTTCGTCGCGCTGGTCGAGTCGGCGCTTCCCGGGGGACTCGGCTTCGATGTGACCTCGCCGGCTGAGATCAGGAGCGATGCCTTCCTGTTCGGGGAATCCCAGAGCAGGGTGGTGGTCAGTGTCTCCTCGGAAAAAGAGACCGATTTTCTGGATTTTATGATGGAATCGGGCATCCATTTCTCGACGCTCGGTCACGTGACCAAGGAAGAGCTCCGGATTGACGATGTCTCTTTCGGGTTCATTTCAGACTATACGAGGGACTTTGAAAATGCCCTGGGAAAATTACTCGGCGACTGAAGGACACGGGACCATCCATACTAATCATGATCATCCTACCGTTAAAAGAATAATGAAAAAACTGCCCCTGATTGCGCTCGTCCTGCTGGTCACCGCGACGGGTTTTTCCCAGGAGAAGAAGCCCCGCAACCTGCCGGCCTTTGACTCGAAGAGACTCCATTTCGGGTTTACGGTCGGTCTGAATACCATGGACCTGGGAATCAAACGGAACTATGATGCGGATAATTTCGCATACGCCGATGTGAGCCGCATACTGCCGGGCTTCCAGGTCAGCATCGTATCAGATCTGAAGCTGGCTGACAACTGGAACCTGCGGTTCCTTCCGGGGATCAGTTTCGGTTCGCGGGAGGTGACCTATTATGAATATGACAGCCAGATGAACCACCAGGCGGAGCTGGTCCGCCTCAGCAATGTGGACAATCCGGTGGCGATCGGGCCGAGCTTCCTGGATTTCCCCCTGCATTTCAAGTACCGGTCGGACCGGGTGAACAACTACAGGCCCTACCTGGTGGGGGGACTCAACTTCCGGTACGACATGTCGGCCAAGCAGGAGTATGACAGTGATTCCAACGAATACCTGAAATTCAAGCCCGCGGACCTGTATGTGGAGTTCGGATTCGGTGTGGATACCTACCTGAGGTATTTTAAATTCGCCCCGGAGATCAAGCTGGCGGTGGGATTGAGGAACATTGTCAACGACACGGGGAGGGATCCCCACATACAGTTCGTCGAATCCATCGACCGGGTGACCTCCTACATCGTGATGCTCAATTTCCATTTCGAGTAAGGCAGCTTGCCGAACCGCGATCGCTTTAAACAGCTCCCCTCCTTCTGTACTCGGCGCAGACCACTGCCACCGACGCGGCAAGATTGAGGGATTCGCTGCTGTCGCCCCGGTCGCCGAAAGATGGAATGGTGATCCTGGCGGTGAGGTAAGGATCGTATGCAGGGCCCAGGCCCCTGGACTCGTTTCCGAACAGAAACAGGGGATTCTCCCTCAGACCTGTCTCAAAAAGACTTTTCCCTTCCAGGAAGGTCCCGTACACCGTCCTCTCCTTCATCACCGGTTCCCTCAGCAGCCGCTCCAGTTCCAGGTAACGGACCCTCACCCTGGCAACGGCGCCCATGGCGGATTGCACCACCTTGGGATTGTAAAGGTCGGCCGAATCCGGTGAGCAGACAATCTGCCGGATCCCGAACCAGTCCGCCGTCCGGATGATCGATCCCAGGTTCCCCGGATCGCGGATCGATTCGAAACAGAGCACCGGCGAAGCGGATAGTTCCTGCAGACCGGGCCTGTCCTCCGGTTTGTTCACCAGCGCCATGACCGGCTGGGGGGTGACCAGGCTGCTTGCTTTTTTCAGCTCCGCGGGAGTGGCCTCGGTGAAACCGATCCCGGAGGCTTCCAGCAGGTGCTGATTCCTTCTGATCCACTCCCGGGTGGCAAAGATCCGCTCCACCCGGTGGTTTCCACCGGGATGCCGGCCTATCAGCTCCAGGACGATTTTCTCGCCTTCTGCGCTGTAGAGCCGGTTCAGGTCCCTGTATTTTTTGATCCGGAGGGACCGGATCAGTTTCAGTGTAGCCGATGAGATCATGGGAAATAAACAACCGTTTCACACAAATATCTTAAAAAATACCGCGTGAACTAAAATTTGTACTTTTACCTTTTTACAAACAGCATTGCGGATCGGACCGAGGCACATATTGATCTTTTTGATTCCCGTGTGGCTGCATTCCTGTCAGGCGACCAAATATGTGCCTGAGGATAAGTATCTTCTGGACAGTTATAAAATCGAGACGGCCGACGGGAAAGTGGACAGGAAGGCCCTGGACGAGTACATCAAGCAGAAGCCCAACAAGCGTATCTTTTTCTGGAGATTCTATCTTTCGCTGTACAATCTCTCCTCCCAGAAGAAGGACAACGGATTCAACCGCTGGCTCAGGCGCATCGGGGAAGCCCCGGTGATCTATGATGAGGTGCTCAGAGACCGGTCCGCCGAGCAGCTGTCCCTCTTTATGCGGAACAAGGGATACTATCACGCCCGGGTCAGTGACACCACCCTGCTGGGTGACCAGCGTGCGAAAGTGGTATACAAAATCGTTCCGAATGAGCCATACCGGATCAGGGACATCGCTTATTTCTTCCACGATGGCTCCCTGTCCGGACTGGTTTTGTCCGACAGCGCATCCTCCGAGCTGAAGCAGGGAGCGCTGTTCGACGTGGACATGCTGCAGCGGGAAAGGGAACGGATCGAGGCCCTGCTGAGGAACAACGGATACTACAATTTCTCGAGGGATTTTATTTATTATGAGGTGGACAGTTCCCTGAACGGATACCTGGTGGACCTGACCCTGGGCATCCGCAACTATCCCATGCAGAATGATTTCGGAAAGATCGTGCATGTGAAACATCCCGTGTACAGGATCAGGGATGTGTCGCTGTACACCGAATACGATGCGGTGCTGTTCGGGAGGACCAGCGACACGGCCAGGCTCGATCTGGACACGCTCGTGTATGACAGCATCCATGTGATCTACTCGAAAAAGCCCAACATCCGCCCCGGCGTGGTGACCCAGAAAAACAACATCATCCCGGGGGAATTGTTCAATGCTGCGAATGTGCAGCGCACCTACCGGAACCTCTCCTCTCTCAGCGCTTTTAACATGGTGGAAATCAGGTTTAATGAAACGGAAGACGGGGACAACCGGCTGGATTGCCAGGTGATGATCGCGCCGGCCACCCGCCAGTCGCTCACCTTCCGCGTGGAGGGGACCAACTCCGGAGGTAACATCGGCGCGGCGGGGAACCTCACCTACGGGCACCGGAACCTCTTCGGAGGATCAGAGCAATTCGATCTATCGTTCAAGGGAGCCATCGAGACACTCCGGGAGAGCCAGGGGAACAGGCCCGGGAACATGATTGAGTTCGGGGTGGAGGGAAGGCTGCGGATCCCCAAGTTCCTTCTGCCCTTCAGGACCGAGCAGTTCATCCGCCGGTTCAATCCCCAGACCAATCTGCGTCTTTCATACAACTACCAGCGAAGGCCCGATTATACAAGGACCCTTGCGAACGCCTCCTTCGGCTACAACTGGCAGGGATCGGGCAACCTGTCACACCTGGTCTATCCGCTTGAAACCAGCCTGATCCTCACCCCTTTCAAGTCAGAAACCTTCCAGGACTGGCTTGAAGGCAAGTACATCTTCTACAGTTACGAGCCCCACCTGATCGTGGACAGCCGGTACACGATGGTGTTCTCCAACCAGAAGCTGCTGAAGAACCAGGATTTCCAGGATGTGCGGATCAACCTTGAAGCAGCGGGAAATTTGCTTTACGGAGGGTACAGGATGCTGGCGCCCGAACCCGGGGATGAGAAGTACAGCCTTTTCGGGGTTGATTTTGCACAATATGTGAAGGCCGATGTGGATTTCAGGACCTATGATTTTTTCTATGAAGACATCAGCCTGGTGTTGCGCGGATTCCTCGGCGCGGGTTTTGCGTACCTGAACTCCGCTGCCATGCCTTTTGAGAAACAGTATTTCTCAGGGGGAGCCAACAGCATCAGGGCCTGGCAGGTGAAAAACCTGGGTCCGGGTTCATTCAACGACACCACGGCCACATCTTTTCCCAACCAGACCGGGGATCTGAAGCTGGAGGCCAACATGGAATACCGGTTCAAGCTTTTCTGGAAGCTGGAAGCGGCACTTTTCCTGGATGTGGGGAACATCTGGTCGCTCTCGCCCGAGGATGACAGGGAGGGTGCGCAGTTCCGTTTCAACCGCTTCTACAGGGAGCTGGCGGTGGGGACGGGAGTGGGAACCCGTTTCGTGTTCAACTTCTTTATCTTCAGACTCGATTTGGGGATCCCCTTGCGGAATCCCTATCCCGTTGAAGGGTCCAACTGGCTGCCCGGATCGGCAGGGATCTCGGGACGGGACCTGACCTTCAACATCGCCATCGGTTATCCCTTCTGATCCTGTTGAAATAACGAATTATTATTCTAATTTTGTCGCTCAATTGTATCATGCTGTAACAAAAACCAATGATCATGGCCAGTAAAATATCAGAAATTGTCAAGCCGGGTGTGTTAACCGGAAAGGATATACAGAAAGTGTTTTCTGTCGCCAAAAAGGACGAATTTGCCCTGCCTGCGGTAAATGTGGTCGGGACCAACACCGTCAATGCGGTGATCGAGGCAGCAAAGGAGGTCAATTCCCCGGTGATCATTCAGTTTTCCAACGGGGGCGCGGTCTTTTTTGCAGGAAAGGGATTGTCCAATGAAAACCAGAGGGCGGCCATCGCGGGAGCGGTGAGCGGGGCAAAGCACGTACACTACATGGCCGAGGAGTACGGGGTGCCGGTAATCCTTCATACCGACCATGCGGCCAAAAAGCTGCTGCCCTGGATCGACGGACTGCTGGATGCGGGTGAACGTCACTTTAAGAAATGGGGCAAGCCGCTTTACAGTTCGCACATGCTGGACCTTTCGGAGGAGCCGCTGGAGGAGAACATCGAGATCTGCAAGAGATACCTGGAACGGATGAGCAAGATGGGAATGACCCTTGAGATCGAGCTCGGCGTTACCGGAGGTGAAGAGGACGGTGTGGACAATACCGGGATGGACAATGCTTTGCTCTATACCCAGCCCGGGGATGTGGCCTATGCTTATGAAGAACTCATGAAGGTCAGCGACCAGTTTACGGTGGCCGCCTCATTCGGGAACGTCCACGGCGTGTATAAACCGGGAAATGTGAAGCTCACGCCGAAGATCCTGGACAATTCCCAGAAATATGTTCAGAAGAAATTCAATACCGGGGAGAAGCCGCTTTTCTTTGTATTTCACGGCGGGTCCGGTTCTTCCACCGCTGAGATCAGGGAGGCCATCAGCTACGGTGTGATCAAAATGAACATCGACACCGACACCCAGTGGGCTTACTGGGATGGCGTCAGAAAATATGAAGCGGCGCGCCATGATTACCTGCAGGGACAGATCGGCAACCCGGAAGGCGAGGACAAGCCCAATAAGAAATTCTATGATCCCAGGGTCTGGCTCCGGGAAGGTGAGAAAGCCATGATCGAGCGCCTGAAGGTGGCATTTGAGGATCTGAATTGCATGAACCGCCTGTAATCAATCAGGACCATGGGGGAGGTCGAACCAGGGCTGCGGGACAGTTTCAGCAGCAAATTCGGTGTGATCGCCGCGGCGGCCGGGTCGGCCATCGGACTGGGAAACATCTGGAGGTTTCCCTATGTGGCGGGACAGAACGGGGGAGCCGTTTTCCTGATCATTTACCTGCTTTTCATCGCCGCCATCGGGATCCCCGTGATGATGTCGGAATTCGTCATAGGGAGGTCCGCCCAGCGAAACCCGGTGGGCGCATTCAAATTGATCGCTCCCGGGAAGAAATGGTATTTTATCGGGTTGCTGGGCGTGGTTTCGGCATTTATCATCCTGGCTTTCTATACCGTGGTGGCCGGGTGGACCCTGGAGTACCTGGTCCAGTCCGTGAAGTGGATGGCCACCTCCGGGCGGATCGGGTTCAGCCAGATGGACAATGCCGCGCTGAAGGAGTTCTTCACCGGCCACTACCAGGGATTCATTGACGGGAAATGGAGGCCCATCCTGTGGTTCGTGGTCATGATGTTCTTCACCGGGTATATTGTGATCTCGGGGGTGAAGAACGGCATTGAGAAATATGCCAAGATCCTGATGCCCGTCCTCTTCCTGTTGCTGATCATCCTGGTGGTAAGGTCCGTGACCCTGGAAGGAGCGGGGGAGGGGCTTCTGTTCCTTTTCAGGCCCGATTTTTCGCAGCTGGTGCACGCTCCGGTCAGGATCATCATTGAGGCGCTGGGACAGGCGTTTTTTTCCCTTTCCATCGGAATGGGTACGCTGATCACCTATGGCTCTTACATCCAGAAGAAGGAGAACCTGGCCGGTACGGCCGTGAATGTGGCGGCTGCCGATACCTTTATCGCGGTGGTGGCCGGCATGGCCATCTTTCCGGCGGTGTTTGCCTTCGGGATTGATCCGGGGGAAGGTCCGGAACTGGTCTACATCACGCTGCCTGCGATATTCCAGCGGATGCCTGGCGGGCTCATCTGGGCGTTCATGTTCTTTCTGCTGCTCTGTTTTGCAGCCCTCACCTCCACCATTTCCGTGCTGGAAGTGATCGTGGCTTATTTCTCTGAACAGCTCTCCATGTCACGCAGGAATGCAGCCATCCTGGCCATGGTGTCTGTGGGTTTTCTGGGCATTCTCTGTGCCCTTTCGGGCAAGCTCTTCGGGATATTCAACGCATCCCCGGACCTGTTGCTGCCACTGGGCGGTTTTTTCATCGTCCTGTTCATCGGCTGGTTCCTGCCCAGGGAAAAGTCCCGGCAGGAGCTCTCCAGCGGCGGGGCATACCGGACAAGGTACTACCGGCTGTTTATCTTTCTTGTAAAATTTGTGGCGCCGCTGGCCATCGCATTCCTGTTCATTCTGGGAGTGTATTCAAGGCTGATCACCCTGTTCCCGGCTACCGGCTGATCGCCCTGCCCCTTATCACATTAACTCCCTGAGATGCTCAGAAGCTGGTTCAGGGAATACTATATGCTGGGCCGGGGGGAGCAGCGGGCGCTGCTTTTCCTGGGCGTCCTCCTCCTGCTCTCCCTGGCTGTCCGCCTGGTCGTGCTTTTCCTTCCGGGAAAGGAACCGCCGGGAATGGCAGCGTTCATGAAGGAGCACGCGGAGATGCGTGCCGAAATGGAACGAATGGACAGTCTTGGCGCTGCGGATGCCCTTCCGGATCCGGTCCCTTCCGGATCCGGTGATCCGGTGCATCGTCCCCCAATTCACCATGGGTCCGGGGGCCAGCCGGAACCGGTCGATCTCAACAGGGCCGATTCAGTGCAACTGCTCCGGTTGCCGGGAATCGGACCGGTCTATTCAGGAAGGATCATCCGTTACAGGAACCTGCTGGGAGGATATTCCTCCGTGCAGCAGCTCACGGAGGTTTACGGCCTCAGCCGGGAAACATATCAGGGGATCAGGGGCGCAATTTTGATCGATACCGCGGCGATCCGCCGGCTCGCGATGAACGGATCATCCTTTTCCGACCTGTTGAGGCATCCCTACCTGGATTTTGAGGATGTGAAGGCATTGGTAAGGTACCGGGATTTCAGGGGAAGGATCGGTTCCCTGCAGGAGATCAGGGAGAACCATCTGCTCGGTGATTCAACCCTCGACAGGATGATTCCCTACATGGATTTCGACCGTTGATCAAATCTTCCCCGATCCGTTGCCTTTCGATGTTTTTTTTCATATCTTTAACCAGAGGATGAATGGTTTGTCTAAACTCTTGAATATTAATCATATAAAACTTTAGCTGCTGTTATTTCAGGCCAACAGAAAAAATTGGTTTGAATTGTTTGAAAAATCGAACTTGAATTTCTAAATTTGCGGCTCGAATTTTAAAAGGATCCAGATGATCGTTATTCCCATCAAAGAGGGTGAGAACATTGAGAGGGCTTTGAAGAAGTTCAAGCGGAAGTTTGAAAAGACCGGTGTGGTGAAGGAACTGCGGAACCGCCAGGCTTTCACCAAGCCATCGGTCGTGAAGCGTCAGCAGAAGCTGAAAGCCATCTACATCCAGCAGCTCCAGCAGGAAGAAGATTAATATTACCAGGGGTTTGGCAGAAACGCAAGTGCTGCCTATGACCGGTATAGATGATTTTCTCAAATACCTGCAGGCTGAGAAAAGGTACTCGGCGCATACCATCAGGGCTTACAGGAACGATTTGAATCAATTCCATATTTTCTGCACCCGTCAGGGTTCGGAGGGTATGGAATTGCATTATAAGGTGATCCGGGCCTGGGTGGTGGAGCTGATGGGAAGCGGAAGATCTCCCAGAACGGTCCACCGGAAACTCACCTCACTTCGGACCTACTGCAAATTCCTGATCAGAACAGGGGTGCTCGAATCGAATCCCACCGACAGGATCCTGAAGCCAAAACTGAACAAGCGGATGCCCTCATTTGTTGATGAGGAAAGCATTAACCGGTTGCTGGAGGAATATTCATTCGGAGAAAATTTCAGCGGGGTCAGGAACAGGCTGATCATTGACCTTCTGTACCAGACCGGTATGCGGAGGAGCGAGCTGCTGGACCTGAAGACCGCAGCCCTGGATAGGGAGAGGAAGATGATAAAAGTGAAAGGAAAAAGATCCCGGGAGCGCCTCATCCCCATCGGTGAGGAGCTGGTGCATCAGATCGGGCGCTACCTGACTTTGCGCGGCGAAGTGGCCGGTCCCGGAGAAAATAGCCTGTTTGTCACAGAAAAAGGAAAAGCTGCCTATGATAAAATGATCCACCGGGTTGTGGGGAAATACCTGGCGCTGGTCACCACCCTCGAGAAAAAGAGTCCGCATGTGCTCAGGCATACCTTTGCCACCCACATGCTCAACGGGGGAGCCGACCTGAATGCAATCAAGGAATTGCTGGGACACGCCAACCTTTCCGCCACACAGATCTATACCCACAATACGTTTAAAAAGTTAAAGTCTATTTATAACCAGGCCCATCCCAGGGCTTAAAAAGAAGGAGGTGCCAAATGAACATTAAGATGCATTCAATCAGGTTTGACGCGGACAAGAAGCTGAAGGACTTTATTGACACCAAGATTAAGAAGCTGCCCACCGTGTATGATGATATTCTGGGTGCCGAAGTCTTCCTCAGACTTGACAAGGATTCTTCGGAGAGGGAAAACAAGCTGGTGGAGATCAAGCTCGATGTGAAAGGTCAGACTGTATTTGCAAAAAAGCAGTGCAAAACCTTTGAGGAGGCGACCGATCTTTCCGTGGATGCACTTAAGAGGCAACTGGTCAAAAAAAAGGGTAAAATCAGGAAAAAGTAGAACCAGCAAAACCCCTGAAAAGGCTGCTTCGGCAGCTTTTTTTTTGCCCCGGAAAAAAGAAACTTATTTTTTTGGCTTATAATCAAAATATTCATACATTTGCGAACCGATTTTGGAGG
>JAXGMU010000031.1:0-46721 GCA_040768485.1 Bacteroidales bacterium
ACCCTGCGACCCGGACACCTCTCCCGCGGCCTCACTCACCGTGTTGGAGCTGCCTTCCATCACCGCACAGCCTGAGAGTGACACGGTCTGCCAGGGACAGAGCACTTTCTTCGAGGTGACAGCCACCGGTTTTGCCATTACCTACCAGTGGCAGGTGAGCACCGACAACGGGGCCACTTTCAATAACATTTCCAATGGGGGCAGCTATTTCGGGGTCAACACGGACAGGCTGAACATCATTGCGCCTCCCGTCACCCTCAACGGGAATATCTACAGGGTGCGGGTGATCAACTCCTGTTCCAGTCTGGAATCGGACGAAGCGACCCTGGTGGTGAACAGCAACGTTGCCATCACCGACCAGCCCGATCCCCTGGTCCAGTGCGAAGGCACCGTGGCCATGTTTAACGTGGCCGTTTCCGGCACCGGTCCCCTCTCCTACCAGTGGCGCCGCAACGGGATCAACCTGATTGACGGAGCCGATGTCAGCGGGGTGAACACCGCCACCCTGTCCATCGCGAACATCGAGACCGCCGATGAGGCCACCTACGACGTGGTGGTCTCCGGGCTCTGCTCCAGCATCAACAGCACGGGGGCATCCCTCCAGGTGGATGACAATGTGACCATCAATGCCCAGCCGCAGCCGTTCTCGGACTGCGAGGGCGAGACCGCCACATTCGGTGTGGTGGCCGTCGGCACGGGAATCAATTACCAGTGGCGGAAGGACGGCGTGGCGCTGGGCAACGGAGGCGATATCAGCGGGGTGAACACCTCCACGCTGACCATCCAGAACATCACGGCCGCCGATGAAGGATCCTATGACGTGGTGATCACCGGCACCTGCTCCAGCGAGACCAGCGATGCCGTGCTGCTCACCCTCTACGAATACGTGTCCATCGCCACACAGCCTTCGCCTGATGTGCTCTGCGAGGGTGAGGATGCACTGTTCGCGGTGGAAGCCACGGGCACGGGTCTGACCTACCAGTGGAGGAAGGACGGCATTGTGATCAGTGACGGCGGGGGGATCAGCGGGACCACCAACGACACCCTGGTCATTTCCAATGTGAGCACCTTCCATGCAGGTTCCTATGATGTGGTGGTGATCGGCACCTGTTCTTCGGAGACCAGCGATGCGGCCACCCTGGACATCCGGGTGAACCCGGTGATCCTGGTACATCCCGTCAGCCAGGAGACCTGCGAGGAGAGCGCGGTGACCTTCGCGGTGGATGCGGGGACCACCACAGGTGCGGGTTACCAGTGGCAGCAGGACATCCTGGACGGATCGGGGTACATCGACATGCCCGGGGAGAACAACAGCACGCTCACCATCGCCAGCCCGGCTCCCGGGATGGACGGATACAAGTACCGGGTGATCGTCAGCGGTGTCTGTTCACCGGAGGTGACCTCCGACTCCGCGGTGCTCACCGTGTTCAATAAACCCCAGATCAGCAGTCAGCCCGTTAACAGGGAGGTCTGTTTCGGCGACAATACCACCTTCAACGTGGATGCGGGGGTGACCACCAGTCCGGTCTTCCAGTGGCAGGTGAGTTACAACGGCGGGGCTGACTGGCTCGATTTGGGCGATACGGCCATCTATACGGGGACAAAAACTGCCACCCTGTGGGTGACGGGCGCCACGACGAGCGACGACGGCAATATGTACCACGCGGTGGTTTCGGGCTTCTGCACCCCGTCGGCCACATCCGATGCGGTGACCCTTACCGTGAAGGAGCGGCCGGAGATCATCGAGCATCCTTCGGACACAGTAGTGTGCGAGGGGGTCCCGGCCCGCTTCGAGGTGGATGCCGGGGTGACCACCAACGCCCATTACCAGTGGCAGGTGAACATGAACGACGGCAACGGGTTCCGGAACATCGGCATGGATACCCTCGGGATCTACCTGGGTTCCAGCCAGCGGGTCCTCAATATCCTGGTGCCGGAAAGCCGGTTCGACGGGTACCGCTACCGGGTGATTGTATCGGGGGACTGCACGCCGGCGCAGACGTCCGCTGTGGCCACCCTGACCGTGAACGAGCTGCCCGAGATCAACGTGCAGCCGGTGGCCAGGACCATCTGCGAGGAGCAGAACACCTTCTTCAGCGTAAATGCGGGGGTGACAACCAGCCCGGTCTACCTCTGGCAGGTGGATATGGGATCCGGTTTTGTGGACATCGGTGCGGACACCGGGATCTACAGCGGCTCCGGGACATCCACCCTGTTCCTTACCTCGGTACCTTCTTCATACAACGGCTACCTCTACCAGGTGGTCATCTCCGGGGCATGTGACCCGGCGGTCACATCTGATGATGTGCTGCTGACCGTTTACGAGAATCCCGAGATCCTCATCCACCCATCGAACGACACCGTGTGCGAGGGCGATCCGGCCTTCTTTGAGGTGGATGCGGGGGTGACCACCAACGTGGAGTACCAGTGGCAGGTGAACCGCATCGGCATCTGGGAGAACCTGGATGATGTGTCCGGCGATTACACCGGATCCGATACGGAGATCCTTACCGTGAACAACCCGGTTTCCTCCTACAACGGGTACCGCTACCGGGTGATCGTCAGCGGCGAGTGCAATCCGCCGGTCTACTCCGAGCAGGCCATCCTGGTGGTGGACGAGCGGCCGGAGGTTCTGGTGGACCCGGTGTACCGGTCGGTGTGCGAGGACGGCGACCTGTTCTTCACGGTGCACGCGGGCAACACCACCAATCCGGTGATCCTCTGGGAATACAGCACGGACGGTATCTGGTGGGATCCGGCTGACTTGCTGCCGGAGGTTTCCGATGCATCCAACGATACTTTGTTTATCAGCAATATCCCGTCCCTGTATGACGGGTACATGTTCCACGCGGTGATCAGCGGCAAGTGCCCCGAGGCGGACACTTCCGGTGTGGCGGTGATGACCGTCTTCGAGAAACCGCAGATCGACCTTCAGCCGGTGAGCGTGGCTGCATGCGAGCAGGATACGGTGATGTTCTTCGCCGATGCGGGGGTGACCACCAACCCGGTCTACCAGTGGCAGATCTGGAACGGGGCTGCCTGGATCGTTCCGCCGCCGGACATCTATTCCGGGGTGAACGACGACACCATGTACATCAACGGGATCCATTCGGGGATCGACGGACTGCAGGTACGGCTCAGGCTGAGCGGCACCTGTGCGCCGGACCAGATCTCCGATACGGTGAGCCTGACGGTGCATGAACGGCCCGAGGTGACCATGCATCCGGCGGATGTGACCATCTGTGAGGGGGACAGCGCCTTCTTCGCTGTGAATGCCGGGGTGACCACCAGTCCGGACTATACCTGGCAGTATTTCGACGGTGCGACCTGGCAGACGGTGGGCGGCGGTTTCTTCACAGGCGAGGACAGCGACACCCTGCTGCTGCAGGGCGTGCCGGCCACGTGGACCGGCACCCGGTTCCGGGCCATCATTGACAACCTGTGCGGACCGGCCGATACTTCGGCGGTGGCCGAACTGACGGTGAATGAGCGGCCTGAGATCCTTACCGATCCGGTGAGCGTGATCACCTGCGAAGGGATCTCCGCCTCCTTCTCGGTGGATGCCGGGGTGACCACCGCTCCATCCTACCTGTGGCAGGTCCACACCGGGGCAGCGTGGCAGCCGGTGACGGGGACCCAGTACAGCGGACAGGGGACAAACACCCTGACCATCCCCAATCCCGCTTCCTACATGGACGGTTATGCCTACCGGGTGATCCTCACCGGGTACTGCGAACCGCAGCTGGTATCCGACAGCGTGACCCTGACCATCCTGGAGAACGCGGAGATCATCCAGCAGCCGGAGGATGCTGCCATCTGCGAGCTGGGCGACACGGTCTTCAGGGTGAATGCAGGGGTGACCACCAATCCCACCTACCAGTGGTACTACAATGACCAGGTCAACGGATGGCAGCCGGTGACGGCGGACGGGATCCACAGCGGGTTCCTGACCAGTGAACTGCGCCTTGCCGGTGTGCCCTATACGATGGACAACTGGCAGTACATGGTCGAGGTGAGCGGGGACTGCGGACCGGTGGTGGCTTCGGAAGTGGTCGACCTGGTGGTGTACAAGCTGCCGGAGATCACGGAGGACCCATCCGACACCGCCACCTGCGAAATGTTCAACGTGGCCTTCACGGTGGATGTGGGCGAGACGGATATGCCATACCTGCAGTGGGAAGAAAACGACGGGGTGAGCGGATGGCAGCCGCTGACTGACGGCGGGAACTACGTGGGGGTCCATACAACCGAACTGAAGGTGTTCGGCGTGGATTCGGCCATGACGGGATTCCAGTACAGGGTGCGGTTGACCGGCACCTGTGAGCCGGAGGTGATCTCCGATCCGGGCACCCTGACGGTGTACAGCGCCCCGGACATCTGGACGCAGCCGGAAGATGTGGTCATCTGCGAGGGGGACAATACAAGTTTCGGGGTTGTGGCGACCGGGACGGACATCACCTACCAGTGGCGGGTGGATTCCACCGGGACCGGCTTCGTGGATATCACGGACACCTACGGCGGGGTTTACAGCGGCTGGGACAGCCCGGTGCTGACCCTTACAGGAGCGGACCGCACCTTCCACCTGAACCGCTACCGGGTCCGCGTGGAAGGGGGATGCGCGCCCATGGAGCTTTCCGGCCTGGCGATCCTGCAGGTGCAGACCCCGGCCGAGATCCAGGATGAGCCGGTCGATCTGACCATCTGCGAAGGGGACAATGCCACCTTCAGGGTGAACGCCACCGGAGAGGGTCTCTCCTACCAGTGGCAGGAAAGCACCGACAACGGGGCCACCTGGAGCGACCTGGCCGATGTAGGGCTCTACATCGGGACCAGCACCCCGAACCTGAGCATCTTCAGCGTGGACCGCACATCCGACGGATTCATGTACAGGGTGAACATCACGGGGACCTGCGGCGTGCCCGCCCGGTCAGCCGAAGTGGAGCTGACCGTGGAAACAGCGCCGGAGATCCTCACCCCGCCCGAAGGGCTCACGGTGTGCGTGGACAACCCGGCCACCTTCACGGTGGATGCACAGGGCTCGAACCTGGTCTACCGCTGGCAGGTGAACACCGGCGCCAGCTTCACTGACATTGATCCGGCCGATCCGCTCTACAACGGGGCGAACACAAACACGCTGACCCTGCTCAGCGCACAGGTAACCCAGAGCGGGTACCGTTACAGGGTCATTATCAGCGGCTCCTGTGCCCCGGCGGCTACCACCAATCCGGTGATCCTGCTGGTGAACACGAACCCGGTGATCGACGACCAGCCGGCGAATGCAGCCATCTGCGAGGACGGCAATACCTTCTTCGGGGCTTCGGCATCCGGACCGGACCTGGTGTACCAGTGGATGGTCAACCGGCTGGACGGCTTCGGTTTTGTGCCGCTCGGCGACGATTCCATCCATGTGGGTGCGGCGACCGACCAGGTGATGCTGACCGATGTGCCGGTGAGCATGAACGGATGGCAGTACAGGCTGGATGTCTCCAGCGCCTGCCTGCCGGTCTCCTCAGACGAGGTGACCCTCACGGTGTGGCCCAACCCGGTGCCCTCGATCACGGGCGATCTGCCCAACTTCCCGCTCATCTGCGGCGGAGAGACGCTCACCCTGGACGGGAACCCGTCCGGCGGATCGGGCAACTACTCGCTGCACCAGTGGACCGGGGAGATCGGGCCCCTGAATGTGGTCAACCAGCAGGTGATCACCTTCCGGACACTCATCAGCGGGGAGTACGACCTGGTCTATACGGTGACGGACGACCGCGGGTGCGTGGGATCGGATGTGGTGACCATTGACAATGACAGGCCGACGGCCCAGTTCCTCTCGGATGCGGTCCCGTCGTGCGGCTTCCTGGAGGTGAACTTCACGAACACCTCCTCGGCCGATGCGGTATCGTTCCAGTGGGACTTCGGGGACGGGACCACGGGCGACCAGGTGAACGCGATCCACGGATTCGACAACTTCAGTCCCACCGGCACGGTGGCCTACTACAACGTGAAGCTGGTCGCCACCAGCGAGAACGGCTGCAACGACACGGCACAGAGCATCGTGACCATCTACCCGAAGGTGGAGGCCACCATCAATGCCGACGTGACCGAGGGGTGCCATCCGCTGGATGTGACCTTCACCACGCAGCCGGGCGGTGCCAGTTACTTCTGGGACTTCGGGGACGGATTCGCGGAAGAGGGCGGATACGTGGCGCACCACCTGTACGAGAACTATACCTCGGAGCCGGTGACCCGCACCGTGGAAATGACCACCACCTCCTTCTACGGGTGCCAGGATACGGAGACCCTGGACATCACCATCCAGCCCATCCCGCGGCCCAACTTCACGGCGGTGCCGCTGGTGCAGACCTTCCCGGATGCGACGGTGACCTTCACCAATACGACCCAGGAGGGACCATGGACATTCACGTGGGACTTCGGGGATGACCAGACCTCCACCGATGAGAACCCGGTGCATACCTATGCGGCGCCGGGGACTTACCCCGTGGTACTCTATGTGAACAACGGGCCCTGCATCGACAGCATCGGGACCACCATCGTGATCAACCCGCATGCACCAGAGGCGGTGTTCGACGAGCCCGTCGGAGGATGTACGCCGACGGAGGTGCAGTTCGTGAACCGGTCGCAGTGGTCCGACAGGTACCTGTGGGACTTCGGGGACGGGTATGTCTCCAGCCAGGAGAACCCGGTGCACACCTACTACGATCCGGGCGAGTTCACCGTGAGGCTGCAGGCCACCGGTCCCGGGGGGACCGACCATGCATCGTGGACCGTCAACATCTACGAAACGCCCAACGTGTCGTTCAACTCGGCGCCTGACTCGGTCTTCGTGAAAGACAAGCCGGTAAGGTTCTTCAACCTGACCTATGCGGCCACCGATTACCTGTGGGACTTCGGGGATTATGACGAGACCACCGGCGAGGCGGGACCCAACAACACGTCGGACGAGCAGGATCCCACCCATGTCTACTTCACCGAGGGGTGGAAGGATGTGAAGCTGGTGGCCTGGAACGAGCACTGCATCGACAGTCTGATCGTGATCAAGGCGGTGAAGGTACTGCCGGCGGGGGACATCAAGTTCCCGACGGTGTTCAGGCCCAATCCCGGCGGACCCTCGGGCGGGTATGTGGATCCCAACGATCCCAACCTGGATCCCAACATCAAGAACAGCATCTTCTTCCCGGGTGTGGCCCGCCAGGTGAGCGAGTACCACCTGTACATCTACAACCGCTGGGGTGAGCTGCTGTTCGAGAGCCACGACATCAATATCGGGTGGGACGGCTACATACGGGATACGCAGGCAGCCCAGGGTGTATACATCTGGAAGGTGACCGGCATCTATGCCAACGGCGCACCCTTCAGCATGGCCGGCGATGTGACCCTGATCTGGAAGAAGCCGCAGTAGGGATTAAGACCAGGGATATTTAAGGAAGCAGGGATGCATTTTATACCGCATCCCTGTTTCTTTTATTTTTTGCGATTTTGCCTGATATGATCAGGCTGCAAATTAAATATCCCTGGCTTTATTTTGGGACTTGCACCCTCGTTCTCCTATCTTTATAAGCAATCCGGGACCGCTTGAAATGAACATTCTATTTACTACACATCATCCTGCACAAATTCACTGTTTCCGAATTGCCAGGTCTCTGCTTATAGAAGCGGGGCACAATATTTTCTGGCTGGCAAGTGAAAAGGATGTTAGTAGCTCTCTTCTGAATTCTTATCAAATCGAATATGGGCTCCTGCAAAGGCCCGGGAAAGGAATTTTTTCGAAAGCGAAAATCTTGATCTCAAACACGATCACAAGTATTTCATTTATCCGCCGGCATCATATCGACATGATTCTGTCCATGGGATCTCCTTATCTATCACTGGCAGGATTCTTCATGAGAAAAACACATATTAGTATTGAAGACACTGAATCCACAAGAATTTATGATAGAATATTCTGCAAGTTTGTTTCAGCTTTGCTGACCGCAAAGTCATTCGGTAATACATATAGAAAAGATCAAATAAAATTTGAAGGGAACCTTGAACTGCTTTACATGCATCCCAAAAGATTCAAGCCTCCCGAAAGAGAAAAAGTAGCAAAATTACTTGGTATAGAAGAAGATGAATCTTATGTAATTATGCGTTTTGTAAGCTGGGAAGCATTTCATGACAGGAGTCTGTCAGGTTTTTCTGATGATAACAAGATAAAAGCCGTTGAAGCATTTTCCAGATTTTCGAAAGTATTTATCTCTGCAGAAAAAGAGGTGCCGGAAGACATTCAAGAATATCTGATACAAGTACCTCCCGAAAAAATGCATGATGTTTTAGCTCATGCCAGACTGTTTTTTGGTGAAAGTGCAACCATGGCTTCTGAAAGTGCAGTACTGGGTATCCCGGCAATTTATATGAATGAAAATTGGTTAGGATACACAGATGAAGAAAAAAAATATGGCCTTTTGTTCAGCTTTAAAGAAAACGCATCAGATCAGCATAAAGCCATTCAGAAAGGAGTTGAACTCTTAAAAAAGAATGATTTAGAGAAAGAAATGGCTCACAATCGAACCAGGTTCCTTGAGAAAAAGATCGACCTTACCGGATTCCTGGTCTGGTTTATTGAAAACTGGCCCGAGAGTAAAATAATTATGATGGAGGATCCGGATTATCAGAATCGTTTTATTTATAAATCGTTCGGTTCTTATCCCCCGTCTTAGACACCAGTCCCGTCTCCACTGACTTTTTCAGATCCCTGCAGATTTATTTGTAGCTTTAGAACCAAAGCACCCATCTTTTGGATTTCACGGTCGCAACATACAGGCAACTGCTGCAGGCCCTGGCCGAAGCGGGCTATGCGTTCAGTACCTTTTTCCGGTTCATTGAGGAGGATGACGGGCGGAAGGTGGCGGTAATGCGGCACGATGTGGACAGGCTTCCGGGTAATGCCCTGCGGTTTGCGCAACTGGAGCATGCACTGGGGATCCCGGCCACCTATTACTTCAGGATCGTCCCCCAGAGTTTTGATCCCGGGATCATCAGGGAAATATCCGCTATGGGGCATGAGATCGGGTACCATTACGAGGACCTGACCCTGGCCGGGGGGAATACCGGCCGCGCGATCGTCCTATTCGGGGAGCACCTGGAGCGGCTGAGGGGACTGGCCCCGGTGAGGACCATCTGCATGCACGGGAGCCCGCTGTCGAGGTGGGACAACCGGAAGATCTGGGAGCAACATGACTACCGGGACCACGGCATCGTGGCGGAACCCTATTTCGACGTGGATTATTCGAAGGTGTTTTACATCACCGATACGGGACGCTCATGGCGGGGAAGCGATGCGAATGTAAGGGATAAGGTGGAATCCGGCCTCGATCTCCGCATCAAAAGCACCTCCCACCTGTCCGGCCTGGCAAAAAGCGGACAACTTCCCGGCAGGATCATCATCAACACCCACCCCCAGCGATGGCACCCTCCCGGTCTTCCCTGGCTGAAGGAGCTGGTGTGGCAGAACACGAAGAACATCGGGAAATTTATCCTGGTCAGGCTGTCAAAGTTGTCAAGTTAGTGAATTCCGCCCTGCAAATCCCGTGATTTTTAGCAGTCTCCTTGTTTTTCCAGGCAATCCGTGTTCTGCAGCACCCCCCTCCCAAAACCGTCCGGTTTTGTAACCAATTCCCCCAAATCTCGTTTAATTTCTTAAAACAGGCAGGGGCGGGGAAGATAACAGGACATCTTCATATGTTCATAACTTTGATTGGATGGGTTGAAGATTCGAAATATCTTCAATTAGAATTTGGGAAGCCTGCAAATTTAGTCTAAACAGATCTCCTTTTGGTGAAGAGGTACGTACTTGCGATCATGGTGTCAGGCATTTGTTTGCTGGCAATGGGACAGGACCCTCAATTTACCCAGTTCTATGCCAACCAGCTGTACCTGGCCCCTTCATTCGCAGGTGCCACAGAGATGGACCGGGTCACGGCCGTTTACCGGAACCAGTGGCCCGAGCTCCCCGGCACCTTCGTTACCTATACGTTTTCCTACGATCACTACTTCGAGAATTTCAACAGCGGGGTGGGACTGCTCATGCTCAACGATGTGGCAGGGACGGGCGACCTGAGCCTGACCAACATCGGGGTGCTTTACTCCTACGACATCACGGTCACCGAGGGCTTCCACCTGCGGCCGGGGATCCACTTCAACTTCACCCAGCAGGGGATCGATTATTTCAAGCTGACCTGGAACGACGAGCTGACCAGCGGGGGGACCACCGGGGGGACCATCGAGCAGCCGGGGGAGGATCGCAAATCGGATGTGGATTTCGCCGCTTCGCTGATGGGATATTCCGACCGGTTCTGGGGAGGATTCTCGGTGGACCACATGCTGCGGCCCGATTACGGACTGTACTATACACAAGCCCGGTGGCCCGTCAAATTAACGATCTTCGGGGGGGCGCAGGTGATCAAAAAAGGCCGCCTGCTGAATCCCATTGACGAGTCCCTCTCACTGGCCTTCAATTTCAGGCACCAGTGGGTGTACAACCAGCTCGACCTGGGGCTTTACTGGTACAAGGCTCCGCTGATGCTGGGCTTCTGGTACCGGGGGATCCCCATCATCAGCGAGGATCCCAGGGGGGATGCCATCGCCTTCCTGGTGGGATACAAAATGGACCAGCTCAGGGTAGGCTACAGCTACGACTTTACCGTATCCAACCTGGTCTCCTCCACCGGCGGAGCACACGAGATCTCCATCACCTATGAATTCAAGACCAGCCGGGAAAGGCGGAAGCCCCGCATGATCCCGTGCCCGGAGTTCTGATCGAAAGAAGTTTTTGCTTATCTTTGTAAATCGCCTTCAAGATAATTATCAGATGAAGAAGAAAAATTACATACGAAGCTTATTTCCCCGGGAATTCCTTGACTCAAACACTACAGCAATGGAATCTTACAGTTATTACAGAAAGGTATCTGATATCATTTATAAAACCAACACTGCTTTAGGAAAAAACAAATTTGTAAACGCCTCAAATAGCTCAACAGAAGAAATCTCCATTGACTCAAATGCCTTCAAATCAACCACCTAGATTTAAGACTACACAAGATTGGAATTCATTTCTGGGATCCCATCCAGACTTATCTGGTCAAGACCTGTTCAATTTCAGGAAAAGATGTTATCAGGATATTGAGAACTTACGGGGCAGACCTCTATTAATATATGCAACAAAATTTCTCGAAGTTACTGTTCCGAACACACCTAATCTCATTGATTTAAATGATGTTGATGGTTTTACTGACCTGGTCAATTCAATAAAGGAAGGTGACTCTGTTGATATACTGATTCATAGCCCGGGAGGAAGACCGGATGCCACCGAAAGAATCGTTTCAATAATAAGAAACCGCTTTAACAATGTAGCTTTTTTAATACCACATTCTGCTTATTCCGCAGCTACCATGCTTGCACTTTCAGGTAATGAAATAATTCTTCACCCAAGTGCTACGTTAGGTCCTATTGATCCTCAAATAAATGGGATACCCGCAAGATCAATAACCAGAGGATTCGAGAATGCAAAAAAGAAGATTATTCAGGAAGGACCAGAGTCATTGCCAGCCTATATTCCGCTTATTGAAAAATATTCACTTGACCTATTAGAGATTTGTGATGATTCAGAGAAACTGGCAAAAGAATTGGTGAAAAGATGGCTCGGTCAATATATGTTCGAAGGAAGGCAAGGACAAGTAAGAAAAATTAATAGAGCTGTTAAGTTCTTTTCAAATTACGATTCACATTTGCTTCATTCAAGGCCTCTGTTTTTTGAAAAACTCCATGAATTCGACTTGAAGATTAAACAGGCGGAACCTGGGTTGTCAGAATTGTTATGGGAAGCACATGTTCTTCTAAATGGTTTTTTTGCAGGAACAGCATTCGTTAAACTTTATGAGTCAACTAAGGGGGTCTCATGGGGAAAACAAGTTCATATCACACAAAAACCCAATCCTCAGCAAAAGATCAAAGCGTAAGCTTAAAACATCATATGTGTTTCTACTTGTCTTTGTAGAGATTCATGTTTCCGCTCAGGACCTGAATTACATTCCCCGCATTTACATCGAGGCGGGTGCGGGGATCAACCTCTCATACTGCGATGTGGGGGGAGGGAGCCCGGGGCCTTCGGTCCGGGCCGCATTCCTGTATGACCTGTCCCCGGAATGGCGCCTGGGAGTGAATGTGGGATTTCACCATCTGCGGGGGACCGACCGGGGGACGGCCAATGAAGCGAGGATGTATGCGTACAGCAGCAACCTGAATGAGATATCCGCAACGGGAATGTATGTGTTTAAATTCAAACTCTACCCGGTGAAAAAGTGGAAATTGCGGCTGGAGCCGCGGATCCGGGCCGGCCTGGGGGTGATCCAGTTCCAGCCCAGGCCCAACGAGGTGCTGGCGTCCGCCAGCAGGGATACGTACCTGCCCGTGGCCCCGGTTTTTTCGGGGGGAGTGGGACTCGCCTTTACCTTCGACCGGGAAATGGCGCTGTTACTGGAGGCGGGCAGCAACCTGACCACCTCCGATTTCCTGGAAGGATACACGAATCATAATTTTTCCGAATCCCGCGATATGTTTCATTCCATTCTTCTTAAATTCGTATATTTTGTACCTGTCGGATGGTAACCCATTGAACCCATGAACCCGAGAAATCTCAAATACGGTCATTCCACCATCTCTCTCAACATGCCGGATAAGGCGGTTCCCCTGAGCCACACCGAACCTCCCCTGGCCGTTTCCTCCAGCGGTTTCACCCGCGACCTGCGCTCCTGCCTCTACATGATGAAATCGAAGATCCGCGATGCGGGGATCGTGGTCAGCGACAAGACGCGGCTTTGCCAGTACCCGCTGTACCTGCCCCTTCTCACGGAGGTGCTCATGGAGAACGGACTGAAGCGGGACAACATCACCTTCTACATCGCCTACGGAACCCATCCGCCCCAGACCGAAGAGGAGTCCCTGGAGAGTTACGGGGAGACCTACCTGAATTTCAGGTTCGTGCACCATGACTGCAAAGACGACGCGACGCTGGTCAGGCTGGGAACCACGTCGCGGGGAACCGGGATCACGCTGCGGAAAGAGATCCCTGAGCATGACCTGCTGATCACCTTCGGCTCGGTGCTGCACCATTATTTCGCCGGCTTCGGGGGAGGACGCAAGCTGTTGTTCCCCGGACTGGCGGGATTTCGTTCCATCCTGCAGAACCACAGCCTCTACCTGGATTTCAAAAACCGGACCCTCCGGGAAGGATGCCAGTCGGGACAGCTGGACGGGAACCCGCTGGCCATGGACCTGGAAGAGATCAGCACCTACCTGCCCGACCGGCTGGAGATCATGGCCATCCTGGACAGCAGGCGGGAGGTGTGCGAGATGCATTTCGGATCGGGTTACGAGGATTTCAGGGAGGTGTGCGACCGGTACGACAGTTATTTCAGGGTGGGTGATGACAGGCGGTACGACCTGGTGGTGGCCAGTGCCGGGGGCTATCCCAAGGACATCAACTTCATCCAGAGCCACAAGTCCATCCACAACGCGGCATCGTTCGTAAAGAACGGCGGTACACTGGTGATCCTTGCCGAGTGTGCGGACGGATTAGGGAACAGGGCATTTGCGGATATTTTCAGGGAGGGCGACCATCACCGGATCTTCGAGCGGATGGAGAAGCAGTACGAGAACAACGCGGGTACCGCGCTGGCCATGCTTGAAAAGACAAGGCGCATCGGGATCCGGTTCATGACCTCGCTGGATGCGGAGACCTGCAGGATGATGGGCGCGCTGAAGATTGTCCCGGAAGCTGCGCAGAAGCTGATTGACGGGGAAAAGGGCGAGGTGGCCTGGATCGAAAATGCAAGCATGCTTTACCGATGAGTGGGACGGCCTCAATACCGGGGACCAAAGTTTTCCTGAGACGTTTCCTCCTGGCCGCGAGCTTTGCGCTGTGCGGAAGCCTCCCCGCAGCCGCGCAGTATATCCCCACCCACATCTCCAGTGAAGGGATCTACCTGTTCCTGGACGAGCTGGCCTCGGAAGGGGTCATTGACCTGTACTCCCTGGTAAAGCCTTATTCCCGGGCACTGATCGCCGCAAAGCTGGAGGAGGCGGATGGAAAGCGGGAACAGCTTACCCGGAGACAGCAGTCGGAGCTGGATTTCTACCTGAAGGATTACGGGAAGGAGGCGGAGCGGGGACAGGAACCGGTCCTCAGACAGGAACCGGACCTCAGACAGGAGCCGGTCCTCAGACAGGAACCGGCTGTGAGCTGGCTCTGGCAGAAGAACCACGGGAACAAGCGGTTCGATGCATTCTATTACAGCGATTCCCTCTTCCGTGTAACCGTGAATCCCATCGTGGGGGCGGATGTGTGGGTGAACGAAAACGGAGCATTTTACCACTGGTGGAACGGCGTGGAGGCATGGTCGGCCGTGGGAAAGTTCAGCTTCTGGGGATCTCTGAGGGACAATCACGAGTCGGTGGAGCTGACTGCCAGGGATTTCCAGAACCAGCGCACCGGGGCCTCCAACCTGAAGATCTTTTCCGGCGGGAAGCGGGATTACTGGGAGTGCAGAGGAGGGGTGAGCTATGCCTGGAAATGGGGGTACGGGGGACTGTTCATGGAACAGTTCTCCTGGGGGGAGCACAACGCCGGTGCCGGAATCTTTTCGGGCCGTACCCCTGCCTTTCCCCGCCTGGAGGTGGGACTCAAGCCGGCGAAATGGTTCCGGTATACCTGGGTCCAGGGCTTCCTCGTCTCCGAGGTGGTGGATTCCACGCTTTCCTTTTACGTGGAGACCCCGGACGGTCCCGAGTACCGGCAGGTGTACCATCCCAAATACCTGGCCGCCAATATGTTCACCTTTATTCCGCTGAAGGGGCTGCAGCTATCCATCGGGAACTCCGTGGTGTACGACCACCGCTGGCCTCAGCCCGCCTTCATGATCCCCGTCGCCTTCTACAAGGCCATCGACCATACGCTGAATGCGGGGATCAACAACATGAACTCCCAGATGTTCCTCTCGGTCTCCTCCCGCAACCTCCGGCATTTCCATTTTTACGGAACCGCCTTCATCGACGAACTGCAGGTGGGAAGGATCTTCGAAAAGGATGAATACAACTTTGTCTCCTACAAGGCCGGGGTTTCTTCCACCATCCTGCCGGACGCGCGGATCGTGGCGGAGTACACCTGGAACAATTCCCTCGTCTTCAGGCACAATATAACCACCACCACCTTTGAGTCCAACCGCTATAACCTGGGACACTACCTGGAGGACAATGCGAAGGATTTGTACCTGTCCGCCGAATACCGCCCGCTCCGCACCATGCAGGTAAGGGCTTATTTCAACCGGTCCGTAAAAGGACCCGATCACACGGAGCTGGGAAGTCCCCGGACCGGTCCCGCCATCGCCCCTTTCGATCCAATCGTCTGGGAATCTGTCAGGTTCGGACTGCTGACCACCGTGCAGCTGGTCAACGATCTGTACCTGCGGGTGGGATACGAATGGCGGAATGTGACCGGCGAAGAGGAGTACCTGGCCCGGTGGACCCCGGAGGTGTACCACGGGAGGACGGGGACGTTGAGAATTGGTTTGAATTATGGATTCTGATATATGATGAATCATGGCTGCAGACAACATTTACCCGGTATTTGACAGGATCTACGACCGGAAGGTAAAGGAGGAGATCCTCCGCCAGCGGGCGAGGGTGATCTGGTTCACCGGGCTTTCCGGCTCGGGGAAGACCACCCTGGCCGCGAACCTGGAAAAGGAGCTGTTTTTCAGGAGGTTCTTCTGCCATGTGCTGGACGGGGACAATATCCGGACAGGGATCAACAACAACCTGGGGTTCAGCGCCGAGGACCGCCTGGAGAACATCCGGCGGATCGCCGAGGTTTCCAGGCTGCTCATCAACACCGGGTTGATTACCATCTGTTCCTTTATCAGTCCCACCCGGGAGATCAGGAACCTGGCCAGGAGCATCATCGGGGAGAAGGATTTTATCGAAATCTTCCTGAACCCGCCCATGGAGGTATGCGAACAGCGGGATACGAAGGGACTTTACGAAAAGGCCAGGGCGGGGATCATCAAGGATTTCACCGGGATCTCCTCTCCCTTCGAGGCGCCGGCGAACCCGGATCTGGAGATCGACACATCGAAACTGAGCATCAAGGATTCGGTGGACCTGATCTTCGAAAAGATCATCGACCGGATCACGTTGTAATCAGCCCTGCGCAGGTTTGGGATCTTCCAGGTTTGGGATCTTCCAGGTTTGGGATCTTCCAGCCAGGGATCGCCTGTGGAATGGACACCGCGGCGGCCGCACTACCGCCCGTCGCTCCAGATAAGGGTCACATCCCCCTGCATCCGGAACTCCTCCCCGCCCCGCCAGGTGCCTTCTGCCATCCACACGTAGACCCCTGCCGCGGCCCTTTCCTGGAGGTAGTAGCCGTCCCATCCCCGGTAGATATCGTTGGATTCGAACACCAGCACCCCCCGGCGGGAATAGATCCTCAGCCGGTACTCCAGGGGCTCGGTGTCGAACAGGGGATGGAACACATCGTTGCGTTTTTCGTGGGGACTGTACAGTCCGCCGGCGGGACCCGTGGTGTTGGGACTGAACGCGGTGGGGAAGATGAGTTCGGGGACCCCGGCATCCGGGGGCCTGGGAAGCTCCCGTACCGCGGTATGACTGCAGCCGTATTCGTTGACGGCCACCAGCCGGATGTGACTGGCTTTTCCGTTTAACGGGCCGACCGGCAGGTCGGGATTGAATGCATCGGAGGACCACCCCCTCAGTTCGGTTTTGTTTTCCCCCAGGAGATTCCACTGGTATGAACCGGCCCCGCTGCTGCAGTTGATCAGGCTGTATGTGCGTTGTCCCTCGCTGTCCGGGAGACCCTCTTCGATGACGAAATCTGCCAACGGGGCGGGGTACACCTCGATCACCTGGCTGAAGGACGCGGTCTGTCCCCCCTCGCCCATGGCGGTCATGGTCACATGATGCCTGCCCGGGGTGGTGAAGGTATGCTCGGGGTTCTCGCCGGTGACCGGGGTGGCGGTTCCCATGCGCCAGGTAACGGACAGGTGGTTGACGCTCTGGTTGAAGAACTGCACGGTGAGGGGAGCGCACCCGGAGGTGACCGACGGGGTGAAGAAGGCCACCAGGGTGTTGTGGACGGGCTCTCTGCGGTCCGCCTCATCCGGCTGGACTGGTTCACGGCTGATCCCGGGCTGTTTCTCCCGGGTTGTTCCGTCGCCAGGTATGACCTCGTAGATTTTCTCCGGAGCTTCCTCCGGTACAGCAGCAGGTTTACCCTCTACTGCCGCTCCGGACGGGGCAACCTCCAGGGAAGGATCCCCTGGTTCGGGCTGCACCTGGATGATCTGGTTTTCCGCGGGTGCGGGAGCGGTGCGCTCCCGGGGGACGGGCGTACGTCCGGGGGAATCCTCTTCCGTCTGCGCTTCCCGGGGTCCCGTCTGGATCAGGGCGATGAGTCCGGCGCCCGCCACCAGGATCCCCGCGGCATAGTACACATTGAACCTGCCGGGATCGAAGCGCATGAACTGTCCGCGACGGACCCTGCGCAGGATCCGGCTCCAGGTCCCCCGTGAAGGAGCGATCTCCTGCCCTTCCAGTTTGCTCCTGACCAGCTCTTCTATGTTCATCCGCTCGTTCATCGGGACGTATCCTCCCCTTCTTTCAGTTTGATCAGTCTTTCCTGCAGCCACCGCCTTGCCCGGCTGTACTGCGATTTACTCGTATTCTCGTCAATATCCAGGATCTCTGCGATCTCCCGGTGCTTGAATCCTTCCATGGCATACAGCCCGAATACGAGCCTGTAGCCTTCGGGCATCTGCCGGATCACCTTCAACAGCTCCTCCCCTGTGAAATCCGCCTCGCCCCACGTGTGATCCTCGAACTTCAGCTCGCTCACCTCCTCCAGGTCATCATGGTACCGGTGCTTGCGCATCTTGTGATAATTGGTGATCGCCGTGTTCACCATGATCCGCCTCATCCACGCCATCAGGGAGCCGTCCCCCTTGAAATCCTTAATGTTCAGGAAGATCTTCACAAAACCCTCCTGAAGGATATCCTCGGCCTCCTCCAGATCCTGCGCATACCGGCTGCAGATACCCAGGAGCAGGCGGGAATATTTCTCGAACAGCTCACGCTGTGCGGCCTGCCTGCCCTTGATACATCCTGCAATGATCTCCTTATCGCCGGTCATCCATGCCTTCTTTTTATATGACTCTGATAAAAGCGGATTGGTTGCATCATGACTGCCCGGGAAACTAACTCACCAGAAAATGGGGATTGTGCAGATCTTCCTTGTTGTATTCCAGTTCCTCCCCGGTGTGGAAACAGCACACGTTCTTGCCGGTGGCCTTCACCACCGCATGGGCGGCAGCGGTGTCCCATTCCATCGTAGGACCCATCCGGGGATAGATATCCGCTTCACCCGTGGCCACCATGCACAGTTTCAGGGAACTGCCGCGGCTGACCAGGGAGACTTTCTTCCCTTCCAGTTCCAGAAAATCGATGAACTGTTTGGTCTCTTCATTAAAATGGGAGCGGCTGGCCACCACCCTGCAGATCCCCTTCTGCTTCTGCTTCCCGAAGGGCAGTTTCTCCGCAAACTGCACCAGGTACTCCAGCGGCTGGTTGAAATATTTCGTGTTTTTGCACCTGAACGAGCCCATCCCCGGCAGCCCCACAAACAACTCCTTGATCCAGGGCGCATAGACCACCCCGAAGCCGGTCCTCCCCTTTTCGATCAGGGCGATGTTCACGGTGAACTCCCCGTTCCGCTTGATGAATTCCTTGGTCCCGTCCAGCGGGTCCACCATCCAGAACTGCTCCCAGCGGCGTCGTTCATCGTACGGGATGTCCCTCCCCTCCTCGCTCAGCACCGGGATGCCCGTCTCTTCCAGCGCTTCCCTGATGATCCCGTGCGCCGTCCTGTCCGCCCGTGTCAGGGGTGTTTCATCGGCCTTGAGCTCCACCTCCAGATCTTCCTCCCTGTAGACCTCCAGGATCGCTTCACCCGCCCTGATCGCCGCCCGCGTGGCAATGGTGTATTCATTTTTCATCACACTAAGATATGAAATTTAAGTTTCGTCCCGCTGAACCAGGGTTTTATCAATTCCACAAAATGCCGTTCAAAACTCTGTTTCACCGGACAGATCTTTTTATTAAATTCACATGAGAATTCAAACCCATGAAGCCTCCTAAGACGGGACTGGTTATCACGGATCTGTTGATCCTCGCGGGGTCGTATGTGTTCATGGCGGGACTGAAGCCGGTGATGGTCTCCTACATGAACGGCAGGTACCTGCTGGGCTTCGGGGTGACCCTGGTCATCTGGGTGATCTCCTCCTTTTACATGAACAAGTACCATATCGGGAGGAAGGAGCGGCCCACCTTCCTGATCCGCAACATCGTCTATCCCAACCTGCTCACCCTGGCTTTCGTCTCGTTCATCATATACGCCTTCAACACCACCTTCTACTCCCGGATGATGGTCTTCGGCACCTTCGGGGTGGCCACCCTGGTGGAGATATTCGTCCTCGGCCTGTACACCTACGTGATCTGTGCGCCGGAATATGACGTGGCGACGGCTTTCCTGGAGAAGCCCCCCACCCTGATGGACAAGCGCAGGATGAGGCAGGCTAAGGTGCACAGCAAGATCCACAACGGGATCAGGTTTTTACGGGAGGCCATCGCGGAAGAGTGCGGGGAGAAAGCGGCCGTATTCGTGGAGAATCATGTGAACCTGGGCGATCCGGGGACCCTGGTGCTTTCCACCAATACCCGCTTCAACATCCTCCGCCAGCCGGAGAACCAGTACCATACCATGATCAACCTGAGGAGGGTGAACGACATCCAGTACCTGAATAAGTTCTTCGAGTCGGTGAACCACAAGCTTCCGCAGGGAGGAACGTTCATCGGTTGTGCGGAGACTTCGGAACAACGGAAAAAGCGGGTCCTGAAAAAATACCCGCCGGTGCTGAACTGGATCATGTACACGGTGGATTATATTTTCAAACGGGTGTTCCCCAAATTCTACCCAACCAGGAAGATCTACTTTTTCATGACCCGGGGAAACAACCGGGTGCTTTCCCGGGCGGAGATCCTGGGAAGGCTCTTCTCCTGCGGGTTCGAAGTCACAGAGGACACCCACGTGAACGGGATGTTCTTTTTCGTGACCCGGCGGGTGCGGGAGCCTGCCTTCGACGAAAGCCCCACCTACGGTCCCTTTGTGAAGCTGCGGCGGATCGGAAAGGGAGGGGAGCAGATCAACGTATATAAATTCCGCACCATGCACCCGTTTGCGGAATACCTGCAGGATTACGTGCACAAGAACAACAACCTGGACAACGGGGGCAAGTTCAAGAACGACTTCCGGATCTCCCGCTCCCGCGCGATCATGCGGAGGCTCTGGATCGACGAGCTGCCCATGCTGCTGAATCTGCTGAAGGGACAGATGAAGCTGGTGGGGGTGCGGCCCCTGAGCCAGCAGTACTTCAGCCTCTATTCCAAGGAGCTTCAGGAGAAGCGCATCAGATACAAACCGGGACTGATCCCCCCCTTCTACGCCGACATGCCGGAAACCCTCGAAGAGATCCAGGAATCGGAGATGCGCTATTTGGAATCATTCGAGAAAAAACCCCTCCGCACCCAGTGGCGTTATTTCTGGAAGGCCATCGGGAACATTATCTTTAAAGGAGCGCGCTCTGCCTGAGCGGCACATTTTACCGAAGACCTGCCTGAGATGCGGGTGAAATGTGTATATTTATTTCCTCCCGGCCCCTGTGCCGGTCCGTATGGAACCCAAACAAAACAGGGACCCGGAAAAACAAGAAATCAGACAAAACATGAACCTGAACACAATAAGAACCTGTACAAAATAAGAGAAAAATTCCCATGAAAACATTTGACTGCATCCTGATCATGGTCTTTCTGCTGGTATATGCTCCCGGTGCGCGCGGACTGGCGCCCGGGCTTCACGCTGAGAAGAACGGCGAGGTAAACATCATCCCCAGGCCCCTGGAGGTGCGGATGACCGACGGAGCCTTCGAGCTCACCCCGGCCACCCGGATCCTGGTATCCCCCGACATGGAGAAGCTGGGCATGTACCTGCAGGCGCTGCTGGAGCCCTCCACGGGCTTTATGTTATCGGTGGATGTGCTGCAGGACGAATCTTCCCTGGAAAATGCCATCGTGCTGAACCTGGATTACGGCGAACAGCAGCACGGGGAGGAGGGCTATGCGCTGTCGTCCTCGCCCGATGCGGTGGTGATCACCGCGGCGGCCGGGGCGGGACTGTTTTACGGGATCCAGACCCTCCGGCAGTTACTGCCTCCGCAGGTGGAGGAGCGGCAGCTGGCAGAGGGAGTGTCCTGGGAAGTCCCCGGGATGGAGATCACCGACCGGCCCCGTTTCGGCTGGAGGGGCATGCACCTGGATGTGAGCAGGCACATGTTCCCGGTGGAGTTCGTGAAGAAATACATTGACCTGCTGGCGATGCACAAGATGAACACATTCCACTGGCACCTGACGGACGACCAGGGCTGGCGGATCGAGATCAAAAAATACCCGCGCCTCACGGAGGTGGGCTCGCGGCGTGCGGCCACGCCCTTTCCTGCCGACCGCAACACCCTGGACGGCAAGCCTTACGGAGGGTATTACACCCGCGATCAGATCCGGGAAGTGGTGGCCTACGCACAGGAGCGGTTCATCACGGTGGTGCCCGAGATCGAGATGCCCGGTCACGCCGTGGCGGCCCTTGCCTCCTACCCCGAGCTGGGCTGCACGGGAGGTCCCTACGAGGTGCGCCAGTTCTGGGGCATTGCGGACGATGTCTTCTGCGCGGGGAATGAAAAGGTTTACGGTTTCCTGGAGGATGTGCTCACCGAGGTGATGGAACTGTTCCCTTCGGAGATCATCCACATCGGGGGGGACGAGTGCCCGAAGGTCCGGTGGGAGGAGTGCGATAAATGCCAGGCGATGATCCGCCGGGAAGGGCTGGCGGATGAGCACGAGCTGCAGAGCTATTTCGTCACCCGCATGGAAAAATTCCTGAACAGCCACGGAAGAAAGATCATCGGGTGGGATGAGATCCTGGAGGGGGGACTGGCGCCCAATGCCACCGTGATGAGCTGGCGGGGAATGGAAGGTGGGATGGAAGCGGCCGGGATGGGCCACGATGTGGTCATGTCGCCCACCTCCCACTGCTATCTGGATTATTACCAGTCCCGGAACACCGGTCAGGAACCCCCGGCCATCGGCGGGTTCCTTCCACTGGAAAAGGTGTACAGCCTTGAACCGGTACCCGAAGGGCTGGCGGGGGACAAAGTCCATCATATCCTGGGGGCGCAGGGAAATCTGTGGACCGAATACATCCCCACCCCTGAACAGGCAGAGTACATGGCCTTCCCCCGTGCCTGCGCCATCGCCGAGGTGGTATGGACGCAGGCAGAGCTGAAGGACTACGAAGATTTTCTGGACCGCCTTCCCCCGCTGCTGAAGCACCTGAAAGCACTCGGGGTAAACTACCGTCCCCCGGACGATGGATCTTCAACCAGGAAACAATAGAACCCGATGATCCTTGTCACCGGAGGAACAGGACTGGTGGGTTCACACCTGCTCCTGGAGCTGGTCAGGCAGCATGAGCACGTGGTTGCAGTGAAGCGCTCCACCTCGGACCTGGAGGAAGTCAGGCGGGTGTTTTCATGGTATTCCGGAGAGGGGGACGAGCTCTTCAAACGGATCGACTGGGTGGAGACCGACCTGCTCAACGAGGCCGAGGTGGAGAAAGTGATGATCGACATCAGCCAGGTGTATCACTGCGCCGGGATGATCTCCTTCAGGAAGTCCGAATTCCGGGAACTTTACCGGTTCAACGTGAAGGGGACGGCCAGCGTGGTGAATGCGTGCCTCTCCGCCGGTGTGAAGAAGCTGCTTCACGTCTCTTCCTCTTCGGCCATCGGTCACCCTCCGGAAGGGAAGGCGGCCACAGAGGACCTGATCTGGTCACAGACCCAGTCAAGCTCGGGGTATGCCATCTCGAAGTTCCGGTCGGAAATGGAAGTATGGCGGGGGATGGAAGAAGGGCTCAGTGCGGTGATCGTCAATCCCGCCATCATCCTGGGTCCCGGCTTTTGGGACCGGGGCAGTTCGGTGATGTTCCGGAGGGTGGACGGGGGACTCCGGTTCGCCACCCCGGGGATCACAGGTTACGTGGACGTGAGGGACGTGGTCACTGCCATGGTGCGACTGATGCAGTCGGAGATCTCGGGGGAAAGGTTTATTGTCAGCGAAGGGGACTACGCTTTCCGGGAGGTCTTTGAGATGATCGCTCGCGCACTGGGGAAGCCCGTTAAAATGAGGCCGGTACCGAAGGCAGCGCTGAAGCTGCTGTCCGGACTGGATGCCTTTGCCGGACTGTTCACCGGAAACCGGCTCATCACCGCAGAACAGGTAAGGTCCGCCTTCAGCGAGAACCGGTTTTCCAGCCAGAAACTCATCGGGGCCACGGGCATGGAATTCACCCCGCTGGAGGAGACCATCGGACACGTGGCCACCATTTACCGGGCAGAGCACCCGCGTAACGCCAATCTGACCGGATAAATGTGAAAAAAGAAAAAAACCCCCCTCCGGGCGTGATGTAGTTGTAAGGAACCCCAGTCTGAAAACCGGAGGGGGGAGTCGGACGTAACGTTGATCAACCCGTTTATGTGACAGATCGAAATTGATCAGCGTCATCTTCCCTGAAAAATCACCTGCAGTTGTTAACTTTTTCTGTTATATTTGTTGCCCTATAACAAACAAATAATCAACGGATCAAATGAAAACCACAAACATCGTCACGAGTGCCGTTCTTGCAGCCGCGATCATTGTACTGTACGTGCTGCATTTTACTGGGAAAGACAGGGGTGGAAACACCGACGGATCCGCTGCGGTAGAGGAAAGAGCGGATACCACCGACGTGCAGATCGCCTATTTCAACATGGACTCGGTGATGGCACAGTGGGACCTGTACTACCAGTACCAGCAGGAACTGGGCAGCCGGCAGGCGGAGCTGGAAAGCGATTTTGCGGGTAAGACAGAGACGTTCTACAAGAGTGTGGAGGATGCACAATACAAGATCCAGCGGGGACTGGTCACCCGGAAGGAAGCGGAAGAGCTCCAGCAGCAGCTGGCCAGCCAGGAGCAGAACCTGGTGTCGCTGCAGAACCGCTACAGCCAGGAGCTCCAGGAGGAGGGACTGGTGAGGAACCGGAAGATGCTGGACATGATCGAGCGGTATGTGGCCGAACTCAGCAAGAGGCGTGGCTACAGCTATGTCTATTCATATTCATTCGGCGGGAACCTTATTTACGGTGCCAAACCCTACGACATCACGGATGATGTGGTGAAGGGCCTCAACGCACGATACGGCAAGGACTATGATGTGGACTGATGGGCTTTGCCGATGCATACCTGCACCGGTCCGGTCTGCGGAATAAGCTCATCGCAAGCAGGCCGCATCCGGACCTGGACATTATCATCACCATACCGGCATACAACGAATCCGGGCTTCTTTCGGGCCTGGATTCGCTGTTTCAGTGCCATACCGGGGGGATCAGAGCGGAGGTGATCGTGCTGGTCAACGCGGCCGCCGGATCGCCTGCCGGGGTGATCGCGCAGAACAGGCGGACCTTCCGGGAGGTGCGGGAATGGGCGGCTGATCACCCGCATCCCGACATTGCCCTTCATGTGCTGATGGACCATTCGTTCGGGAAAAAAGAGGCGGGGGTGGGAATGGCCCGCAAGATCCTGATGGATGAAGCCGTCCGCAGGTTCAACGACCTGGGAAGGGACGAGGGGATCATCGCCTCCATGGATGCGGATGCGGCGGTGGAGGTAAACTACCTGCAGGCACTGACCTCGCTCTTCGGGCGTGAGCGGCCCGACGGCTGCGCGGTCTATTTCGAGCATCCCCTCTCCGGTCCCGGTTTCAGCGACGAGACCTACCGGGCGGTGATGCAGTACGAGCTGCACCAGAGGTATTACCTGCAGTCGGTCAGGTCCACCGGCTATCCCCATGCCTTCCACACCGTGGGCTCCTCCTTCGCCGTGCGGGCGGATGTCTACTGCTGGGAGGGCGGCATGAACCGCCGCAAGGGGGGAGAGGACTTCTATTTCATCCAGAAGGTGGCGCGGCGGGGAAACTTCAGGGAATGCAACACAACCCGGGTGGTCCCCTCCCCCAGGGCGTCCGACCGGGCGCCGTTCGGGACCGGGACGGTGATCAGCCGGCTGCTGGAGGATCCTGACCGGCCCCTGCTCACCTATGATCCCCGGCCCTTCGCCATGCTGGGGAAATTATTCTCCGGACTGGACATCATGTACACCGAGGCGTGCCTGGACCATTTCATGAAATCCCAGTCACCCGTGCTGCTGGATTTCCTTTCGGGCCAGGATTTCGGTCAGGCACTCGTGGAGATCCGCAGGAACACAGCATCGGCCGACGCCTTCAGGAAGCGCTTCTGGCGCTGGTTCCACATGCTCCGGATCCTGAAGTTCCTGCACCACGCCCGCAAGCACGGCTACCCCGATATCCCCGTTCTGGACGCCGCCGCAGCCCTGCTCGGGGAAACCTCACCCGACCTGCGGTCTCTCCTGGAGATCTACAGGCGATGGGACAGGGAAGGGCATTTTTAAAAAACGGTTCGAACATAGACAAATGAGAAAATAAAGACAAAAAAATGAACTGGATCATACTGACCATCGCAGGTTTGTTCGAGGTCGGCTTTGCATTCTGCCTCGGAAAAGCCAAAGGAACCACAGGGAATGAGATGTACCTGTGGTATGCGGGATTTCTGGCAGCACTTGTGATCAGCATGGGGCTGCTGATCAAGGCGACCCAGACCCTGCCCATCGGAACGGCTTACGCGGTGTGGACGGGGATCGGGGCAGTCGGAACGGTGCTGGTCGGGATCTTTGTATTTAAAGAGCCGACAACATTTTTACGTATATTTTTCCTGGCAACTTTGATCATCTCAATCATTGGTTTGAGAGCGGTATCTCATTAACCCGGAGCGGAACCCCATCCACATGAAAAATATCGCAATAAAGAGGGTAACGATCCGGGACATTGACCGACTTCGGTGGATCGGCAGACAGACATTCCATGAAACATTCGCTCCCCATAACAGCGAAGAGAATTTGCAGAAATATCTGGAGGAGCGTTTTTCCGTTGAAAAACTGACTTCCGAACTGAACGACGCAGATTCAGAATTTTATTTTGCCACCTCCGGTGATCAGGTCATCGGTTACCTGAAGGTGAACTCCGGGCGGGCACAGACAGAATTGCAGGATGAAAGTGCCCTGGAGGTCGAACGGATATATGTTCTGAAGGATTTTTACGGTAAAAAAGTCGGACAGCGGCTTCTTGACCGGGCGATCCGGATCGCGTCAGAAAAACAGGCCCGGTACATCTGGCTGGGCGTCTGGGAAAACAACACCAGGGCATTGAGGTTTTATGAAAAAAACGGTTTCGCCGCCTTCGACACCCACATTTTCAGAGTGGGAGATGACGAGCAGACCGACATCCTGATGAAACGAATGCTCTGGTTCCGGGAATGATTTTGTAACTCCGACTATTTTCTCCGACCTTTTGCTGTAATAATCTATTGGCTGACAGCGATCCTGATCGTTTCCGCTCCCATGCATCCTGTTTCACCGAAACACGGAGTAACTAAAGTGTGACTTTTACGCGTTTTTGTGACTTTTTTGCATAGAGGACATTTTTATTATCTATTTCTATCTCCTTCTATTACTGAGTATTACACGGGAGTGAATAGAAAACCCAAATCATCTAAAAGTCACAAAAAAAGGAAAAGTAACAAATTTGCGACTTCGTGAAATGCTATGATGGGTATCCCGTTCCTCAGTTCGGGGAATCACCCTGGAACATCACAATGGAAGCGCACTATTGCAGAGATTTAACCGAGAGCACAACGAGAAAACTCACATGAGAAAGCTCACATGAGCCACGTGTGGGCACCACAGGAGGACATTGAGAATTCACTCCTCTTCCACGATCACGAACACATCCTCGTTGGATTTCTTCATGAAGAACTGCTCGCGGGCGTATTTTTCCAGGTTATCCCTGTCGGTGGTGAGCTCGTGGAGCCTGGCCGAATCCTTTTCAATCTCCTCCAGGTAATATTCCCGGTCCGCCTCCAGCTGCCGGATTTCGGAGGACATCTTCATGCGGTCCACCAGGTTGTTCTGATCGAAGAACAGGATCCAGACCGCAAAAATGGTGATGGTCAGAACATACTTGTTCTTCAGCCAGGGCCATATTTTCCGGAGGAACTGCTTCACAATTCAAAACTAAACAAAAACGCCCCCGCATGGAGGGCGTTTTATCAACATTCATAATAAATTCGCGGCTACTCCTTGGCCATGAATGGGTACCGGTAATCCTGGGGCGGCAGGAAATTCTCCTTGATGGTGCGCGGGGATACCCAGCGCAGGAGGTTGATCATGGAACCTGCCTTGTCGTTGGTCCCCGATCCGCGCGCCCCCCCGAAGGGCTGCTGTCCCACCACCGCTCCGGTGGGTTTGTCGTTGATGTAAAAGTTCCCGGCCGTATTCACCAGCCTGCGTGTGAGCCAGTCTATCACGTAGCGGTCGCCCGCAAAAATGGCACCCGTCAGCGCATAGATGGAGGTTTCGTTAAGCAGCTCCACGGTCTCTTCCATCTGATCGTCTTTGTACACGTACAGGGTAAGGATGGGGCCGAACAGTTCTTCCTGCATGGTGACGTACTTCGGATCGGTGGTCAGGATGACGGTGGGTTCGATGAAGAAGCCGACCGTCTTGTCATACCCGCCGCCGATGATCACCTCAGCATCCGTGTCCTTCTTCGCCCTGTCAATATACCCTGCCAGCTTGTCAAATGAGGCCTCATCGATCACCGCGTTAAAGAAATTGTCGAAGTCCTCGGGCGGACCTATCTTGATGCCGCCGATGATCTCCTCCATCTTCTTCCTCACCACAGGCCAGATGCTCGCAGGAATGTACGCCCTCGATGCGGCCGAACACTTCTGACCCTGGTACTCGAAGGCACCCCTCACCATGGCCACCACCAGCGCATCCACATCGGCCGTGTTATGGGCGAAGATGTAATCCTTGCCCCCGGTCTCACCCACGATGCGCGGGTAAGTCTTATATTTGTCAATGTTGTTCCCGATGGTCTTCCAGATATTATGGAACACCTCGGTGGATCCGGTGAAATGGATCCCGGCGAAATCAGGATGGGAGAAGATCTCGTTCCCGGCCACCGGTCCGGATACGAACACCAGGTTGATCACCCCCGGAGGCACCCCCGCCGCCATGAATGCATCCATCAGCACCTTGGCCGAATAAACCTGGGTGTTGGAGCATTTCCACACCACCGTGTTTCCCATCAAGGCCGGGGCAGAAGGAAGATTCCCGGCGATGGAGGTGAAATTGAACGGTGTCAGCGCGAATATGAATCCTTCCAGGGGACGCTGTTCCACCCTGTTCCAGACCGCCTCTGACGAATTGGGCTGCTGGTCGTAAATCTCGGCCATGAATTTCACGTTGAAGCGCAGGAAGTCGGCCATTTCGCAGGCACTGTCGATCTCGGCCTGCATCACGTTCTTGCTCTGACCGAGCATGGTGGCGGCATTGATGGTGTCACCAAAGGGAATGGCGATCAGCTCGGCAGCCTTCAGGAAAATGGAAGCACGCTGTTCCCAGGAAAGGGCCGCCCACTCCTCCTTTGCATCCAGGGCAGCCTGAATGGCCATCTTCACATGGCTGGCATCACCCTTGTGAAAATGTCCCAGCAGGTGTTTCCTGTCATGGGGAGGATGGATGGGAACCAGGTTCCCGGTCTTTACTTCTTTTCCCCCGATGATCATCGGGATCTCGATCACCTGCGACCTGAGTCTTTCGATTTCGGCCTTCAGAGTGGCACGCTCGCGGGTTCCCGGAGCGTAGTTCCTGACCCTTTCATTGGCGGGTTCAGGCACATGAAAAAATCCGTTGGGCATATCCTTCGATTTAAACCATTTGGTAAGCAAGAAAATACATTTCCCAGAAATAAATCATGGAAATTCTCATGTTTCGCGTCATAAAAACCGGTTCCTGGATGTTCCACAGCAGGTTTGGGTAAAACTCTGTCAGTCAAAAAATCAGGACCTCTCCAAAACCAGCGCCCCCGGTGAACAAATCAATCCGTTTTCTGTTTTTACAATACGGTCGGGCGCAGAAACGGGCGTACATGTGACGGAACCAACATTATTTATCATTAAAAACAAACAGATATGTCATTCAAATTACCTGATTTAAGTTACGATTACAATGCACTTGAGCCTTACATCGATGCGAGGACGATGGAGATCCACCATACCAAGCACCACGGAGGCTACACGTCCAAACTGAACGATGCTGTCAGCGGAACCCCGCTGGAAGGCAAGTCCATCGAGGAGATCCTTTCGGGCGTCTCTTCCGCATCCGCGGCAGTCAGGAACAACGGAGGCGGTTACTATAACCACAACCTGTTCTGGACGGTGATGGCCCCCGGCGCCGGAGGCGAGCCCACGGGCGCGCTGCTGGATGCCATCAAGAAGCATTTCGGCTCTTTTGCCGACTTCAAAAACCAGTTCAGCAATGCGGCCGCCACCCGCTTCGGCTCCGGCTGGGCATGGCTGGTGAAGAAGCACGACAACTCACTGGCGATCACTTCAACCCCCAACCAGGACAATCCCCTGATGGATGTGGCCGAGGTGAAGGGAACGCCTGTCCTCGGGCTAGATGTCTGGGAACACGCCTATTATCTGAAATACCAGAACCGCAGGCCCGAGTACATCGAGGCTTTCTGGAACGTGGTCAACTGGGAAGAAGTGGCGAGAAGATACCAATAGCGATAGTTTTTGGTTAGTTAGATGCAATGAAGACAGGGGCACCGGACGGGTGTTCCTGTTTTTTTTATTCAGGCATGTCGTATTTTCATACATTTTATTGTTCATTAATAGGACAATTGTTATCTTTACAAAAATGATCTTATCATGGAAGATAGCATTTCAAAGCAAATGATTGGAAATAGGCTTCGTAAGCTGAGGAAGGAAAAGGGTTTTTCACAGGATGAACTGGCCGGTTATCTTGAAATCCCCAGGTCATCTTTTGTAAATATAGAATTAGGAAAGCGAAATATCTCTGTCGCAGAACTCATGAAACTTTCTGAATTGCTTGGCTTTTCGCTTGATAGGTTTCTATCGAAAGACTATGAGATGGAGTTAGACATTCAGAAGGTTTCAGAAGTAGAAGTTTCATATCGACAGACAAGGATTTCTATCCCGGAACTGAAGCTTTTGAAACTCAAGAATATCATTCTTTATCTTCTTGAAAAGAGTGGTGGAAAGGCAAATATGGAAGAAAGAATGCTGTTTAAGTTGCTCTATCTCTGTGATTTCAATTTTTATGAGATGTATGAGGAGCATCTCACTGGTGTGAGATATATAAAGCTTTCTTCAGGGCCTGTTCCTGCCAGGACGGAAGGTATACTAAGGGAAATGATAGAGCAAAGGCTATTAAAAAGGATTAAAGTTGAATACAAGGGTTCTCCTCGGATCAAATTCCTTCCCATGGTAAAACCGGACTTGACAAAGTTAATCGCTGCCGATAAAGAGGTGATTGATCAGGTGATTGATCGATATTCTGACTGGTCAGTTTCAGCAGTTAATGAATATATACAAAGTGACCTGCCCTGGAAAGCAACAGAAGAAGGAGATTTTATTGACTACGAACTGGTTTTTTATCGTGAATGTCCATATTCAGCCAGGAATTATGATCACTCAGACTTATGACTTTCTCAGAACTACCCGAATTTCAAAGGGACCTGAAGAAGCTTCTGAAAAAGTACCGAAGTCTGAATCAGGATCTGGAAATCATTAAAAAAGTATTAAAAGTTGAGCCCGAAGCAAGGCCACCAATTAGCTATAGGATTGAAGGACTTGGTATCGAGTCTCATATCATTAAAATGAGAAGGATTGCCTGTAAAAGTCTTAAAGGTAAAGGAGCTAATTCAGGTTTAAGATTAATCTACGCTTATTTTAAAAGTGATTCTCAAATCATATTCACTGAAATCTATCATAAAAACGACAAACCCAACGAAGACCGCGCTAGAATTAAACGGAACTTTAAGTAATCGGACAAGCAGATAGATTGCCAATTGGCTTGAAAATCACAACGCTGCCTGCTCCACCTCACGGAGGACGCGGGTGAGGTTGCCGCCCCAGATCTTTTTGATCTCCCGGGCCGAGTAGCCGCGGCGGACCAGCTCCAGGGTGATGTTCCCCAGCTCGCTTACATCGTAGCAGTCCGCCAGGGCCCCTCCCCCGTCAAAGTCGGTCCCGATCCCCACATGGTCGATGCCCGCCACCTCCACGATGTGGTCAATATGGTCCACCGCTTCACTGACTGTCGGGAGTTTCATCGGGTATACCCGTTCCACCCCGAACCATTCCTCCAGGAAGGCTTCCCTTTCCGCATCGGTCATATCGCCGAAATCACCGTATTTCTCCCTGACGGCATTCCTGGCCGAGTCCCGCTGCGGATTGGGCTCGGGTGTCTTGATATATTCGTCCACGAAACAGAGCTGGATCACCCCGCCGTTCTCCTTCAGCTTCAGCAGCATGTCGTCAGACAGGTTCCTGGGGTGGTCACAAAGGGCCCTGGCACAGGAATGGGAGGCGATCACGGGTGCCCGGCTTAGTTCCAGCACATCATAGAATGTATCGTCCGATGCGTGGGAAAGGTCCACCATGATCCCCAGATCGTTCATGCGCGCGACCATCTTCTCCCCGAGTGGGGACAATCCCCCGTGCTCCAGTGTATCGGTGGAGGAATCACAGATATCGTTGTTGTATGAATGCACCAGGGTGACGTACCGGATCCCCCTTTCGTAGAACTCATCCAGCATTCCCGGGTCATTCCCCAGGGGATAGCCATTCTCCATGCCCAGGTAGATGGCACGCTTCCCTTTCCGGGCAATGCGCTTCAGATCGGATGATTTCGTGGCCAGCTCCATGTCGTCCGGGAACCTCGCCAGGTTGGCATCGATGGAATCCAGGATCAACAGGGCTTCCTTTCTCGCCTTCAGATTGCCCTCCGGGGTCCTGGGTCCCTGTCCGAGATATACGGCAAAGAAAATGCCGTCCAGTTCCCCCTCCTTCATCCGGGGCAGGTCCACCTTGCTCCGGTCGTTCATCTCATCGTGCTGCTGGCTGAAATCAAACGGGTAACGCGCCAGCAAAATGGGGGTGTCGGTGTGGCTGTCCACCGTAAAGGCGGATGAATGGATCCTGGCCGCCTTCTGTGCAAGCCCGGATTCCTGTTCCGCACAGCCTGCCAGGATGGCGGCAGTAAGGATGGCAGCGGCCAGTACGGAGATCACTTGAAATCGCATGATACAGGTTTTAGATGCGGAATTTCGCAAAAATGTTCCGGAATGCAATCGGGACCGTGGCTTAAACCCGGGATCCGGCCGAAAGTAGACTGTGAAACCGGCAAGAGGAACCAGCCGGGACCGGGCTTAAACCATGAGTCCGGGCTAAACCGTGAGTCCGGGCTCGACACGGCCCGCCATGTACCTCTCCAGGATGGATTCGTCATTGATCTCTTTGGAAAGGGAGGAGATGGTATCCATCGGCACGTCGAACAGATCCTGGACCAGCAGTCCGTCCAGCGCATCGTTAAATTTGGGGTCCAGGTTGAATCCGATGATCTTGCCATTCAGTTTCAGGTAGCGCTTGAGCAAAATGGGCATGCTGTAGTCATTGGGCTGCACCTCCCTGATGAAGCGGTCGAACTTGTTCAGATCGTCCGTGCTCTCCAGGATGATCTCCTCGTCCACGTTGAAGCCGGGAACATTGTAGCGGACGCGCGGGCGCACGTACCGGGCCAGTTTCGGGTCAAAATGGTGCTCCCGGATATACTGCATGATCAGTCCCCTGCTGAACTGCGAAAAACTGTTGCTGATGCTTACCGGTCCGATCAGGTACCTGTATTCGCTGTGCTTCAGGATAAAATAGAGGATCCCCTTCCAGAGCAGGAAGAGCGGCATGGGCTTCCGCTGGTATTCCTGCACGATGAAAGAGCGCCCCAGTTCCAGGGATTGCCTGAGGATGGGGACGAAGCGCCTGTTCATCCGGAAGAGGCTGTGCAGGTAAAAGCCCTTCACACCGTACCGCCTCAGGATTTCCCTGCCCTTCCCCACGCGGTAGGCTCCCACGATCTTCTCCTCCTGGCGGTCCCACACGAACAGGTGGTAGTAGTAGAGGTCGTACTCGTCAATGTCCATGGAGCGGTTGGTCCCCTCCCCCACGGCTCGGAAGGTGATCTCACGCAGCCGTCCCAGTTCGTACATGATATACGGGATCTCGAAACTGGGTGTGCAGAAAACCTCGAAGTTGTCGCTGGCAAACAGGGTGTAATCCTCCCTGATCTTCTTGATTTCCTGTACGATCCTTTCGTTGGGTACCGGGTCGGCAATGGGTTCGGCCTTTGCGCTCCGGTTGATGCGCGGCCTGAAGAATTTCTTCACCTCCAGCGCCGATCCCAGCGCGTAGGTCCGTGCCCTCAGGTATCGCCCGTAGGTGCTGATATCGCTGAATGCATCCTGTTCCTTCACGCTGATGGGGTTCCCGATGCGGATCCGGATCATTTTATGCTTCTTGTTGAAGATCTCGGATGGCAGTTTGACGGTCCTCAGCGAAGGATGGATCAGTCCCAGGAGATGGAACAGCCTGGAATTGCTGCCCTGGAAATAGACCGGGACCACCGGGACCCGCGCCTTCTTGATCATCTTCAGGGCCGAATACTGCCATTCCCGGTCGCTGATGCCGTAGTTGTCCTCATTGTAACTGGACACTTCCCCCGCCGGAAAGATCCCCAGCGCATTTCCCTTGCCCAGGTGCTCCAGCGCCATCTTGATCCCCGAAATGCTGGAAGCCGCTTTTTTCCTCCGTTCAAAAGGATTCACCGGAAGCATGTACTCGGAGACCGGTTCCAGCTTGTTCAGCACGAAATTGGACAGCACCTTGATGTCGGGTCTGGTATTCACAAGGATCTTCACAAGGAGCATTCCGTCGATTCCCCCGAAGGGATGATTGGAGACGGTGATGAACGGTCCGCTCGTCGGGATCCGCTTCAGCTCCTCCTCGCGAACCTCGTATTCGAGCTGCAGCCTGTCGATCAGGGCATCGATGAATTCGACCCCCCTCAGGTGGCTCAGATCGTCATACAATTTGTTGATCTTGTTGATCCGCAGCACGGTCATCAGCACCCTTGCCGCACCTGCTCCGCCGAACCTGCCCAGCCTTGCGGCCTTTATGATCTCCTCTGTCTCAACCAGCTTACCCATTTCCCTCCTTCTGTTTTGATCTCCTTCTGTTTTGATGATACAAAGATAAGAAAAAGCTATTTTTGTGTTTTGTTTTAAATTTACCGTCTATGAAATCTCTGTCCAGGGTCCTGCTGGCGGTCCTGTCCGCGCTTCTGCTTTCCATCCCGTTCTACCGGTGGGGCTCCGGGATCATCCTCATGGTGGCTTTCATCCCCCTGCTTTTCATCGAAGATGCCGTGCTCAGGGAGAAGCGGGAAGGAAGGCGGGGTACCCTGGTCTGGTACTGCCTCATCGCCTTCGCGCTGTTCAACACCCTCACCTCCTACTGGGTGAAGCATGCCGCCTGGGTGGGGGTCATCGCGGCGGTGATCGTGAACACAGGGTACATGACCCTCACCTTCTGGCTTTTCCACGTGACCAGGAAGCGGCTGGGCGACCGGCTGGGATATGCCTCCCTGGTGGTATACTGGATCACCTTTGAATTCCTTTACCTCCGGGCGCTGATCAACTTCCCGTGGCTGGTGCTGGGGAATGCATTTTCCAGCGACGTGGTGCTGATCCAGTGGTACGAGGTGACCGGAGCACTGGGGGGCAGCCTCTGGGCGCTGGTGATGAACATCGCGCTGTTCAGGATGATCAGGGGATTGCTTGAAAATCGCTCCTTCAGGGTGAACAGGCCGCGGATCAGCTGGGTGGTGGGACTTTTCCTCATTCCGGCGCTCATTTCCCTGATCCGGTTCATGACCTACGAAGAGGAACAGGATCCCAGGGAGGTGGTGATCGTACAGCCCAACATTGATCCGTACGTGAAGTTCATCGAAATGCCGCAGTCGGAGCAGACCGCCCACCTGATCCGGATCGCCGATTCGCTGGTCACCCCGCAAACGGATTACATCGTGGGACCGGAGACATTCATTGCCAACGGCCTCTGGGAACACCAGCTGGAAATGAACAGCCAGGTGCGCGCCATCCGTGAATTCCTCTCTGGTTACCCCCGGGCAAAGTTTGTGCTGGGGGCCGTCACCTACAGGCTCTACACCGATCCTTCGGAATTCACCTCCACCAGCAAACCCATCCAGCAGGGACAGTACAGGTATGACAGCTTCAACAGCGCTTTCCAGCTGGATTCCACTTCGAATGTTCCCATCTACCACAAATCGAAACTGGTGGTGGGGGTGGAATTCATGCCCTACACGCACCTCCTGGGTTTCCTGGAAGACCTGACGGTGAACCTGGGGGGAGCGTTCAGGGGCCACGGGACACAGGCATACAGGGAAACCTTCGTTTCACCACAGGACAGCACCCGGGTGGCCCCTGTGATCTGCTGGGAATCCATCTTCGGGGAGTATGTGACCGACTACGTGAGCGAGGGGGGTGCACACTACCTGTTTATCGTGACCAACGACGGGTGGTGGAAAAACACCCCGGGTCACCGCCAGCACAACCAGTATGCACGGCTGAGGGCGATCGAAACCCGCCGCAGCGTTGCCCGGAGTGCGAACACCGGGATCAGCTGCTTTATCAACCAGAAGGGACAGGAGATCGCCCGGGTGGGATGGTGGCAGCGGTCGGGCCTGCGGGAGTCCATCAACAGGAATGAGCACATCACCTTCTATGTGAAGTACGGCGATTACATCGGGCGGGCCAGCCTGTTTCTTGCCGCGATCCATTTGCTGTACACCCTGCTGGCCAGGATCATCCGTAAATAGGATCCCGGAAGATCCTGTTACCCGCTGCGATCCTTTTACCCGCCGCGATCCTGTTACCCGCCGCGATCCTTTTGCCCGCCGCGATCCTTTTGTTGTACACCCTGCTGGCCAGGATCATCCCTAAACAGGGCATTGTCCCTGCCCACAGCGAGCAGTGCGGAACCAGAGCGTTGCGAAGCAGAGTTCACTGGTGTTTATTTTGTGGTCTTCCCGCCCATTTCGGTAAATACCCTGTCGACCGGTTCCCAGAGTTCTATTTTGTTCCCTTCGATGTCCATGATATGGACGAACTTTCCATAATCGTACGTCTCTATGTCATCCAGGATGGTTACCCCGCCGGCTCGAAACTTCTCAACGAGCCCTTCAATATTCTGCACCCTGTAGTTGATCATGAATTCCTTTTCCGAAGGGGCGAAATATTCGCTTCCCTTCTCAAAAGGGCTCCACTGAAGGTAATTGATCTCATCGGGCCTGTTGGCGTTCCTGAACTCGAAACTTGAGCCCCATTCATTGACCTCAAGACCCAGGTTAGCGGCATACCATTCCTTGATCTTTTGCGGATCATCCGAAAAAAAGAAAATACCCCCGATGCCGGTCACCTTCGGGGTGGTATCCTTCGCAGGATCCGTGTCTCCGGTTCTGTCTGTAGATTGTTTCATGTCCTTTTCCTGTTTGGCTACCGTGTTACAGCCCGCAAGGACCGTACCGATCAGCATGAAAGCAAATAATCTGTTCATCTTGTTCCTTATTAACCCGATACTCCCTTTTTACGATATGTTTTCTTCAGGGAGGGGAGGATGTCAACCTGTCTAACCACGTTCCCGGTCAATTGTTCTCAGGTTGCGTTATAATTGGGCGGATTTTCCCGGAAAAATCCAAAACGTGGTTTTACACGCAAGCGGGAGTGGCCCGACGATCGGTACCACGTAAATGGGAGTGCTCCGACGATCGGTACCACGCAACCTCCGGACCGGTCGGCCCATCTTACCTGTGTAACCACCAAACCTGAAACAGTCATGAAGAACGCACTGATTGCCCTGTTAACCCTTGTCCTTCTTGCCACTTCCTGTTCGGATCCCAATTATGAAATGTTCAACAAAAACGGCTACTATGCGGATCTGGCCAGCGGCGCTGTGAATCCGGACGGTGAAAACAGGGACCGATACACCGATTACGGAGAGAATCCTTTTGTATCTGCGGCCGAGGATCCCATCTCCACCTTCGGGGTGGATGCCGACGGGGCTTCTTATGCCAACATGCGGGGGTACCTGGGTGACGGGTACCGGATACCGGCGGAGGCGGTCAGGGTGGAAGAGTTCATCAACTATTTCAATTTCGATTATACTCCTCCCTCCGGTGGGGAAAACGTGGCACTGAACAGCGAGACCTCCGTCTGTCCCTGGAACGAGGAGCATTTCCTGCTACGCATCGGGATCCGGGGAATGGATATGGACGACCGCCCGCCGGCCAATTTCGTGTTCCTGATCGATGTGTCGGGGTCCATGGACAGCGAGGACAAGATCGATGTGCTGAAATCGGGATTCAAGCGGCTGGCTGAGCAACTGACCTCGGCCGACCGGGTGGCGATCGTCACCTACTCGGGTAGTGTGGAGGTGGCGCTGAATTCCGTACCGGGGGATGAAACGGCGAAGATCAAGAAGGCCATCGACGGACTGCATGCCGGGGGAAGCACCGCCGGGGGGGCAGCCATGGAGATGGCTTACGAGATCGCCGAGGAGAACTACATCGAAGGTGGAAACAACCGGATCGTGCTGGGAACGGACGGGGATTTCAATGTGGGGGTGACCTCCACCGATGCGCTGATCGAGATGGTGCAGGACCACCGCGAGCTGGGGATCTTCCTGACCATCTGCGGAGTGGGACACGGGAATCTGAACGAGTCCATGATGGAGCAGGTGGCCAACAAGGGGGACGGGAATTATGAGTATATCGACAACGGCGACCAGATCTATAAGGTTTTCGTCTATGAGTATGCAAAATTTTTCGCCGTCGCCAAAGATGCCAAGATCCAGGTGACCTTCGATCCGGCCACGGTGGACTCCTACCGGCTGATCGGGTACGAGAACAGGGTGCTGGAGGATGCCGAGTTCGAGGATGATACGGTGGATGCGGGAGAAATCGGCGCCACCCAGACCATCACCGCCCTCTACGAGGTGATCCCATCGACCGAGCAGCAGGGCAGTTTCGGTACCATGGAATTCAGGTACAAAAAGCCAGGGGAGGAGCAGAGCAGGCTGCTGGCCATGACACTGGACAACAGCAGGTGGACTTTCAGTGCCTCCTCTGAAAACATGCGTTTCGCCGCCGCCGTGAGCGGACTAGGGTTATTGCTGAAGGAATCGGAATACAGGGGGAACCTCTCCTTCCGGGATGTGCGCGACTGGGGGGACAATGCCCGCAACTTCGATCCCTACGGCTTCCGGGAAGAGTTCATCACCCTGGTGGACCAGCTGCAGAAGTTGGACTGAGGATTAGATGCAGAAGTTGGACTGAGGATCAGCTGCAGAAGTTGGACTGAGGACCAGCTGCAGAAGTTGGACTGAGGATTAGATGCAGAAGTTGGACTGAGGATCAGATGCCTGTTCTGAGGTTCAGGCCAACAGCGGTTGCCAGACTGAAGCACCAACCTGCAAACTCAGAGTGACTGAACTGCCGGATTGTCAATTCATGACCATAGCAGATTCTTCTCACCCCAGGCAGCAGGGAAAGCAATCGGGTAATTCAGTTTTATGGTTCGTTGAATGAAAAAAACAGGGGACCCCGATTTTATGATTTCATCAGGTAACAAAGTTGTGACTTTTATGTAATGTTGTGACTTTTTAAAAAATTCTCCTCGCTTGCACAGCGCCCTTATATCATTATTTATGAAGGCTTTACGGGGTCGTGATCATAATAATCTGTAATAAGGAAAGTCATGAATGTGTGAAAAAGTAACAAAACACTCACTTCTTTTTTTGCCTGAATGAGGTATGGCTGTTTTTTCCTGATTGTTCAATCTCCCCGCACCTGGAAGAATCCCGGAGATCCCGGCGACCATAATAATCCCAGAAATCCCATTGGCCACACGAATCCTGAAAGCCCAGGATACATTCCAGTGACCATAAGAATCCTGAAAGCCCAGGAGACATTCCAGTGACCATAAGAATCCTGAAAGCCCAGGAGACATTCCAGTGACCATAAGAATCCCAATGGCCCAGGAGGCATCCCAGTCAATATCATCTCCATACACCCGGTTGTTTGATTAAGAATACAGAGATCGAATGCATTCTGTTCATCAGATCCTGCATTTCGGTACCGGGGTGGCTTTAAAATTTCAGCGACAGATATTTTTTATCTCGCCATTAACTGTTTTAGTATGTATTCGGATAAAAAATATTTCTCAACAGATATTTTTTATCCGAAAATGCACCAAAAAAGTATAGTAACCGGATAATTTATATCTAAAGGTGCGGCGAAAAGCAGGGTGATCATCCAGGCAATCCCGTATGTGGGTAAAAATATGGTGAAGGTTTTTCCAATTCACGGAAAGTTTATTACCATTGGGATCATTTTCAACACCCGGACCACATGCAGCACCTGAAAGAAATCCGACCTTTCGATATCACCGACAATGTCTTCAAGCTCCTGGACCACGACTGGATGCTGGTCACCGCCGGCAACCTGAAGGATTTCAACACCATGACCGCCAGCTGGGGCCACATGGGGATCCTGTGGAATCTCCCCATTGCCATTGCCTACGTCCGTCCCCAGCGCCACACCTACGGGTTCATGAACCGGTACGAAGACTACACCCTGTCGTTCTTCACCGGCGAATACCGGGATGCGCTCAATTATTGCGGATCCCGCTCCGGGAGGGATACCGACAAGATGCGGGAGACGGGCCTCATCGCAGTGGAAACGGAAAGGGGCAATGTGACTTTCCGGCAGGCACGGATAGTGCTGGAGTGCCGCAAGATCTACCAGGACGATCTGAAGAAAGAGAATTTCCTTGTTCCGGAAGTGGCCCGCAAGAACTACCCGACGGATGATTTCCACCGTTTCTTCATGGGGCACATCCTGCATGTCTGGGCTTAGACATGCATGTCTGGGCCTGAACGAGCGAGCCTGCAAACCCGGAGTGGACAACCGAACCTGCTCGCCCGGTCTGACCGATCTCCGATTCACAAAATTTTTTGATTTTCCCGGGTAGATCAATCCCCGGGAAACCTCTTCCCCGTTGTAATGCAACTTCATAAGTATTACCTTGTCTTTTTCAACTGAAAGCATATCGTTTTGGCGACCAATTACGAGGATATACACAGAGATGTGGTCGAGTCGTGCAAACTGGGAGATGTCCGGGCACAGTACCAGCTATACAGCCTTTATTCAAAGGCGATGTATAACATCTGCTACCGGATGACGGGTCACCGGGAGGAGGCCGAGGATATGCTCCAGGAGTCATTTTCGTATGCTTTCAGCAAGTTGGGTTCTTTCAGGTTCGAGTCCACCTTCGGGGCATGGCTGAAAAGGATCGTGGTGAACACCTGCATCAACCATCTGAAAAAAAGAAAAGTGGAGCTGGTGTATCCCGAATCGCAGACGGATCCCGTGCCGGAAGAGGAATATGTGGATTATGAAGAGATCCGGTTCAGGGTGCAGGAGGTGATGAAGGCGGTGGAGCAGCTCCCCGAAGGTTACCGGGTGGTTTTTTCCCTCTACCTCCTCGAGGGATATGACCACGGGGAGATCGCCGAGATCCTCGGGATCTCCGAATCGACCTCGAAAAGCCAGTATTTAAGGGCGAAACTGAAGATAAAAGAAATATTACTGAGTCATGAATGACCGATTGGAAGATTTTGTAAGAAAGCACCGGGACCAGTTCGATCCCCACGAGCCGGATCCGTCCGTGTGGCTGAAGATCAATCCGGAAGGGGGCATCCGGAGTAAACGCGCGGGGATGCGATGGCTGCGGGTGGCGGCCGCCGTTGCCGTCATTTTTGCCGGATCCGCCGCAGGGTTCTACTTCCTCACCGGGGGACACGAAAGGGCGGAGCAGTACGGAGCGGATCTTCCCGGGGAGGTCCTGGAGACCGAGCAGTACTACAGCCGGATGGTGGCGGAACGATACAGCGAACTCGGTCCCTACCTGGCAGATGATCCCATGACCCGGGAAATGCTGCGATCCGACATGGAAGAGCTGGACCAGGTTTACGAGGAGCTGAAGGAGGATTTGAAGGACAATGTTTCCAACTCCGAGGTGATCGAGGCCATGATCCTCAACTACCGGATGAAACTGGAGATCCTGGAGGATTTGCTGCATCAATTAAAAGAAAAGGAGGCGCAAGATGATAACAACAACGGGTCCTATTCGCTTTGAGCGGCTGAAGCTCGCCGGCCGGCTGAAGCACGGCGGGTGGCTGTTGCTGATCGCGCTGTGGCCCTGGATGACGGCCCCCGCGCAGAACCATACCGACAAGCGAAGCATCAGCAGGTATTTTCCGGCATCCAGGGAAACCACCCTGGAGATCCGCAACAAGTACGGGAAGATCCAGGTGGAGAACTGGGAGAAGGATTCCGTGGCCATCCAGGCGGATGTTTTCCTTACCGAGTCGAGCGCCTCCCGGCTTCGCAAACTGCAGGATGACATCCACATTGACATAAGCGCCACGGGGAGCTACATCCTGGCAAAGACGGTAATAGAGAGTGAGAAGGGTATCCTGGCCAGGGAGCTGAAATCCATTGAAAACATCCTCACCGGCAGCAACAAGCAGGTGGAGATCAACTACCGGGTGATGGTGCCGCGGTACCTGGATGTGGTCCTGCAGAACAAATTCGGGGATATTTACATGGACGACCTGGAGGGAAGGCTGGATATCGATCTTTCCAACGGCGTTCTGAATGCAAACCGGATCGGGGGGAATTCCAGCATCAGCCTCAGTTTTGCAAACGGGATGATCCGATCGCTCGGATCGGTCACCATGGATCTTTCCTATTCGGACCTGACCCTGGGACAGGTGAACCAGCTGGATCTGGACAGCAGATCCTCCACCCTTCACCTGGACAGCATCAATGTCCTGAAGATCAATTCAAGACGCGATAAATTTTACCTCAAGCAGGTGGAATACCTTTACGGGAACAGCAACTTCACACAGCTCTGGGTATTCGATTTCATCCGGGAGAGCGATCTGTACATGAAATACGGAAGCCTCACGATCGAAAATATCCGGGCCGGTTTCAGCAAGATCTTCGCCGAATCCTACTTTACCGATGTTTCATTGTACCTGGAAAGGGAAAACCGCATCGGGTTTGATATCCTTCATCATGAAAATGCTGTGTTGCGGCTCCCTGCAGAGATGCTGTCCGCGGAGGAAACCTTCGACGGGAAGGAACATTTCCGGAGTGTGGGGACCATGGGCGAGGGGGAACCGGTGAGCGAACTGAGGATCGATGCGCTGCAGAAATGCTTTATCAATATTTCCTTTAAGTAACAGAAAAATGAGGCACATTTACATCCTGATCTTCATATGTTTCACCCCCGGCGCTTTTTCGCAGTTCTATGCGAAGGAAGTGGGTGTGCGCGGGGGATACACTTCGGCGATCTCGTTCCGGGTGAACCTGGAAGAGGCACTCTCTTACGAGGCGCAGATGTCATACCGCGGAGAGGGCCTCATCTTCAACCTGATCCGCCAGCAGCACCATGACCTGGGGATGGACCGCCTGGGGAACTGGAAGTTCATATACGGATTCGGTCCCCATGCCGGATTTTACATGACCGACCGATACCGCATCTTCTTCAGGGAGATCTATTTCGGATCGAAGATATTTACCCCGGTCATCGGCTTCGACGGTTACGCAGCCCTGGAATACCAGCTGGCGGACCTGCCTGCAAGCTTCGGGGTGGATTACCACCCGTTCATGGAGATTTCCCTGAGGCAGGTCTTCGGGATCAACCTCTGGGATTTCGGGGTATACATGAAATACAGGTTTTAAGCAATAACAACAAATGACTATGACGATGAAAAAGTTCACAGTTTGGATGGTACTGATGGTTGTGACACTTCCGGCCATCCAGGCCCAGGAGGCCGAAGAGAGCGACTGGTATGACCTGGGTCCCAGGAATGTGCAGACCATTTTTGGCAACAGGCAGGGACACGGCGGATACGGTGCCCTGACGGTGGGGTATAGTCAGATCGACCACCGTGACGGGATCATCATGGGAGGAAGGGGCGCATGGGTGATCGGCCATGGTTTCGGATTGGGGATCGGCGGCTACGGATTCCTGAACGATCCGGTTTATGACGCCTCGCAGGATCTGAACTTTTCGCTGGCGGGGGGATACGGGGGACTGGTCATGGAACCGATCATCCTGGGCTGGTTCCCGGTGCATGTAACTTTTCCCATCCTCATCGGGGCGGGTGGTGTGGCATCCACATCCTACAGTGCCGACTGGTATGATCCTTACGAATACTGGGACGGATACATGGAGGATGCGTGCTCGTTCTTTGTGGCCGAAGCCGGGGCGGAACTGGAACTGAACATCGTGCGGTTCTTCAGGATTTCGCTCTTCGGCACCTACCGCTACACCACGGACATCCATATGGAGAACACCGCGGTGGATGCTTTGAGGGGATGGAATTACGGGGTGACGCTGAAGTTCGGTAAATTTTGATTCCCGCCGCGGACTGGCAGCCGGGTCCGCAGGACCGGTTTTCTGAAGCTCTGCTGCGGATAAACTCCTGGATTTTGGGACAGGTCCGGGAACAAATGGTCAGAAATAGGCATACCTGATCCTGAAGTAAAAATTCAGGATGCCGGCAGATTTCATCACATGGAAAATGGTGTTTTTCAGACACCTGTTTTTAACGGGCAGAACCAGCAGCTCCGGCCACAGGTGGCGGATCACCTCCAGATATAACCTGAAGAAGGGAAGTTCCAGGTATTTGGGATGAACCGAGAGGTACAGCATGACCAGGTTCCTCGAGTTGAAGGGATTGATGTCCTCCTGGGCGATGTCTTTATCCATGCTGGTCTGGCTTCCCCAGTTGCCCATCCTTTCCTCCCAGTAGAACAGGTCGTAGAGTTTCATGTTGGTTTCCGGACAGTGCTCCCTGATTTTCCGGATCCACCAGTCGTAGTAACCGGCGGCAAACTTCCAGCCGCTTACCCCGTTCCTTTTTGCAAGCCGCTTCCCTGTGATGCGCATCCTGGTTGCCCTGAACCACTCACATCCTGCCGTTGCCGTATTCCCCGGCAGGTTCACCCTGTCGCCGAAGTGGACGTAGTAATTATAAATGAGCGGTAAATATTTTCTGGAGGCAAATTCATTGTTACTGAAGTAGACCTTTTCAAAATCCTTATCAACGGGAATGTACGGATCCACCAGATGAAAGTCAATGTGATGCTCTCTGCAGAGCTTTTCCGGATTGACAAGATCGAAGCTGGATCCGTCCAGATGCTTCATCTTATTGACATAGACGAATATGTGATCCGTCAAATGTTTCGAGGCGGCCAGCAGCGTTCTTGAATCCTTCCCGCCCGTTAAGGGAAGCATCACTTCATACCGGTTGATGATGCTTTCCATAAAACCTTTCACCATGACGGCACAGCTGCAGGCTGCCTCCTCCGGTTTTTTCATTTCATTGATCCCATCCGGCCAGTACCGGTGCACGGCCTGGTCCTGCACATCGTAATAATGGTTGGGCATCAACTGCCTGACCCCTTTGTAGACGGTCAGGTCGCCGATGCTGGCACAGTCCTTCCAGACGAACACATCCGACTGGTAATAACTAAGAAGTTCGGGATCCCCGGTCTTTCCGGTACCAAGCACCTCCGACAGCAGCTGCGGATGGGATGAGAACCAGTCCCCATCCTCCTGCCTGCTGTAGTAGACCTTCCTGCAGGCCGTGGCATCGTGGACCAGCTTCAGATCATCCCCCTTCACGTACACGAGGACGAACCTGCCGCAGTACTCGCCGATCTCCCGGAGGATCTCCCGGAAACCATACCCTGAAAGATCCTGCAGGATGTGGGAGTTCAACTTACCGGGGCTCCGGTAATCGAAGATGTCTCCCAGCAGGAACAACCTGGTCCCGTTTTCCTTCCATCCGGTCACATTCAGATCCACGTGCGCATACAGCCGGTAGGTTTCCGAGATGATGTATTCCTGATGAAGAAACGGACAGCTGACGGTCTGGGGTGCCAGCAGATACTGCCTCCTGTATTTCAACCTTTCGATCTCTTCCTTCTTCATGGCTTTTCCCTTGACACGGGTGCGATCACCCGGTCGTTCCGGGTGCGATCACCAGGTCTTTTTATACGGCAAAGAAAAGGAAAGGTTCGCGTGGAAAGCACGGACAGTGTTTCGTCAAATAAGCAGATGAATTCCTCAGCTGTCACAATTAGAATGGAGGAAATGCAACTCAGACAGGTTGACCTCATCAAAGTTATCGGAGGGAAGAACAGGGTCTCCGAAGTTCTCAACAAAAAACGCAGGTTAACAATCGGAATGATCAGGAAACTGGCGGCCCACCTCAATCTTTCTGTCTCACTGTTGATCCAGGACTACCAGCTGCAATGAAATTGGATCTGCCCGGGCCGGGCGATCTGATTTATTGCATCACGGCGTCCCTGCCCGCTTTCAGCCAGTTCAGGTAGCTCTGCACATCCAGGTCCGTCCCCTTCGGGTTGCCCACCACGTTCCCGTCCGTGTCCATGATCACGTACAGGGGGATCGTGTTGGTGCGGAAGTTCCGGATCTCGTAATCCACATTCTGCTGTCCGATGGTCTTTTTCACCTTCCCGTCTTCCGGGGAGGTGTACCACTCCGGCTCGGGCAGCCGGGTGCGGTCGTCCGTGTAAAGGGCCACGATCACGAACTCATCCCTTAGCATGGCCAGCACTTCCGGGTCGGACCAGACCGCGGCCTCCATTTTCTTGCAGTTGCTGCAGAAATGGCCCTTGAAGTCGATCAGCACCGGTTTGCCCGTGGCCGCCGCGCAGGCCAGTCCCTCTTCCAGGTCGTAAAAGCCGGTCAGGCCATGGGGCATGTGGAACAGGTCCGTGTATTTTCCGGGGACACAGGCTTCGATGGCCGGCCGGGCGGCGACGGGCGCGGCCGGCTGGATCGCGGGACGGGTGAGGTCGATCATGCTTTCCGATTTCGGCGGGAGCAGCGGGGCCACCCGCTTCAGCTCGTGACCGAAAAGGCCCATAAAGAGATAGATCGCAAAAGTGAAGGAGGCCACGCCCAGCAGGAGCCTGGGGACGGTGATGTGTTTCACGTCGGTGTCATGTGCGAATCTGATCTTGCCCAGGAAATAGAGTCCCAGCAGGATGGAGAGCACGATCCAGACGGACAGGTACAGCTCGCGGGTGAGGACCCTGCCGGCAGGATCCAGTGCCAGCAGAAATTTCATGCTGAAGGCGAGCACAATGAATCCCAGCACCACTTTGACCGAATTGAGCCATCCGCCCGATTTGGGAAGTCCCTTGAGCCAGGAGGGGAAGATGGCAAACAGGGTGAAGGGGATGGCGAAGGCCAGTGCAAACCCGAACATACC
>JAXGMU010000032.1:0-45681 GCA_040768485.1 Bacteroidales bacterium
ACCAAGAATGGTTTAGATCAAACATTTTGAAATCTTCATTAAATCATATGGATTTGGAGGTTGGTAGGAACAGAGATTTATCCCCTTTACTGCCATTTAGCTGGCAAAATTCCGGCAAAAAAGAAAGGATTACAAATCCGGAGAATAGCAATTCTTCAGAAAAACTAACGATTTAGTTGTATAACTAAAATATTAGTTGTATATTTGCAGAGATGACTATAAATCGTTCTTTTACAGGTGTACAGCGTGTGCAATATGGAGGAGATAAATGAATAAAGGGCTGCAAACCCGATCGTTTACAACCCTTTCATTCTCTGAGTGGAGCATATCGGAATCGAACCGATGACCTCTTGACTGCCAGTCAAACGCTCTAGCCAACTGAGCTAATGCCCCGAACAGGGTGGCAAAAATATCAAAAAATACAGAAGAATAAAAGCTTGTTTGGCAGAATTTTTGATGTAATTTAGATGGAGGGATGATCTTTATGAAGTTTCTGTTTGAAATATAAAATGTAAATCCGTATTTTTAAGCCCAAATCCTAACAGACCCATGGAACAGAAAAAATCAGAAAAGGTTGATCTGGAAAGAAGAAAAGGAATAGTTCTTGAGGTCGGCCTTGTTGTGGCGCTTTCCATCATTCTGATTGCCTTTGAGTGGACGAAAGGTCCCGATAAGGAGGATACTTCAGAAATGGTGCAGGAGATCCAGTTCGAGGATGAGATGATGCAGATCACCCGGAGGGAGGAGCCCAAGCCGGAGCCCAAACCCGAACAGCCAAAGGTGGCCGAGGTGCTGGACATCGTGGACGATGACGTGGAGATTGATGACGAATTCGACTTCGACATGGAAGCCACCGAGGACACCGAATACGATTTTACCACGGTGATCTCCGATGATGAAGAAGAAATTGAAGAAGAAGAAGTTTTCTACATTGTGGAGGATATGCCCACATTTAACGGGGGCGATCCCGCCACGGAGTTCCGCAAGTACATTGCGCAGAACCTGAGGTACCCGGAAATTGCAGCCGAGAACGGGATCAGCGGACGCGTGATCGTTCAGTTTGCAGTCAACAGGACCGGTCAGGTAGTGGATGCGGTGGTGGTCAGGAGTGTGGACCCTGCCCTGGACAAGGAAGCCATCAGGGTGGTTATGTCATCCCCAAAGTGGACCCCCGGGAAGCAGCGCGGAAAGCCGGTGAAGGTGCTCTTTACCTTCCCCATCAACTTTGTGCTGCAGTAAAAGATATTCATGCATGTTAAAAAAAGCCGGCGATTGGTCGGCTTTTTTTTTTATAAATTAGCTCCGTATAAATCAGCCTTAAACTCTAAATCACCCGGGCATGAAAAGAACACTCCCATTGCTCCTTGCCGTCCTGCTTGTGGCAGGATGCGGTTCCACCACCAAAAAATTACAACGCGGACAGTATGATGCCGTCATTGACAAAACGGTGAAGAAACTGCTCAAAAAGCCCAACGCCAAAAGGGCAGCCGAAATGGACAGGGCTTACCAGCTGGCCAATGAAAGGGACCTGGACAGGATCAGGTTCCTGAAAATGGAGAACAATCCGGACAGCTACGATGAGATCTTCAACAGGTACAATGTGATGAAAGAGCGCCAGCGCAAGGTGCGCACGGTTACCCCGCTCACCGTGGAAGGCAAAACATACAGCTATGAATATGTGGACTATGATGCGGAGATGATAACCGCCAAGCGAAAAGCGGCGGATTTCTTCTTCGAGAACGGCAAAGGACTCCTCGAGAATGCACTTCAGAAAACCGATTACCGGGATGCCTACTTCCAGCTGATGAAGGCTTCGGAGTACAGCGGGGGACAATACCCGAATATTGATGAAATGATCTATGAGGCGCGCATGAAAGGGATCAGCAGGGTGATCGTCGGGGTGGTTAACCAGAGTCCCATCCAGTTGCCGGTCCAGGTGGAAGAGGACCTGATCTCGTTTGACACCCAGGGACTTTCCAGCGAGTGGGTGGAATACCATTTCAAGCATGTGGACAAGGATATCGATTATGATTACGAGGTGATCGTTGAGCTGCTGTCGGTGGCGGTTTCTCCCGACCATACGGAGGATACGGATGAGATCTTCAACAAGCGGATAGCCGACGGATTCGAATATGTGCTGGATTCCAAAGGCAACGTGATGAAAGACACGGCCGGGAACGATATCAAAATTCAGAAATTCAGGGATATCACCTGTACCCTCATCGAGACAAAACAGCACAAATCCGTGGAGATCCGCGGCGAGGTGGAGATCCTTGCTTTGCGCCCGCAGAGAAGGCTGATCAAGAAGGAGCCTTTCGGCGCATCCAATGTGTTCGAGCATTCTTCTGCAAGGGCGATCGGCGATCCGGCCGCGCTGACAGAGGAGGCCCTGAAGAAGACACAGCAGCAGAAGGTCCCCTTCCCGTCCGATGTGGAAATGGTCATGACCTGCACCGAGACCATCAAACCGGCCATCCGGAACGCGGTGTATGCCAACCGCCAGTACATTCAGTGACCTGAAGCATTTGTGACTGAAATGTTGAACCGCCGGGAAGCTACGCTGCCCCGGCGGTTTTTTTTGTTATTTTTGCAGGCTGAAAGATGGGAACAGGAACCACATACGACCACAGGCCGAAAACGGAGAAGGTGGTGCTGGTGGGGATCATCAACAGGGACCAGACGGAGGAGGAGGTTGCCGAATATCTGGAAGAACTGGCATTCCTCACTGAAACGGCCGGGGGCGAGCCCGGGGCCGTGTTCACCCAGAAGCTCGACACCCCAGATCCGAAAACCTTTATCGGTTCGGGGAAGCTGGCGGAGGTGAAAGCGCTGGTTAAGGAGGAGGAGATCGACCTGGTCATTTTCGATGATGAGCTCACGCCTTCGCAGCTGCGCAACATCGAACGGGAACTGGATTGCAGGATCCTGGACAGGACCAATCTGATCCTGGATATCTTCGCCCGGAGGGCGAAAACCGCCCATGCGAAGACCCAGGTGGAGCTGGCCCAGTATCAGTATCTCCTTCCCAGGCTTACCCGGATGTGGACCCACCTGGAACGGCAGCGGGGCGGGATCGGACTGAGGGGACCGGGAGAAACGGAGATCGAGACGGACCGGCGCATCATCCGGGATAAGATCGCCCGTCTGAAAGAGCAGCTGAAGAAGATCGACAGGCAGAAGACGGTGCAGCGGAAGCACAGGGGTAAACTGGTCAGGGTGGCCCTGGTGGGGTATACGAATGCGGGAAAATCCACCCTGATGAATTTGCTCAGCAAATCCAGTGTTTTTGCAGAGGACAAGCTTTTCGCCACCCTGGATACCACTGTGAGGAAGGTGGTGATCGAGAACCTGCCCTTCCTTCTTTCCGATACCGTGGGATTTATCCGGAAGCTGCCCACTTTCCTGGTGGAGTCGTTCAAATCCACTCTGGATGAAGTGCGGGAGGCGGATCTCCTGCTGCACGTGGTGGATATCTCCCATCCCAATCACGAAGAACAGATCTCCGTGGTGGAGGAAACCCTCGGGGAGCTGGGGACGGAGGAGACACCCCTGCTGATGGTGTTCAACAAGACGGATGCTTACACCTATGTCAGGAAGGATGAGGACGACCTGACGCCTGTCAGACGTGAAAACCTGAGCCTGGACGAGGTGAAGCGGATGTGGGCAGACAGGAACAAGGATGCCATTTTTATTTCAGCGCTGCACAGGACGAACATTGATGCGTTGAAAGACCAGATGTACCAGAAAATCAGGGAGATCCATGTGACCCGGTATCCCTATGACGACCTCCTTTACTGAACAGCCGCAAACATTTCAGACAAGGCCTTTTTCAACCAGGTATTCGGCGATCTGGACTGCGTTCAGGGCGGCGCCTTTCCGGATCTGGTCCCCCACGCACCAGAATGCGATCCCACCCCTGCATGTGATGTCCTTCCGAAGCCGGCCCACGAACACATCATCCTTGCTCTCCGAGCCCAGCGGCATGGGATAGACCAGGTTTTCCGGATCGTCCGTGACGGTGATCCCGGGGGCATCTGACAAGGCCTTTCTCACCTGGCTCAACTCCAGTTCATCTTCGGTCTCGACCCAGATGGCCTCCGAATGGTTCCTGAGCACGGGCACGCGCACGCAGGTCGCGCTCACCTGGATGTCCGCATGCATGATTTTTCGCGTTTCGTTGTGCATTTTCATCTCCTCTTTGGTGTATCCGTTGGGAGTGAACACATCAATGTGTGGGATGAGGTTCATGGCGATCTGGTAGGGGAAATGCTCCACCGACACCGGCTCTCCCGCGGCGATCTGCCCGATCTGCTTTTGCAGCTCGGACATGGCGGAGGCTCCTGCCCCGCTGGCAGCCTGATAGGTCGCGGCATGCACGCGGCGGATGGGTGAGAGGTCGTGGATGGGCTTCAGGCACAACACCATCTGGATGGTGCTGCAGTTGGGATTGGCCACCAGGTTCCTGGGGATGGAGTGGAGGTCGCCCGGATTCACCTCGGGAATCACAAGGGGGACATCCTCTTCCATGCGGAAGGCGCTGGAGTTGTCGATCATGATGGCACCGTGCCGGGTAATCGTGGATGCAAACTGTTTGGAGGTGCTCCCTCCCGCCGATACAAGCGCAATGTGCACACCTTTGAAATCATCATTGTCCTTCAGTTCCTTCACCGTAATCTGTTCACCGTTGAAGGCATACCTGCTTCCCGCACTGCGGGAGGAACCAAATAGGAGCAACTCGTCCACCGGGAACGCTCTCTCCCGGAGTACCCGGAGGAACTCCTGTCCCACCGCTCCGGCTGCTCCGACAACTGCTACTTTCATGGGCTTAATTTTTCGACCGTCAGGATGCAAACATCATCATTATTTTTCTGAATTGAAAAACCTGCTCTTCTTTTTTTTCCTTTTCCCGTCAGTTTTGTCTGCACAATACCTGTTTGATTTTGAAACCGGTCCGGTTTTCGAATGGCAGCAGGTGCCGCCCGGAAGACGGGAAGCCGATACCCGCGATGCCGGGTGGGGAGATGTGGTGATCAACGAGATCATGTGTGATCCCAAGCCGGAGGTATTGCTGCCCGCCTGCGAATACATCGAAATCTATAACGGCTCCCGTTTCCCGCTGGACCTGGAGGGATGGCGGCTGGAAGTCAACGGAAGGGGGTTCGAAATAGAAAGCCTGCAACTTGGCCCGGATGAATATGGCGTGCTGGGCGGTCCCGGCATCGTGGAGATGACCGGTCCCGCGATCGGGGGTCCGGGTGATCCCGCTACCGGGGAGCTGCCGGCTGACCGCGTGGTTCCCCTCTTTGCCCCCTCCGGCTCCCTGCCTAACCAGGGGGCAGAGGTGGCACTGTACGACAACCGGGGCACCCTTATCCACGTGGTGCGGTACGCCGACCCCGGCACCGGCGAGCAGTGGAAGCAGGAGGGAGGCTGGTCGCTCGAATCGGCCGATCCCGGACGGCCCTGTAACACCTCCCGGCTCTGGGCGTATTCCGAGGATGAACGGGGGGGCACCCCGGGGGAGCGGAACAGCGTCTTTACCCCGGAGGAGGACCGGGAACCACCCAGGTACCTGTACATGGGTCATCCCGCACCGGACGCCGTGTCGCTGCATTTCTCCGAGCTCATCCGGTTCGATCCGGAACGGATGCGCAGGGCGTACATGCTGCCTCCCGGGGTTCGTTGCGACAGTATCTCTGCGGGAAATCCGTTCTTCGATCACGTGACCCTCTATTTTTCCCGGGATCTTCCGGGGGAGCCAGGCGCAATCCTGTGGATCCCGCCGGTATCGGACTGCTCCGGAAACCTCTCCCCTGAAATGGAGATCCCGGTGGGAAAGACATCCGGTCCGCAGTTCTCCTCCGTCCAGATCAACGAGATCATGTACGATCCGGCAGAAGGTTGTCCCGAATACATCGAACTGCATCATCCGGGCAACCGCTTCCACGAGCTGGGGGATCTCCGGATGGATATCGCAGCAGGGGATGGTACCATGGACCGTCTGGTGCCCCTTTGCGGGGGATCGCGGATCCTGTCACCCGGGGAATATGTGGTAGTGACCCGGCATCCGGAACGGCTGAGGCGGCATTACGCCCTGGATCACACAGGCCAGTGGATAGAAATGAAGGAAATGCCTTCGCTGACCAACGGCGGGGGGACCATCTTCCTGGCCGACCGTTCCGGGAATGTGATCGAAATGGTGCAGTACCGGGATGAGATGCACATGCCCGTCATGGACGGGACCAGGGGTGTCAGCCTGGAAAGGATCTCACACGAGCGACCGGGAACCGATCCGGGCAACTGGCATTCGGCCGCCTCCGCTGAAGGATACGCCACACCCGGAAGAAAGAATTCCCAGTCGCTCGGGGAGTCTGCCGGCGGGGAGGGGCTTCGGGTGGATCCCCCGGTATTCAGTCCGGATCACGACGACTACGAAGATTTCCTGCAGATCTCGCCCGGACTGGAAGGAACGGGCTGGGTGATCCGCCTGTGGGTGACCGACCTGAGGGGGAATCTGGTCAGGCAGCTGGCCAACAACCATGTGGCTGGTCCCTCTTCGGTCTACACCTGGGACGGGAGGGGAGATGACGGGCGAATGACAGTGGAAGGGATCTGCGTGGTCCACCTGAGCGGATACCATCCGGCCACGGGGAAACGATTCCGGGATAAGGCTGCCGCGGGGATCATTTACCGGTGAGCCTGTCCACCTTCCCCCAGGTGAGCAGGACGACCCCAACCGCTCCGAAACCGACCAGGGTGATCGCCCTGAAGGTGGGAATGAATCCGGCGTGGTCGATGATCGTGCCCACTACGGGATAGACCATCACGCTGATGAAAAAGTTGAGGGTCATGTAAATGGAATTCACAAAGGCTTTCTTTTCCGTCCGCAGTTCCTGCACGGTTGCAAGCAGCACGGAGGTGGGTGCGAACAGGAAGAAACCCAGGGGCAGGAGCACGGGGAAGATCCAGAGTCCCTTCACGCTCAGGAACAGCAGGGTGAGCAGGGGAGTGACCAGGCTGATGACCAGGAGTGTCCGGTTCCGGCCGAGGTGATCGCTGATGGTCCCGGCAAACAGTGCCCCCGCGGCACCCGATAGCTGGATCACCGTAAGGGCCAGCTCGGCCACGTGCAGACTGCTGCCGGAGGAGGTAAGGAAGGTGGGTAGGTAATAGGTGAGGGAGGATTTCATGCCGGCCTGGAAAAATGTGAATCCCCCGGTCAGCATGAACGCCGCCGAAAACCTGAGGAAGATCTTCCAGTAGCTCCCCTCCAGGTGCCGGCGGGGAGAAGAGATGTGTTCGAAGTTGGCATTCCTGAAATTCAGGTAGAGGATCAGGGAGGCGACGAATCCGAAGGGCATCATTTTCCACGTCCCTTCCAGTCCCCACCAGCTGATCACCCCCAGGATGACCATCGGTCCCGCCGTCCTTGCCAGCTCACCTCCCACCATGTAGTAGCTCATTCCCTTCCCGATCCGCGTCCCCGCGAAGGTGCGGACCATCACCGGTGTGGGGATGTGCCAGAAGGTGGAGCTGATCCCCGAGAAAAAAAGCAGAACCGCCAGGAAGATGTACCCGGGGGCCAGGCCGATCAGGCTCATGAACAGGGCTGTGAGGGCCGGGGAGAAGATAACCATGTGACGCATCACGGGACGCTCGGCGATGATCCCGATCAGCGGGTTGAACAGGGACGGGATCCGCTGGATCACGGCCAGCAGTCCCGTCATTCCGTAACTGATCCCCAGTTTTTCAATGATCAGCGGAAGCGCGGGGGCCAGGAAAGAGGTATAGACATCGTGCACGAAATGCGCACCGCCCATGATCAGCATCTTTCCCCGCTGGAATCCGTGCCGGTCTTCTGCCATCAGCGGGCGACCAGTTTGTCGATGAGATTGGTCAGCAGCGGGGCGGCCTTCCCGGCGGCATCGATCACATCCTGGAGACTGGTCTTCATGATCCTTCCCGGCACACCCAGGTCGGTGATGACCGAGAAGGCCATGATGCGGATCCCCATCTGGTGTGCCACGATCGCTTCTGGAACAGTGGACATGCCCACGGCATCTCCGCCGATGATCCGCAGATACTGGTATTCTTTGGGGGTTTCCAGGGTGGGACCGGTAACGGCCACATAACAGCCTTCCCGCAGGGGGATGCCCAGTTCTGCAGCGGTGGCTTTCGCTTTCTGAAGCAGCTCCGGATCATAGGTCTGGCTCATGTCGGGAAACAGGTCCCCGAATTCCGGGTAATGCTTGCCGACCAGCGGATTGGGCATGAGGTTGATGTGGTCGTTGATCAGCATGATGTCCCCCACCTCGAAGGTCGGATTCAGACCGCCGGAAGCATTGGACACCACCAGGGTCTTGACTCCCAGGAATTTCATGACCCTGACCGGGAAGGTGATCTGCTGCGGGGTGTACCCTTCATAGAAATGGAACCGTCCCTGCATGACCAGCACACAGGTGTCCCCCAGTTTTCCGGAAATGAGTTTGCCCGCATGGCTTTTTACCGATGAAACCCCGAAATGCGGGATCTCATCGTAATCGATCACTTCTTCCACCTGGATCCGGTCCACGATGGACCCCAGACCGGTTCCCAGGATGATCGCCGTCTCAGGCTCCTGTTTGATCCTTTTTCTGATAAAGGATGCTGCTTCGTTTATTGCTGCTAACATAACTGGTGATGATTTGTTCAAAATTCGTTCGGTCCTCGTTGAGGAAATCAACATGGATGCGCACCGCATGCATGTCCTGCCGGAGCCCTTCGTCCGGATCAAGCGCACGAAGCCGCATGGCATCCTTTTCCGTGGTGAGGACCAGCACCTGGGCCCGCTCTTTATGCAGTTCCCTGTAGAGGGCGGTTATTTTGTCCAGGTCCTTCGCGGTATACCGGTAATGGTCGGGGTAACAGACCTCCTTCATATGGGTGGTGATGCCCCGGGCATAGTTCCTGACGGGCCTTGGTTGGGCAATGCCGGTGACCAGCAGCACGGCTGATCTCCGTTCCCTGTACCAGCTTTTGTCCCTTCGCGGCACATCCGGATAGACCGGGTACAGCTCGCCGTAGCGGACGGTGGTGAAGAAAAGGTACTGAGACAGGGGAAGGTCCATTTTTTTCACGTACTCCCTCCGTTCGATGGGTTTCATTCTTTCGGGCGAACGGGTCACCAGGATGATGCGCGCCCGGTTCCGGTTCCCTGCGGGTTCCCGCAACATCCCGGCGGGAAGCAGTCGGTCGCCTTGCAGGGGACGGGAATGATCGATCAGCAGGATGGACAGCCCCGGAAGAATGGCCAGGTGCTGGTAGGCATCGTCCAGCAGGATCACATCCAGCGCAGGGTCCGCTTCCATCAGTTTTTTCACCCCGTGCACCCGTTTGCGGTCCACCGCCACCGTGATCCCTGGAAATCTTTGCTTCATCTGCATCGGTTCGTCCCCGATCTCATCCGCCGTTGAATCCGCCGCAGCCATCCGGAACCCCCGGGACTTCCTTTTATATCCCCGGCTGAGGATGGCCACCCGGTATTGGTCCTTCAGCAGCTCCACCAGGTATTCCACGTGGGGGGTTTTTCCCGTTCCGCCCACGGTAATGTTTCCCACAGAGATCACTGGAATGCTGAATTCGGTGCGCCGGAACAGGCCCGTGAAATAGAGGCCGTTCCTGATCCAGACCGCCAGGCCGTAGATCCAGGAGAGGGGGACCAGGACGATCCTCCAGCTCAGCCTCTTATTTCGCTTCATCTGATTACCGGACCTCCAGTGAGAAGGGCATCAGGGCCTGGATGCCCTGCATCCTGCCCGCATCCTTCAGCTGCTGATAATACCTGTATCCGTCACCCAGCTCATTGCGGATCATCCGCATTTTGGCATCCCCGGTCAGCTGCTTCATGATCAGTGTAAAGGGATCTTCCAGCAGGGGCAGCGACTGGATCCTGTATGTTTCCAGTCCGGCCATTCCGGCGGCCACCTCGATGGATCTTTCCAGTCCCCCGAACAGATCGATCAGTCCGATGGTGATGGCATCCTTCCCCGACCATACCCTTCCGCCTCCGATGGCATCCACCTCATCCCTTGATAGGTTCCTTCCCTCGGAAACCACTCTGAGAAATGTCTCATAGGCATCATCCACATTTTTTTGCAGGATCGCCTTTTCCTCCGCGTCGAGGGGATTGAAAACGGAGATCATGTCCGCGTGCCGGTTGGTCTTCACCACATCCGTGGTAATGCCGATCTTGTCGTTCATCAGTCCCTGGAAATTGGGCACGCTGGCAAACACCCCGATGGATCCGGTGATGGTGCCGGGACTTGCCAGGATGGTATCGGCCGGGGCCACGATGTAGTATCCTCCCGATGCGGCCACATCACCCATGGAGGCCACGAAGACCTTTTCTTCGGCGGCCAGTTTTGCCTCCCTGTAGATCACATCCGATGCAGTCATGCTGCCCCCTCCCGAATTTACGCGGAATACGATCGCCTTGACCGATTTATCCTTCCTGGCTTTGCGGATAGCCTTCGCGATCCGGTCCGATCCGATATACCCTTCACCCATATCCCCGGAAACCACGGTTCCCATGGCATAGATCACCGCGATCTTATCCCTGGTGAATTCTTTTTTCTCCTTTTTCAGGGGGACATCCTTGTAGCGTCCGATGCTGACCGATTCAATGTCTTTTTCCTCTGCCAGCCCCATCTTTTCTTTCATCAGGCTGAGCATCTCATCATAATAGATCAGTCCGTCGATCAGTCCGTATTCCACCAGTTTGCCGTTTTCCAGGCTGATCAGCTCATCCGCGAACTGATTCAGTTTTTCGGCGGGGATGTTCCTTCTCTCCGAGATCCCGGAAATCATTTTCTCCCAGATGGCTCCCACATAGGCTTCAATCTGCTCGCGGTTTTCATCACTCAGGTTCTCCCTGGTAAAGGGTTCGTTGGCACTCTTGAAGGATCCGTGCCGGATCACCTGCATTTCGATGCCCAGGCGGTCCATGGCTTTTTTGTAAAAGGTGGCCTCGGCCGACAGCCCGTTGAACAGGAACAATCCCTCGGGAGTCATGAAGATCGAGTCGGCCGCCGTGGCCAGATAGTAACTGCCCTGGGTGAACATATCGCCATAGGCATAGATGAATTTTCCGCTCTCCCTGAAGTCAAGCAGTGCATTCCGGATCTCTTCGATGATCACGATACCAGAGGGTACACCGCTCAGATTCAGGAAGATCCCTTTGATGTGCTCATCTTTTGCTGCTTTATCCAGGGTGTTCAGGATCTGGTCAAGTCCCATGAGCTCACCCAGGCCGGGGGTCAGTGAGATGAACTGTGCAAACGGATTATTATCCGAGCGGTCCGGAACGGGGGTGTTGAATTTGGCCACCAGGAGGGTATTCTCCCTGACGGTGGGTACTTCCTTTGATGTGGAAGCTGCCACGATCCCCGCGAAGATCAGGATCACCACAACGGTCATGATCAGGATCCCAACAATGGTTGCCAGCAGGCTTGAAAGAAAATGTTTCATGGATGTATGCGTTTATTTTAGACTGAATGAATCCGCGCAGTTTCCTGCGGGGAATGCCGATTCTTCCCACGTTGGAAAGAAAGTGCGCAATTTACTAAAAATGCATCTGATAATGGATATCTTCGCCTGAAGAATTGAGCGGATGAAAACACTGAAGCCAACACGAATTTATCTGGGTCTGGGAAGCAACCTGGGCGACAGGATGAGCTGTCTGCAGCATGCGGAAAAACTGATCGGACTGCGCGTGGGACGCATCAGGGAGCGGTCCCGTTTTTACGAGTCGGAGCCCTGGGGTTACGCCAGCGGTCATACGTTCATCAACGCCTGCCTGGCTCTGGATACCTGTCAGGATCCTTTCCAGGTGATGCGTGCATTGTTTTCCATCGAGCAGTTCCTGGGCAGGTCCGGCAGGAGCGAGATGACCCTCTCTGCCATCACGGAGGCGGAATCTGAATCCGGTACGGTCATGGAACCAGCCACATGGGAAGACATGACTCCCAACTCCCCCGGGAGGAATTACTCTGACAGGCACATCGACCTGGATCTCCTGCTTTTCGGAGACCTGGTCCTGGACGATCAGTACCTGAAGCTGCCCCACCCCGGGATGGAGGACAGGAAGTTTGTGCTGCTGCCCCTTGCCGAGATCGCACCGGAGGTGGTACATCCCGTGAAAAATATCACCATCAGGGAGATGCTGAAACAGTGCGCGGACCCGGGTGCGGTCCGGCCGCTGTCCTGACCGGTCAGATCCGTTTCAGCACCAGGTCATCCCAGAACATGTAAAAACCCGCATAGATCACCGACCACACCACATTGGAAGCGATCAGGTAGATGAACCTGGTCTTCACGGAGCGGTAGTACCGCACCGCCAGGAATGTCCCCACCGGGATGGAGAGCAGGAAAGGCGTGCTGGCGGCAATACCGATGAGTCCGTAACGCTGCTTGATGCGTACGATCCTCCGGTTCTTTCTGGTGAAGACTTTTTTGGATTCGCGGGATTTGCCGGCTTTTCCCTGTTTTTTTGGCCTGAAGGTCCTGTTCCACCAGTCGATCAGCATCTGGGACAGGTAGGCAAAAAAGTAGATCCCGGCAATTCCTCCCACATTGGTCCAGAAAATGGTTTTGAAAAATCCAAACTGGAATTCCAGGATCACCAGCGGGAATGTCATCGCAAACTTGACGGAACTGAGGATGACGGTTAAGAAAATCTGTACCACTTATAATATCAGTCCTTCATCAGCGAAACTAAAGTAAGATTTATCTGCTATAATTACATGGTCCAGCAGTTTTATTTCGATCATATCGGCAGCTTTTTTCAACTTTTCCGTTATCTGGGCATCGGCATCGCTGGGCTGCTTGTTCCCCGAGGGGTGGTTGTGGCAGACGATGATCGAGGAGGCCAGCTGATCCAGGGCCTTTTTCAGGATGATCCTGGTATCGATCACCGTCCCTGCCAGTCCCCCCTGGCTCACCTTGTACCTGCCCAGAACCCTGTTTGCCCGGTTCAGCATGAGCAGCCAGAATTCCTCATGATCCAGGTCTCCCAGCAGGGGATGGAAAAGGTCATATACGGTCCGGCTGGATTTCACGGTGATCCTTTCCACCTGCTGCATGCCCGCCCTCCTGCGTCCCAGCTCCATTGCGGCCAGGATGGTGATGGCCTTTGCAGGTCCCACTCCCCTGATCTTTAACAGGTCGGACAGGGACTGCCTGCCCAGCTCGTGAAGGCTGTTGCCTGCGCTCCGCAGCAGGTGCCTGGCAAGCTCCACCGCGGTCATGTTCCGGATCCCCGATCCCAGCAGAATGGCCACCAGTTCCGAGTCGGACAGGAACTGGATCCCGTTGGCCATTACTTTTTCCCGCGGCCGTTCCTCCACCGCCCAGCTCTTCATAGCCCCTGGTCTGTATCTGTTCATGCTTTTTTTGGGTTAATGTGCCGGGCACCGCCGGCATCGCCGGCCGTTAAGCAGAATTTCTGCCGGATCACACGCCCGGTTCTAATCGACGAGCGGGGATAATGCAAAAGAGGCCGTATCTTCTGATACAGCCTCCCTCGCTATATTTTCAGGAAACCTGGTTATTACAGGTCGTTCAGGTGATTCGCCAGCTTCGATTTCAGGTTGGCGGCTTTTTTATGGTGGATCACGTTGTTCTTTGCCAGTTTGTCCAGCATGGAGACCACCTTCGGATACTCTTCCATGGCAACCGCCTTGTCGGTGGTGTGACGGAGTTTTTTCACGGCATTCCTCGTGGTCCTCGCGGCATACTTGTTCCTCAGCCGCCTGGATTCGTTCTGCCTGATTCGTTTTTTTGCCGATAAATGATGCGCCATCGTCTAAATTTGATTCATTTGGGGATGCAAAAATAGTGATTAATTTCAATTAAAAAAACAACCCCTGAAATTATCCTGCTATTTGCACAGTTTCCTGGTACTAAGCAGAATGGCTGCCGTATTGGCAATAAATATCAGGGTGATCAGCCCCCGCGAGGTGCCGAACACAATCCCGTGAAGCCTGGAGGAGAGTTCCAGGCTCCATTCCCCGGCCATTCCTGAAAAATGCCTGGTGAGGATGCCTGTGGCGAGCAGGGAAAGCGCAGTCACTCCCGCCATCAGGAGCAGCAGCAGATAGATATAGGGCCTGCTGATCTCACGGTAGTGGAACCCGAGCAGATGAAGCCTCCTGATCTTCCGGGCCGAGCGGCTGATCATCAGCTGGAGACTCAACAGGAATACCATGAAAGCAAGGCCGATGATGATCCCGGCGAGGACCACCAGGAAACTGAGGATCAGTTTCAGGATGATGTTCAGCCGGCTGCTCTTCAGCTTTTCCCGGATGGTATCATATCCTTTGTCCTCTATGAATTTAATGATGGCCGGATCGGTAGGATCGCGGGATTCGATGATCACCCTGGAAGGTTCTGCTTTTGTGAAGTAGCCGTATTTTTCATTGGCCCACTGGAGGAAGTCATGGGGCACCAGGATGGAGCTGATGCGGTTACTGAATCCCACAATGCGTCCCCGGTAATCGTCAAAATTTCCCCGTCCCTCTCCCCGGAGCCTGATCCTGAAGTTGATCATGGAGATGACTCCTTTGGGGATCTGTGGCAGGCCCTGGCTCTGGGCAAAGCCGAAATTGTACAGGTTCAGGTAGTCCTGGGGAATGATCACGGGGATCACCCCCGCCTCCGGATCCCACCTCCATGCTTCCGATTTCACATCCACATATTCATCGGGGATGGCCTCAAAGAACAATTCGGTGTAGAAGTCCGGGAACCGTTCATTTTCTGTGTAGGCGCTTACCGGAAACTCATTGGAGATGAACGGGGCAACCCGCTCGGCGAACGGCTGCCGGGCAATCTCCTCAATCTCCTCCTCCGAAAACCCGGGCCGGCCCAATCCCAGTGTCTGGCCGATGCCCACATTCTTGTTGATCACGATATACTCCGGATCCAGCAGGTCCCTGTTCACCTGCAGGATGGACTTGAAATCCAGGTAGAACTGGATCCCCGAAAGCAAAAGGACAAACCCTGCCAGTGTCCCCAGAAAAGCCCAGATCAGATGGGCCCGGCTGTGGTCCTGCCATAATATGCGGAAGACGTACCTCATAGTTTCAGGTATTCGTCCGCCTCCATCAGCTCCGGTTCGTGGAGGGAGGTGAGCAGCAATCCCGCATGCTGAAGCGCACACTCCCGGCTGATCAACCTGTATGCGATCAGGCTGTTCTCCCGGTCCATGTGACTGAAGCATTCATCGGCCAGGAGAAAGCTGAAGGGCTGGCAAAGCGACCTGATAATGGCAACCCGCTGCTGCTGTCCGAAGGACAGGATCCCGGTCTTCCTGTGAAGAAAATCCGCGATGCCCATGTGCTCCGCCATCTCGGTGATCTCCTGCCGGCTCTTGTACCCGGTCATGGCGTTTTTCAGCTGGATGTTCTCCATGGCGGTAAGCTCGTCAAACAACTCCAGTCCCTGGAAGATGAATGAAAGTTTTTTCCTGCGTAGTTGCGACCATTGCCAGGGCGAGAAGGAACGGATGTCGGTGTCGTCCAGGAACACCCCGCCCCTATAATCGCTCCGGATCCCGTAAATGACCGAAAGCAGGGTGGTCTTGCCCTTCCCGGAAGGCGCCTGAATGATGTATTTCCCCGGCTGCCCGAACAGCACCGGGCCCCCTTCCCAGATGTCGGAGCCCCGGGTGTTCTGCTCCAGCAGGGGCAGGGGCATCAGTTTATCCAGGCGGATGGTCATGGGCTGCATTCCTTCATTGGCACTTCCCTACTCGTTGAGATCGGTCATCTTCAGGATGGTATAGAGACTGTTCTCATTCTGCTTGCTGGTCTCCAGGATGGCGTTTCCCTCATAATTGCCGGCGGTCACGCCCAGGTACCTGAAGGATTCGGCCATATAATCCAGCCATTTCTTCTGCTTTGGATTCTGACTGAACATGCTTGTGACGGAGGCCGGATATGCGGAGGCGTCCAGGTTCATGTACATTCCCACCGAGCCGCCTGAAAAATCCTTGAACCTTGAGTCCGTCAACGGTTTCTCAATCTTCCCCTCCGTCATAGCAGTGCGGTAGCCCCGGGCATTGGTGACCACCCAGATATCATCCGTGATCCCGCTGTAGATCTCGTTGCCCTGGATATTGATGATAAAGAAATCCTGCTGGCGGTCGACCGGTATGGTGCCCCCGACTTTTTCCATCAGTTTTTCCTGGAGCACGTCATTTTTAACCCCGAGGCCGACGTACAATTCCAGCGGGATCATGTTCTGCTGGCTGATCCCGTTCACCGAAATGACGAAGTCACCCGTCAGCGCATCAAGCAGCTCCTGGGGCGGCAGTCCCGTCACCTGTTCCACCTTATTCCCGGTCTCACCCAGTTCCCCGGCCGGAAACCTTTTAACGATCTTCTGCAGTTTATTCAGATCCATGGAACCGGCCAGCGCCAGGAGCAAATCGCCCGCCGGAGCCATTTCCAGCATGGATTTGTTCAGGGAAGGTTTCATGACGAGCACCTCCTCCAAATTCTTTTTCACCTCCTCGCTGAACCGGGTCTCGGCCGTCACCATCATCTTCCCGTCTTCAAATTCACAGTAGGCCCGGGCATAATTGTTGGAAAGGTCTACCGGCAGATCGAACTGCACACTGTCATTTTTCATCGCCTTTTCCACCAGCTTTCTCAGATCCCTTGATGAGACCCAGACATTGAGGTCCTTCATCTCCCCCATGAAATCCCTGAAATCAACCATGCTCGTGATGGATGTTTCTTTCACCGGGTGGAACATGGAGTCCAGGGCGGAAGTCAGAAAAGTAGTTTCAAATTCATCTTCATCGGGGGTTGCCAGCACGATCATCCGCTCTTTGTTCCAGCCGATGATCCCCTCTTCATCGGGCCGGGCATAGGTGTAATCGTCTGTTTTGACAAAATGTTCACCCGCTTCTTCGTCGATCTTTTTCAGGAGGGATTCAAATTTCCCGGTGTCCTTCATTCCGGCCACCACGCCGATCACCGGGGCTTCCTCCTTCATTCTGATGAAGACGAATGAATACTGATCCATCTGCAGCCCGGAGCTCAGCGGATCCTCCAGGACCTGTTCCCATACTTTTCCCCTTACCTTTTCTTTCAGATTCTGAAGGGTATTTAGCTGGCCTTTCTTGTAGATTTCCATGGGGTGGAGGGAAACCACTGCAACGGCGTCCTCCGGAATTGAGTTTACAAAATCAGGGGCTTTTTTTCCGCAGGAGGTCAGAAACAATCCTGCTGCGAGCATCATGATGATCAGGTGGGTTTTCATCTGGATTGATTTAGGATTGGAAAACAGGGGTTAAATATACAAGGTTTTTCAGAATCAACGGGTTTTGTCAGGGTGATATTGTCTATGAGAAGATGTGCCGCGGGGTCAGGCCGGGAGGAATTGCAGCTCGCTGAGGCCCCTGTATTTTCCGTTCGGGATCCGGATCAGCTCTTCATGGGTCCCTTTCTCCACCAGGGTCCCTCCGTCCAGGACAAAGATCAGGTCTGCGTTCCGGACAGTGCTCAGCCGGTGCGCGATCACGATGGATGTCCGCCCTGACATCAACCGGTCGAGGGCTTCCTGGACCAGCCTTTCCGACTCCGAGTCAAGGGAAGAGGTGGCTTCATCCAGGATCAGGATGGCCGGGTCCTTCAGCAGGGCCCGTGCGATGGCCACCCGTTGACGCTGTCCCCCCGACAACTGCGTCCCCCTTTCCCCCACGATGGTGTCCAGTTTCTCGGGGAAGCGGTTGATGAACTCCAGGGCGTTGGCCTGTGCGGCAGCCTCCATTATCTCCCCGTCGCCTGCTCCGGGCCTTCCGTAGGCGATGTTCTCCCGGATGGTCCCCCCAAACAGAAAGATGTCCTGGGGGACCAGCGCGATCTGTCTTCTCAGGCTGGAGAGCGGAATGGAGGGGCTGTCCCTCCCGTCAAACAGGATTTGTCCCCCCGTCGGTTCATGCAGCCTCAGCAGCAATGAAGCGATGGTGGTCTTCCCCGCACCCGAGGCGCCGACCAGTGCCACCACCTGGTTGGCTTTGATATCCAGGGTGATCTGATCGAGCACGGTTTCATCGGGGCGGGAGGGATAGACAAATGTAAGGTCCCTGAATGAGATATTCCCGTGAAGACGGAACTGCGGCTCGATTGATTTTTCTTCGGTCAGTTCCTCCACTTTTTCCTCAAACAGTTCGAACAGATCTTCCGTGGCCCCCAGGAAACGCTGGATCCTCGTGAATACAGCCGCGATCCCCCCCAGGTTTCCCGCGATAAAGCCCGAGTAGAGCACAAAGGCAAACAGGTCGCCCGCATCAATATATCCGCGGGCCATCAGGGACGATCCCCTCCAGATGACCGCCACCAGGGCGCCGAGCAATCCGAGGATCAGAAAGGATGAAAATGCAGCCCTGTACTTTCCTCCGCGGATCCCGATTTTTGCGATCTCTTCCGTCCGGTCCCTGTAGCGGACCATCTCCAGAAATTCATTGGTGTAGGCTTTCACGCTCTGGATCCCCTGCAGGGTTTCTTCCACGATCGTATTCGACCGGGCCACTTCGCGCTGGGCTTCCCTGGAGAACCTTCGAATATAGCGTCCGAAGAAAAATGCCAGCAGGACCACCCCGGGAAGGATCGCCAGCATGAAAAGGGTGAGCTTGAAGGAGGTGACCACCAGCAGGGCAATGCCTCCCAGGATGATGATCACATGACTGATGAACTCCGCCAGGGTGGTGGTCATGGTCTCCTGCAGAAGCGAGATGTCGGAGGAGATGCGGCTGTTCAGTTCCCCCACCCTCTTCCGGTCAAAGAAACTGACGGGAAGCCGGATCATGTGGTTGTAGGTGTCCCGGCGCAGGTCGGCCAATGATTTCTCTGTCACATTGACAAACAGGATGGTCCTGAAATAGGAAAACAGCGCCTGCACCAGTAGAAGCCCGGCAAGCATCAGCGCCAGCCGGTCGAGGTCCGCTCCCAGGTTCCCTTCATTACCCGAGTTCACCAGGTCTCCGAGCAGCTTGGGAAAGGCCAGGTTGGCCAGGCTCGACCCGAAGAGGAAAAAAAGCCCGAGAAAATAAATGACCCGGTACGGTTTGATGTAACTGTACAGTCTGAAAGCATTCCGCAGCCCGGCAAGGGTGATGTTTTTCCTGGGGATCTCGACAGAAGTCATGGGATCAGATCCTGATGAACCATCCGACCACCGGTATGGGGAACGGAATGGCGTTCCCTTCAAAGATGATCCCGGCTAGTCCGAACTGAAATGCCCTTCTTTCGTTGCGGGAAAACCTCAGCCCCGGCATCACGAGTGCCACGGGATTCTCCCCGGCATAGATGAAGGAGTCGCCCACAAGGGAGACTGTTTTTCCGAGCCGCACCATACCCCCCACGGAGAGCAATGGTTCGCTGGCGGAAGAATCCTCCCCGTTGGTCACCCCCGCATATCCGGCCGAAAGGGAGATGTTGTTCCGGTAGTTACCGACCGTGACGGTTCCGTATGCGAGTCCCCCGACCGATTTGAAACTGACCCAGCTGAGGGTCCCCCCGTAAAGGCCCAGTCCCAGGTGCAGGTTGGGACCAACGTGAAAGGTGTATTTCAGCGAGGCGACAATGGGGACGCCGATCCAGGTGGTGATCCCTCCCAGGGTGAAATGATCGGCAAGGGTGAAATATGCCTCGGGCCCGTAGAGGTTGAGGGCGGCAAAATGATCCCCTTTTTTCAGGGGCAGGGCATTGGTGGATACAAAATGCCTGGATGAAAACATTCCGGTCCCCGTTTCCGGTCCCTGACTGAGGTCGCCGGGGTCCGCTTCCCTGATCTCCCTGATCTCATGCCTTGGAATGGCCACCCGGCCGATGGTTTCTGTATCCATGATCACCTCCCTTTCATCCTGGGAAACGATGGGACCGATGAAGCGGGCACCATCATTCTTGATGACGACAAAGATCTTTGCGGGCTGGAGCTGTTCTGCTGTTGCCGGTTCCTGGGCGAGGATCATCCCGGAAAAAACAACCACCAGCAGAAGAGCTGCAAGATTTTTTAAATGGAACATGGCTTTCATGAGTATACATTTGGTATAACAACGGAATTCTGTCCGGGTTGTTATAAGGACGAAAAATCTTCCCAAATGGTTTCATACAGGATTACCAGGTGCGGTCCTTCAGATATTCGTCCAGTGCTTCCCGTGTCATGGGCAGGCCTTCGGGATTGCGATCCACCCATTCCAGGAATGCGGATCTGATCTCATCTGTCCACCGGCCGTCAATCTGTCCCGGTGTATAGATCCCTTTCTTCAACATCTCATGTCCGAACATGTCCCTGAGCATGATGAACTCGGCCCGGACCACCACCTCTTCTGCCAAGTGGGCCGGAATGAACAGCACCCCGGTCTTCTTGGCCAGCACCACGTCTCCCGGGAGGACCGTAGCCCTACCAATGCGGATGGGAACATTGATCCCCATCAGCATGCTCTCCATCAGGTAGGAGGGATCAAAACCCTTTACAAACGCATTGAAACCTTCAATCTCTGACAGACCTTCCATATCCCTGGATCCCCCGTTGAATACCACCCCGTTCCCTGAATTGGTGTAAATGGCGTTCCCCAGGTTGTCGCCGATGAGTGTCCCGTCCACCACTTTCCCGAATCCATCCGCCACGTACACGTCGCCCTGCTGCAGTACATCGATGGGCCAGGAATTCATGGCGCCCATGCGGCCCTGCTGCTGTCCTTTCTCCGTAAGGTTGTCCATCAGTCCGGGCCTCCTGGGCATGTAGAGGGCAGTGAGTGCCCGTCCCACCACAGGCTCTTCCTCATGAAGGATCACCCAGTCCCCTTCGAACTGGTTATTGTATCCCCGGGAACGAAGGATCCCCCAGGCTTCCTCGATAGATACCTTTTTCATTCTTTCCAGGATCTCGTCCGGGACCCGCGGGCGTCCGTCCTCAAACCGTTCCCCTTCCCACTCCTGCGTGTAGTAGACCAGTTCTTCCCTTGTGTCGAAGAACTGGCAGCATATTTCCGTTATGAATGCGGTCCCCAGGATCGCAGCGATGATCAGCTTCTTTTGCATGGTTTTGAAATGACAGGTTTAATAATTTACGCAAATCCAAATATAAACTGTTACTCAGCGGCAACGGGTCCTGGAATTCCAGGTTCAGAGGTGCTTCCATTGGCGGGCTTCCCCCTCCACCATGTGGCAAGCGACGATCCGGTGATGTTCATCATGGGTCCGAATACCGCCGGTGCCAGTCCGATGGTGGCCACCTTTCCCATCTGCATGGCAATCCCGGAAGCCAGTCCCCCGTTCTGCATCCCCACCTCCAGTCCGATGGTCCTGCAGGATCTTTCATCCATGCCTGCCAGCCGGCAGATCCAGTAACCCAGCAGATAGCCCGTACAGTTGTGCAACAGGCACGCCAGGATCAGCAAAAACCCGATATCGAGCAGGCTGTCCCTTCCAGCCGCGGTGATCACCACAATGATCACACCGATACCCGTCATGGAAAGGAAGGCCATGGCCCTGTCCAGGTAATTCTTGCTGCCCCTGGCAAGGTAATTGAATGCCAGGGCTCCCGCCACGGGAAGGGCCAGGAACCAGCCTAAATCTTTCAGCAGCTGGATCAGGGCTTCTCCTGTATCCACCCCGGCCGTACGGTAAAGAATGATGTTCTTGCCTGTAATGATCAGAAAGTACACCAGTGCCTGGATGAACATGCTTCTCCTGGTATCTCTGCCATAGGCCGCCGCATTGAACATGAGTCCGGCCACGATGGGAAGGATTACGATGTTGATGATTCCCAGCATCATGTCCCAGAAATCCACAGCGATAAACTGGCCCGCCAGCAGCTTCATCAGGGAAGGAGTGATCAGGGGGGCAAGCATGGTGGCCACTGCCGTCAGGGTGACGGACAGGGCCAGGTTCGCTTTCGCTATAAATGACATCACATTGGAGGCCAGTCCTGAAGGAGAGGCTCCCACCAGGATGATACCGGCGGCGATCTCGGGTGGGAATCCGAACGTGGAAGCGATGGCAAATCCCACCACCGGCATGATGGTGAACTGACAGGTGAGCCCCACGAGCACCCCCTTCGGCATTTTCACGACCCCGGCAAAATCCCTGAAGCTCATCTGCGATCCCATCCCGAACATGATGATCTGCAGCAGGGGAACAATGGCCGCCTCCAGCCTGAAATCTCCCCACTGAATGAAGAGCCGGGGATAGAACATAGAGATGGACACTGCGGCAAAGATCATAATGGTGTAGGAGAAACTCCTGAAGAAAGCATTTCCCCTGACCCCGAAGGCCAGGAATGTGAAGAAGGCAATGAGAAAGGGACCGGGCAGACCTGTCCAGCTGAACAGGACGGAAGCAAAAAACAGTACTAGCATCAGACCGGAAATGCCCAGCAGGATCTTATAAATTGTTTTCTTCATGCCATGAGTAAGGAGAGATATGAACTAATTTAATAATTTGTATGCTCAAAACTAAGCATTGAAAAACTCAATTCAAATGGAAAACAGAAGATCCTTTATTCCAAAGACGAAAAGCGATGCCAGCAACCGCAGATCGTTTTTGAAGAAGGCCGGACTGGGCGGACTGGGCCTGGGATTGCTTCTCAGGGCGCCCCTGGAGGAACAGATCGAGGCTCTCACGGGGGGAGTGAACCGTTATTCGGGCCCTTCTGACCTGGAGATCACCGACATGCGCATCGCCACGGTGGGTAATGTCCCCATCGTGAAGATATTTACGAACCAGGATGTTTACGGACTCGGAGATGTGCGGGACGGGGCCGATCCGCGGTATGCACTGATGCTGAAAAGCCGGATACTCGGTCAGAATCCATGCAACGTGGAAAAGATCTTCAAGATCATCAGGCAGTTCGGTGACCATGGTCGTCAGGGAGGCGGCGTTTCCGGGGTGGAAATGGCCCTCTGGGACCTCACCGGCAAGGTGTATGGTGTCCCGCTTTACCAGCTGCTTGGGGGGAAATACAGGGACAGGGTGCGGATCTACGTGGATACACCCACCGTAAGAGACCCGCAGCTATTTGCTGAAAAGATGAGAGGCAGGCTGGAACAGGGCTATACCATCATGAAGATGGATATCGGGATCGGGCTGATCAGGGATATTCCAGGAACCCTCACCAACACTGAACCATGGGACGAATTAAGGGGCTGGGATCAGCACCGGGGCACCTACGGATCCACCATGCATCCGTTCACCAGGGTGCAGATCACCGAGAAAGGGATAACGGAAATGGTGAAGTACCTGGAAGCCATGAGGCAGGCGATCGGTTGGGAGGTACCGGTGGGGATCGACCACGTGGGTCATATGGGGGTGAACAGCATGATCAGGCTGGGAAAGGCATTTGAACCGTATAATATTGCGTGGCTGGAAGACCTGATCCCCTGGCAGTACACCGACCAGTGGAAAGAGATTTCCAGGGCCATTGATGTGCCCACGCTGACAGGGGAGGATATTTACCTGAAGGAAGGTTTCAGGGATCTTATTGAAAACCGCGCGGTGGATATCGTGCAACCGGACCCGGTCACGGCAGGGGGATACCTGGAGACCAAACGCATCGGGGATTTCGCCGAGGAACATGGCATTGCCATGGCCCTTCACCACGCCTCCTCGCCCATCACTTTCATCGGTTGCGTGCATACGGCAGCAGCCACAGAAAATTTCATAGCCCTGGAACATCATTCGGTGGACAACCCCTGGTGGGAAGACCTGGTCACCGGTCTGGACAAACCATTGGTGAAGGACGGGTATGTGGAGGTCCCCGAGAAACCGGGAGTGGGATTGGAATTGAATGAAGAAGCCGTGAAGGAGCACCTGCGCAGGGGAGAGGAATTCTTCCCACCAACCGATGAGTGGAACCAGTTGCGCTCGTGGGACAGGCAGTGGAGCTAATGATTATCATATGATACAAAGGACCCTGTTACTGACCGCGATCATGTTGATATGCACCGCTTATGCCGCGGCAAAGATCAGACCGGTCAGGCTTACCTGCGAATACCTGGAAAATCCCTCCGTGGTGGATGTGTCGCAACCCAGGTTATCCTGGATCAATATGGCGGATGAAGGGGAAAGGGGACAACTGCAGACTGCCTGGCAGGTGCGGGTGGCCGGTTCAAGGGAGAAGCTGGATAGGCCTGATTTGTGGGACAGCGGAAAGAAACTGTCGGGGGAATCCATTCGGATCAGGTATGGAGGAACACCACTGGAATCCAGGCAGGAGTGCTGGTGGCAGGTGCGGGTCTGGGACCGTGACGGGATCGTTTCGGATTGGAGTGAACCCGGCCGCTGGAGCATGGGCCTGCTGGAGGAGGGCGACTGGAAGGCGCAGTGGATCGGCGCTCCCTGGCAGGGGGAGGACCCCCTTCCAAAGCCCGGCGGGGGACCCGGTGCCAGGCCGGAAGAATTCGGTCCCCCGGCCCCGTTGCTCAGAAAGGAATTCCGCGTGGAAAAGGAAGTGGAACGGGCGGTCGCCTATGTTACCGGACTGGGCTATTTCGAGCTATATATGAACGGGAGCAGGGTGGGGGAAGATGTGCTGGTGCCCAACCAGACCAATTACGGGGAACGTCCCCGGCTACCCTCGGCCCCCATCCCGTTGCCGGATGACTTCAGCGGGTACAGGATCATGTACCTGGCATATGACGTGAAGGAAATGCTGCGTCCGGGCAAGAATGTGATCGGCGGCATCCTGGGGAACGGATTCTATAACCCGGCCAAATTCTGGGCCGAAGGATACGGTTCTCCCCGCTTCATCTGCCAGCTGCACATTACCTGGACGGACGGTACCGAATCGGTGATCGCCAGCGACGGATCGTGGAAAGCCTCCAGGAGCCCTGTTCTCATGGATATGGTCTACTACGGAGAAGTATATGACGCCAGGGAGGAACAGCCCGGATGGTGCACGCACCGGTTTGACGATTCGGAGTGGGAACCGGTTGTCCTGAGAAAAGCTCCCCGGGGAAAACTGGTGGCACATACGGCGCATCCTGACCGGGTCACGGAAAGGCTGATACCGGTATCGGTCACCAGACTGGGCAGCGGACACTACGCTGTTGATTTCGGGGTGGAGATATCCGGATGGGTCAGGCTGAACCGGGTGGAAGGACCTGCAGGCCATCGCATCCAGATCAGGTTCAATGGCAATGAATATTCCGGCGACAATACCTATATCTGCGGGGGGAATGGAACGGAAACCTATGCGCCCAGGTTCAACTGGTTTGTATTCAGCGGAGTGGAAATCATCAACTGGCCGGGTGAGCTGAAACCGGGAGACGTGACGGCGGAGGCGGTGAACACCTTCATCGAGCCATCTGCCATTTTTGAGACCTCCGATACCCTTTTCAACAGGATCAATACCATCTGGCGAAGGAGCCAGACCGATAACATGCACGGGGGGATCGCCAGCGATTGCCCCCACCGGGAGCGATCGCCATATACAGGTGACGGACAGGTGACGAGTATCACAGTGATGCACAATTATGATGCGCGGAATTTCTACCAAAAATGGGTGCAGGACATGCTGGACGCACAGATCGTGAGTACAGGCTATGTGCCAAATGGAGCGCCATGGCAGCCGGGTTGCGGGGGCGGTCCGGCGTGGGGTGCTGCCATCTGCATCATTCCCTGGCACTTCTATGTGCATTATGGTGTTGTGGACATGATTGAGAATACCTATGCGGGAATGAAAGGGTACCTGGGGTATATGCAGACATGGGTCAATGAAGAAGGAATCATGCATTCGCAGCGGACAGGAAGGGACGGGAAGCCCCTGAAATGGTTTAACCTGGGTGAATGGGTGGCCCCCGGTGAAACCATCCCCGATGCCATGGTCCATACCTTTTACCTGTGGTCCTGCGCCGGGATTACGGCAAGCACGGCAGAGATACTGGGCAGGGAAGAAGAATCCAGGCAATATGCTGCGCTGACTGCTGCTACCTGGCAGGCATTCCATAAAAAGTTCTATGATGAGGAGAACGGTACCTACGGGAATGGCGGGGGGAATATCCTGGCGCTCAGAATGGGGGTGCCGGACGACCGGTATGACAGGGTTGTGGCTGCACTGAAAGAGAACACCATGGCGAACGGGGGCCACCTGGATACGGGGATCTTCGGGACCAGGTTTTTCTTTGAGGTATTATCGGAGACCGGGATGCAGGACCTGGCATTCGGAGCAATGGCTCAAACAACGGAACCCTCCTTCGGACGTTGGATCGAACTGGGATCCACCACCACACGAGAGCGGTGGGATGAAGGAGGATCCCATAACCATCCCATGTTCGGGGGAGGACTGGTCTGGTTCTACAGGAACCTGGCGGGGATGCAGGCCGATCCGGACCAGCCCGGTTACCGCCACATCATCTTCAGACCCGGACCTGTGAAATCGCTTGAACGGGTCACCTATACCAACCTGACCTCCTACGGCAATGCTGGTATTACCTGGAGGAACAGGAATCATGAACTCCGCATGGAGATCATTGTCCCGGTCAGCTGCCAGGCTACGGTATTCGTTCCCGCGAAAGACCCTGAAGGAGTTTTCGAAAGCGGCAGTCATGCAGGGAAGGTCCCCGGGATCAACTTCCTCCGGATGGAAGATGGATATGCGGTGTATGAGGTGGGAAGCGGGAAGTACGATTTCCGTTCGGCATACTGATCAGTCCTGCTCCCGGTGCCACAGGACCACCCGGACCGACCGGCTCTCCCGGAGGTGTTCGGCCAGCCTCTCGGCACAGTAAACCGAGCGGTGCTGTCCGCCGGTGCAGCCGAAACTCACCATCAGGCGGGTGAAATTGCGCTCTTCGTAATTACTGACCGACAGGTCCACCAGCGCAAACACATTGCTCAGGAATTCATGCACATCGTGTTGCTGATTCATAAAATCGATCACGGGCTTGTCTTTTCCCGTCATCGAACTGAGCGCGTCTATCCTGCCGGGATTGCTGATCGCCCTGCAGTCAAATACATAGCCTCCCCCGTTCCCGCCAGGATCCCCGGGGATGCCTTGCAGGTAGCTGAAACTGTTGATGAAAACCGTCAGGCTGGACTTCCGCTCTTCCTTTGCCTTGAACCGCTTCAGCTTTCGTGAGCTGAGCAGCCTGTGATACACTTCCTCAAGGGAAGGGATCTGCAGCGGAAGAGCCACATTTTCCAGGATCCATCGCAGGTCTTTCAGGGCATAAGGGATGCTCTGCAGGAACTGGGTCTTTTTCTCATAGAATCCCCTGAAACCATAGGCTCCCATGGCCTGCATCATCCGGATCAAAACATAGGCGTAGTATGACCTCCGGAATTCTTCCCGGTCCACGCTTGTGAAGTTGTTCAGGACCTCCATGTAATAATCCAGCAGGGACTCCCTGATCTCGTAGGGGATGTCTGCCTTGGAATCAAACAGCAGGGAGGCTACGTCATACTGCAGGGCACCACGGCGGCCGCCCTGGTAGTCAATAAAGTAAGGCGTGCCGTTTTTCAGCATGATGTTGCGGGACTGGAAATCCCTGTAAAGGAAATAACCGGTGTCCCGGTCCAGCAGGTAGTCAATGAGCCTGTTGAAATCATCCTCTAACCTTTGTTCATTGAAGGGAATGTCGGCCAGTTTCAGAAAATAGTATTTGAAATAGCTCAGGTCCCACTGCATGCTTTGCCTGTCGAACGCCGGTCGGGGATAACAGACACCGTAATCCAGATCGGCTGCGGCGGTGACCTGGAACCTGGGAAGTTCCTGCAATACCTGCTGGTAAACCCGGATCAGCTCCTGCGGAAACCGGTTATCTTTCCTGGAAAGGATCAGGTAATCGAACAGGGTGGTGTCACCCAGGTCCTCCTGCAGATAGGCATGGCGGTCCAGGTCGGTCAGGTATATTTCAGGAACGTTCAGCCCTTTTGCCCTGAAATGCCTGCTGAAGGTGATGAAAGCCTCATTTTCCTCCCGGTCCTCGCTGATGGCCCCGATGCACGATCCTTTCCCGGTGGTGATCCGGTAATACTCCCTGTTCGAACCGGAGACGGGCAGCTTGTTGATTGAAGCCACCCGCACTCCGGACCACCTGTCCGAGAGTTCCTTCAGAAGTTCAAGCCTGGTCGGGCTCATATTTTTTCTTTTGTTTCGTCAACTTCCGACCGCTCCCGTCTGCTGTAATGATCAATTCGCGGTTTTTCGCCGGAATGCCTGGAACAGTATTGCCAGTGAGAGCAGGACGGCGCAGACAAATGCGGTCCATTGCAGTACCGGGATGTCGCCCCAGTGCCTGACCGAAATTGCCAGGATCGCCCAGACCCCGACAGCTGCAAATATTTTCATCTTCCTCGTATAGACCACCAGCAGGTTAATGATGGCGGCCACTGCGATCATGATGACTGTCCAGGTGGTTTCAGTGAACAGGGCTTCCCAGCCGGTCTTTGCAAGGTAAGCCGATACATTTGCCACGGTGGCCACCGTGATCCAACCGCTGTACAGGCTGATGGGCCACCAGGTCCAAATTGCCAGGGAACCGGGAGCCGCCACCCGGGCCATGTTCAACCTGATAACGATCAGCAGGAGGGATACCAGGATCAGCATGATCATCAGCACGGAGATCCCAGTGTTCTCGTTGAGCCAGAACCAGATCCAAGCCGAATTGGCCAGGTTGGCGATGATGAGCCAGGGACCGATCCGGAGAATGAAATCGTCGTCCTTTTTGTCGAAAAAGGCCTTTTTTACCTGGTAAATTCCGTGGGCCACCAGTCCAAGGTAAATCAGTCCCCAGATCGAAAAAGCGTATCCGGCAGGGGTAAATAGATTGTAAAGCTGGTCACTTACGGAACCCACAGAATTTCCGTTGATCATTCCTGTATTGGCCGCATAGTTCCAGGCGATGACCGCAACGATCACCAGCAGGTTTGTCAGGGCATAAAATTTTTTCATGAGATGATGGTTGTCAGGGTTACTTGGTAAATCTTCCGTCGTCTTTGGTTTCCCGTAGCTTCTGGATGTGTTTCTCCAGCCAGCCGATCCGCACCGCATCCCCGGAATCGAATCCTGGAACATGTGGCTTCAGATCCAGCAGCGGTGTTCCGTCCACCATATCCAGATCGCTGACCCTGAGTATGTTTTCGTCCATGCCCTCGAGCCTTACCACAGAGATGCCGATAGGATTGGGCCTGCGCGGACTCCGTGTGGCGAACACCCCGTGTCTGATATCGTCCATGAAAGGGATCACCTGCAAGTCGAACCCGCTGACCAGGTGCAGGTGACAGACAAGGACAATGTGTGAAAAACCCTCCAGGTCGCTCAATCCTTCTGCAAATTCAGGAAATATTTCAACAGTACCTTCCCCTCTTCTTCCGGATCCGGGCTGGATGGGAGTCCCTTCAGGTTTCTTGAAAGGGGAATGAATGACCCCGATGGGTCTGTATGTGATCGTATTCATCGGCTGACCGGCCGGTAAATTTACACAAACCTGTCAAAACAACAATCACACGGTGAAATCACCATTGGCTTCGGGCTGGTATAATATCTTATCAATCCGGATCTCCCTCGGTCCTCCGGGAGCCTCGAATGTGACCGTATCCCCGACCCTGTAACCCAGTAAAGCACTTCCCAGGGGGGACAGTATGGAGATCCTGCCTTCGCGGTAATTGGATTCTTTCGGGTATACCAGTTTCAGTTTCATGGATCTGTCCGTTCCCAGATCGGTAAGCTCAATCATTGAATTCATGGTTACATATTCGGGGGTGATCGACCTGGAATCTACCTTCCGGGCACGCTGTATCTCTGAATCCAGCACCTCCAGGTTATTCAGTTCGGCTGTCCTGTTTTCCATCTCGGTATTGATCAGGTTCCGGAGCCGCACGTAATCAAGTTCGGTAATTGTGATATCCTTGTTCATTTACAGGTAGTAAAGCTTCTCCTTCTCGGGCTGGAAAACGATTTTTTCAATCAGGGCAACATTCCTGCCATTCGCATCGCTGAATTCAATACTGGAATTCTCGGTGGCGCCCAGACAGGCCAGCCCGATTGAATCATAGATGGAGATATCATAGGAGCCCATCACATTTTCCGGGTAGACGATCCGGATCCTCACTTTCCGGTCATGATCCAGCCGGAGGATCACTTCCGAATTCATCGTAACGACGTTTTCCGGGATTTCGGATGAATAAAATTTCCTGCTCGAAGAGGTGAACAGATACAGATTATGAAGCACATGCGGGGGAACCTGCTGGTTCCCCAGATCATGCTGGATATAGTCCATGATCCTGTTATAATCCGAAAGGGTGATGGACTTATTCGGCTTCCTGGAGCCGGCTGTAAATTTGGACGGTATCCTGTTCATCATTACATGGCCTTGACCGCAGTTGTGCATGACATGAAATAAAATCGGATACGATTTAAATAATATCGTATCCGATGTAAATTTAAGAAATATAATCTTAATTTTAAACAAATTTTACAACAGGAATGCACAGCAGTTATCATATTCTCAAACACGTTATCGATCTGCTGGCCCTATACGAGCAGGAAGAATCGCAACAAATTGATCTGGAGGGTTTTGCAGAATGGATGATCGCGCGCATCAAAGAAAGACCCGGATTGAACAAGCGGTATGGAAAAAGCAAACAGGGGACCGGATATGCGGGACAGTTCGATTATGTTAAAAACCTTGACGAAAAATCCAGGTTCCTTGAGTGCATTTCCAGAATTTCAAGGCTGCACGATTTTTACATTCGAAAATATCTTGAAGAACTTCCTGTCAATTCACGGCTGGAATATCTGTTCCTCTCAACCGTGGGTTTCATGGAAAGGTCCAAAAAAACAGACCTGATCAATATCCATATCGTGGAATATACCACGGGGATGGATACCATCAGGCGTTTGGTAGAGGGCGGGCTCCTTCAGGAATTGCCGGACGAAAACGACAGGCGTGCAAAACTGCTGACGCTCACCGCTGAAGGAAAGAAGGTCCTTGAACAAGCGAATCAGAGACTCCAGGTGGAAAGGAACATGTTCCTGGCATGCACCAGCTACAATAAGTGGAAGAAGCATTTGCCGGTACTGGAGGAGATCAATGAACTTCATTACATGGTCTATTCAAAGCATGCAGATAAACCTCCTGCCGAGCTGTCCAACCTGATGGATTCCCTGAAGCACCTGTACAAGTAACCTTCGTTCCCGTGATTGTCACTGGCAGGGATCATTCACCACTCCCGGTGTGCCAAGGTCCCCCGTACTGTAGGCAGATGTTGAGGTGCACCAGGAGCTGCCAAGGACTGCGTCGGCCGTGTTGAGCAAAGCCGGGTTCAGGGAGATGGATGCTCCCGAGCCACCCGGGAATCCGGTTTCCCCGTAGTTCAGGGAAAATATCAATGCCCCGGGATCGGTTTCCGTTCCCTCATTGTAAATGGCCAGCACTGCCCCTGTGTTGGATAGGGTAATATCCGAACCATAGGTATGGCTGTTGGTCACATCCACTGCCAGGTCGGTCCGTCTGAAAACGAAATATTCTGCCGGTGGCAATTCAATGGGATCGGCAATGATGTGACTGTTCGCATCGTCCCTTGCCAGTATCAGGTTCTGCAGGTTGATCGCCCGTCCCGAATTGTTGTATATTTCAAACCATTCTCCTTCGGTGTCGGATAGTGCAGAGGGATCATACATAATCTCTGTGATCAGGATCTCGCCATATCCGACTGCCCCGTTCTGCTGGTTCCCTGATTCATCAGAGATCTCAACGATTTCCACCTGCACAACCGTCTCATCCAGCAATATCTGAAAAGTCGCCATTCCCTCATCGATCGATGCATCCACATGGATCTCGTAATGCCTGTTCGCCAGCGGATCCGGTATGCTTCCTGACAGTGTTTTGGTGACCTGCGTTCCGTCCAGCTTCTGGTATGACAGCTCCACCAGGATCTCGAGAGGAAGCGTCTGGAAATAACCCGGCCTGGTTTCCCCTTTTGAAAATACCAGGGAGCCGGTCACCGATGAAACGGTGGTCGTGTAATCAAGAAAATTGTCCATGATATTTGCCGAATAGACCACCGATACGATCGTATTTGCCAGCTGGCAGGTCACCGTCACCGATTCCTGTGCATTGCTGCTGATGGTAAACAGATTCGAAATCCCGTAATAATAAGGATTGTCGAAGGCAGCCGGAAGGTCGTTGTCGGAATGTGCTTCCACATAGTAATCGCCGGTTTCAAGTTCGATGATCTCCGGCATCTCCATGACAGTTTCAAATGTCATCGCCACGGTCCCGTCCGCTTTGTAGATCACCACTTTGAAATCTTCCGTCTGCTGGGTTGATTTCAGAAGGTTCTGTCGTTCCACCACCTGGATATCCAACCCGACGTTAATGTGAAGGGCGCCCTTCCCGGTACCGGTTTCAGGTTCCTCTTTCTGACAGGAGACGAAGGGGATCATCATCAGAAAGACCAGTAAAGCATAAAATGATTTCATCAGTAAAAGGTTTTTGAAGGTTGATAAAAAGTCTTTCTGGCTTGATGTGGCCTTCGGCAAAAAATCAGCGTCCGAACCAATCCGATCGGGTGAAGGATGATTATTCCCCGGTCCTGTTGTTTTTTGCCGCGGAATCTTCTTAACTTAGGGAAACGATTCAAGACTGAAATCAGAAATATGGCGATTATTTCATCCCATCAGCCGGGGATCACGAATCAGGAACTGAAAGAAGCCATCCCGGAAAGCCTCCTGTCGAAGAATATCCATTTACACTGGGTCGATAAGTCACGCGCGAGAAACGGGGAATACACCCTCACGGCCAAGATCGAGATCGACGGCCAGATTTTATTGCTGCGCAGCAAGACCGGAGATACATCCCTGATTGAAAACTGGGATATGAATGATCCCACCTACCATACCAACACCCTGCTCGTGGCACTGGAGCGGATCCTTACCGATCCGGCCAACGAAGACATGTTGCTGTCTTTGTAAAAAAGGCCATCCGTGATACGGACAGCCTGCAAGAGTCAATGCCGTGTGCTTCCTGTAAAATTTACCTTGCTTTCCTGAAGGTCAAGAACCAGGCCAGCTGGTAATAATCGGATCCGGGAAATCCAAGATTCTGCTTTTCTTCTTCTGAAAGGACCGGTATGATAACGTCATCACCCGGCTGCCAGTTGACCGGGGTAACCACATTGTTCTCTGCATACGTCTGCTGGAGGGCCTGGAGGGTCCTTTTCAATTCATCCACGCTCCTGCCCACCTCGTTCGGGTAGAACTGGATGGATCTGATCGTATTCTCCGGATCTATGAAATATACGCCCCTGATATTCTGACTCATACTTTCGGCCGAGTGGATCATGCCATAGAGTTTTGACACCCTGTATTCATCGTCGGCTACGAGGGGAAATTTGATATTCACAGGTTCCCTGCCCGGGTAGTCCACTTCTTCCAGCGCTTCTTTCCAGCTGTGGTGAAGCTGAAGGACATCGGTGGAGACGATTACGAGTTGCGCACCAAGCTTCTCGAAGCTTTTCTGTTCATGGGCCAGCTCGAGAATCTCGGACGAACATACGGGTGTAAAATCCTTCGGATGGGAGAACAGGATTTTCCATTTGTCACCGAAGTCAGAAGGAAAGTTGATGATTCCTTCGGTTGATTCCGCAGTGAATGATGGCGCTTTCACGCCGATCTGGGGAATGGATACATCCTGCGCGTTGATCTGTAACAGGAAAAGTCCTGCTGTAATGATAATTAGAATTGTTTTTTTCATGGCTGGTTGTTTTTATTGTCAGATTTGGAATAAAACTATAACATTTATTTAGATTAAGTCTAAGTTTTGTCAGGCTTAACAGCATTTTAACAGCAGTATCAGAAACGTGTAGTAGATATCGGCCAGTCAAAAAAACAGCTCATGTGTGTCACATATTTCATAAGGAAATAAACCTTAATTTTATTGAATGATGGAAGCAGAAATCATTACAGCAGTGGCGATCGGGATCGGACTGGCAGCCAGCGCCGGATTCAGGGTATTAGTGCCGATGCTTGTGGCTGCCGTGGCGGCACGTGCGGGGGTACTGCCATTGAATGAAAGTTTCCAGTGGCTTTCATCCAACACTGCCATCATCTGCTTTGCCACGGCAACCATCATTGAGATCGTGGCATACTACATTCCCTTTGTGGACAACCTGCTTGATGCGGTAACCACCCCGCTGGCCATTGTCGCCGGCACCCTGCTGCTTACTTCCGTTCTCCCCGTCGACAGTGAACTGCTCAAATGGATCACCGGTGTGGCTGTCGGGGGAGGTGCAGCAGCCGTTATTCAGGGCGGGGGTGCACTGACCCGGCTCCTGTCCAGTAAGACAACCCTTGGAGCGGGAAACCCGGTGGTGGCCACCGGGGAGAACCTGGCGGCGGTGGGCGGATCCCTGCTGTCGCTGGTCATACCGCTGTTCATCGCCGTAGGATTCCTGCTGCTGATCGTTTTTATCTTCAGCAGGCTGGTAAAACGAAAACACAGGGAACGATATCGCTGAGTATTGCAATGGAAAGAAAAACAATTGTCATCACGGGAAGTACCCGGGGCATCGGACACGGGATGGCACTTCAGCTGCTTGAACGGGGCCACCAGGTGATCATCAATGGCCGAAGCGAAGATCGTCTTGCACAGCGGCTGAAGGAATTCAGAGACCGTGGTTTCCTTGCCGAGGGTGTCTTAGGGGATGTGGCGCTTCCGGACACCCACCAAAGCCTCATCGAAAAGGCTGTGTCCAGGTTTCAAAAGATTGATATCTGGATCAACAATGCCGGGGTGCCGCAATCTTACAGGTATTTCCATGAACTGGAACATTGTGAGATTGAGTCACTTATTTCTGTAAACATCGTGGGCATGATGGCGGGGACCAGGGCCGCTCTTGAGTTTTTCAGGCGACAGGGATTCGGGAAGGTTTTCAACATGGAGGGACTGGGAAGCGACGGCAGGATCATGGAAAAGCTATCGGTGTACGGAACAACAAAGCGGGCGGTGAACTATTTCACAAAAGCCGTTGCCAGGGAACTGGGGAAAGAGGATATCCAGGTCGGAATCCTGAGCCCTGGAATGGTCAGAACAGATTTTATCATGGATCCGATGAAAGAAGGCAATCGGGAAGAACTGGCCAGGTTTAATAAGGTCCGGGAGATCCTGGCAGAAGACGTGGAAAAAGTCACCGAATTCCTGGTGGATAGAATCCTTGTCAGCAAAAAGAAGTACGACAGGATCGAATACCTTACCTTCGGCCGGATGATGCCGAAGATCCTGAAGTTAATGTTTGTATAATTTTGTTAGGAATTATTTCGATACAGGTGCAAAAAGTGAATTGCCGTTATTGAACTTCCTCTCAAGTATCAGGTCCACGACCTGAACGCCGTTCATCATGGTGCCATACAGGCCGTGGGAAAACTTCGGCTGGTAGAGATTTACTACGGGCGTTTGCATGGGGAGGCGTTTTGGCCCGAACTGGGTGACCAGGGATGCCATATCGTAGATGCTCCCGGTCGGCGATCCCGAATAGCGGGCATAGGTAGCCGGCGTTGAAATATCTTTCACCACGATATGTTTGCTCAGTCCGGGTACAAAATATTTTTCCGCAATGCCGATGAAGAAATCACCCCACCTTTCCTTTTCCGCCCTGTATTTGTCGTAATCATTTTCCCTCCATTCCTTCCAGTGGTTCATGGCAAACGGGGTGCACCGGATGGTGATCGTATTTTTTGCCCCGGTGGTCAGCGAGGGACAGATCACCGCAGCATGGAAACAGGATTCGTCAAAGGCATTATCTCCGGCCAGGAATCCTTCGAATAATTTTTCGGATGTCCCCAGTCCCGTGGAAACCACGTTATACGGATAATCAAGATCCATCGAGGCCAGATCGATCTTGTCATCCAGTCCCAGAGCCACATTGATGGATGAAACCGACATGATGATGTTGTCCAGCCGCTCAACATATTTGGCCGGCAGGTGTTCATCCCCCACCAGCTGCCGCATGGCCACCATGGGATCAATGGTGGTGATGATCTTTTCAGCCCGGATGGATCCGTCATCTCCCCTGACCTTCACCCCGACCGCTTTGCCACCTTCTACCAGGATTTTTTCCACCTTCGAATCAAAACGGATCTCACCACCCCGTTCCTGGAAAAGCAGCGCCATTTTTGCAGGATATTCATCAAAATACCCGTAGGGCCTGAAACAGCGGGTCATGGAGGAAAGCATGGCTCCTGTGGCCATGATCGCTGATGCCCTGCTTGACGGCACACCGGAGAAAGAAGTGAAAGTTTCCATCACCTCCCTGAGCCTGGGATTGCCGATCCCGAATTTATTAAGCAATCCGGAGTAGGTGCGGTTCAGGTTGGCAACCACTTTGGGAGCCTGGAAAGGGATCAGTAATTTATCCCTGAATGTGGAATTGGCTTTCAACTTTCTTACCTGCCTGAACATGTCGACCGAATAATCCATCAGGGACCTGATCTTGTCTGCATCTCCCGGGAACTGGCTAATAAGGTAATTTTTGAAATTATCCGCCCCCGCTGGGATCTTGTATTCAATCACCCTGTCACCGTCCACCACCAGCCTGCGCATGAAGTCTTTCTCGTACGGCTTCAATTTGATCTCCAGACCCAGGTAATCCAGAATATCAACGATATCCGGGAATAGCTGGGTGGTCTCGAATACATATCCCTTTCGTTCATAGGCAGTGCTGTATCCTCCCGGATAATTGTTCTTTTCAATGATCAGGGTCTTTTTATTCTCGGTGTTTTTGAGCCACATCAGGCCTGTTGAAAGTCCGCTGAGACCCGACCCGATGATCACCAGGTCATAATAATCTTTACCGGTGTAGTTTGAGCGTACCTCATCCCGCTTCAATTGAATTGTTTTTGCCATGACAGATGGTGTTGGTAATATCTCCCCAATTTAGGACAAACATCCTTTATTTGAGGTACATTCTCCGGGAATTTTCCCTGGTACTGGTTTCTTTTTGCGCGGGATGATCCTCAAAAAGCTGGTGAGGGAACACTTTTCCCGTATATCTTTTTGAGGGCTTTTTTCCTGTATTCGAATATCCCCTCCAGCTTCTTCTTCACGACGAACCGGTGTGCCAGTCTCCCCAGCAATCCCAGCGGAAGCCGGTAGGTAACCAGATCGCGCATCAAAACACCGTCCCTGACTGGTTCGATCCAGTGCTCATGGTGCCAGAGGGAATAGGGGCCCACACGCTGCTCATCCACGAAATATCTCATGGGTTCCACATGGGTAATCTCGGTCACCCATCTCATCCGGATCCCCAGCAAAGGGCGCACATGATAGGTAATGATCATTCCGGGGTACATTTTTTCGGGAAGTTTGCCAGAGGTTACTTCAAAACCCATGTAAGGGGGAGTGATTTCAGTAAGGTTCCCGGGTGAGGAAATAAAATCCCACACCTCTTCCATGGTGGCCGGGATGATCTGTTCGGCATGTAACTGGTATACGGACATCGGATAAGTTGTTTTATGCGCCTGGATTATTCCTGTGCAATCCCCTGAATATGAAGGTGTGGAATGGCATATGGTTCTAAAATGTGACCTGAAGCGCCAGTCCCCATCCATCGTTCATGGGCAGGAGGGACAACTGGTCCAGGAACTGACCGCGGTGATTGCGCTGCAGGCCGTACATCACCAGGTCAAAAACAAACAGGAAGGCTCCCTGCAGGATCACCGAGTTCCCGTATCCCTTCAGCCGGTCGCTGTTGTTCGGGTATCTTTCCGACAAATGACGCAGAAGAAGCCCCCCTCCCATATAGCCGATGTCCAGGCCGGCATTGATCAGGAACAGGTTTTGTGTTTTCAGATGTTTCTCCAGGAACATCCCCTGTTCCCACATGCTGTAATCGGTATGGGCATTGCCATAGAGTGCAATGCCGGCAATGGAAAGATTGACCACGTTCCAGAACAGGTTCATCTGGTGGAAATACTTGCTCTGACCGGTGTACCTGCTCCATCCGTAAGCGCCTGTGGAGATGTTGAGAATGGCCCAGGAACCCAGTACCACCATGCCGGTGTTGTTGATCTTCAAACTCCGGGAGTAGTAGTTGCTGTAGGCATCCTGGGAGAAAACAGGAACGGACAAAAAGAGGACAAAACACAGCAGAATCACCCTGATGCTTCCGGCTATCCAATTCAGATTTTTCATATCCAGTTAACAGCGATCGTGAGCTTTTGTTTTTTCCTGATGCCACAGCGTTACAACCCCTCCCTTTCAACAGGTTCGATCAGATCTTTGTCCCTTTCTATTTGTTTTGCCACTTTCCCGGAATTGAACCGGTAACCGATGTTCAACATCAATGGAAACGTGCTCAGGCGGATGTCCCTGCCTGTGAGGTTCTGCATGCCGGCGCTGGCTGTCAGGACCCTGCTGTCATTAAATGTTTTGATGAAAGGGAGACAGGCCATGATGCCTATTTTCAGTTTCTTTTTAAAGGTTTTATCCAGCTGTATGAAATAGAGCGGTGCTTTCGTTATCCTGTGCTGTATGTCATACACGGCAGAATTGTAATTCAGAAGTAGGGATAGATTGATGTCGTGCCTGAACGCAGCAATGGCAGAGAGTCCCAGCTCGAATCCAACCTGTATTTTTTCTTCAATCCCGCGGGAGGAGGCCAACCTGCCGGGGAAAGTTTGAACAACAAATAACTTCATGTTCGTATTCACGTTGATCTTCTGATGGGGAGATACGGATCCCGAAAGCTGGTATCCGAGAAAGTTCAGGTCGCCCAGGTTGTGCACTTCTGTTTCCATTACCTGTCCGTTCATGTATGAAAGTCTCTGGATGGCGTCTGAAATATGCGTGTAGAACAGGCGGTGCGACAGATACTGATCCCGGATGCGAATGGAATAATCTAGATAGAGCCTGTCCTGCATTTCCGGATCCAAACAGGGATTCCCGGTAAATGCAGTGAAGGGATCCTCGTTGTAACTGTACGGATCCAGGTGATTGATCTTGGGACGCCTGATCTGCCTGCGGTATGACAACTTTACCTGTTGTTTGGAATTGATGGAAAAACTGACCACCGAATGGGGCAGAAATGCTATGTTCTCATCCGGATCGTTTTCGCCCGGTCGGGCGACAGATCTTTCGGCCCGTAGTCCCCCGTTCAGGTTCCACCGGGAAACATCGTATTTCAGCGAGGTATACAGGGCGTAGATTTCTTCCTGGTGCAATAATTCAGGAAGCAGTTGATTTTTGCGAAGGGAATATTCGGTTTTCATCCCGGCATCGAGTTTCACATGCTCACCGAAATTGGTCGTGTAATCAATTTTCACCCGCATGGTTGATTGCACCGGCCGGGTTTCGGTAATATTATCGGGCAGTTGATTTCCGGAGAGGGTGATCCCCTCATAGCTCAGTATTCTGTCTGATTGATAATTAAAGTAATTCATATCGCAGCTGATCGCCTGCCCTGGCTTTTTGAATTGATGCTTGTAGTACAGGGAATAATAGGAAATGTCTGTAATATCCACGTCGTATTTATTGGCGTTCCAGTCACCTGTCAGATCATCCGGATTCCAGGTTCGCAATCGCAAGTCACCTGCATCTCCGTATCTGGCCGGATTGCGGTAGCCATAAAAATTGACCAGGTTCTTTTCGTTGATAAAATAATCGAATCCGTAATGAAATCGGAGCGACCGGTCTTTTTGCCGGAATGAATTGGATTTTTCGATTTCGGTGAAATCTTCATGGTTGGGCCATTTCCGCTCGTACCCTTCATGCATATCGAAATAACGAATGTCCCCATTGCAGGAAGTAAATCCATTGAAGTTTTTATAACTGAGGTTCACGCTGTACATCGGGAAACTGTATATCTCTGATCTGCGAACCGGGAGATCCGTATACAGCTGTCCGTTCATCCCGGCCTTTTTATCCTTCTTCAGTATCACATTGATCACACCGGAAATATCCGCATCGTACCTGGAGGATGGGATGGGCATGATTTCCACTTTGTCGATCATGTCCGAACCCAGTTGCTGGATGAAATTCCTGTCCCGCTCAATCCCGTTTACCAGGATCAGGATATCGGGACTGCCTTCCAGGTACACATTCCGCGTCAGATCTACCTGAACGCCGGGGATATGCTTCAGTACATCGAGGCCTGTATTGGATACACCGTATATTTTCCTGTTCACCAGGTAGGTTGTCTTATCCGCTTCATCGTTCGCCTTGATGCGGTTGCCCGTAATCACAGCTTCGCCGATCAGGTAGGAATCTTCTTCGAGGGAAATCGTGCCGGCATCAATTTTTTCGTTTGCGTTCATCTCTATATCCATCAGGAATGGTTTATACCCCACAAAACTGATTTTCAGAAATGCTTCTCCTGTGAAATCAGTTTTCAGGTGGAATATTCCTTCGGGATCACTCAGGGTACCCGTGATAAATACCGAATCGTTTGCATCGTAAATGGAGACGGTCGCGTAGGTGACAGGCTGCTTGCCTGCCTGATCTTCCAGTACACCTGAGATCTCCTGAATTTTTTGTCCGTTCAGCGCAGTGCCGCCGATAACAACAAACATTGTAAAAATGAGGATGAGACGGTGGGATTTTATTGCTTTCATCGTGTGCGCAGATTAAATGAATGGTTGCTGATTCAACGGTAAGTTTACGCACCAGAATGATTATTATCCAGAATATGTGATACATAGCAAGAAAATGTGATGACCGCAAAGCGATGCGGTAATCCCATGTGATGAATGGTAATTTTTTGTGATGGATGGGAACCCGCTAAGAAAAGAAACGGCTGTATTCCTTCATGAAATTGTCGGTATTCTGCCGGGATACCGGGATCTTGATGTCCGTGCTTTTCAACTTCAAACGAAATCCCGAAGATACGTTGCCTTCTTTGCTTTCAATTTTCTGAAGATTCACCAGGAAAGCCCTGTGGGTTCTGAAAAACCGGGGATGGGATTTCAGCTGTCTTTCTATGTTGGTGATTGAATTCCGGATGCTTTTTTTCTCCAGCCGGGCATTCTCCTTTGCGAGATGGAAGATGACATAATTTCCGTCAGATTCGGCATACAACAGCTCATCCGGATTGAGACGTAATGATTCGCTCCTTAACTGGGATTTAATGAGGATCCTCGTTTCTTCTGCTCCGGCCTGTCCCATGTCGTTCGCATCCTGATACCGGGTCCTGGAAAACAGGGAGCTGATATTTACAAGCGTGAAGAATAGAAAAGGAAGGATTGCGATCAGGAAAGTATCCCTTATGGCAACAAAGAAGTTGGGACTTCCTCTTTCGACCACAAATCCGGCGAGGAAAACCATAAACCCCATTCCAAGGATAACCAACAAAATAAATATCAGCTCTTTCAGAAGTGACCACTGATCTGTTCCGGAGAAATATTTCGTTTTTTTCAGCATACTGATTGCGGTAAATCCGAACATACCGCATACCAGGCAATAAATCAACATGGCCCACTCGTAGCTAACGACTTTATTATCCATGGGATTCAGCGGCCGGTAAAGGTACAGGAAGGAGAAACTGATGATGGTCAGGATGATCGAACCGGGTAAAGGCCTTTTAATGATGAAGTTCTGTAGAAATCGCTTATTGAAAAATAGCTCCCTGTCCATGCCTTTCAGGCGTTTCATCCTTGAAAGATACCTTTAGATTAACAAAATAAAAAGCCATCAATGACTGGATTAATAAAAAGATCTATTGGAGCTACCAGGACGCATCTCCTTCTGTCCCGTTAAGGACGGGTGGATCTGTATCATCCTTCATAAAGATAAGGACGTTATTCGCTTTCCGGGTGGCGTGTCCGATGGCATCGAGAAAAGTCGCGTATTGCAGAACATAGGTGGCAACGTCATTGTATCTCACCTCCACCATGCTGTGGGTCCAGTACCCTTCATCAGTCAAATATCTTTTGTATATCATCACCAGCTCGGTATCCATGAAAGCATACTCAATCTGGCGGGAGTCCACCATCGGATCACCCGCATTGAATCCCGACCAGTAGCAGCTGTCCCCGGCACAATTGAAGACCTTGCAGTAAGCTAGATCATCAATGTCGGAGAATAGAATTTCAAGCTCTGCTTTGATTTTCTCACCCCATCCGGTGTTGGTTTGTTCTTCTTTTTCACATGATACAAACAAAAACAGGGCAGTTGCAATGGATGTGATAATGGCTTTTTTCATCGTTTGTGGGTTGTCGGCTTTGTGAAGATACGAACTTTTGATATTGGTTTTACGAGTGAAAGTTTTTCTTGTTACAGTCTGATGAATACTCCGGGAAAGCTACAACACTCGAGACTTTCTGCTCGTATTCTATTGTTTTAAAAGTCTTCGACTGAGCCGGTGTGAAATTAATTTCCTGATCCTGTCTTCAAAACGGGACGGGCGGGTAGTAAGAACCATGGATTCATAGAATGCCGTGGCATTGGAAAGTACAATGTTTTCTGTTCCGAAAGTCATATTCACATCGACAAGGGCCAGGGTATAAGATGCAACAGGGCTTCCGAACATCATCCTTACCAGCGGTCGCGAGACGGGATGAACGTATTCAAGCATATCCTGATATCGCAGAAGGGTGGTTGTAGTTACCTTCATCTTAAGATTCAGGTCGTTGGTGGTACAGGACAGGCTGAATTCACCGGTTTTTATTTTTGGATGAACAGGTTTGGAATGGGTTCGCTTTATCCGGGCGGCATGGTTGTAGCTCAGCATCATCGAATCGTCTTTGCATACCATAAAGCTACTTATTTCACGACTGTTCAGCCATGGGCGGAAACTGAATTCATTCAATGCAATCTTGATGTCACCGTGAATGATCTTCAGCCAATCCCAGCGAACCAGTATGTCGTCCCAGAACAGCAGATTTGAATGGAACGGACGATGTGAACCTGTTTCCCAGTATGTGTGGTCATAGTATCCGTGTGCATCCGTAAGTTTCGTAGTTGACTGCCCGATGGTCACCGAACCGTTCACCTTCCCCCTGGGGATCGAAGGCATCCAGGAAAAGATCCCTTTTCGTTCACGATCATAGAAGGGAACCTTTTCTCCGAAGGGTAGCCAGGAACTGACAACAGGTTCTATGGACACATCCATATGGATTTGTTCCAGGTTCAGCTGAATGTGATAATCTTTCTTGTGAGCGCAGGGATCTTGATGGCACCTGATCATGCTTTTCCCCAACGTGACATGGTATGGCTTTTCAGTGATATCGAATTGATCAAGTGAGATCGGACGCGTTAGCGAGGTGACTCCCTGATCCGGTGTGTATGCATAAAAGCTGATCAATAACAAGGTTTCTTTTTTCAATGGATCCGGACCGAGCGTGAACTGGACAACGAATACCGAATCATTCAGAGGGTCATAAACATCGGCATACCATATCTCCATGTTCCCCAGCTGGTCAGGTGGATGGTAAAATTCATCCTGAATAAACTGTACAGGATCCATGTGAATGCTGTCATCTGTAAGAGCAGCATTATCTGAAATGATGCCATGGTGTATGTATCCGGTCTGCATGATGGAATGTCGTGTATTGATACCAGGTTGTTCCCGGCATCCTGACCGTAAGCAAAACTGTTTTGTACCCCCGGTGGGACTCGAACCCACAACTCCCTGATTAAGAGTCAGGTACTCTGCCAATTAAGTTACGGGGGCATTTGGGCTTCCATCATCATTCCGCTCAGGAGCATGCATGACGTTTTAGCATAGTCGACAAGCAGAAAACAGAAATCACCTCAAATATATTAAACGCACACCGGATCGATATGGTTTATTACCGGGAAGGTGTCTGTTTCGACACCATCAGGTTAAAGTACTTAGTTACCACAAGGAAGATCATCAAGTGTAAAACCAATTATCGATGATTTCGTATACACCTGAAACATCGTCATGGACAACCTCGACAAATTCTGGAAGCTGCTGCAGGAGATCATGAGCACAGATTCTGATCATATCATCAATCCTGAAGAGATCTACTTCGATAGCCTGTTCATTGAAGTGATAGAACTTGTGGGTGATCATTGGGTGGTGTGTTTGAATTAAAAGCTGTGGCAGAGAAATCCGGCAGATCATTCACACCAACTCAGGCCAGAGCAGAATAACCCCTCAAGAAGGAGTTATTCTTTTCAATGAATGAATCCGGATCCTTAAAGCATTTGCCAGGAACCATCTGATATAGAAGCCGGGACCGGGCACCCTGCAAACCGGACATCATCATCCCTCATTTACAGATCAATAAGTAGAAAATCCTGAATGAACTTTCCTTGCAGGAGTTCTCACAATTTCCTAAATTAGTTACATAACTGTCCGGACAGATTGTTAATTAACAAAATAATGCCAACTACCCCAAATAGAGACAAGGCATTTATTCTTGTATTGACGGATATAGTTATGAAAAACCTGAAAGATGAAAATTTCGGGATGAAGGATCTTGCAAGGGAGGCTGGCCTGAGCATTTCTACCTTAAACAGAAGACTTAACAGGATCGCCGGGAAATCGGGAAATCAGTTCATCCGTGAACTAAGGCTCCGGAAGGCTCACGAGATGCTTCAGGATAAATCATTTAATGTTTCAGAAGTATCCTACGCGGTAGGATTCAGCAGCCCTGCCTATTTCAGTGCCTGTTTTCATAATTATTTCGGTTATCCGCCAAGGAATGTCATTAAGGAAAGAGCATTTGGGTCTCCTGGTGATAATATTACAGAACCAGCTAAGCTGCATTACCGGAAAAAATCGCTGCATGAATCTCTGAACATTTACCGGCCATGGATACTTTCATTTTTATTATCAGCAATTGGAATTAGCATTTTCATATACATAAAATTTTCAAACCGTTCTTCACTCGATGATGTGAGGTCATCTGACGGAAGGATACCGGTTGTGGTAATGCCCTTTGACAATCTAACCGATAACAGAACATGGGATTGCATCCAGATAAACCTTATAAGTTATCTTTCAAACTTTGACGAACTGTCAGTACGTGAAAAGGAAGCAGTGGAAATTATACTCAAAAGCAAAGGGATTTCAGACAGGGCATCAATCACACCCATGGTAGCAAGTTCAATATCCAGGAAACTTGACTCGAAGATTTATATATCAGGTGTTATAAGCCAGGCAGGCACTATATCCCGCGTTAATGTCCAGTTGGTGAATTCAAAAACCAGGGAGGTGATCAAATCTTTTCAGGTTGAAGATGACTCTGATGAAAACAAAATTTTCGGAATGATTGACCAGGTGTCGGACGAGGTAAAGAACTTTCTTTTAACCGCAAAAATGGTAAGAGAATCTGATCCTGATCTGAGACCATACAGCTACACCAATTCTCCCGTTGCATTTGAATATTTCATCAAAGCCGATGATGCTTTGCAGAAAAGGGATATCAGAGCATCATTATCATGGTATTTGAAAACCGTAGATGCCGATTCCAGTTTTATTCCTGCAATCATTTTTCTTTCTATGCGTTATGGTAACCTGGGAGAAATTGCAGAGGCAAAAAAATGGTGTATTAAGGCTTACTCCATGAAAGATCACGCGCACCTGAAAGAAAGGTACATGATTGAGTGGTATCATGCCGTTCTTTTTGGTACGCCTGAAGAAGAGATCAAATTTCTCAGACAATATATCAACGTCGATGATAATGTTCCCGTCGCTTACTGGCAGCTGGGGAATGCTTATACCAAACTGTCGC
>JAXGMU010000033.1:0-27182 GCA_040768485.1 Bacteroidales bacterium
AAAACAGATCCACATTGCTCCAGATACTTTTTGCGATCCGGAGGGAAGGCAGGTACCCGGTTGTTGTCAGCTCATTGTTCAGGGGATCGTACCTTCCGTAAATGAGCGACCGGTCACCGATGCCCAGTACGGGAAAGAAGAAATCGAGCAGCGGATCCACGTGCCTGATATCCAGCCGGTAGTCAAACCGGTTCATTGAATCCGGCTGGGATTCCTGACCGGGGAGCACATTGACGAACAGATCGGCCAGGTTTTTGAAAGAGGCCGGCAATTCGGTCATTCGGTACTTTCCCGACACATCGGCATTGAACAATTCTGACCTGATCTGCAGCAGCGATGTATCGGGTGTGTTTTTTGTGAGTATGCGCATGTCGTAGAGCTGCAGCTGTGCATCCGTTTTTTCAAACAGACTGTTGACCAGCCTGATCTCTCCATTTAATTCGTCCAGGGTCCTGCCTGAAAGATCCGTTTCAATCAGAAAGGAGGCAAAGTAATTGGGATCCTCCTGGGGAAGGTTCAGGTAATAGGGGCGCGCCCTTGCCACATCGGCCGTAAAATTGTACACCGGCACCTCCCCCGAAAAATCCATTTTTCCCAGGAAATCCAGCCTGATATTCGGGTCGATGATGCCGAGCGATCCGTCAAATGTATTGTTGGTGAAGGCACCGTCAACGGTAATGTTGCTGTAGGCATAATCATAGAATTCGAGGGTATCGATGGCTCCCTTCAGATTCGCAATGATTTTCCTCCCCTGCAGGGTTCCGTCGGCATAGATATCCATGTCCAGGTCGGCCAGGTATTCTTCTTGTCCCAGGAATGTTCCCAGCCTGAAATCACTGGTCCGCAGGCGTCCGTTGAACGACAGCCCCCTGATACTGTCAGGCCTGAACGAAAGGTCCATCACCATTTTTCCCAGATCAGAGGTAAGGAGCCCGGAAGCCACAAAATGGTCCGGATAACCGGTGAATCTTCCCCTGTACACCAGTTTTCCCAGGCTGACCAGCGGGGATGGTTCGGTCTCCTGCGCAGTCTCCTGCTTTCCGCGGAGAACGGCCAGGGCTTCGTATGATGTGGTAAACTGTCTGAAATTAAAATCGATGAAGGTGCGGTCGAAATCGGGGAGACCGATCATGACGAAATCGAATGCGAGGGAACTTCTGTCATCGAATGTGATCAGCAGATCTTTGCCCCTGAGATCGCTCACTGTTCCTGTGAGGGTTCCGTCAACGGTGATCCTATCCAGCAGCCCTTCCGGTCCCCTCACAAAACTGGCAAGGTCGTCCGTGGCGATCACGGAGTGACTGGCTGTGAGCGAAAGGTCCACCTCCTCTGCAAATTGCCTGAAACTGCCTGAATTGCGGAAGGAAAACAGAAGTTCAGGAATCCTGATGCGCGATGCATCGGTATCCAGGCTCAGGTCCCTGAACTGCAGGTGTTTTTTCCCGGCCTGCAAATGGGCTGAGAGCCAGAGGATCTCGAGTCCGGACTTTTCTCTGCCCGAGAGCTCGGTAATATGCATCCGCACTGTATCCCTGTAGCTTTCAAGGTCACTGATGCGGATGTTGAGGTCGTCCAGATCCAGGTCTTCGAAATTCACACCCCGGGTTCGGGAGGAAGGATTTATCCGGGAGAGTGAGAACCTGCCGTTGACCAGTTCAACGGAAGAAAACCGGAGGCGGGTCTTTTTTTCCGGGGGCACATGGGGCCTTGAGATCTGCTCGAGGAGAAAACCGACGTTGATCGTGCTGTCCACGCCGATCACAAAATTCACCCAGGCATCTTCGAAGATCGCTTTTCTGATCTCGATTTGTTTCCGGTCCGGACGAAACCGCCTGATCCGGACCTTTGTAAGACCGGAGTACAAAAGGGTGTCACCCCGCTGGTCCTCGATATACAGATCGGTAACCTGGACCCGCTTGAAGAAGGTATAACTGACCGTGGACAGGGAGATGGTGGTCTCCAGTTCTTTTGAAAGAACGGAGGTCACGTACCTGCTCAACGCGGTCTGTACCTGCCTGTTCTGAAGGAACAGCAGCGACAGAACCGGGATGGTGAGCAGCACCAGGATGACCACCAGTCCTATTTTCGCGATCTTTTTAATAATTTTGTCCTTTCAATCTTCTGAAGATAGCAAAAATATAAAAAGATATTGTGAAGGCCACTCATATCCTGGGAATTGAATCATCCTGCGACGATACATCCGCCGCGGTGGTCAGGGAACGCATCCTGCTTTCGAATGTCATTGCGGGACAGGAGGTGCACCGCCAGTACGGCGGAGTGGTCCCGGAACTGGCATCACGTGCCCACCAGCAGCACATCGTTCCGGTGGTGGACAGGGCGCTGAAGGAGGCCGGGATCGGGCGCCGTGACCTTGATGCGGTGGCTTTTACAAGGGGACCGGGACTGCTTGGGTCGCTGCTGGTGGGGACCTCCTTTGCGAAAGGATTCTCGGCTGCACTCGGCATCCCCATGATCGAGGTGAACCATCTGCAGGCGCATATCCTTGCCCATTTCATCCTGAAGGAGGGAATTGCCGAGCGCGCACCCGCCTTTCCCTTCATCTGCCTGCTCGTGTCAGGGGGCCATACCCAGCTGGTGCTCGTGAAGGACCATCTTCAGATGGAGATCATGGGACAGACCATCGATGATGCGGCAGGGGAGGCATTCGATAAATGCGCCAAGCTCCTTGGCCTGCCGTATCCGGGTGGACCGCACCTGGACAAACTGGCGTCGGGAGGTGACCCGCACAGGTTCAGCTTCAGCCGTCCCAGGATCAGTGGTCTGGATTATTCCTTCAGCGGACTGAAAACTTCTTTCCTTTATTTCCTGAGGGACCGCACTAGGGAGGATCCGTCGTTCACTGATGAGAACAGGGCCGATCTGGCTGCCTCGCTCCAGAAGACGATCATTGACATCCTGCTGAATAAGCTGAGAAAAGCCTCACATCAGACAGGGATCAGGGAGATCGCCCTGGCGGGAGGTGTATCAGCCAATTCGGGCCTGCGGGAGACCATGCGTGCCCAGGCCGGAAAGGAGCGGTGGAACGTGCATATCCCGGACCTGACCTATACCACGGACAATGCGGCAATGATCGCCATTAACGGGTATTACAGCTACCGGGAGGGGCGGTTTGCTCCCGATGACATTGCACCCCTGGCAAGGATGTACTTCTGAAAAAAATTACTATATTGGTTTGAAATTTTGCGGAGGGAATGGATAAGTTAGAGTTTCAACCCACTCAGAAAACACCATATGTGTTGCTGGATCCTTCGGGCAAGATCAGGTTCAAGGGCAGGTCCATTCCCGAGGATGTTTCCCTGTTCTATGATGACATCCTCGACTGGGTCATCGCCTATGCCTCCGCGCCTCCTCCGAGCACTGAGGTGGATATCGAGATGGAGTACCTGAACAGCGGAACCTCCAAGTACATGCTCCGGCTGCTGCGAAAGTTGAAGGAGGTGGATAACGACGGATACGATTTGAAAATCAACTGGGTGTACGAGGAAGGTGATGACGACATCCTGGAGCGGGGCGAATACTATGCCTCCATCCTCGATCTGGATATCAATTTCATCGAAATCGAGTGATCACTCCGCCGGCAGCAGGGGGGCTGCCACCCTTTGCCAGTAATTCAGGTGAAAATCATAGGAAGATGTTCCCCGGATGACCTGTTCATAACTGACCGAATCGCCCGCTGCATCCTGGTGGAGGGAGGCGGGGTCAAACAGTCCGGGTTTCTCCGGATGGAACTGCACCCCGAACACATGCGGGTACCGGGTGTGCTGGATGGCTTCGATGACCTTCCCGTCGACCGATACAGCGGCGATCTTCCATGCACTTCCCGGCTGCTCGATTCCCTGGTGGTGACTGCTGAGCACCATGGGGCCATCCTCCCTGCCGGAGGTTCCGAAATCCAGGAATGAACCCTCCTGTACCACGATCGGGTGGAAATGGTAGGAAGTCGGTTCCCCGCGTATATTCCAGAGATGACCGCGATAACTGCGGTGCTGCTGGTGCGGGAAGAGCGACAGCACATCTTCGGCCGTCCATGCGCCGTAAATTTCCGTTGGCAGGTCCTGGACCAGTGTTCCTCCGGTGGCCACATGCATGGTCTGCATCCCCAGGCAGATCCCGCTCACCAGGTAGTCCCGGCGGGATGCAAGCAGGGGGTCGGTGTCCGGATCCCCCGCCCGGACCAGCAGGTGGTACAGGAAAGAGACCTCGAACAGGTGCCTGTACGGATCGGTGACCAGGGTCAGCAGGTGTACAGGTTCCCGGTAGAGCACAGGCGGGATGTCCGGTCCCCCGAAAAAAAGAGCTCCCCTGGAGATGGCAAACAGGTGTCTGAACTGACCGGTGCAGGAATTTTTACGCCACACATCATCCGGGTCAAGCGCTCCGGTCAACTCTGTCAGGCTCATGTTGAGAAGATTCATTTCCCGGATATATGCGGAACTCTGTTCGTAATCGTAGGTTTCATCCTGGTGATACACCCCCAGCAGGTGAACATCCCCAACCGGAAATATCCCCTGCCTGATCAGCTGGTCCAGCAGTCTGAGGTTATCCGCGGTGGGATGGACCACCAGCAATGTGTCCTGCCCCCCTGCAGTAAACCGCGGAACGGTCCATAGCAGGACCATCCATGCGCCGATCAGGATGATGTTCCGGGATCTCATCAGGGATTCACTTTAACAGGGCAGACAGCCTCTCCACGAACCGGTTCAGATTCTCACGTGATTCCTCGTCCAGTTTCTCAAAGGTTACGTTGCCGTTGATCACATCCTGCAGGAAGTTGGAAGCAAGAACCGCCCTTGAAAAATTGTTGTCCTTCAGGTAATCCGAATTGCTCACCGTGATGCCTTCCCGCACCTGGACCACATATTTCTTGAAATCGATGGTGGAGAACATGTCCTCCACGTCATTGTATTCATCCATCAGCACCATCTGTTTGCCGGCCAGGTCGATCTTGTTGTCGAAAAGATCCTTCATCAGGTTTTCGTGGACTGCTGTCTCCTCCGGATTGCCGAAATTCAGGATGATGTAGTCAAGTCCCCAGCCGATCAGGATATTGACCATCATGGGAATGCTTTCCGTGCCCGAGGCTGGCAGAAAATAGCATTCCTTCTCCGATCCGGTGAGTGCCAGGATCGCCTTCAGGAAATAGTAACTGGCAATATCCTTGATGATCACGTTGTTGAATGACTTGATGATCTCCTGCTGGCTGAGGCGGGCGCCCATCGTGGAATAGATGGGGGAGAGTGTGTCGGCGGTGGCCGAACGGAGCGAGCGTGCGCTGAATACCACCGTTTCACTTTTCATGTCATCCTCGATGGCCCGCTGAACGGCCAGGATCCTGTATAGTTTGTTCACGTCGATCAGGTGCGGGGAATGGGTGGTGTAGATGATCTGGATCCTTTCTTTGATGTCGTCGAAGACCTTCAGAACATCTTCCTGTGCCCGCGCATGAAGGCTGACTCCCGGTTCGTCGATCAGCAGGATCTTGTTATGCTGGCTCCGGTCCATGGCGGTGGCTTTCAGCTCCAGGAAAAATGAGAGGAACCACCTCACCCCCCGGCTCCTCTGCTTGGGATAGAGCCTTTCCTGTTCATCTTTGATCCAGAATTCGATGAATGGTTTCCCGCTCTTCTCCGGGTTGGTATGGTCGTAGTGGGAGAGTTCGAAATTGATCTTGATCTTGTTGTTCTTCCCCACATTCTGTCTCCAGAACTCCTGGAAGTTCAGGGTGATTTCGCCGTTCAGGTTTTCGATCTTCTGTTTCAGGATGCGGCTGGAGGGTTGCTGAAAGAAAGAGTATTCCAGTCCCGTGATGGTGAGGAAGTTGATGGCAGCCTTATAGCCTTCCGCACGCCTGTTCGCCCGGATGATGTCTTCAAGATCTATGCGGTTCGGGAGCAGTGAGCTGAAATCCTCGAACAGCTCGAAATCAGGGGTGATCTTAAAGATCTCTTCGGCCAGTTCGCGCGAACTGTAGAATTTGTTCCTGGCCTCCATCTCTTTTTCGGCTGCACCCAGTGCGCTTTCGAGGGTGATCCCGTCGAATACAAATTCCATGGCCAGCAGCTTCGTGTCATATTCCTGCTGCAATTCCACCAGCTCTTCCTTGAATTTCTCAATGTCCGTCCGGTAAATTTCTTCCTTGATCTCTGCCGCGCGCTGTTCTTTTTCGGTAGGGTACAAGCCGGACATTTGCAGGATTTCCCTCAGGCTTTCCTGGGTTCCGGAGAGTTCGTTTTTCTTATCCGTGATCTGGCTGTTCAGTTCTTCCAGCCTGTCGCTTGCTTCCTTCTTTTCTTTAAAGGCTGCAAGGATGTCCTGTTTTTCTTCCAGCTTTGTTTCTTTCTGTTCAAGTGTTTTGTTCAATTTCTCAAACATCTCCTCCTCCTGCTGCATTTCCTTCTGGTACTCCTCCTTCTTATCCCTGGAGGGGAACTTGCGGATGTTCCGTTTGAGTTCGTTCATCCGGTTCCTGACCGTATCCACTTTCTCCTTCGTCCATTCGTGCTCATCCTGTGCCTTTTTGAGTGCTTTGTCAGCCTGTTCAATATCTTCCGACAGTTTTTCCAGGTTCCTGACGATCTTCAGTTCCCTTTTTCTGGTCTGTTCAAGGCCTTCCTCGTATATTTCCTGCAGCTCTTCACACATGGCCATGAAGGAATCCATGTCGTCTTCCCATTCCCTGGCAACGGAGATGCTGTCAATGGAGGTCATCAGCTTTTTGATCTCCGGATCGATCCTTTTGTAGTCAAGCCTGTTTTCAAGTTCGTTCTTTTCAAAGGAGAACCTGCAGGACACTTTCGGCAGGGAAAGGTCACTTCGCAGCATGTCCTCGATGAGGATCCCATCATGAAAAGCCTTCAGCGCCTCCAGGATGGAAGTTTTCCCGGACTCATTCTGACCGATCAGACTTGTGATATTGTCATGTGAAAGCTGAAGCCAGCCTGTATCAACCACCGATCTGAAATGCTGTATTCTGAAGGCGACAAGTTTCATCTTCCCGGTTTTATACGAATTTAATTCCGAATATCAGTATGTCATCCACCTGGGGTTCGTTCCCTTTCCACTGAAGGATGACGCGCTCCAGCTCTTCCTTCTGCTTTTCCATGGGCCTGTCCGAGATCCTGATGAGCAGCTCTTTCAAGGGACCGTATTTGAATTTCTTGCCAAGGGGACCGCCGAACTGATCCGGATACCCGTCGGAGAACAGGTAAATGATGTCTCCCGGCTGCAGACTCAGGCTGTGGTTGGTAAAGGAACACTCCTCAATGGCATTGATTCCCACCGGCATCTTATCGGGTTTGATCTCGGTGAGCACCTTGTCACGAATGTGGTACAGCGGATTGTTGGCACCTGAATACTGCACCTCCGAGGTCATGGGATTGAAGACGCAGAGTGCCATATCGATGGCATCCTTATTCTCAACCTCGTGTCCGCGCTGATGCAACGCTTTCATAACCCTTTCGCGGAGCAGGTTAAGGATCCTGGAAGATTTGCAGGGCCCGCGGCTGCTCAGGATCTCGTTCAGGAAAGAGACCCCCATGATGCTCATCAGCGCACCCGGTACGCCGTGTCCGGTGCAGTCTCCCACCGCGGTGATGATGTATTCTTCTTTTCTGGAGCAATAGTAAAAATCACCGCTGACAATGTCCCTGGGAATGTGCAGCACAAAATAATCCCTGAGAATGTTCTCCATGTACCGGTGATCGGGGAGGACCGCCTGCTGGATGAAACTGGCATATTTGAGACTGGAAACAAGCAGCCTGCGCTGCTCCAGCAGGTTTTCCCTGGTCAGTTCCTTATCCTCAAGCAGCGATATTTTCATCATTCGGATCCAGCTACTGGTTCATTCTCAAACCCATCACAAGGATGTCGTCGATCTGGCTGATCTCGCCCATCCATTCAAGGAGCACCCTTTCCATTTCCGTTCCCTGGTCTTTGAGGGGGATCTCCTGCAGTTCCAGGATCAGTTTCTTAAAGTTCCTGGACATGAATTTCTTTCCCTGGGGTCCGCCAAACTGGTCCAGGAACCCGTCGGAGAACATATACATGTTGAATCCTTCGTCCTCAATTGTGGTGGAGGTGAAGGGCATTTTCTTTTCCGAGATCCCGATGGGCATCTGGTCGCCCCTGATCTGGAGCAGGAGACGGTGCTCATCGTGAATGGATCCCCTGGGGAGGTCCAGTTCACCCCCTTCCTCGAGAATTGATTTCTCTTCCGCGTTCAGGGACCTGACCAGGTACATCGGGTTGTAGGCGCCCGAGAACTGAATCGTGCGGTTTTCCCTGTCCAGTGCGACCATGGCCATGTCCATCCCGTCCTTGGTGGACTCCTTCATACTTTTTCCGGACTGTTTCAGTGAGGTGATCACATGTTCCCGTAACGAATCCAGGATCTTCTCCGTGCTGGTGATGTCGGATTTGATCACGATCTCATCCAGGAAGGTCATCCCCAGCATGCTCATGAAGGCTCCGGGGACCCCGTGTCCCGTACAGTCGGCTGCAACAATGAGCAGTTTGTCGTTTTTGGAGGCCATCCAGTAAAAATCGCCGCTGACGATGTCCCTGGGCCTGAACAGGATGAAATGGTCAATATTCTGGTCTTCGATCAGCCGGTTATGCGGCAGAAGGGCCCGCTGGATGCGGCTGGCATACTCGATGCTGTCGGTCAGTTCCTCTTTCTGCTTCCTGATCTCCGCGGTGCGTTCCTGGATGATCCCCTCCAGCCGGATGTTTTCCTGTTTCAGGCGGTGGGTGTAAAGTTTGATGATCGCATAGATGAGCAATCCCCCGAGGATGATGTACCCGATGATGGCGAGGGCCGTGGCGTACCAGGGCCTCAGGATCTCAAAGGTGTAGCTGGCGGGAAGACTCTCATCACCGTAAACATTCCGCGCTTTCACATGCAGGGTGTAATCTCCGTAGGGCAGGTTGGTGAAATCCTTGTAGACTTCCCGGGACCATTCCGACCAGTCCCTGTCGAAGTTCTGCAGCCGGTAACTGTACACGATCCGGTCCTCCTGTTCGAAGTAGGGGGCCGCCCACCTGAATTCGATGTTGTTGTACCGGTACCTGATCTCGGGCCGGGTGTCCTCGGACTGGGAGGGATGGATCGTGAAGCCTCCCCTGCGGTCCTCCACGAAGTTGGTGCCATGGAAAAGCAACGAGTCGTCATCGATGGTGACGCTTCGGATGAGGGCCTGGAAAGGCAGGGTGTCGTTCCTGACGAAAGATTTGTCAAAATGGTACAGTTCATTGGACTTACCGAACCAGACCCCTCTTTCCGGATCGCTGAAGAAGATGTCCGTGGAGGCGTTCGGTAGCCGCTGCAGGGATTTTTCAAACCTCACCCCGAGTCCATCGCCCGTTTTGCCTGCCACCAGTTCGCTCCAACCCAGGTATTCGTTTTCAAATGAAAACCAGTAATCCCCGTCCGCGTCCCTGTGGAAGGCCATGATATAGTTGCTGCCCCCGGGAAGGACCCGGTTGTAAACGGTATCCCGGTAAACGGTATCCCTGAAATAATTGTACCTGTAGAAACCATCGGTGGTGCCCAGCAGGATCTCTTCCGTTTCAGGGTCGGTGAAGACCCTGTTCCTTTCATTGGCGGGCAGACCGTTCTCCTTTCCGAGATATTTCAGCGTGGGACTCTGGGGCCTTGAAATATCTAGCCTGATCACCCCGCTGCTGGTTGTGTTCGTCCAAAGGTATCCATACCTGTCGAATCCCATTTTATGCCGCTCGTCCGGCAGGTTGCGGACCCTCAGGATCTCCCGCCAGTTCCCGGACCGGAATTGCAGGCCGATGACACTGACCCTTCCCGTATAGATCACGTCGGGACGGGAAGGGTCCTGCACGATCTGGTACCCTCCGTAATCCTCCCGGTCCTCTATCTTTTCAGGCGGATTGAGGATCCTGTCACCCAGACTGTAAACCTCCAGGTCCGGACCGACTACAAAAGTTTCCGACTGGGTGGAGGCCAGCAGAAGTTCCACACCCGGCTCGGGCCTGAACAGGTGCAGGTTCCACACCTGGTCCTGGATCCCCGGAATGGCCACGAACCTGGTCCCTGTGGAGGAAGACTCCCTGTAATACAATCCGCTGAAAGTGGAGATGACAAGCCGGCCGCTGAAGACCTCAATATCGGTGATGAATCCTTCGAATCCGGCTCTTTCCGTAAACACCCTGAAAGGATTGTTCGTTTCCAGTTTGCTGACACCCTGGAAATGGGCGATCCATACCGGCCCAGAGCCCATCAGCCGTTCATCGGAATACACATGGGGGATGGTCCGGTCGATGAGTCCCTCTGCCTCGGTAATGATCTCCCTGGCTTCCCCGTTCCGGTCCAGGATCACCAGTCCGTTAAACATGGTGGCCACAGCAAATTCGTCCTTCAGGTGATGAAGGTGGGTGATCACCCCGTTCCTGAAATATTCATTCAGCTCTGGATCTGCAAAGGTACTGTTCAGGGTGCCTTTCCCGGGATCCAGCAAGAAAAGTCCGTCATAATATGTGGCCACCAGCAGCCTGTCACGATCGAACCTGACAAGCCCCGTGATGTCCATCTCCCTGAAAGCCCCGCCACCCCGGACCGTTGCGAAGGTGTCCGTTTCCAGTTTCATCAGTCCTTTTCCGTAGTCCCCCACGTACAGCTCCTGGTCCACGATAAAGGAGAAAAGGGCGTAGTCGGGGGTTTCCAGGATTTCCAGCGATGGTGAATCCGGGTCATAGATGAAGATCCTTGGAGAAGTGCAGAAATAGATCTTCCCTTTCACCACATAGCTCTTCCACACATCCCCGATGCCTGATCCCCTCCCTTCCCGCGCAACGGTGTCCGAAAGGGAGCGGTAATGCATCTTACCCCACCCATCCGGGACCAGGTGACCGAACTCCCCGTCCGCACCCACGTAAACGATCCCGTCGTGCCCGGTGACCAGAGACCGGACAATTGGATTGTTGGGCAGGGGGATGGTCCGCCATTCCACCCCGTCATATTCCAGCACCCCCTTGTCATTGTTCCCCACATAAATGATGCCCCTGGAGTCCTGCGTGATGCACCAGTTCTGTTCGCTTCCGCCGGTCACATAGTGTTCATAGTTTGAGATAATCGGGACCCCGTACCTGTTGGGCTGGGCCTGCAGGATCATAAAAAGCGACTGGAACAGGAGGAGGTATATGCTTGCGGAATATCTGTTCATAAGGGCGCTATGATCAGCCTAAAATATTGAAAATATGTGTAAGTGATCGAGAAAAGCTCTCTTTTTTTTCACCATTGGTATACGGCCGGAATGATCATTTGGTTTATTAAATTGGTATTTTTAGATTTCATTGCGGATGATCTGATAACATGTGCTATCTCGTAGGATACAGGATGATTGGATTGCTGCTGTTGGCCATCACGGTTCAGCTGGAGGCCCGGGACAAGCCCGCCGGGATCTCCACGGGAGCGCAGGTGGATCTGGCAGAACTGGAATTCCGGGAAGGGCGTTACTTTTTCCGGTCGGAGATCAGCACCATATATGTCCAGCCGTCGGCAACATCCGCGGAATACTTCACCCTGTCCGTTCCGGGATATTCCCCCCATGCAGGTGCAGCGGGACAACCTGCACTCCCCTCCAGGTCGGTCCTGTTTGAATACGGAGCGCAGGAGGACGCTGTGATCCGGATCACCGCCCTGGATTCCGTGGTCATCGATCTCGGCCGGCACGGCATTACAGGGAAGGTGGTTCCCTTTCAGCCTTCTGTCCGGAAGGGCCGGGAAAAGGGGACTCCGGGCGGGGATGATCACATCTGTGAAAGGGATGCATGGATCGGCTCCCCGCTTATTTCCATTGAGCCGGGCGGGGTCCTGCGGGGAATCCCGGTCAGCACCCTCCATTTCTGCCCGGTCCGTTACAATCCCTCGAGACACCAGGTCACCATCTACCACCATGTGGAAGCGGTGATCGGGCCGGTGGAGCCATCCGGCGGCCGGGAAGTGCCCTCTCCGGCGTTTGAGTCTGTTTTCCGGCGAATTGTCAGACAGCATGGGCACCGGGTCAGAAAGGCCGTCTTCGCCGAAGAACCCATGACCATGGTGATCCTCTCGGACACCATGTTCAGGCAAACCCTCAAGCCATTGATCAGGTGGAAGGCGGAAAAAGGTTTCCGGGTGGTGGAGGCATACATGCAGGAAGCGGAAGTGGGTGGGACCAGGGAATCCATCAGGAACTACCTGAAGGGGATGTACACCGCTCCGCCGCCGGGTATTGCGCCGACCACCTACCTGCTGATCGTCGGGGATGTGGAGCAGGTACCCCTCTCGCAATCCTCCGGTGAGATCACGGATCTCTATTACGCCACCTACGACGGGGCGGGCGATTATATCCCCGATGTATTCTATGGAAGGATCTCTGTGGCCCAGCCCGCGCAACTGCAGGCGGTCATGGATAAAATCCTGGAGTACGAGCAGTATCGGTTCCCCGACCCCTCCTTCCTGGACGAGGCGGTGTTGATCGCGGGAGTGGACGGAACCTTCGCCGCCAGGCACGGCAACGGACAGATCAATTATGCCAGCAACCTTTATTTCAATGCGGACAACGGGATCAATGCACACGTATTCCTCTACCCGGAATCCGATACCTCGGACCGGCAGATCCTGGAGCTGATCTCCCGGGGTTCAGGTTTTGTCAACTATACCGGACACGGCCTGTATGACCGCTGGATTAATCCCGCTTTCCACCAGGAGGACATTCCAGGTCTCACGAATACGGGAAAATATCCGGTGATGATCGGGAACGGGTGTGAGACCAATATATATACCCTGGGAGAATGTTTCGCCGAGGCCCTGGTGCGGACCCCATCAAAGGGTGCCCTGGCCTATATCGGCTGTACCAGTGACTCTTACTGGGATGAGGATTACTACTGGTCGGTGGGGGTGGGGGCCGTTGTTCCCGATCCCCGCTACGAAGAAACCTCCCTGGGCTTTTACGACAGGGTTTTTCACCTCCACGGAGAACCCCGGGGAAGCTGGACACCCTCGCTGGGGGAGATGATCTTCGGAGGGAACATGGCCGTGCAGGAAAGCCACAGTTCCCTCAAGAAATTCTACTGGGAAATCTACCAGCTCATGGGAGATCCCTCCCTGGTGCCCTGGTTCGGCAGGCCCGGGATGAGGGAGGTTCAATTTCCGGGGATACTGCCTCCGGGATCGGAACGATTTGACATTTCATGCGCCCCTTTCGATTATGTTGCCCTGTCAAGGAACGGACAGCTGCTGGATGCGGCCCACTGCGGAGGGGAAGGATTTGTCACCCTGCACCTCTCTGCCACTTCCCCGGGCGATACCATGGATCTGGTGGTCACTGGTGACCGCTACCGGCCTTTCAGGGGGAAGGTGTGGACCGGGCTGCCGGAGCTGCCTTATCTCGACCTGACCGGTTACGGACTGTCAGATGAGTCAAGGGAGAAGGATTCCATGGTCAGCCATGGAGAGTCTTTTTCTCTGGACCTGGACCTGGTCAACCGCGGAGCGGGAATGACCCGGGCCGACACGCTGATCCTCCGGGCGTTTCATCCAGGGATCACCGTAACCGATTCCCTGGTCCCCCTGTCACCTCTTGCCTCCGGAGAACAGGTGAAGCTGAAGGGGTCTTTCGGCATCAGCACCAGTGGGACCGTCCGTGACCAGGAGTCCTTTACCCTCGTTCTGCAGTTGAGGGGAGACCCTTCCGGACACAGGCTCCTGCTGAAGGAAACCGTTCATGCGCCGATCCTGGTATCGGGGGGCATCCGCTGGGATGACAGGCCTTGGGGGAACGGAAACGGAATTGCAGAAGGGGGGGAGCTGCTCTCATTCGAATGGACGCTGACCAACCGGGGACACTACCGGACAGGTTCCGTCACCGGGGCGGTGACCGGGGGCGGGGCATCTGTATTCGGTGCCTGTAATTTCCCGTCATCGCCTTCCCTGGATGCGGGTGATCAATGCACATACCGTTTCAGGGCCAGTCTTTCAGCCCTCCGGGCAGGGGAGCAGGTGAGGGGATCCTTCCTGGCGGGGGACGGGTACACAACTGCGGGGGACAGTGTCACCCTGGTTCCGGGCAGGCATTTTGAAGATTTCAGCGGGGAGGTTCCGGGCAGGTATCCCTTCATCCCGGATACCCTTTCTGCATGGCGGACCGACGCCGGCACCTTTGCCTCTTCTCCCTATTCCCTCAGGTCGGGACCCGTCCCGGATCTCGGGAGCAGCCTTCTGGCGATCCGGTTCGAGACCGGCCGGCCAGATACCCTCTCTTTCTCGTTCAGGGTCTCCTCGGAGGCGGGATACGATTTTCTGGAATTTTATGTGGACTCGGCGGAAATCCGCAGGTGGTCAGGCGAGCGGGGATGGGAACGGGTTGAGTACCTGCTTGAGCCCGGTGATCACCAGATCGAATGGCGCTACCGGAAGGACCGGTCCATCAGCAAGGGAGCGGACGGGGCCTGGGTGGACGATGTGATCTTTCCCGCATCTGCGTTCCGTATCCGGGATCTTTCCCTGATGGACATGCCGGAGCCTGAATCCGGACCCTGGCTCACCGGGTGTGAAGGTGTGGCGCTCAGGATCCGCAATACGGGAAATGACACCATCACCGAATGTCACACACTGATCCTTGTGGAAGGAAGCGTAGCAAAAGTGGATACCTTCATGCTCTCACTCATGCCCGGGCAGGAAGTGATCCTCAGGCCGGAAGCAACCCTGGACCTTTCCCGGTTCGGCATCCACACCATCCGGACCGGGGTGTCTGCTCCGGGCGACCGGTATCCGGGCAACGATGTCCTGTTGCACAGGGTCAGCCATGATGTGTATCCGGACCTGGGCCTTTCGCTGGTGGAGATCGAAAATGTGGAAGGCGTCTATGCAGATGCGGTCGTGGCACTGGCAAATGTGGGAAATATTCCCATCGACAGCATCCTGTACGAAGTCTTCATCGACGGAGAACGGACTGATTCGGGGGTGCGGCCGGCCGGACTCGAACCGGGAGAGGAGGTGCTTTCTCCATTCCGGCTCATGGACAGCCTGGAGGGCGGTTATCACACGGGTATCCACACGTTCCTGATCCGTTCCGTGCAACCGGACAGTGCCACCGGTAATGACCGTGTGGAGGGCTCCCTGTACTGGCATGCGCTGGGAACAGGTCCGGAGGTGATCCCGGGCGGGCTCTCGGTGTATCCGAATCCCGCCACAGAGGGTTTCAGCCTGGTCCTGGACGAGCCCGCCGCAGAAGAGATGGTCGTGCTGCTCTTCCATTCCACTGGAATACCGGTACACAGCGAGGTGATCCGAAAGGGGGAACAGCGGCTTTACCTGGGGGAAAACCTGCCACCGGGACATTACCTGCTGCAATGCCCGGGGATGGGAATGGTGATCCATCTGGTCAGGATCGAATGAGCGGGTCAGGGAAGTGTCAGGTCAAAGATGCCCCCTGTGACCAGGTAACAGGGGGATCCGCACTCCTCCCCGGCATCCCGGAGCGTCATCTTGTCGGAGTCGAATGCGATGACGGTTTCCCCTCCTGAACGGTACACGGCCCTGACCGCATACACCCTGTCCACTTCCGAGTAAAGATATAACTCACCGGTGGTGGCTGTATCCTGCCAGTCAATTTCCCCATCCTCGAAGGATCCCCTGTAAAAGGTGAGGGGGACCGAGTCGTTTTCAGCGTTGATCGTGACCCTGACGATCAGGTTTGCGCTGTCGGGCTGGTAATCATAACAATCGTTGCAATTGACCTCCAGGAGCAGGTCCTCCGGTTCGCATCCCAGGAAATGCCCGGTCAGCACGATAGCCGGAATCCACAGGAGACCGGCGACCCGGCGCACGATCCCTTTAGTTCTGGTAAACAATATCTTTCGGCTCCAGTACATCTTTACGGATGTTGATCCTGATAAACAATGTGATGTTCCATTTCCAGCGACCTTCAAGCATGGTCCCGAAGGTGTACCGCTCGGTACCTGCCCTGAGTCCGGCGATCTTGCCCTTCACGAAAAAACCTGCCGAGGGCACCAGGTCGTACTGTGCCCCGGGATGGGAATCCACACCCCTGTATCGCGGGAAGGAAAGCAGCCCGGTGAGTCCGGTCGAGATCCCGTACCGGATACCGGAGCCGTCCTCCGCAAGGGTGAAATCTTTCCCGATCCCGAGGGCCCATGCGGTCCTGTATTCCCGGTACTGATAGATCAGGGTGTCGTTCTCCCGCACATGGACCTTCTGCGGCCGGGGCCTGAAATCAACACCCGTCTCCCCGAAAAATCCGAACTTCTTATCCACCAACCGGATGCGTGTCTGCATCATATACTCCCGGTGTCCGGCACTGTTCCCCCATCCCACTTCCAGGTCGGAAAATGCAGGTTTCAGGATATGGCCCGCGCCCCGCTTCTTCAATTCTTTGCGGATCTCGGTGAATTTTTTTTCTGCCGCGAGGTCATAAAGGTTCCATCCGGGCCTGATCCGGTGATGGATATTGGCCCCGCTGTCGATCAGCAGCATGGCCGATTTCGCGTTCCTGTAATGGATGGCATGTGCCAGGGCGGTATACTGTTCCCTGTTCTCCGCCTCCTTATCCGCACCGTGCTCCAGCAGAAGCGAGATCATATCCGGGTTCCCCAGCTGGGACGCGACCATCAGCGGGGTGTTCCCCGAGTTGTCCCGCGTGTCCGGCTCCAGTCCGTTCTGCAGGAGAACATCGGCTGTCTCGATATTGCTGAAGAAGACCGCTGTCATCAGCGGATCGTTCCCCTCCCTGTCGCTGATGGTATCTGATGCCCCGAAAAATAAAAGCAGGTCGGCGATCCGGTAATCATTCACCGCGGCGGCATAGATCAGTGCGGTGGCGGAATAGTCATCTTTTCTGTTCGGATCGGCTCCGTTCTTCAACAGGTAGTGGACCGCATCGAAATGTTGGTTCAGCACCGCGATCATCAATGGAGTGGTCTTCTCCAGGAAGGTCAGGTCAGGATCCGCCCCGTTCAGGATCAGGATTTTCAAGAGCAGCACATCGCCGCTTTCTGCGGCATGCATCAGCGCGGTCATTCCTCCTTCATCCCTGGCATTGGGATCTGCGCCCCTGTTCAGCAGCATGAGCAGATTGCCGGGATCGTTGCGAAGGACCGCCTCCACCAGGTTCCAGTCATCCTCCCCGGGCATGAAATAGGAAGTGTCTGCAGGGGCGGACAGGCCGGTTTCCTGCGACCAGGCAGGCAGGCAGGCAAATGCGCCTGCGATCAGCCAGCAGCAAAGCCGGCCAGTGAAATGAGAAAGCCGTTTAATTGCCACCTTTTCGCCTGATGTGATATCCTTTTTCCGAGAGCAACTGCATTGCCTTCTCCCTGAAATCGCCCTGCAGGAGAATCTGGCCGTTCTTTGCGGAACCGCCCGCTCCGCAACTTTTCTTCAGGGTTTTCTCCAGTGCTTTCAGGTCCCCCTCGCTTCCCGTGAACCCTTCAATGATCGTCACCGTCTTGCCTTTGCGGTTCTTCCTGTCCAGACTGATCCAGAGGGTCTGGTCACCCGGCTGAAGGGTTTCTTCCTGCGGTTTATCTCCCGTATCATACCTGTAGCCAGGATCTGTCGAGTAAACTACTCCAAGCCTCTTTTTCCAGTCATTTTCCATATGCAGGGATTCCGGTTTATGCAATTTTCCTCAATTCCCCAGTTCAAGCTGGTTCCGCACCAGGTTGAAATAATGCCCTTTCTTCGCGATCAGGGTGTTGTGTTTCCCCTCTTCGACGATCTTTCCGCGGTCCAGCACAATGATCTGGTCCGCATCCCTCACCGTACTCAGCCGGTGTGCCACGATGACCACCGTCTTTCCTTTGAAGACCAGCTGAAGGTTTTCCATGATCCTCCGCTCATTGTTGGCATCCAGGGCGCTGGTCCCCTCGTCCAGGAACAGGAAATGGGGATTCTTGTAGATGGCCCTTGCAATGAGGATCCGCTGCTGTTCGCCCCCGCTGAGGGTAAGCCCCTCCTGGCCGATCTTGGTATTGTACCCGAGCGGAAGCTGGTCAATAAAATCATCGATACATGCCATTCTTGCCGCGTACATCAGCTGGTCGGTTTTGATATCCTGCTCTCCGAGGGCGATGTTCCTGGCGATGGTGTCCGAAAAGATAAAACCGTCCTGCATCACCACACCGCACTGGCTCCTCCACAGGTCGGGGGACGTCATCTGGAGGTTCGTATCACCGATGCGGATCTCGCCCCTGCCCGGAGGGTAAAAACCCAGGAGCAGCTTGACCAGTGTGGTTTTGCCGCTTCCGCTGACCCCGACCACGGCGGTAACCGTATCCTTTTTCAGGGTGATGTTGATATCTTCCAGCACGTTCCTCGGAATGGCGCCGGGATAACTGAAATCGAGATGATTCACCACGATCCTGTCGATGGCCGGCAGGACGGTCACCCCGGTTTCTTTCTGGTATTCGTCCTCTGTTTCGTGGATCTCGGACAGCCGTTCCAGGCTGATCTTGGCATCCTGTGCACGGTGGAAGAATGTGATCATCTGTTCGATGGGCCCGTTCAGCTGGCCCAGGATATAACTGACTGCCAGCAGCATCCCCAGTGTCATGTGTCCATTGATCACCGCAATGGCCGCGATCACATTGATCAGGATATTCTTGGTCTCGTTGATGAACACCCCTCCCGCTTCCTGGTACTGGCTCAGTGAGAGACTGCTCATGTTCACACGGAAAAGCCCCGCCTGGATGTTCTGCCATTCCCACTGGTTTGTCCGTTCCGCATTGTTCAGTTTGATCTCCCTGATCCCGTGGATGATCTGGATCAGTTTGCTCTGATTTTCAGCCTGTCTGCTGAAATACTTGTGATCCAGCGACCTCCTCCGCTTCATGAACAGGTAGATCCACACAAAATAGAGCAGGGACCCGGCCAGGAAGATGATCAGGATCTTCACGCTGTAGATGGCGAGGATGACGGCGAATACGACCAGGTTCACCATGGAAAACAGGATGGTCAGCGAGGAAGTGGTCATGAAGGACTCGATCCGCCGGTGATCCCCGATCCGCTGCAAAATATCCCCGGTCAGCTTGGTATCAAAAAATCCCACCGGCAGCTTCATCAGCTTGACCAGGAAGTCAGAAATGATGGAAATGTTAATCCGGGTGCTCAGGTGCAGCAGGATCCACCTGCGAATGAAGTCAATGCCCATCTGGGAAAGGATCAATACAAACTGGAAGATCAGGACCAGGTAGATGAACGGCATGTCCTGATTTGTGATCCCGAAGTCCACGATAGACTGGAAGAGGAAGGGAAGGAGGAACTGGATGATGCTTCCCAGGACCAGGCCCAGCAACAGGTGTGTCACATACCGCTTGTAGGGAGTAAGGAACCGGAGCAGGTAACGGAAACCAGTCTTTTTCACCGGTTCATCCTCCTGGTTCAGGAAATCCGGGGTGGGCTGCAGCAGCAGGGCGGACCCTTTTGCCTCCCCGTCCTTCCGGGTGCTGATCCATCCCCGCAGGAATTCCTCTTTGGAGTACACCGTGTGTCCGAATCCGGGATCGGCCACATACACCCTGTCCCTTTTGATCTTGTAAACCACCACGAAATGGTTCTGTTTCCAGTGGACGATCACGGGCAGGGGTGCCTCGTTGCGGAGCCGCTCCCATGTGAGCGACACTCCCATGGTCTGAAGCCCGATCGCTTCGGCTGCTTTTGCAATGCCCAGCATGGAAACCCCTTCCCGGCTCAGGAAGGATTTCTCCCGAAGGGACTGAAGGGTGAAATGCTTTCCATAGTAGCGGGCCACCATTCTCAGGCAGGTGGGACCGCAATCCATGGCATCGAGTTGCTTGTAGAACGGGAATGAAGGCATAGAGCAGATTACTTATGCCCCCTAAATTAAGAATTATTTATACAACTTCAGGGAGAAGTAGTTCGTCCCGCGAGCCGTTTTATCAACCGCCCGGCCCTCTTCTGGTATGGCCCGGACCGTTCAATCAGCGGGGCCAGGTAGGCAGCGGCATCATCATATTTTCCGCATTTGATGCATGCCATTGAGGCATACCAGTAAACGGAACGCCCCAGCGGATGATCCGGCTGCACCCCGCTATCCTTCACCGCATCGATGGCCTCTTCCTCGAGGCGGAGTTCAATGGAGGTGAGCAGGTAATAAAGAAGGGCCAGATGATCAGAGGACTCCCGCTCCAGACGCTCCTCCATGATCTCCCTGGAAGATTCAAACCGGCCCTGATTGTAGAGGGCGATTCCCATTTCCATCGATCCCCTGGGATCCTGGCTGCAGGCCAGGACCACCGGATCATCATCCGGATTGTAGAACCTTGAAAAAACCGGGTCTTCATTCCCCCGCAATGTCCAGACAGCGACCAGAACCGCCAGGGCAGCAGCCACAGAAATAAGGAATATCCGCTTCTTTCCGCTGCTTCGCCAACCATTCTTTCCAGCTCTGGGGTGAGCGGCAGGTTTTTCCATGACCTCCAGCAGCTTTGACCTGAACGCTTCAAGGTCTTCCCGCTCCATCTGATCCCGGATCAGACGATGGGCTGCCGACACCTGCTCATACTCCTCCCTGAGCTCGGAATCCCTTTCCAGTCCGTCCCGAAAAGCGCGTGCATCATCCTCATTCAGATCTCCGGAGAGATATCGGATGATTAGATCAACGTATTTCATCTTTTAACCGTTTAAACAGGGGATCATTCACAATCCGCTTAATAAGGCTCTTCTTGCACCTGTATTTTCTGTCTGCTGCATGATGTGGGTCTTTATAGTTCATTCTTGCCTGGATCTCCTCGATGGAGCGATGATTGAAATACATCCGGAGGATGGTCTGGCAATCTTCGCTCAGCTGACTGAAATGTTTTTCGAACAGACCGGAAAGCTGCTTTTCCAGCAGGGGGTCCCTTTCGGTCCCCGGATCATTCACCACCATCGAATGGTGGCGGAGCTTTTCCCTGTGAAGCATATGCTTCTTGCGGTCCTGGATCCATGTGTTTCTGCATACGGCATACAGATATGTTCCGAGCTTGCATTTCAGGTCCAGGTCCCCGGAACGGATCTTCTTGTAGAGAATGATCATGGCTTCCTGGAACACATCCTTCGCCTGCTCCCTCGTTCCGTGATGATGGATGATGTACCCTTCGGTGACCGGGTAGTACTGCTGGTACACATATTCCAGTATTTCAGATTGATGGTTCCTGATCCCGCTGACCAGTTCTTCTTCAGAATATTTCTTCATCATTGACGGGGAAAAAAAAGGCAGGTGGTCCGAAACCACCCGCCCGCGTAGCAATATTGCTGGTTAGTAAGCAGTAAAATATCCTACCTCTTCCTGATCCATCGGTAACAAATTTATGTGATTTCGACATACGGATCCCCCGACAAATATGTTTTATAACATATCATTATGTCTCCTTCCCGCACGGAATTCTCCCCCCTGCACAGGTGTATGTGCTGACCGGCTCCCGGATCAGCGTCCGGGATGCTTTTTTTTGTTTACTGCTGGACGGGGGACCGTTCAGAAGGGCAGGGATGCCAGGTCCACATTGCCTCCGGAGAGGATGACCCCCACTTTTTTCTTCGTGAACTCCGTGCTGTTTCTGAAAAGTGCCGCCACCGCCACCGCGCTGGAAGGTTCAATGATGATCTTCATCCGTTCCCAGATGAATTTCATGGCTTCGATGATTTCGGATTCCTCCACCCGGATGATCTTGCTCACAAATTTCAGAATGATGGGAAATGTGTTGTCTCCCAGCTGGGTCCTTAAGCCGTCGGCAATGGTCTTGGGATTGATGGATGGCTGGATCTTCCCTGTCTTCAGGGAGAGGTAGGCGTCATCGGCGCCGAAAGGTTCGGCGCCGATGGTCACCGTGTAGTAGTCGATGTGGTTGATGGCAAGGGCTGTGCCCGCCAGCAGTCCGCCCCCGCCCACCGGGGCGATCACCACGTCCAGGTTCCCCACTTCTTTGAGCAGTTCCCAGACCGCCGTTGAATTCCCCAGGATCACATTCATGTCATTATAGGGATGGATGAAGGTGGCACCGCTTTTCTTCCTCTGGGTTTCCATCACCTTCTCCCTGCTGGCGAGTGTCTGGTCGCATTCAATAATCTTTGCCCCGTATGCCGAAACGGCCTCCTTTTTCACCCTGGAGGAATCGGAAGGCATGACTATGGTGGCTTTGGTGTCCAGGCTCCTGGCTGCCAGTGCAAGCGCTGCCGCGAAATTACCCGAGGAATGGGTGATCACTCCCCTGGCCCTTTCTTCATCGGATAACCGGAGGATGGCGTTGGTGGCTCCGCGCATCTTAAACGCCCCCATCCGCTGGAAGTTCTCACATTTGAAATAGACGGTGGCTTCCACACGCCTGTCAATGGTGGCGCTGGTCATGACCGGCGTCCTGTGCACGTGGGGTCCGATCCTTTTAGCGGCGGACTGGACATCTTTCAGGTCAGGGATCATAAGGGCAAATGTAAGGTACTTTCGGCAAAAAGTAAAGCCTACATGCCGAACCTGTAGCGGATATTGAGCCCCACATCCAGCAGGTCGATCCCCTGGTTTCCGAAAAGATTCAGCTGGGGCCTCCAGTCGAGTCCGAAATTCAGGGGAAGATCCCTCATGACATACTCCAGACCTGCCGCGGCCATGAGCCCGGCGGACAGCACATCATCCCACTCCCCGCTGAAGATGCCCCCGCCCGAACAGACCATCCACCGCCTGTTCCTGAAAGGTTCCCAGTGAAACTGGTACTGTGCGGACAGGTGAAGGCCCCGGCGGTTGTAGCCGGCATCCAGCTGGAAAGCTGACATGCTGTAACGAAGGAAACCCTTGTAGGTAATGCCGCTGGTGTAGCCTGCCCGGATCCCTGCCGCATGCTCATAGGGCTGTCCCGTCAGGCACAGGGGAAGACTGATGGCGGCAAGGGCGGTGATCAGAAAACGTTTATTCATCAGGATACGGTTTATTTCCCGCATGGGTTCCCTTTACCTCGAACACGGTTTCGGTATAGGAGGGGATCTGAAGTCCCCGCGGCAGCAGGGGATCCCTGATGATGGTCGTTTCGACCACCACCCGCTGGCGGGAGACACATTGTTTCAGCCATCCCGTTTGGATATCCATCTGAAAGTCAAAAGTCTGGCTTCCCGAAACGGACGATGTCACTTCGCGTGCCCCGTCTTCTTCGCGGAAATTCCCGGCCGAATTGAGCATGCCGAGTCCCTGGATGATGATCACCCTGTCCGTGGTCCTGGTCAGGAAATACCGGTTGGTCATCTGTACGGGTTTTGTGTTGAAATAATAGGTCAGGTCCCTCGTCCAGTTCCTGATGGGCTGAACCAGGGGATATACCGAGACAAAAAGCTGGAACATGCTCTGAAAGGCACCGGTGCCGTATACTTCATCCAGCGTGCTCAGAATCACTTCCCGGTGACGGGTATCCGTTGAAACGGCGGTGACAAGTTCCCTGATGACCGGGCTGATCTCCTCCAGTGACCTCAGTTCTCCCGAGGGGTGCATCACCAGGCGGAATTCCCTTTGCTCCAGCGAATCCAGCAGTTCCGTCAGCATGGGATCCCTTCCGCTTTCCGAGTTGATGTCGATCCCCATGGAGGGGGCCAGCATGGAAAGGAGCAGGTCCCTGTACCCGGCCACCATGTGGATCATTCCGCCTTGATCAACCGAATCCACAGAGAAATCTATGTTCATCCGGCAGTACAGGGTGATCTCGTCGCTTCCAGCCGATTCGGAATGGGTGTTCTGGTGCATCTCGATCTCCAGTCGGCAGGTTTCCCCGGGATGAAGACCGTACCGCAGTGCTGCTTCCTGTGCGGGAAGGAGACTGCATACCCACATCAGTGCAGCGATCCAGGGATATGATGGGAGTAAACGCATTCGCTTTTTCAAAAATAGTAATTTAAGGGGAGTATGAGAGATTGTTTTATATTTGCTAATTGCAAAATCGGATCATGGCCGCACCCTCCAAGAAGTCTTTCGGAACCGCACCGGTGTTTTTCACCGCCATCGCCACCATATTCGGCGCCATTCTGTTCCTCCGGTTCGGATATGCAGTGGGCACACTCGGCTTCTGGGGAGTGGTCCCCGCCATCCTGCTGGGCCACCTGGTGACGGTCCCCACCGCATTCGCTATCTCTGAGATCGCCACAAACAAGCGGGTGGAAGGGGGAGGGGAGTATTTCATCATTTCCCGTTCTTTCGGCCTGAACATCGGGGCCACCATCGGGATTGCCCTGTATCTGTCCCAGGCGATCAGCGTGGCCTTTTACATCATTGCCTTCACCGAGTCGTTCGAGTTCTTCTTCAACTGGGTCTCGGACCGGTTCGGCTTCACCCTTCCCCGCCAGGTGATCAGTGTTCCGGCCATGATCGGGCTCGCGGTCCTGATCCTGAAAAAAGGGGCCGGGGTGGGGGTGAAGACCCTTTACATTGTGGTGACGATCCTGCTCATTTCCCTGCTCCTTTTCTTCCTGGGGCATACGGACTACAGCCAGGCACACAGTTTTTCCCTGGCTTCGGCCAGGAAGGGCGACATGAGCCAGTTTTTTGTGGTCGTCGCCAACAACTTCCCGGCGTTTACGGGCATGACGGCGGGGGTGGGACTGTCGGGAGACCTGAAAAAACCCGGCAAGTCCATACCGCTGGGGACCATCACAGCCACACTGACGGGGATGATCGTCTATTTTTTTGTGGTCTACAAGCTTGCCTCCTCTGCCGATCCGGAGACCCTGAGGGATCCGGCCAAACAGCTGATCATGGCTGATATCGCGCTGGCAGGGGCTTTTGTGATCCCCCTGGGACTGGCAGCCTCCACCTTCTCCTCGGCCATCGGATCCATCCTGGTGGGACCCAGAACCATGCAGGCACTGGCTGCAGATTTCTCATTCCCGTCAAGAAAGATCAACCGGTTCCTTTACAGGGGAAGGGGGGAGACCAGCGAGCCTTACAACGCCACCCTTGTAACGGTCGTGATCGCCATGGTGTTCGTGATCATCGGTGACGTGAACACGGTGGCCACGATCATCACCATGTTTTTCATGGTGACCTACGGTTCGCTCTGCCTGATCTCCTTCATGCATCATTTCGGTTCCTCACCCTCCTACCGACCATCGTTCCGTTCCCGCTGGTACCTTTCCCTGATCGGATTCCTGGCAGCCATCTGGGTCATGTTCAAGATCAATACCTGGTTTGCGCTGGCGGCCATCGTCATCATGGCACTGCTCTACCTGTTCATCAACAACTACCACCGGAACCGCAAAGGCCTTTCCTCCATCTTCAGCAATGCCCTGTTCCAGTTGAACAGGAACCTGCAGGTCTACCTGCAGCAAACCCGCAAGTCCAGAGGGGAAAAGGAGTGGCGGCCAAGTGCCATCTGCATTTCGAGGGACTCATTCAGGCGGGACAGGGCATTCCAGGTGACCAACTGGATCAGTTACAAGTACGGATTCGGTACCTATATCCACCTGATCGAAGATTATTACTCGAAGGCCAGTTACGGACGTGCGCTGGAAGAACAGGAGAAACTGGTCATGAACTACAGGGGAAAAGGCAGCCATGTGTACGTGGATACCATGATCTCTCCTTCCTATACCTCAGCCATCGCGCAATCCATCCAGCTGCCCGGCATCTCGGGAATGGAAAACAACATGGTCATCCTGGAATACGACAGGGAGGAGCCCGAGAAACTCAGGGAGATCGTGGAGAATTTTTCCCTTGTGAATGCGGGCAGTTTCGATGTATGCATCTTCGGAAGCACCAAACGGACCATCAACTTCAGAAACGGGATCCATGTGTGGATCAGGAGCAGCGACTATGAAAATTCCCACCTGATGATCCTCCTGAGCTTCATCATCCAGGGGCATCCTTCCTGGAGAAAAAGCGAGATCAGCGTATTCAACATATGCAAAAAGGGAGATGAGGAAAAGATCCGTGCAGACCTGGAACAGCTGGTTCAGAGCGGCCGCCTGCCCATCACATCCAAAAATATCCAGGTGATCAGCGAGAAACCTGAGCGGAACGCCCGGACGATCATCAACGAGTTTTCCGCCAACGCCGGCCTGACCATCATCGGCTTTCACAGCGAGCTGATCAGGCACGAAGGGCCCAAAATCTTTCAGGGGTATGACTCGCTGGAAAATATCCTGTTCGTGAATTCACACAGCCAGAAACAGATCGACTGAGACCGGTCCGCACCCTCCGGCACCCGGTGACAAATCAGCAGTTCCGCCGCAATCAGCGGATAACTTCTCGTCTATTTAAAGCACAGAAAATCAGGAAGCTCGGTTTCCAGGTAGCTGTATTTCAGATAACCGTCCCGCAGGATGTCATTGTAGAGGTTCCGGACCATGTTTTCCATCACCTCTCCGGGCACCTTCTTCATCGTGCCGAAGAACGGAAATAAAAACATATGGATCCAGGTTCTCACGTAATTCTCATACCGGTACGTGGCCAGCTCGGTGCCGCTGGAATCGAGCAATGTTGCGGTCAGCACCTAATTGTCCTTCACAGCCACGGGGATCACGGTGAGGGTCAGGCCGCTGACACATCCTGCCAGCATGGCACCCGTATTATTGCCCGTGTTCAGCATATCCATCTGAATGGTGAGGTCCATATCGCTGCCTTCAAACCTGTCGAAGGTGTAACTTTCAAACAGATTTGACCGGTCGGTGACATTCCTGACGATGTTCAGAAATTGGTCCTTTGCAGTGATGTTTTCCACCGGAGCCGAGTGTTTTCCGCTGAGGAAGGTGTGGAAATTCAAATCAATGAAAACATCAGGCTTGTTTTCATAAGCGGATCTGTCTGGAAGCGTGTGCACCGTGGGAACCAGTTTTCCGGGAACCATCAGGCATCCGGAGAGCAGCTGAAAGAGCACGAAAACCGGCAATAATTTTGAAATGCAATGGAACGTTTGTTTCATGGATGATGGGGTTAATTGTGAAAAATCTGAAATTGCGATCGATCGCTGTAGAAACATGACAGAGAGATGAACAGATCAGATGCCAATAAATTTAGAACATATGACTGAAAAAGTCCAGCATTTTAAAGATATTTCTCAGCCTGATACAGAAGACCTTCTCCGGAGAAACGGTTCACAGGTACCGGGCCAGCTGTTCATCCTCCAGGTTCAGGGTGGTGACGGGGCGCCTTTTCTGTTCCATT
>JAXGMU010000033.1:27192-44517 GCA_040768485.1 Bacteroidales bacterium
ATGAATCATCTGCACCAGCCTCCTGTTGACGGGACTATCCAGTCCCAGAGATTCCCCCTTCCTGACGATGTAACCGTTCAGGAAATCGATCTCGCTATTCCTGTCCCGTTCGAGTGCCCGTAAACTGCTTGACCGCAGATGCCCGTACCGCATCCCCAGGAGCCTGATCAAACCATGCCGGAGAGCGGGATGCATGTGAAGCAAGCCCTCCCCCGTCAGCCTTCCCGCCAGGGGAGCCACATGCAGGTTTCCGGCCTCTGCAACCCGCAGAGCCTCCCGGGCCACAGCCGTGAAAATCTGCCGTGCCCTTCTTTTTTTCAGGAGTTCTCCCAGGGTGAGACCGCTGATGGCTCCCACGGTTGAGGTGCAGGAGTTGATGATCAGCTTGGAATATAATTCGGACATGATGCGGCCGGTGACGGTAACCGGTGCAATGTTTTCCATGATCCGGGCGATTTCATCAAGCCGCCCATCGCCCGGCCGTTCGGGGTAACCCACCAGGATCCTTCCCCGGGAAGTCATCTCCGCCACCCCCGGTTCGTGCAGGGTGGCACCGAACCTGACCACGCAGCCCACGGTCCGTTCCGCTCCCACGATCCCTGCAAGTTCCTCCTCCACGATCCCGTTCTGCATGGATACCACACGGCTGTCCTTATTCAGCAGGGGGATAAGCTGCCGGGCGATCTCCAGGACCTGGTATGCCTTCGTGGCAAGGAACACCGTATCCGCGCAGCCCGTGATCCCGTCCAGACCGGCTGCAGTCCGGACCCTGACGAGGCGGTCGGGGCCACGGCCGGACAGCTGAATACCTGCGGACGCGATCTTCCCGGCCTGCTCAGCCGTCCTGCAGACAAGGGTAACCGGGATGCCCCGCGCCCTCAGCATCCCGGCGGTGATGCTCCCGATGGCACCCGCCCCGATAACCAGTATGCCGGCACTTGCATCCACGAAATTCAGTCAACGACGGGCCAGGGGATCCTTCCAAAATGGAAGTCGAACATTTTGTCGATCTGGTCCCTGGTGTTCCTGGGAGTGGACAGGGGAGGCAGTTTGTCCTGCGCAAAGAATCCAACGTCCAGGGTTTCCATCCCGGTGGATATCCGGTCGTCCTCTGCCACGCATTCCATGAAGATCTTGTAGGTATAGAAAAGGTCTTCCGGGTGGTTGTGACATCTTTTGTCAAAAATGGCCAGGAGCCTTCCGGCCTTCACCCTGATCCCGGCCTCCTCAAATGCCTCCTTCTCGGCAATCTCGGTGGGTGTAAATCCGATGTCGCACCAGCCTCCGGGAAGGGACCAGCAGGAGTCGACCCTCTCCTGGACCATCAGGATCTCGTGTTTGTCGTTGAAAATCACACAGCGCAGGTCCACCTTCGGGGTCCTGTACCCGTTGTTCTCGGGGGTGACCATCCTGACCGTGTCATGGGAGAGATGGGTGATCAGGGAGATCATCCTGGTGGCAATCTCCTCCAGATCGCCGTACCTGTCCAGGTCGTAGTCGCTTTCCGTGTAGTGGACCCCGCTCTCAGCAATTGCCTGTATCCTTTTTGCCAGCAGCAGCATTTCATTCTGTTCCTTCATTCCAATGTCTTATGGCGAATAAAATTAACAAAAATTGTCACCGGGCGTTCATATATATACTATCCATTCTTATTCAAGAGAATGAAAAAGAGATCATTCATGAAAACTGTAACCCAGTCAGTGCAGATCCTTCTGCTAACGATGCTTTTCAACTGCTCGACTTCTTCGGAGGAACCATTTCCGCGTCCGGATCCGGACAACGGCGGACTCGTCCTTCCAGAGGGTTTCGCGGCATTCAGGGTGGCGGAAGAGACGGGACCTGCCAGGCACCTGGCCGTGGCAGGCAATGGAGACATCTATGTGGCCATGCGGAATACAGGCCGCGGGGGCGGGATCGCAGCCCTGAGGGATACCACGGGAGACGGAAGAGCCGATGTGGTCGTTTATTCTGGAACACTGTCGGGAACCGGAATCAAACTCCGGGGGGATTACCTTTATTTTGGTTCCGATACCGCGGTGGTACGGTACCCAATAAAGAAGGGTTCACTTATTCCCGGGCCGGAATTCGAGATGATCGCGGGAGGATTCCCCGGAGAACAGCAACATGCTGCCAAGCCGTTTGACTTTGATCAGGAGGGTTATATGTATGTGACTGTCGGAGCTCCATCCAATGCATGCATGGAACAGCTGCGTACAAGGGGATCGCCGGGTCTGGACCCCTGTCCCATCCTGGACTATGCCGGAGGCGTCTGGCGTTTCGATGCAAACCTTCACCACCAGGACCAGATGAAGGATGGATACCGCTATGCCACCGGGATCAGACACGCCGTGGCCATCAGCTGGAATTCCCCTGCAAACAGGCTTTATGTGGTTCAGCACGGAAGAGACCAGCTTCATCAGCTCTTCCCGGAGCTTTACGACCAGGAGGCAGGTGCCGAATTACCTGCTGAAGAGTTCCTGATGCTCACCGAAGGGGCCGATTTCGGCTGGCCTTACTGTTATTTTGATCCATTCCTCGGTGCAAAGGTACTGGCCCCCGAATACGGAGGTGATGGCGCCGACAGGGGGCGCTGTACAGGGAAAACAGATCCCATCATGGTATTCCCTGCGCATACCGCGCCCAATGATCTCCTTTTCTATACGAAATCCCAGTTCCCGGAGAAATACAGGCATGGCGCCTTTATTGCATTCCATGGTTCGTGGAACAGGGCCCCCCTCCCGCAGGAAGGGTATTATGTTGCTTTTGTTCCCTTTGACGGAGAACTTCCATCGGGCGAGTGGGAGGTGTTTGCGGATGGTTTTTCCGGCCGGGATCCTGTACTGAGTCCGGGTGACGCCGAGCATCGTCCCATGGGCCTTGCGATGGGTCCCGACGGTTCGCTGTTTGTTTCGGATTCCAGGAAAGGGACCATCTGGAGGATTATGTACACCGGGGAGGAGGTCCTTCCGCAGTAACGCAATTCAGAGCAATGCATGTGGAACAAAGAAGGTATGGGAAAACCTGTGACAGGTCGTGATTTCTGATTACCTTCGCAGTACTGCTTATGAAAGGTGATGATTCAATAAGAAAAATGATTCAGGCGAGAAAAAGGCTCCCATCCTGGATGCGCATGCGCATGCCGGGGGGAGAACACTACCTGGAGGTAAAGGAGGTGGTGAAGAGGAACCACCTCCATACCATATGCACCAGCGGCAATTGTCCGAATATTGGAGAATGCTGGGCGGCCGGGACAGCCACCTTCATGATCCTCGGGGATATCTGTACCCGCTCGTGCAAATTCTGTGCGGTGAAGACCGGCCGTCCGGGACCGGTGGATGAGGATGAGCCTTACAGACTGGCTGAATCCGTCAGAGCGATGGGAATCCGCCACGCGGTGATCACCTCGGTTGACCGGGACGATTTGCCGGACAAGGGAGCAGGATTCTGGGCAGGAACCATCCGCATCCTCCGGCAGGAGGTGCCGGGACTGACCATGGAGGCACTGATCCCCGATTTTGATGCGCAGCCGGCGCTGGTGAAATTGGTCATTGATGCAGTTCCAGAGGTCATTTCCCACAACCTGGAGACGGTCGAACGGCTTACCCCCCTGATCCGCTCCAGGGCAAAATACAGGAGAAGCCTGGAGGTGATCCGCCAGGTAGGCCGGTCCGGCGTGATCTCCAAGTCAGGGATCATGCTCGGGCTGGGAGAGACAGAGGATGAGATCATGCAGACAATGGATGATCTGCTGGAAGCCGGATGCGAGGTGTTCACCCTGGGACAGTATCTTCAGCCCACCATGGACCATATGCCCGTGGAAGATTATGTGCCCCCCGAAAAATTTGACTCCTACCGGGAAACAGGTCTGAAGAAAGGATTCAGGTTTGTGGAGTCCAGTCCCCTCGTCCGTTCTTCCTACCACGCCGAGAAACACGTCAGCCGTCCCGTGATGAACGATAAAAGCACCGGGTTTCATGGATCATAATACGTCTATCCACTTCAGGGACCTCGGGACCATCGAATACGGGAAAGCCTGGGAATACCAGGAAGCGCTTTTTCAGAAACTGGTGGAATTTAAAAAGAATCCCACAGGGGATGGCCGTCCGGAGCAGTACCTGCTCTTCTGTGAACATCCGCACGTGTACACCCTGGGTAAAAGCGGGGACGAAACGAACCTGCTCGTCCAGGAGGAATTTCTCAAAAAGATCAATGCTTCCTATTTCAGGACCAACCGGGGAGGGGATATCACCTACCACGGACCGGGGCAGATCGTTGGATATCCGATCCTGGACCTGGAAGCGCTGGGGATCGGGCTCAGACAGTATGTGGAGCGACTGGAGCAGGTGATCATTGCGCTGCTGGGCGACCACGGAATCAAAGCCACCGGGAAGGAAAAGGCAACAGGCGTCTGGCTGGATGCGGACCATCCCGTGAAAGCCAGGAAAATCTGTGCCATCGGGATTCGATCCAGCCGGTACGTGACCATGCACGGATTTGCGATGAATGTGTACACGGACCTGGATTACTTTTCATATATCAATCCCTGCGGGTACCGGACCGGCGGGGTTACCTCCATGGAAAAAGAACTGGGAAGGACGCCGGACATGCAAAAGACCAAGGACCACCTCAGGAGGATCTTCATGGAACAGTTCCAGGACAAAGGGACGGGATAGCCATCCTGGTGATCCGGTTGATCAGACCCGCTGGCGGCGGGGATAAAAATCTGGGGAATAATTCCTGAGTTTTTCCTTGCGCATTTTCACCTTTGCATCGTTCTCATAGAACAGGCTTTCGCTGTGCTGGCTCATATCCAGCCCCACATCCTCGTACAGGCTTGGTACGCGCATGGGGATGATCCAGTTGGTGACCCTGTACAGCAGGTAAGAGCCCCCGAATGCAAAAACAGTCACAATCACCAGGGCCAGCAGATGGTACAGGAAAGTGGTGGGGTCTCCGTGTATCAGTCCGACCTCCTCGGCGAAAACACCTGTGAGGAACATGCCCACCATTCCTCCGATCCCGTGGGCCGGAAACACATCGAGCGTATCATCCAGTCCCCTTCTGGAGAAATAATAGATCATCAGGTTGCTGGCAACGGCGGCCGCTCCCCCGATGAAGATGCTGGATCCCACCGAAACAAATCCCGCTGCAGGGGTGATGGCCACCAGTCCCACCACGGCCCCCACACAGGCTCCGAGTGCCGAGGGTTTCCTTCCCCTGATGCCGTCGAAAAAGATATAAACCAGCATGGCGGAGGCGGAAGCCGTATTGGTGTTCAGCAGAGCTTTTACAGCCGTATGGGAGGATGACAGTGCGGATCCCGCGTTGAATCCGAACCACCCGAACCAGAGGAGGCCTGTTCCCAGAAGCACGAAGGGGATGTTGGCCGGGTAAAACGGCTTCGCATAATCCCGGCGGGGACCGAAGAAGATCGCCCCTGCCAGGGCAGCCATGCCGGCTGACATATGCACCACCGTTCCGCCGGCGAAGTCCAGAACCCCCCAGTTCCTGAGAAAGCCGTTGGGATGCCAGGTCCAGTGCGCCAGCGGACAATAGATGAAGATCATGAACAGGACCATGAAGATCATCAGGGCGGTAAACCTGACCCTTCCGGCAAACGAACCTGTGAACAGGGCAGGGGTGATGATGGCGAACTTCAGCTGGAACAATGCGAAAAGGGCCAGCGGGATGGTGGCTGCGAACGCAGGGTCGGGCGCTGCGCCCACTCCTTTGAACATGAAGTAGGTGGCAGGGTTGCCGAAAAAGCCGTATCCTTCGGTCCCCACACTCTCTCCAAAAGCAAGGCTGAAACCGAATACCACCCACAGCACACTGATGAGCCCCATGGCAATGAAACTCTGCAGGATGGTGGAAATCACATTCTTGGGTTTCACCATGCCACTGTAGAAAAATCCCAGTCCAGGTGTCATCAGGAAAACCAGAGCGGTGGATGCAAGCATCCACGCCACATCTCCCGTATCGAGACCTGAGGTATCTCCTGTGTCAAAGCTGAAGGGAAAGATGATCCCCAGCACAGCAATGAATGCGAGGGCAAACAGCGCAATCAACCAGTACTTTTTCATCGGATATCTATTTTTAATATATGACAAATATATAAATAAATAAAAATACCCCCATATAAAATAGGGGGTCAATTATGAAAAATATGTTAAATTGTGAAATTGGGTTATAAATATGGGGGGGGGTGATATAGAAAAGAGAATAAATAAATTAATCCCCCCCCCTTTTGAAGAAATGCGCTGATTCTTTCCGCAACCCTCCTGCCGGATGCAATGGCTGTCACCACCAGGCTGGCGCCGCTGACAGCATCTCCCGTCGCAAATACCTTTTCGACGGTGGTGGCCATTTGGCCATCCACCAGGATATTGTTGCGTTCGTTCCGTGCCACACCCAGCTCCTCCAGAAGACCTTCATGCACCGGGTGGAGAAATCCCATTGCCAGCAGGACCAGGTCGGCCCGGATCAGGCGTCGTGTTGAGGGGACGGGGACGATGGAGAGTTTTCCGCTCACCGCCTCCCAGCTGACCTCTTCAACTTCGGCATGGGTGACCCTGTGCTCCGTTCCCAGGAAACGGACGGTGGAGAGGCTCCACATCCTGTCGCACCCCTCTTCATGGGACGTGGAGGTCTTCAGGGTTTTCGCAAAATAGGGCCATGGATTGTCCCCCGCTCTCTTTTCCGGCGGCCTGGGAAGGATCTCGATCTGGGTAACCCCGGCAGCTTTTTGCCTGATGGCGGTACCCACGCAGTCAGAGCCGGTATCCCCGCCACCGATGACCAGCACCTGACGGTTCTCGGCACTGATCCTGCGGTCATAGGCCACGTAGACCCCGTCGTTCATCCGGTTCTGCTGCGTCAGGTATTCCATGGCAAAGTGGATCCCGTCCAGGTCCCGGCCCTCCACCGCCAGATCCCTCGGTTTCATGGACCCGATGGCCAGACAAACCGCGTCAAATCTGTCGATCAACTCTTTTCCGGAGATATCCCGGCCCACCTCGATCCCCGGTCTCAGTTCAATTCCCTCGGCTACCATGATATCCAGCCGCCGGTCGATGGTCCGCTTGTTGAGCTTGAAATCCGGGATCCCATACCGGAGCAGTCCCCCGATCTTCTCATCTTTTTCAAAAAGCGTAACCAGGTGGCCCGCTTTGTTGAGCTGGTCGGCCGCCGCCATCCCGGCGGGACCGCTGCCGACGACCGCCACCCTTTTGCCGGTCCTGTGCGGGGGAGGGGAAGGTTTGATGTATCCTTCGGCAAATGCTCTCTCCACGATGGCCGCTTCATTTTCCCTGATTGTCACCGGTTCCCCGGTGATATTCAGCACACAGGAGTGCTCACACGGAGCGGGACAGATCCTCCCGGTGAATTCCGGGAAGTTGTTGGTGGCATGCAGCCTGTCACTGGCACCCTTCCAGTCGCCCCGGTACAGCAGGTCGTTCCATTCCGGGATCAGGTTGTCCACGGGACATCCCCAGTGACAGAACGGGATCCCGCAATCCATGCACCTGGATGCCTGCAGCATCCTGTCCTCCGAATTAAGCGTCTGCTCCACCTCGCTGAAATCCCCGATGCGTTCGTGGACAGGCCGGTTCCCGGCAGGCTTCATCCTGATCTTTAAGAATCCTCTTGGGTCACTCATTGCGCTTTCCGGATTTATCAATCACCGATCATTTCCACATCTTTTTCCACGGCGGCGAGCTTCCGGCGTATTTCCTCGAGCTTCATCTCCTGGATCACCTTTTTATATTCATAGGGAATGACCTTGATGAACCGTTCCATGTACTGATCCGGACCGGCCAGGATCTTTTCGGCTATTTTGCTCCCTGTCAGCTCAAAATGTCTGGAGATCAGATCGGTCAGCTCCTTTTTGTCATTCAGATCTTCCACCAGGGACAGCTCCACCATTCCCATGTTGCAGTAATAATCAAAATCCCCTTCCATATTCAGCACGTAAGCGATCCCCCCGCTCATGCCGGCGGCAAAGTTCCTTCCCGTTTTGCCCAGCACCACCACCCGGCCGCCGGTCATGTATTCGCAGCAGTGGTCGCCCACCCCTTCCACCACGGCCACGGCGCCGCTGTTCCGCACCGCAAAGCGCTCTCCCGCCATACCCGAGATAAAGGCCTCGCCGCTGGTGGCGCCATACAACGATGTATTTCCGGTGATGATGTTCTGGTCCGGCTCGAAGGTGGATCCTTCCGGGGGTACCACGATGATCCGTCCCCCCGACAATCCCTTCCCCATGTAATCATTTGTTTCCCCTTCAAGGTAGAATTCCACACCGGGCACCAGGAACGCTCCGAAACTCTGTCCCGCTGATCCTGCAAAACGGACCCGGATGGTTCCTTCAGGTAATCCCGCGCTCCCGGATTTCGCCGCGATCATTCCCGACAGCATCGCACCGCAGGCCCGGTCCGTGTTCCTGATGGGCAGGTGCATGGTGACCGGTTTATTCTCTTCCAGCGCAGCCTGTGTCCGCTCGATCAGTTCCCGGTCGAGCACATCCCCGATCCGGTGGTGCTGGTGATGGATTTTGTGCAGTGGATGATTCCTGGCCGCCGGCAGGAATGCGATGAGGTCGCTCAGGTCGATCTGCCTTATTTTCCAGTGGGTTACCGCGGTATCTCTCATGAGCAGGTCGGACCTCCCCACGATCTCATTAAACGTGCGAAATCCCAGTTCTGCCAGGTATTCCCTGACCTCCCGTGCCAGAAAACGAAAATAATTCTCCACGAAATCCGCGCTCCCCCTGAACCTTTTCCTGAGTTCTGGGTCCTGGGTGGCCACCCCCACAGGACAGGTGTTGAGATGGCATTTACGCATCATCACACACCCCAGTACAATCAGTGCAGCGGTGGCAAATCCGAATTCCTCGGCTCCCAGCAGGGCCGCCATGATCACGTCCCTTCCCGTTTTCATCTGTCCGTCCGCCTGCAGCACCACCCGGCCCCGGAGATTGTTCATGACCAGGGTTTGCTGGGCCTCGGCCAGACCAATCTCCAGCGGGAGCCCGGCATGTTTGATGGAGGAGGACGGACTGGCGCCGGTACCTCCTTCGGTGCCGCTGATGGTGATCAAATCGGCTCCTGCCTTGGCCACCCCCGCGGCAACCGTCCCCACCCCGGTTTCCGACACCAGCTTCACCGAGATCCTGGCATCCGGATTCACATTCTTCAGATCGAAGATCAGCTGCGCCAGGTCCTCGATGGAATAGATATCGTGGTGCGGGGGAGGGGAGATCAGCGTGATGCCGGGAATGGAATACCGGGTCTTTGCAATGATCTTATCCACCTTGTGGCCCGGCAGCTGTCCGCCTTCCCCTGGCTTGGCCCCCTGGGCGATCTTGATCTGGAGCTCATCGGCATTGACCAGGTATTCGGTGGTCACACCGAAACGGCCGCTGGCCACCTGTTTGATGGCACTCCTGGCACTGTCGCCGTTCTCCCGGGCCCTGAAACGGTCCGGGTCCTCACCTCCCTCGCCGGTGTTGCTCCTGCCTCCCAGTCTGTTCATGGCAATGGCCAGGGCTTCGTGCGCCTCCCTGCTGATGGAGCCATAGGACATAGCCCCGGTCACAAACCGCTTTACGATGTTCTCAGCCGGTTCCACCTCTTCCAGGGGAATGGGATTCCTCCTGTATGCCAGGAGCCCTCTCAGGAACCCGGGCCTGGCGGTATCGCGGTCGGCCAGGGCGGTGAATTCCCTGAATTTGTCATAGTCGTTGATCCGTGTGCTCCATTGAAGCAGTGCCAGCGTATCCGGGTTCCAGGCGTGGTGCTCCCCGTTCTTCCGGTAGGCATATACTCCTTCGGTGAGGATCCCGGAGTGGGTGTCCTGCGAAAATGCGCGACGGTGAGGGATCAGCGCCTCTTCCGCGATCTCCTCCATTCCGATCCCTCCGATCCTGGAGACCGTTCCCCTGAAATATCTGTCGATCACCTTCGGGTCAATCCCGATCGCCTCGAAGATCTGCGCGGCCCTGTAACTGCGCAGGGTGCTGATCCCCATCTTGGAGAGGATCTTCAGCAGGCCCTTGTTCACCGCGTGGATGTAATTCTCCTGCGCTTTGTCAAAATCCTGCTGGATGATCCGCTTTTTGACCAGCTGCTCAATGATCGCAAAGCTCATATAGGGATTGATGATGCTGGCACCGTACCCGAAGAGCAGGGCAAAATGCATCACCTCCCGGGGTTCGGCCGATTCCAGCACGATATCGATCTGCATCCGTTTCCGCTTATCGATCAAGTGGTGGTGCACGGCCGATACGGCCATCAGCGAAGGAATGGGGGCTTTCTTTTCCGAGATGTTCCGGTCGGTCAGGATGATGTAATTCTTGTGTTCATCCACTGCCTGCTCTGCCAGCCGGCAGATCTCATCCACCGCCCCCGCCAGTCCTTCCGCACCTCGTCCTGCATCGAAGTGGATGGGGATCACACTGTTGGAGAATCCCTTGTAGCGAAGGTTCCTGACCACCTGGAAATAGGTGTTGTTGATCACCGGGCTCCTGAATTTGACCATCTTCACATGGTCGGGTGATTCGTCCAGCAGATTCGACTGCAGGGAACCGAGGTACCCTGTCAGGGTCATCACCAGCTCCTCCCGGATCGGGTCAATGGGAGGATTGGTCACCTGGGCGAAATGTTGCTTGAAATAGCTGAAAAGTCTGTAGGGTTTCTGGCTCAGCACGGTGGCAGGCACGTCGTTGCCCATGGAACCGAGGGGTTCCTGGGCGGTTTCGGCCATGGCGCCGATGATCAGGTCAACATCCTCCCTGCTGTAATTGAAAGATCCCAGGTACCGGTCGTATTGATCGCCAAGTCCGGGTGGAATAATGTTCCCGGCCTCGATGTCCTCCAGGCTGACCATGTTTTTTCCGATCCATTCCAGGTAAGGGTGGGCGGATGCAAGCCCGGCCCTGAGTTCTTCATCCCTGTATAGCTTCCCTTCTTCCACATCCACCATGATCATCTTCCCGGGCTTGAGTTTTCCCTTCTCACGGATCTGCTCCGGAGGGAACTGCAGCACCCCTGCCTCGGAAGCCAGGACCATCAGGTCGTCCTTTGTGATCACGTAGCGGGAGGGACGGAGTCCGTTCCGGTCGAGCATCCCCCCGATGTATCTGCCGTCGCTGAAGACCAGCGAAGCGGGGCCGTCCCAGGGCTCCATGAAAGTGGAGTGGTACTGGTAGAATGCCTTCAGTTCGCGGGAAATGGGATTCTTTTCGTTCCACGATTCGGGGATGAGGACCGACATGGCATACGGAAGCGACTTGCCGCTCATGACAAGGAATTCCAGCACGTTGTCAAGGGAGGCGGAATCGCTTTTCCCGGGTTCGATCACCGGGTAGATCCTATCCAGGTTGCCCAGGATATCGGATTTCAGGATTGATTCCCTGGCTTCCATCCAGAACCGGTTCCCTTTCACCGTATTGATCTCCCCGTTGTGCGCCAGCATCCGGAACGGCTGTGCCAAATCCCAGCTCGGGAAGGTATTTGTGCTGAACCTGGAGTGGACCAGTGCGATGGCACTCTGGATCCGGGTGTCGCGCAGGTCCAGGAAATATTCCCCCAGCTGCTCCGAAGTGAGCATCCCCTTGTAAATCAGTGCCCGGGTAGAGAGACTGGGTATGTAGAACCGGGATCCCTGTTTCAGATGGGACGCCGCCATATATTTCTCTGCTCTCTTCCGGATGATGTAGAGCCGGCGTTCCAGTTCTTCCCGGGGCATATCGGCTCCCAGAAGGATCTGCCTGATGAGCGGTTCTGCATTCCGGGCGATTTCACCGATGCTGCTGTTGTCCCTGGGCACCTCCCTGAAACCGATGAAATCCACACCCTCCTCATGGACCAGCTGGACCAGGATCTCTTCGCAGTGCTTTGCTTCGGAAGGATCCGCGGGCAGGAAGACGAGTCCGGTCCCGAACTGTCCTTCCGGGGGAATGGAATAGCCCTGCAACAGGTAATAATCCCTGGGGATCTGGATCAGGATCCCGGCACCATCGCCCGTTTTCGAATCGGCCCCTTCCGCACCGCGGTGTTTCATGTTTACCAGGGTTTCCAATCCCTTTTCGATGATCTCGTGGGACCTTTTCCCTTTCAGGTTTGCCACGAAACCGATCCCGCAGCTGTCGTGCTCGAACTGGCTTCTGTACAAGCCGGCCCGTTCAGGTCTGTGTTTTATCATCTGCATTTACGTATATGGATCCTGCACCACAAAAAAACCGTTCTCCATATCAGCGGCAGAACGGTTTTTTCGGATGCGGCACACACCATTCTACCCTGACATCAACATCCTCCCTGACATTCTTTTGCCTGTTTTCATCGCTTCGAATTTGTCTGTCCTGGCAGATCGGATCAAAGATACGTATTAATATTACGAATCAAAACTTTTATAACCTGTTTAACTATATTTTTATAAGATATCAGTGTTAATAACTTATAAAATGTAAGTATTCTCAGGTGATCTTGTTTTTGTATCAGAATGAGATTCCCACGACCACATGCAGCTGTTCGGTATCCGGATTGAGAATCACCGCGCCGCTAACCGGTAACCCAAATGTCTCTGTGATTTTAATTTCCTTTGAAGTGGTGATCCCGATGTTACAGACCATGAAGCCGCCGTCTGCCGTGTGCCATCCGTTTCCGGCTCCCAGCACGATCCCGAAGGATGGGAATGAAAATCCCGCCTCAAAATACAGATCCCCCACCGAGGTGCCTGCCCCGCCGGCCTGGTTGATGAAACAATTGGCGGCGAGGGAAAGTCCCCCGGCAGTGTACCCGGCATTTATCTCCAGGGCATGGGTACCGGTGGACTTCGAGAAATCAAAATATTCCGTACCCGGAAAATAGTAGTCCGTCAGCCCGAGTCTCAGTCCGAAACCGAATGCATAGGAGAGGTACAGATCGGCTTCCGCAGCCTCATCGGTGGTGAAACAGTAGGAACCCCAGGAACCCAGGGTAAAATTGCCCAGGTCCAGTTCCACAAATGGCTGGATGGCCGGTCCGGACCCGAATTTGGTGCCGCGCCACAGGTAACTGCTCACCACATCCGCACCGGCGCTGAACGGGGAAGAATCTGTCTCCCGGGCAATGGTAGCTGGATAAGGGAAGAGCATGTTTGCTATCAGTATTGTCAGCAGCAACTTGTGCAGGGATTTTCTTTTCATTTCGGTAATTTTTAAAATGTTGGTAACAGATCGTTGTAAAAGTATATAAATATTTTATAAACCCTAATTATATAGGGGTATAAAATTTAAAAATAACATTTATACAGATTATACCCTTATAAAAATAGGGGTATATACGGAAAAATATATAATTTATTTGTATTACTACAATTTTCAGTTGATCGATTCAGGAACGCTCTCCCCGGACATACCCCGATTTTTTCCTTTGAACGGGGCGAGCGCATTGGCTGCGCCGGACTCGCAGGCTTGGTTCCCCGTAGCTTTGCTGAGGGGAGCGTCAATGTGGGGAGGGAATTGCCGGAGAGGAATCCTGTTCATTCTTGCCTGATTGTCATCAATTTTTTAAATTGCGGTCAGAAGTAACTTCCAAACCTGACTTTCCCGGAATGAAAGGTGTGTTTAGCGTATTTCTGTCCCTGTTCCTGACCCTGCCCGGGTTTCTGCTCTATGGTCAGAAATCCGCACTTCTTCTGGTCGACATCCAGGATTTTTATTTCCCCGGCGGCAGCATGCAGCTGGAAAATGCAGACCTGGCGGGAATGAATGCCGGACTGCTGCTGGATCATTTCAGAGAAAGGGGATTGAAGGTGTATCACATCAGGCACCGTGTCGAATCGGGAGGGGACATCCACCGCTATGTGAATCCCCTGCCCGGGGAAGCGGTTTTCTCAAAAGAGGAGGTGAATCCGTTCCTGGGAACCGGTTTGACTGCGGCCATCCGGTCAGACAGCATCAAGCAGCTGGTCATCTGCGGGATGCAGACCCACCTTTGCGTGGAGGCGGCGGTAAGGGCAGCACATGATCTGGGTCTCTCATGCCTCCTCGTTCAGGACGCTTGTGCCACCCGGGCGGTACAGTACGAGGAGCATATCATTCCTGCCAAGAATGTGCATTTTTCCACCGTCAAAACCCTTCAGGACCACTATGCAACGGTCGTCTCCACCCAGGAACTTCTCAGGAAATTCGACCGGTACGTGAAGTAATCCCCGCACTTTTGCACACCCTGATTTTTACTATCTTTGATGGCTGATACAAATCAATGCCTATGAATTTACTGGATCAACTCAAGAAGTATACGGAGGTTGTGGCCGATACCGGTGATTTTGAAAGCATGAAAAAATACCATCCCGTGGATGCCACCACCAATCCCTCACTCATCTTTGCCGCCGCACAGAAAAGCGGGTATGCGCACCTGATCGGACAATCGGTCGCCTATGGAACGAAGACTGGAAAAACAGCGGCACAGAAGCTTTCCGAAACAATGGATATGCTGGCGGTTGCATTCGGCCTGGAGATCCTGAAGATCGTACCCCGCAGGGTTTCCACCGAGGTGGATGCGCGGTTGTCGTTCGACACGGAGGGAAGTGCGGAGAAAGCAAGAAAGCTGATCGGACTCTATGAAGCCCACGGGATTTCCCGGGAGAAGATCCTGATCAAGGTGGCGGCCACCTGGGAAGGGATAGCTGCAGCCCGGGTGCTCGAAAAGGAAGGAATTCACTGCAACCTGACCCTCCTGTTCAGCATGGCACAGGCCATTGCATGTGCCGAAGCAGGGGTGCAACTCATTTCTCCCTTCGTGGGAAGGATCTATGACTGGCACAGGAAGGAGAGGGGGGTGGACCACATTCCCGGATCGGAGGATCCCGGAGTTCATTCGGTGAAGAACATCTACCATTATTACAAGAAATTCGGGTACGGGACCGAAGTCATGGGTGCATCCTTCAGAAACATCGAAGAGATCACCGAGCTGGCCGGATGCGACCTGCTGACCATCTCCCCGGCGCTTCTGGAAGAACTTGAAAGAGCCGAAGGTCCCCTGGAGCGGAAACTCACCCCGGAGGCATCGCAAAGCATGGATCTGAAAAAGATATCCCTGGATGAGAAATCCTTCAGGTGGATGCATAACGAAGATCCCATGGCTGTGGAAAAGCTCTCGGAGGGGATCAGGAGGTTTACGGAAGACATGGTGAAGCTTGAGAACGCGATCAGCAAACAAATCCATTGACGGGGGGAGTGGCCATGCACCATGAGACTGAAGCAATACGGGCGATCCTTGACAGGGAAGCGGAAGCCATCAGGAATATTCCTGTGAGCGGGGAATTTGACCGGGCGGTGCAGCTGATGTACGAACGGGTACACCAGGGCGGTGGAAAGATTATTTCCAGCGGGATGGGAAAGGCGGGACATGTGGCCAACCATATTGCCACAACACTCAGTTCCACAGGTTCCCCGGCCCTGTTCATCCATCCCAGTGAAGCACAGCACGGGGACCTCGGCATCATCCGTCAGAACGATCTGCTCCTTTTGCTTTCCAATTCGGGAAGAACGCGTGAGATTATCGAACTGGTGGAGCTTACCCGTGCACTGCATGCCTCCATTCCTGTAATCCTGATCACAGGCAATCCGGAGGGTGAGCTTGTAAACAAATCAGAAGTGGTCCTTTTCACAGGGCACCCTGATGAGGTATGTCCCCTGGGCCTGACCCCCACCACTTCCTCCACGGCCATGGCCGTCATGGGGGATGTGCTCGTGGTGCTATTGATGAAAAAGATCCGCTTCACCCCGGAAGATTATGCCCGGAGGCACCATGGCGGATACCTCGGACAGAAATCGAGAGGAACAGCTTTATGAGAATTCAAAAAAAAGAAAGCGCGGGACTGGTCATCGATATCCAGGAGCGCCTTTTCCCACACATGGACCATTCGGAGCTGCTGCTCGCAAACACGGTCAAACTGCTGAAAGGATTGGAGGTGCTCGGAGTACCTGTATTGCTGACCGAGCAGTATCCGGAGGGGCTGGGGCATACCCTGGAGGAAATCCGTACCCTGTGCGGATCTGCTGAACCGCTCACCAAAATGGCATTCTCCTGCTGCGATGAACCGGCTTTTCTTTCTGCACTTGAGCACTCCGCCAGAAGAACCGTGATCATTTGCGGGATCGAAGCCCACGTGTGTGTCCTGCAGACCGTGATCGATTTGCTGGAGAACGGATATGTCCCGGTGGTGGCGGCCGATTGCATTTCTTCCAGGAAAACGGGGGACAGGGAGATTGCGGTGGAGCGGATGCGCACCGAAGGCGCAATTGTCACGACCATGGAGTCGATATTGTTCGAGTTGGCCAGGGTCTCGGGTACCGACCCCTTCAGGGCCCTCTCCCGGCTTGTAAAATAGCACCCTGAACATGCAGAAGATCTACGCCATCGGAGAGACTATTTTGGATATCATTTTCAAAAATGACCAGCCCCGGACTGCCAAACCCGGAGGTTCGTCGTTCAATGCGGCCATCACCCTCGGGCGACTGGGAGCCCCGGTTTCATTCATCAGTGAGATGGGAAACGACCGGGTTGGGGATATGATCCAGGATTTCCTGGCGGGGAACGGGGTGGACAGCACCTTCATGTCCAGGTTTGAGAAAGGACAATCGGCCGTTGCACTGGCGTTTCTCAACCAGAACAGCGACGCGGAATACATGTTTTACAAGGACTACCCCCATCAGAGGCTGGCCGTGGAATTTCCTGAATTCAAACCGGATGACCTGCTGCTGTTCGGTTCTTTCTACGCACTCAATCCGGGTATCAGGCCCAGGGTGAAGGCGTTGCTCGGGAAAGCCAGGCAGGCGGGAGCAATTTTGCTGTATGATCCCAACTTCAGGAGCACCCATCTGCCTGACCGGGATGAATTGCTCTCGGTCATCGGGGAGAACATGGGATATGCATCCATTGTCCGGGCAAGCGATGAGGACCTGCGCAATATCTTCCGGGCGGAGAACCCGGAAGATGCATGGGCCTGTGTCCGCCCCCATTGTCCGGTCCTCCTCTACACGGCAAACGCACACGGTGTGTTTCTCAGAACAGAAACGGTGGAACTGGACCTGGAGGTGAAGCCCATCGAGCCGGTCAGCACCATCGGTGCAGGGGATACCTTCAACGCAGGGATCCTGTTCGGCTTGCACAGGATCGGTTGCACACTTGAACAGGTCGGAGCACTCGACAGGGAAACATGGGAAGGACTGATCCGGATGGCCATCGAATTCTCCCGTGAAGTATGCCTTAGCTACGAAAACTACCTGCCGGTGGAATATGCGGCATCTGTTAAACGAAAGATCAAGCAAGATGGATA
>JAXGMU010000034.1:0-43517 GCA_040768485.1 Bacteroidales bacterium
TAACATTTTCTTAAAAAACAAACACACGAATCCATTTGTTAAATATTGGACTTAAAATTTAACAAAATGAAGAAAACAGTATTCTTATTTGCAGCAGTCATGGGCTTGAGCCATGCTGCCCGGGCACAGACAAAGTGGATCATTGATAAAAATCACACCGACATCCGGTTTACAGCTACCCATATGGTGATCAGTGAAGTAGACGGAGAATTCAAAGAATTTGATGCCACCGTGGTCAGCCATTCGGACGATTTTAATGGAGCGGATGTGAAATTTACTGCAAAAGTGGCTTCCATCGATACCGATAACCAAAGGCGGGACGGCCATCTTCAGTCAGATGACTTTTTCAATGCAGAAAAATTTCCGGATCTCACTTTCAGCGGGAAAATTGAAAAACAGGGAAATGACTACTTTCTGGTGGGAGACCTGACCATCAGGGATGTGGCAAAACCAATCAGGTTCGATGTGACGTACAACGGAACAATCAACCTCCAGAACGGTCGCAAAGCCGGATTTAAAATTACCGGTGCTGTGGACCGGTTTGATTACGGTCTGAAGTGGGACCGGACCATCGAAACCGGCGGACTTGTAGTAGGCCGGGAGATCCAGATCACCTGTAATGTGGAACTGGATACATCAGCCTGATTCCGGATGTGATAATGGGAGGCATGTGGAACCTGGGCATTATCCTTTTTGGCCCGGGTTCCCTCATCAACGTTAATGGATTGCTTTTTATGATCTCATTAACATTTTCATAATGAGCAAATAACCAATTTTACCTTTTGTTATTCCCCAACGATCCTGATGCGACCAAATCATGATCAGTGAATACATACAGGTTTATTCTGATTGTTGCACTCCTTTTTTCCGGGATTGAAACAATCACTGCACAACCACCGGCGGATGTGATTTCCTTTTACGGGGCGGAAGGAGAAATTCACATCGATGGAAGAGTCGATGAAGCAGCATGGTCATATGTTCAGCCGCTGCCCCTGACCATGCACTGGCCAATTTATAAGGGTGAGATCACTGAACCAACTGAAATACGTGTGACCTACGATGAGGAGCACCTGTATGTCAGTGCAATCTGCTATGACAGTGACCCGTCGAAAATTCAGACACCAACCTTCCAGAGGGACAGATGGGGCCAGGACATGGATCAGCTGACAATCCTCCTGGATCCCTATAACGACAATGAAAATGTGCTTGTATTTTCGGTGACTCCCTCGGGATCCAGAATAGACGCAGCCATCAAAAATGATGCGCAGGGGGATGATATCGTGAACCTTTCCTGGAACAGTTACTGGGATGCAAGCTGTGCCATGGATGACCGTGGATGGCAGGCCGAGATCCGGATCCCCTTCAGCAGCCTGAGATTTCAGGAAAGAAACGGGAGGGTGGAGATGGGGCTGACCGTCTTTCGGTATCTGGCCCGGAAACGTGAAATGGCCATTTACCCCCCGATTCCGCCGGACTGGGGTTTCTGGAGTTTCGCAAAAGCGTCCCAGGCGCAGACAGTATCCTTTGAAGGTATTCAGAACAAACGGCCCTGGTATGTTTCTCCCTATGCCCTGGCTGGATTGGGCCACCATCATGAATATGACAATAACGGGCATTACGGTGAACAGAAAGACAGAAAGTTTCAGGCAGGGCTGGATGTACAGCATGCATTCTCAGACAACCTGAATGCCGACTTTACTTTCAATACCGACTTTGCCCAGGTGGAGGCTGACAACCAGGTGGTGAACCTGTCCCGATATTCCCTGTTTTTCCCTGAAAAAAGAAAGTTCTTCCTGGAACGGGCAAGCATTTTTGACTTTCATACCGATTTGAACAACAATATGTTCTACAGCAGGAGAATTGGCATCAAGGAAGGGGAGATGATCCCGCTCTGGGGCGGTGCAAGGCTGGTGGGCCGCTTCAACAAGTGGGACGTTGGTTTCCTGAACATGCAGTCAAAGGGAACCGGGGACTTTGCATCCGAAAATTTCGGCGTGCTGCGCCTGCGTAGAAATGTATTCAATCAACGATCATATGTGGGTGGGATGATGACTTCCCGTATCGGAATGGATGGCCAGAGGAATTTTGCCTACGGGGCGGATGGAATCATCAATCTTTTCAGGGAGGATTACCTCCAGGTCAACCTGGCCCGGTCGTGGGACTCCGGGGATACCTCGGATGTGGGCCTGTTTGAACGATCCAGGATCTATCTCATGTGGGAAAGAAGCACTGAAAAGGGTTTTGGTTACAAGTTCAGCTATTCCAGCGTGGGAGAGCATTATAAACCCGGCCTTGGCTTCGAACAGCGATACAATTTTTCACAATTCGGGGACAGAATCTTTTACAGCTGGTTTGCTCCTGAAGAATCTTCCCTTCGGCAGACCACCATCACACTGAAAGGTGGCGTTTCTTTCGCTAACACCTCGTACGACCTGGAAACCTCGATGATCGGGCTCGAATCCAGATGGTCCTGGAAACGCGGGAGTGAGCTTGCCATAAATGTGGAACAACTTCGGGATGATGTGCCGGAGCTATTCAGGCTTTCAGATGACTTCATCATTCTTCCGGCACAATATGCCAATACTTCCATGGGGATCCGGTTGAGCTCTCCTCCGGTCGGTTTGCTGCATGCCCAGACCAGCCTGATGGCCGGTACATTCTACGGGGGCAAACTGGTTTCGTGGAATATTTCTCCGAATGTGAGCCTGTCAAAATATTTTCAGATGTCTGCATATTATGAACACAATACCATCGTATTCCCCGACCGGGAAAAGCCTTTCAGGTCACACGTGGCACGCCTGAATCTGGTTGCATCCCTGAGTGTTAAGTTCTCCATGTCCGGTTTCGTCCAGTTCAATTCCATTCAGAACATCAGTACATTTAATTTCAGACTGAGGTACAATCCAGAGGATGGGAACGATCTGTACCTGGTATACAATGAGGTACTTAACAATGGTCCCCTGCCGGATGTTCCTTACTCTCCGCTGTCGGACAGCCGGACCATCATGGTCAAATATGTATACACCTTCAGGCTTTGACCACTGACCGAAACAAGGTCTATATTCCTGAGCCCTGATTTATGAAAAATCTGAACCTCTTCCATTTGATAAGAGAAAGATTTGAAGAGGATGAACTGCTGACAACAAATTAAAACAATAGATCATGAAAAGATTTCTATCTGTATTTACCGGATTTTTCATCGTGATATCATGCTACACACAGGCAGAGATAAAAGAACATCAGCTGACTCAAGAAAAGAAATGGTCGGTCGAACCAATAAAGATTACATCCTTAATGGTTAACACGCACCCGGAGTACAACGGATGGGGTTTTGAAGCTGGCAGAAGAGTAACTGACCGGTATTGGGTGACATCGATGATCGAGAAGACCAAAGGAGGTGACTTTGCATCGAATTTCGATCCTGATTTCAGCTTCCTTGTGACATTCGATTATCTTGCATAGTTAAATACACTTCGTTTCTACCTGAAGCCTTACGCGATCTATACAACTTTCTTTGATGGAGGAATTGCACTGCAGCGGGCAACTCATAAATTCCTGAAAGATAATGCAATATTTAAAGAGAATGCAATTTCAGCAGGGCCGGTATTGCTCATCGGGGGGGAATGGCATTTCCACGAAAACATATATTTCAAATGGCGGGCAGGGGGATTTATCAATGTTTACAGAGGCGGAACGATGAAGCAGCGGATTGATGACGGACAGGACCAGCCGTCATTCTATCTCTATCCTCATCTTTCAGATGCAGTGATCAAGCCGGGATCTTATGCCGGAGATGTAGCAATTGGCATCAAGTTTTAGTTTTTGGTCCGGAACCTTGTGATGATTAAATTAGCTTTAGCTACAAATAGCGGTGAAATATCTTTGCCGGTTGAAATGATGACATGGAACAGTTCTCAAATACCCTGACGGTAAGATTCATTCTCTTCATTATTCTAAGCATCCCGGTTGTCATCATCTCCTGGCGGACACTGTTCCGCATAAACAGCCATGGTTTTTATCGTTTCCTCAGCTGGGAATGTATCATCTGGCTCTTTGTTTCCAGCTACAGGTACTGGTTCATTGATCCGTTCAGCGTCAGACAGATCATTTCCTGGATCTTTCTGCTGGCTTCCGCATATTTTGTGATTGCCGGAGTGCTGCACATGAAAATGTTTGGAAAGCAGAGAGCTGAAAGAGATGACAAAAGGCTTTATCGGTTTGAAAAAACCTCCGAATTGATCGATACCGGAATCTTTAGATACATCCGGCACCCGCTATACTCCTCATTGCTTTTCCTTACATGGGGCATCTATCTGAAAAACATGACAGTTGTCCTGCTCTTATTCGCACTGCTCTCCTCCGTTTTTCTGATAATGACTGCCAGGTTCGATGAAAAAGAATGCATTGAATATTTCGGTGAAAAGTACCGTGAATACATGAAACGCAGCAAAAGGTTTATTCCGTTTCTCTGGTAACTGTTTAATTGATTAACTTCAGCAAAACAAACGATCTGTCAGGATCACCAAATAAACGATCTGTTATGAATACAAGGCCTGAATTGCTGTTTTTTGTGATGATGCTATTTTTGCTCCCTGCTCTGCCTTTGCACGCCCAAGACAAAATTCCCCCTGAGGCAATGCCGGAAGCCGGTCTGTTTCATCATCCGCTTCTGGGCGAAAACGTTTTTCTCTTTGACCCGGGGATGGATATGGACCACTTGCAGGCGGTCATTGACACGATCGCTGACAGGCTGACCGGGCGTGATGGCGAATTCAGCAAAAATCGCTATGCACTGCTTTTCAAGCCAGGTGAATATCATCTGGATATCAGGGTGGGTTATTACATGCAGGTGCTGGGACTGGGCGAATCGCCTGAAGATGTGGTGATCGTGGGGGCCGTCAGGTCTAATTCCAGGCGCCCGGGCGGAGGTCACGTACTGACCAATTTCTGGCGATCGGTGGAAAACCTGACCATCGTCCCGGACCCGGACTCCATCAATATCTGGGGTGTCTCGCAGGCTGCCCCCATGCGCAGGGTCCATGTGAAAGGTCACCTGAAACTGCATGACAATGGCTACTCAAGCGGCGGGTTTTTGGCAGATTCCAGGGTGGACGGAGAAATTATTTTCGGATCACAGCAACAGTGGTTCTCAAGAAATTCTCAGTGGGAAGCTTGCTCCGGAGGAGCCTGGAACATTTTCTCCCTCGGGGTCGTGAATGCACCCGGAACCAACTGGCCGGAAGGACCTTACACATCGCTCCAGACAACTCCTGCCAGCCGTGAGAAACCGTATCTCGCCTTCATTGACGGAGAGCTCTGGCTGAAGGTTCCGGAGACCAGGATTAACTCCACTGGACCTTCCTGGATCGACGGGACTGGGGACAAGAATGCGCTCAGGATCAATGATTTCTACATTGCATTTCCTGACCGGGACAATCCCGCATCCCTAAACAGCGCTCTGAAAAAAGGAATGAACCTGCTTTTTACCCCGGGAATCTACAACCTGGAAAGCAGCCTGAAGGTCACCCGTCCCGGAACGGTGATCACCGGGCTTGGAATGCCCTCCCTGGTGCCCGAAAGCGGCAATCCGGTCATGGAGGTCTCTGACATCGACGCTGTAACGATCAGTGGTCTGTTGCTCGACGCGGGACCGGAACACTCCGAGGTCCTTATGCAAATCGGGGAAAGGGGATCGGACCTGCCGCATAGCACCTATCCCTCCTGGCTGTTCGATATATTCGTCCGGGTGGGCGGTCCCGCCGAAGGGTCCGCCACCACCTGCGTGGAGGTGAACAGCAATGATGTTTTCCTGGACCACATCTGGCTCTGGCGTGCCGATCACGGGAACGGGGTCGGATGGGACAGGAACCTGTCCGACAACGGGATCGTTGTGAACGGGGACCGGGTGACCGTCTACGGTCTGTTCAACGAGCACCACCAGGGATACCAGACCATCTGGAACGGTAACGGAGGCCGCGTTTACCTGTACCAGAGCGAGATGCCCTATGATCCGCCCACCGTCGAATCATGGAAACACGGGACCACCGGGGGATTTGCCTCCTACAAGGTGGCCGATCATGTGCAGACCCATGAAGCCTGGGGGGTGGGGGTCTACTGCGTATTTTACGAGGCCCCCGTGGTTGTGGATCGTGCAATCGAAACGCCCCCGGCCCTGGAGAGCAGCATTCACCATAAATTCACTTTCTGGCTGAACGGAAACGAAGACAGTGTCATCCGGAACATCATCAATGATCAGGGTGAAAGTGTACACAAATCGAACAGGAAAGCAACCCTTCAATAATCAGTAATTCGACCATGGAATCAATTCCGAGTTTATTAAAATCGCTGCTGGAACCGGCAAGTGTGATCCTCATCCTGGTGCTCCTGCTGTTGCTGAACGGATGGATTTTCAAAAGGATCAAAACCACACCGTCGGACGGGAATATTGCCAGAAGCGCCATCGCATTTTTCCTGGTCCTGTTCGGGCTTCTGATCTTCATCCTTTCACTTCCCATTGACAAGTCGTCAAAAGGACAGATCCTGAGTTTCCTGGGCATCCTCATCAGTGCCGGGATCGCCCTCAGTTCGACCACCCTCCTGGGAAACCTGATTGCTGGATTCATGAACAACTCCATGAACCGTTACCGGAACGGGGACCTGATCAGCATCGGGGAATTCATGGGAAGGGTCATCAAGAAGGGAGCATTCCACACAGAGATCCAGCTGGAAGACAGCAACTTCATGACCATCCCCCATCTGTACATTGCCACCAACCCGGTGAAGCTTACCCGGAAGACCAACACGGTCATATCCACTTCGGTATCACTGGGCTACGATGTATCCCGGACCAGGATTGAAGAGGCCCTCAAAGAAGCGGCAATTTCCACCGGGCTGACCGATCCTTATGTGTATATTACCGAACTGGGAGACCATTCCGTGGTGTATAAGATCCACGGTTTTCTGGAGGAAAGCAGCAAATATTTCAGCACAAGTTCCCTGCTGAACGGGAAGGTGATGGATGCGCTCCATGAAGCGGGGATCGAAATCGTCTCTCCCACGTTCATGAACCAGAGAAGGGTGGACGAGAAAGAATTCATCCCGGAATATCAACGGGGAAAACCGGAGCAGGAAGCAGTGGCTGCTCCGGAAGAATTGATCTTTGATGAGGCCATCAAATCGGAAGAAATAGAGAAGAAGAAAGACCTGATCAAGGAACTCGAGGAGAAAAAAGATAAAATGGAAGAGAGGCTCAGGTCTGAGAAAGACAGGGAAGAAAAAGAAAAGATCAGATCCACCATCACCCGGATCGATGACCTGAAAGCAAAGATCCTGGAGAACATCGAACAACACAGCAAAGAGGAGAAATAACAGGCCACGTGGCTGACCGGACCCGGTTTATGACCAATTGTTCATGATTTCCCCGAAACACTGCAGTCCGCTTCCGATCACCCCGCCATATCCGTGACCAGGGCGTGTCCAGGCACCTGTCAGATACAGATTCTTAACAGGGGTGTGATGCGGGCAGCGGGTCGGCCCGGAATTGTCCATGGTCTGGTCCCATCCATAAATGGCGCCGCGGTAATTCCCGGTATACCTTACATTGGTCAGCGGAGTCCCGATCTCCATCACCTCGATTGCTTCTGACAATCCGGGCAATAACAATTCCTCTGCACGACGGATGAGGATCCGGGCCATCCTTTCCTTCTCCTTCCTGTAGGAGGCCTTTTTATTGTTAAAATAGTCGGTTTCATATTCCTCCCAGTGGTCGTATCCCTGGAGGGTCATGATATTCAGGATGTTTTTCCCTTCCGGTGAATAGCCCTTGTAGATGTTGTCATAGAGGGTGAGTGCGAATCCGCCATTTTCAATCTCGGCATTTTTTGCCATCCTGTATCCTGCATCCATGTCATACCCGGGCTCATAAAATATTTCTGAATCCGTGATCCCGGACCTGCCTGCCACATCCTCCTTCAGGCCCAGGAAGATCTGGAAGCTGGAAAGGCTCACGCTGTACCGATCCAGCTTTGCCATGTAATCTCCCGGTAATTCTTCAGTTTTCAGCATTTTGCGAAAGGTGTCATGCGCGCTTGCATTGGAAATAATGACCTTCCCGGTGTACTCCTCCCCTTTCTCAGTGATCACTCCGGATGCCTCCCCATCCCGGATCACAATTTCTTTTACGCGGGTTCCCAGTTTTATATCCCCTCCGTGCTCCCGGATGAACCATACGAGTTCGTTGCTGATCCGCTGTGATTTCCCCCTGGGATAATATCCCCCTTCCGTCAGGTAACCCAGGGCGGGCATGGCGTAATAATATGTCGAAAGCCTGGAAGGCGGAAGCCCGTAATATCCCCACTGTGCGGACAGGATCGCTTTCAGTTTCGGGTCCGTGATCCAGCCGTCCACCAGTGCTCCCCAGGTTTTTGTATAACATTTGTACAGGTAGGGGAAAGCCACCGGGAACTGGTTCATATCCACTTCTCCCCCGGCGCGAGAATATTTCCCGATGTCATCCATCAGCCCTTTCATATCACCGATTACGCCTGCAATTCCGTCCACCTCCTCCGGAAAATGACCATTCAGGATCCGGATGTACCCATCAAGGTCCTTCTGGGGCACCTGGATGTCATAATCCGGATAAATGACCCTGTAGAGCGAGGGATGGGGCAGGAATTCGACTTCGGAGATTTCGGGGAATCCGGGGATCAGGTTGTGAATCCCATTCCTTTCCCCCACCGTGGTCGAATGGAGGGAAACATCAAAGACAAAACCGCCGGGACGTGCGAAGGTGGTGGCATAACCGCCGGGACGGTCATGTTGTTCCAGGACGAGCGGTTTGAAACCCTGCCTTGCAAAGGCCGCAGCACAGCTCAGTCCGCCCAGACCGGCACCAATGATCACCGCGTCATACTGATCGGTTCCAGAACTGGCATAAAACCCCTTGGGAAGGGCACTCCAGTCCAGCGCCATGATGGGAAGGCCACATGCCACGGCTTTCATGAAATCCCTTCGTTCAATTTTCTTCATAGATATTATATTTCGATATATTTGTATATCCCTGTCACCAGTACCTCTTATTGTTTCAGCAAGTTATGCAATTTTTGAATACATAAAAGATATCTCCCGGGGCAGATGATGGATTCATGGTCCAATATTGAAGTGTTACCCGATGATCCGGAAATTACCGCCATCGATAAAATGGAGCAATCACTCGGAGAACTGCCCTCAAACGTCAGGAGGGTCCGGGAGCTGATCACCAGAATTGAAATCTGCCACTTCAAGATTCAAAGACATTGCAGGTTTGTTAAAGAATCTGTTGCCTGCCTGCACCCGGTCAGAGACAGTTCAGGAATTGGTTCAAATCATATAAAAAACGGGGCAATTGCCATCAGGAGGGATACAACAGGCCGAAGTGCCGCAGGTCAGAGATATATTGAGGCATTGAACCAGTGGCTGGAAACAGGGGATCATCCGGGTGATTCCAGGCATGACAGGGACCCATTCACGCAGCAGGTCTTTCTATGGCTCGGTGACCCGGACCCCGGAAATGTAAAGGTGGTCCGTTTGCTGATCGCCAGATTGATGTGGGACTGGGAATCCTACAAGATGCTGAACCGGGGAAAAGCATATAAAGCTTTGAAGGAGCAGGCCTGCAGGACGGATATCTGCCATTATGCTTTCCCGGAAAACCTGGAATCACTGCTCAGGGGGATCGGCAAAATGGAACCGGTTGACGGATATGAAGGGTGCGGATCATTCAACCCCGGTCTGAAAGCTTTTGCTGAAAAAGAATTCTCCAAACTGAATGGGTTGCTCCGGTCGGCCGCGAAAGGTCAGAAAAAAGACAAGGATGAACTGAGCAGAACATGGTTAACAGCATGTTTCGCCAAAACGATCAAGGAACAAACGGGTCTGACAAAGCATGTGGAAGCATTGATGATCCGAAAATAGACTGGTATGATGGAGATTAAAAACCCGGGATCTGGAAAAAAACTGATATATCACATCGCGCACCTCTTCCCGATGGCAAGGAATGCTCACAGTCAGCCTGTTTAACATTTCATTAGCAAAATAAATTCCTTCCTGCGAAACAATCCAGTCCGCCTCCGGTTATTAAAAAGCCGGCCTATGCTGATCTCTGAATAGGGGTGTTGATTATTCTGATGGATGTAGCGGATCTGAAAGGAATAACACCACAACCATATTCACATGAAACGATTTCTCTTACTGGCTTTCCTGATCACGGGAATGCTCCCCGCCACCGTTGCACAGGAAAGTCAAAAAAAGAATTCTTTGTCGCTGCACTGGGGCCCTGGATACCTGACCCGTCAGGATCTTGTTTTCTCTCCTTTTATTCACAACGATTTTGGTTTCCTGAATGCCGGCCTGGATTACACCAGGTTCGTCAGAAATTTCCAGGAGTTGCGGATCAGCTATTCCGGGTATGCGCCGATGCTGACGGAACCGTATGAGTTTCTGGTTCACGGGGAGCTTCAAACTGCCGGGCCGCATCTTTTCACATTCATTGATCTGGATTACATGCTCGGGAAGCGAATCACATCCAGCGGAGGACTTCACCTGACAGCGGGAGGGCTGTTCACTTCCGATATCCAAGCGCTGAATTACGTATATGGCCGCCTGGGATATTTCGGTTATTATGCGGCCATCGGACTCGGAGGATTTCTCAGGCTTGATTACCTGGCTGGTGACAGACACGGGTTCGGGACCGCCCTTCGGGTCCCCTTTGTCTCCTGGGCAGCCCGCTCACCGTACCTTGTCAACGATGACGAGTTTATCGAAAACACTGCCTCGCACGAAGGGGTAAGGACATTCCTGGATTTTCTCGGGGACGGTGAGATAGCCACATGGGACCGCCTGCAGTATTTTGATCTGAACATCTACTATGTATACCGGCTGAATGCGCGATGGCATCTGGGTGCAGGCTATTTGCTCGAGTTCATTCATTATACCGCTGCGCGGAACCTGCTCTCCGCCGAAAACATTATTTCATTATCCGCAACCATCAGATTCTGATATCATGAGAACAATACACCCGGGCATCCTGCTTATAATGATCGCCTTATCTCTGAACGGATGCGAAACTTTTTTCGTGGAAACACCATCCAGTGACCCGGAAGCAATATTTGAAAACCTGTGGACCACATTCCGTGATGAGTACGCTCCGTTCGAGGAGCGAAATGCGGACTGGGAGGAAACCTATGAGGTATATCGTCCCATGGTGCATGCCGCTACCTCCGATGAAGAGTTGTTCGACGTTCTTTCGCAGATGCTGGCCACACTGGATGACGGACATGTGAGCCTGACCGCACCGGGCAGGAATGTGTTTTTTTCCAACAGGATCAGGCAGAACCTGATCGGTGATGAATTGTTTGATCTGTCAGTGGTGAAGGACCAGTACCTGGAGAGCGGATACAGCGAAGGAGATCAGCAGAGTTACCTGTTCGGAAAAGTAAAAGGCGGGAACATCGGATATATTTTCTTTGACTACGTGGGACCCAATTTCTCCGCATTGAATGACTTCCTGGAGGAGTACAGCCTGATGGAGGGGTTCATCATTGACCTGAGACACAATCAGGGAGGTGATTTCACCTATTGTTTTTCCGAGATCGGCAGACTCACCTCCGAAAAGAGATTTGTATTCCGGAGCAGGACGAAAAACGGAAAGGGAAAGGATGATTTTACAGACTGGCATCGGTGGTATATTGAACCCTCGGGCAATTACTTGGATAAACCGGTGATTGTGCTTACGGACCGCTATACCATCAGTGCGGGAGAACGGTCCGTCATGGCACTGATGACCCTTCCCAATGTGACCACAATGGGAGATACTACCAACGGGGCCCACGGCACGATGATCGGCCGCGAACTGGCCAACGGCTGGTTTTATTCACTGGTGCCCCAGAAAGTGGAGCTGTTTGACGGGAACTCCTATGAAGGAACCGGACTTGCACCGGATGTACTTGTAAAAAACCGGCTGGAGGAGTTGTCGGGCGGAACGGACAGGGTACTGGAAACGGCCATCGAAGCGCTGCCTTGTCAGTGATTTCCTGCCTTCGGACAAGGATTGATACCTGACCGTATCTGCCGGCTGAAAAAGCCCCATTGAGACCATGACAAAAAGAGAAAAATTCAATAAGTTTGGGTTTGATGGGCGATTTCATCAGATCCACGATCCTGTTGCTGCTGCTCTTGAACCCGTTTCTGGTCATCGTCTACCTGACTGATGTGGTTCAGAAGCTCGGCGGGGCACAGTTCAATCGGGTGCTGCTCCGGGCAGGCATTATATCAACGGTGGTCTTCTGCTGCTTTGCCATACTGGGCGATGCCATCTTTTCGGGTTTCCTCCAGGTGGAATTTGCATCTTTCCAGGTGTTTGGCGGGATCGTCTTCCTGCTCATCGGGATTCAGTTCGTCTTTCGGGGTCCCACGGCCATCGAAATACTTCGAGGTGAATCGGAACATATTGCCGGTGCCATTGCCATGCCCCTGCTGATCGGACCGGGCACCATCAGCGCCAGCGTGGTGATCGGGGAAAGACATGACATGTGGATGGCCTGCCTGGCCGTGTTGCTGGCGGTGGTCACCTGTATAGGTACCATCATACTTCTCAAGCTATTGCATGATTATGTGCGTCCCCGACGGGAGCAGTTGATCCGGCGGTATATCGATGTGGCGGGCAGGATCACGGCACTTTTTGTGGGGACGGTTTCCATTGAAATGATCATGCAGGGGGTCCTTAAATGGGCGGAAAAATTCTAACTTGAAAACAAATTAATCACATGAGAAAATCAGGGAGATCCTGAAACTGAAAATACCCAGCACCCGATGCTGGACTATCCTGTATCCTATTGATCCCGGCATCCGTAAATTGCGCTTCACCGGCACTACTTCCGCAGCTGGACCATCCGGCCGGTCACGATATGCCCGGGTCCTGTCTCCAGCCGGTAATAGTAGATGCCGGGGGAGAGCGGCCGTCCTTCTCCGTCCCTGCCATCCCATTCCGCTCGTTGAACACCCTGTTCCCGTAAACCCTCATCCAGAAGGCGCAACAGCCTTCCCTGCACATCATAAATCATGATCCGCACCCCTGACCTCCGAGGGAGGTAATATTCGATGACAGCATGCTCACTGAAAGGATTGGGATAGGTGCTGGAGATCAGGTGATGTGCAGGTTGATCCTTCACGGCCAGGGATGCATCCCGGGAACCCTTGAGGATGACCACATCGTCGTATACCCTCCTTTCGAATGTTGTATAGGCGGAATCCTGTGCATCGTATATGGGGAATACATACACCGGTTCGAGAACGGCCTGCCAGGTATGCTCATCTTCAGGAAACACATTCACCTCCAGGTGGCCATAATGCTTACCCCCGTCCAGCAGGATCCCCTTCTCCCAGGTTTCGGGAACATCCCTGTGGACAAGGAACTGCTGGAAGGGATTATCGGTCCCCTCGTATGGTCCCCTCAATCCATCCCCTCCTATACCCACATCATAAAAATGAATGGTGTGTTCCCTCTCCTCTTCGTCAGGTAAAATCTCCACTCCCGGGACCTCCGATCGTTCCCACATCTCGTCATGCCCTGAAATGACGGCGTCCACTCCGTACTTCATGAAAAGAGGCGTCAGCATGCGGACGGGAACCCCTGACTGGTAGTCCTGGTATGCTTCCTCGCCCGGAGGATAACCGTGCGGGCCGGATGAATAGGGTGCGTGATGAAAAATGACAAAGGTGAAAATGCTGCTTCCCTGAGCCCCGGCCAGGTGATCTTCGAGCCAGCGGTACTGCACGGAACCTGGACCAAAATCAGGGGCATTCCCGCCCAGGGTGTCGTTTTCCCCCAGCAGGCGGAAATTGGTATCCCCTTCTGATCCGTTGGGGCTGTTGTTGCACAAATCCAGCACGATCAATGTGGCCGGACCGCACCGCAGGCTGTAATAACGGCCCTCCTGTTCCGTATTTGGGGATTGGTTGGACGGAGTTTCAAAGTAGGTAAGGAACCGTCCGACGGCCCGTTCGGATCCGGGCTGCGCATAACCGTCCATGTGCCCTTCATGGTACTCATGGTTCCCCGGTGCGGCCAGCAGGGGTACCCTTCCGGCCAGGCTCAGCGTACCCGATGGAGCGGTGTTGTGGCGCCAGAATTCGTCCCAGTCCCTTTGCTCCCCTCCGCTTTCCGCCAGGTCCCCGGCAATCACAACCAGGTCGGGCTCCCTGGAACGGATAACAGAAAGGTTATTCCTGTATCCCGTTGTCTGATCCCAGAAATAGGCCCGTGCAGTGTCGTTCACCGGGTCAGGCCAGTCCGCAAATTTGCCGGTACTCTCCGGTTCCGTCTCCGAATCCGCATAGGCAATAAAACGGATCGGGACATCTCCTTCCGGCATGGTCCGGAAAGCAGACCTGAAGCTGGTGGACCCCTGTATGACCCGGTACTCATAATGTGTGCCGGGTTCAAGATTTTTGATTCTGATCCGGTGGCGGTAAGGGCTGGACGGGGCATTCCCTTCGAAGTAGGTGGTATCTTCCCAGTCGGAATAGCTGATCGCTTCCGCCGAAGCGGGATCGGATGACAGGGAGATCCACAGCTGAGATCCCTCCTTCCGGTAACTGCAGGATCCGGGAGAAGGCTCCCCCGAAAACCAGAGGATTGTCATGGCATCTGGTGCCGGGTGCTGAATATAGGGGAATACCCGGAAATCACTCTGCCCGTAAAGGATCCCGGCTGAAACCACAGCCATCACAAGCGCCGGGAGTGCCCCGGAGATTCCCCGCAATTGACTCATCTCTTAAAATTATTTCTTACCTTCACTTTAAACAGGGATGATGTACATTTAAATACAAGATACACAAAAAAATACTGATTCAGGTCAATCATTATGCTGATCTATCTCGTCAAAAAACATATCACATGCCGTTTTGAAACTTTTTTCCCCATCTGCGGGAAAATCTATATTTAAACTGTACATGAAGGCCCCGTTTTTAGCCCGGAAATAGAATTAATATCTGAACCATGAGAAGATTGATACTGATCCCCTTGTGCCTGCTCATATGGTGTATGACCGGTTGTGAGAAATATGTCATTGACCTGCCCGATATCCCGACCGACATCAGCTTCTCGGCAGACATCCAGCCCATATTCGATGCCAGATGTGTGAATTGTCATGGCGGGATGATCGATCCTGAACTCAATCCAGGCGAATCCTACGATGAACTTATCGACGGTGAATATGTGGATACGGACGATCCGGAAGCAAGTGAGCTATATACGAAATTAAAGGGAGGGCACGGCAACAGCACCATCGAGGAACAACTGATCATCCTACAGTGGATCAAGGAGGGAGCGTTGAATAATTGAAACCATAACATACGACAATGAAAAGAAATATCCATTTGACCGGTTTGGTCTGCCTGTGTGCAATCATGTTTTCGGGGATGGTATATTCCCAGGATGAGGAGGACCTTCCCATCAGGCCTCCCTTCGAGACCATCAGCCTGATCGATAACCAGACCACCGTGAGCCCCTACAAGGGAACGTTTAATTTCGAGATCCAGCACCGTTTTTCAAAGATCAAGGAAGTGGCCGATCTTTTCGGTATATACGGGACCGCAAACACAAGGCTTGCCCTGGCCTACGGCATCACTGACAGGATCATGGTCGGACTCGGGACCACCCGCGATTACAAATTGCAGGACCTGGAATGGAAGTACAGCATCCTGACACAGACCCGGTCGGGCAGGATCCCCGTCTCTCTCTCCTATTACGGGAATGCCGTGGTGGATGCCAGGGGAAATGAGAATTTCGGTCCGGAGGAGGAATGCAAATTCATACACAGGCTTTCCTACCTGAACCAGGTGATCGTCTCCAGGAACTTTGCAGGAAAGTTCAGCTTCCAGCTCGCTCCCACCTTCGTCTACCACAACGCAGTCCCGGAAGGATACCGCAATGCAAACGCCTCCATTTATTTCGGCGGGCGCCTGATGGTCCTCGGGTTCCATTCCATTATTTTCGAATACGACCAGCCCCTGCTGATGCCCGAGGAAGATGTATATCCCAATATTGCCGCCGGGGTGGAGATCGGAACCAGTACCCATGCATTCAGGATCTTCGTGTCCAATTACAATGCCATTCTCCGGAACAGGAGCATTGCCTTCAACGGCAACAATCCTTTCGACGGTGATTATCAGTTCGGTTTCAACATATCAGTAAGATTCTGACGCCATGAAGAAAATCCCCAGAACGATCATCTCCGGGATCCTGCCGTTCGTGTTTATCACGGCCTACGCACAATTCCCGGAAGCGGATACATCCAGGATCAAACCGGCCTTCTATGAAGTGAATGACTTTGTGGAAGAGAATGAGAACTGCCTGAAATGTCACGGGGAGATAAAGTACACACTTGAGGATACCCTTTTCGGAAGGGTGATCACCCAGTCCATGTGCCCCTCGGATATCCTGGACCGGGATGAATACTACTCGGGGGTTCACAAGGCTTTTTCATGTACAGACTGTCACTCATACGACTACGAGGTATTCCCCCACCCCCTGGAGGCCAGGCTCGAGGAAATGTATGCATGCATGGACTGTCACGGGTACGATGAAAATTTTGCACATTACAACTTCGAGGTGATCCAGGAAGAGTTTGAAGCGAGCATCCACAACATCGAGGAGTTCACCTGCTGGAAATGTCATGATCCCCACTCCTACAGGGCCTTTTTGAGGAATTCCGAGGATTTTCAGGAGGCCATCCTGTACGATAACACCATGTGTCTCAGCTGCCATGCGGACTTTAACCGGTTCATGCTGCTTACCGACCGTGAAGAGATCAATGTGGTGGATAGCCATGACTGGCTTCCCAACCAGGTTTCCCATTTCGGCAGTGTGCGTTGCATTGAGTGTCATACGGAGATCAATGATACAGTGCTCGTGGCCCATCTGATCCTTCCAAAAGAAGAAGCCGTTAGAAAGTGTACCGAATGCCATTCCAAGGATTCACGCCTGATGCAGACCCTCTATAAATTCAGCATTCAGGAGGGCCGCAAAGGAGGGTTTCTGAACGGGGTAATCCTGAACGATGCCTATGTGATCGGGGCCAACCAGAATGTATTCCTGAACTGGATCAGCCTCCTGGTTTTCGGATTCACCCTGCTCGTGATCCTCTTCCACATTGTGTTGCGCATAAGAAACAACTGATAAAACAAACTCCAATGTCCACAAAGAAAATATATCTTTACCCGGTATGGATCCGTCTCTGGCACACGATCAATGCATTGATGATCATTCTGTTGATCCTGACCGGTATCTCTATGCGGTACTCCTCCCCGGAAAGGACACTGATCAGGTTTGATGTCGCCGTGGCGATCCACAACGTGGCTGCGATCATCGTCACCTTCAACTACGGGATCTTTGTCATCGGGAACATCATCACCCGAAACGGAAGATATTACCGCAACTGGAGGAAAAACCTGGCGACCAGCCTCTGGAAGCAATTTATATTCTATGCAGTGGGGATCTTCCGCAAAGAGCCGCACCCGTTCCCCGTGACCGAGGAACAAAAGTTCAACCCGCTGCAGAAGATATCCTATGCAGTTGTGATGTACCTGTGCATGCCGCTGTTGATTCTGTCGGGGCTCGGGCTGATGTTCCCGGACCTGATCGCCTATAAGATATTTAACGTGACTGGTCTCGTTTTTTACGATGTAGCCCACATCATCGTTGGTTTTGTGATCAGCCTGTTCCTGTTGATCCATATCTATACCTGCACCCTGGGGGATAAACCCGGTACGCTGTTTAAGAGCATGATCACCGGGTATCACGAAGAACATGAATAATTTTTTTATTTTTGCATGATATTTGATGAGGATATAGACAAACCAAAATAAATGCGTATGAAAAACATGAAATTGATCTTTGCGAGCCTTGCCATGATCCTGATCGCAGGATTCCTGGTTTCCATGACCATCGTTCAGCAGAAACAACCAGAACCATGGGAAGTTCCTGCCGAATACAAGAACATGAAGAACCCCGTTGCAGCTGATGACCAGAGTCTGATGCTGGGGGAAAGGCTCTATAAAAAACACTGCGCCTCCTGCCACGGGAAAGAAGGCCTCGGGGACGGTGTAAAAGCCAGGACGCTGGAGACCTTCTCCGGCGATTTCTCAGGGGAAGCTTACCAGGGCCAGACCGACGGAGAGCATTTCTACAAGACCAAATTCGGACGGGGTGAGATGCCCGCTTATGAGAACAAGATCCCCGATGAGGACATCTGGCATATGGTCAATTATATGAGGACATTTAAGGCAGAATAGCTGCAGGGGGCCTGAATCCCCACCAAGTCACACGCAAAAGGAGGCTATATCAAATGATACGGCCTCCTTTTCATTTTACGCCCGCTCGTCGCTTAGAATCTTTACTGTGTAGATACTGTAAAAACGGTTATCTACTGGACATATTCATACCCCATGATCTGGGAAGCACTCCACTTGGAGGTGGTCATGTCATTGTAGATCATCCCGTTGGTGCCGAACAGAAGGGATCTGGCATCATATCCGAGCACACGCAGGTACGCCGCCAGGTTGGCGCTGGTCTGCCCGGTGTAACAGTATACCACGATGGTCTTGTCGGTGGGCAGTGTTTTCAGGTCGGCCGACAGCTTGATGCTCTGCTTCGGGGTATACTGGACGGCACCATCGATATGTCCCGGATTCAGGTATTCGGCCTCCGGCCAGTAATTCACGATGTAATAATTGTCCAGGTTAGCATACACTTCCGTATTTGTGATGCTAGCCTCCGAGAATCCTTCGGCGAGCACTTCATCCACACGTACTTCCAGGATCTCTTCTCCGGTTTCCTTACCCGTGGCCAGCACTGGCAAATCTCCAGCCGGTCCTTTTGCTGTCGCAGTCTGGACAAACTGGGTGGAATAGGTGCTTTTTGTATTGTTGTTCCAGCGGTCTGCAAAATCGGCGTGCCATGCGCACATCCCGAATTTCATCGAATAGACGTTGTCATACCCCATCAGTCTCAGCAGGCATGTTGCCCAGCCTGCAGTCTGTCCCGTGTAGCAAACGATCGATACCTCATCATAACCGGAAAGATCCTCCGATTCGATGTGGTTCAGCACATCCATTGCAGGCACGTTCACCGCATTTTCAATGTGTCCCGCGGCAAAATCGGTTGCCGACCGGATATCTATGATATACACCTTGTTCAGTGTATTCATCGTCCGTACCTGCTCAGCACTTCTGATGGCTGGCATTTCGGTGTTCACATAATCTTTCGCGGGAGAATTGAGGGATTCCAGATACTCCACGAGTACCCCGGATTCAACGATGGGATCTTCCTTTTCGCAGGATACTGCAAGAAAGAAAATAAAAAGGATGGCGGGCATCCAGATCTTCATTTTGTTCATTGTTTTCATATTTAAATGGTTAAACTTCTTCCATATTGAATGATCCCCGGATCATTCCGGTCATTATCCTGAATTTTTCCCGGTGGAATATGCAAAGCAGTCCCCTCAATCGGTCCATGAAGCCGGTAGTTTGCCGTCTACCGTGATCGGACCGGTGGCTTCCAGCTCCCACTCGAGCAGATCCGCCTGGAACAAATACAGCTCTTTGTTGATCATGGAATCGCCTTCCATGCGGATGTGACATTTGGATGAACAGGTTGCTCCGCCTGTTGTCCGATCGGTCCACTTCAGCAGATTATGGGGTGTTGTCTAGTTGTAGGTGGGATGCACTGCAAAATTGGCATAATTCTCCACCCCGTACTCTTTCCAGTTATCGGGTGCCGCCAGGGTGCGCCGGACCAGCACAAAGTCGTATCCTGCCTTCAGGTCCGGGATGGGATTTGCCGCGATCCTGAAATCCATATAAGCGGGGATCCTGGCCCCCTCCCCGCCCACGTGACAGCTTCCGCAATTGTTGTATTCCTGTGAATGGCAGACATGACAGTTGAAATCATCGTAATGAACGGAATGGTAATCATTGGATGTTGCCTCATTCGGGTGACAATTTTCACATTCCGGGAGTTCTGCATAGGCATATCGCTGTTCCACCGGGTTCCCGTCACCGTGCAGTTCCTGCCCGTCATGGCAGCTCAGGCAATCGAAGTCCATTCCGGTGAGATGGACATCGGGCTGGGTTCCTGCCGCAACACCCAGGTAGGCATGTCCGCCCCTGGAGACATGGCAGGCCACGCACACATTGAGCATATCCGGAGTCCCGGTAAAATCGTGTCCCTTCGCCAGACCTCCGCCGGCGATGGCCGGCCGGACCACATGACAGTTCCCGCAGGTTCCGTGACAGTGGGCACAGTTGTTGTTGTATCCCTGGATCTGATGGGCAGGCAGCTGTTCAAACTCTTCCGCTCCTTCCAGGCCGCTGCGCATGGCCACTTTTCTTTTCTGGCCCGTCCCGTTGTGAAGACTTGAATGAAACACGTCGGTCACATCCTTGTGACATGCCGCGCACTTTTCTTCGTAGGCCATGGACGGATGTGAGATCCAGTCACCCGAATGTGCCAGGGCCTTGTCACCCGTCTCGCCGTTCCCGTTATGGCACCCGGTGCATCCGATCCCGTAGTGCCCGGATGATCTAAAGGATGTATATCCCGAACCGCCCAGGAATACCCTGTCGTAGGGTTCATAATGCGGTGCGGTTCCCCCGCAGCCACCCACCGGGGCGGCCGTGTCCGCGGTGTGCACCTCGATCAGCCGTTCGTAGTCCGTATGGCACCCTTCGCAGGATGCAGCGGAGATCTTCCTGTTGTCTTCATCCGGAATGGTATAGCTGGTACAGCCTGTCGTAATCCAGGCACATACCAGAAATGCCCATAACAGCGCCGGTCCGGTTCTCATGTGATTGTCAGCCATATCACCTCTGATTTCAATGATGTCCTGATTCGTCATAAAGTTTGCTCATTTGGCCGAAATGCCAAAGAAATCCAGGCTGTTATGGAAACAATATCCATTTGATCTGCGCCTGCGAATTAATTGATCTGGATCATGATATTTTATGATTCTTTCGTATCTTTATCATGACTACATGTGAGCTGAATGGACAATGCGCTGCGCTTTTCTGGCTGTACACTGAGCATGCATCAGTGCAGGTGTTTTGAGAAACTGACACCTGGGGAACTGGAATTCCTGGAAGCCAGGTCGGTCAGGATCAAATACAAGAGAGGGGAAATGATCTGTAAACAGGGCGGTTTCGTGTCTCATGTGATGTACATGGAGGCTGGCCTGGCGAAGGTATTCCTGGACAACGGCGTAAATTCCCTTGTGCTGCGGATCATTCCGGACGGAAATTTCCTGGGGCTGGCAGCCATCTCGGAAGAACAGGGCACATTTCCCTATTCCGGCCTGGCCTATGTCGATTCGGAGATCAGGCAGGTGGACATCCATGCATTCCGGCAGCTCATCCGGCAAAACAATGATTTTGCCAGGGAGATCATAGATATCCTTGCCGCCAACAGCATCCAGATTTACGGCAGGTTCTTCTGCCTGACCTACAAGCAGGCATTCGGAAGGCTTGCCGACATTCTGCTGTGCCTGGCCGACAGGATCTACAAAGATACCGTGTTCGATCTGCCGCTTACCCGGAAGGAGCTGGCGGAACTCTCGGGGATGAGCCCGGAGACGGTGATCAGAATGCTGAAGGAATTCAATGATGAAGGGCTCATCATCCTGGATGGCAAGTCATTTAAGATCGCGGATTACACACGCCTGAAGAAAATCAGTGAAACAGGCTGACCAGAAATTTTCCCCGCTGATCGTGCTGCTGTTCGTAATCCTGTTGCCAGGAGGCTGTCAGGAGAAAAACACGGTGGTCAGGCTGGCGGTCACCTCCGATGTACACGGGATGATCTTTCCGATGGACCTCATCAACAGAGAAATCTCTGACCACTCCCTGGCCCACGTCTACCGGTATGTCACCGGCGAACGGCGCAATGAAGATACCGCTCTGTTCCTGCTGGATAACGGCGATATCCTGCAGGGGCAGCCCACCGCGTACTATTACAACTTCATCGATACCATGCAGGAACACCTGGTGTCCAGGGTAATGAATTACATGGGTTACCGGGCAGGTACGGTGGGTAACCATGATATCGAGGCAGGTCCCCGGGTGTACGGACATATCCGGGATTCTTTCCGCTTCCCATGGCTGGCGGCAAATGCGGTCCATGAAGGGACCAAAAAGCCGTGGTTTAAGCCATACACGGTGCTTGAATCGAAAGGAAGGAAGATCGCGGTACTGGGCCTGATCACACCGGGCATCCCGAACTGGCTGCCGAAAAGCCTCTGGCCGGAAATAGAATTCAGGGACATGGTGGAAACGGCCCGTGAATATGTCCCGCTGATCCTTGGACAGGAGGATCCGGACCTGCTGGTGGGCCTTTTCCATTCGGGGACAGATGCGGGCTACGGGGGCGCCGGTGAGGTATATATGAATGAGAATGCATCCCTGCTGGTTGCTGAACTTGTCCCCGGTTTTGATGTTATTTTTGCGGGACACGACCACAGGGTCTCAGGCAGTTGGGTGAGGAACGTTGCGGGTGACAGTGTCCTGGTGATGGATCCCGGAAGTCATGCCCGCAACCTGGCCGAGGTGACCGTCTCCTTCAACGGGGATCACCTTGAGATCACCGGCAGGATCATCCCGGTAAGCGTCTGCACCCCCTCTGAGGCATTCCTGGAGGAGTTCCGTGAGGATCTTGAAGAAGTGACCGCCTACCTGGATGACACACTCACCTGGCTGTCGGAGGACATGGCTGCGCTCGATGCACTGTTTGGCCCGTCAACCCTTGCCTCCCTGCTGCAAAGGATCCAGCTTGACATCTCGGGTGCAGATCTCTCGTTCACCGCACCCCTTTCCGTCACGGCATTGCTGAAGGAAGGCCCCCTGCTGGTATCGGATTTGTTTAAGTTATACCGGTACGAAAACTTGCTCTACACAATGCGGCTCACAGGCCACGAGATCGATGGCTACCTGGAATATTCGACCGGATTATGGTTCAACACAATGCAAAGCAAGAACGACCACCTCCTGCGATTCGACACTTCCCTGCCACCGGGAAGGCTTGCCAGTCCCTATTACAATTTTTCTTCTGCGGCGGGAATCGATTATACGGTGGATCTCCGGCGTCCCCCGGGGGACAGGGTGACGATCAGCGGTTTTTCAGACGGCACACCTTTCAGTGAATCAGCCAATTACCGGGTAGCCATCAATTCCTACCGGGGCAACGGGGGAGGCGGGCACCTGACCATGGGTGCGGGGATTGAACAAGATTCGCTCTCCGCCCGGATCCTGTGGTCATCCGGAAAGGATCTCCGCCATTACCTGATGCAATACCTGACATGCCGCGACACCCTGTATCCCGAACTGATCCGTAACTGGACCTGTATCCCCGGGGACTGGGCCGAACAGGCCGCGGCCACCGACAGGAAATTCTTCCGTTAAATCTCCCCGTTCGATATGATTTTCGATATCTCAATCCTGTAAAACATTTGTTATCAAAAGCATTAGTATCAGAGGGGAAACTAATGCCTTGATCGGATTCGAAAATTGATATTTATTTATAGCTTTGCAACCAGCGATTTTGAAGACCTTGGCCTATGGATGCAAAAGGAAGAAATTTCACCCGATTCCTTGAAAGGCAAAAACAGTATGAATCACAGCACGACGCCAGGGCAGCGGGAAAGCAGCACGATAAAGGCAAACTGACTGCCTGGGAGAGGCTCGAGATCCTGTTTGACGAAGACTCTTTTGAACAGATTGATGCATTTGTCACTCCCCTGTCCACAGGACCAGGCTTCGGAGAAGTCAAAAAGACTTTCGGGGACGGGGTGATCATCGGACACGGGCTTATCAGGGGCCGTCTTGCTTTTGCATATGCCCAGGATTTTACGGTGATGGGGGGGTCTCTCGGTTCGGTACACGCCGCCAAGATTATGAAGATCCAGGACATGGCACAGAAGATGGGTGCCCCCATGATCGCACTCATCGACTCGGGCGGAGCCAGGATCCAGGAAGGAGTGGCCAGTCTGGCCGGATATGCGGGGATCTTCTACAGGAATGTGCAATCATCGGGGGTGATCCCGCAGATCTCAGTGATCCTGGGACCTGCAGCAGGAGGAGCTGTGTATTCTCCCTCCATCACAGATTTTGTCTTCATGACCAATCAGACCAGTTACATGTTCGTAACCGGTCCCAGTGTGGTAAAGGAGGTACTGAATGAGCAGGTCTCCTTCAATGACCTTGGAGGAGCCGATGTGCATTCAAGGAAAAGCGGTGTGGCACACATGGTGTATGAAGACGAGGAGAACACCCTGCTGGGCGTCCGGCAGCTGCTCTCCTACCTTCCTTCCAACAACATGGAGAATTCACCCGAGATGGAACTCTCGGAAGATGAAACCAGGGAAGTGGATGAGCGGTTGAGGGACGTCGTACCTGATGATCCCCACAAGGCATACGATGTAAAGGATGTGATCCATCTGATCGTGGACAAACGTTCTTTTTTTGAAATATCGGAATACTTTGCACAGAACCTGGTGATCGGTTTTGCACGCCTGAACGGGAAGGTGATCGGGATCGTTGCCAACCAGCCCAGGGTGCTTGCGGGAACACTCGATATCAATTCTTCCACCAAGGGAGCGCGATTTATCAGATTCTGTGATTCATTCAATATCCCTCTTCTGGTGCTCGAGGATGTACCCGGATTCCTTCCGGGCATCGACCAGGAGCATAACGGGATCATCAGGCACGGGGCCAAAATGCTGTATGCCTTTGCCGATGCCACCGTGCCGAGGATCACGGTGATCCTGAGAAAATCATACGGCGGGGCCTATATTGTGATGAACAGCAAGAACCTGGGGGGCGACTTCAATTTCGCCTGGCCCACCGCCGAGATCGCTGTGATGGGACCGGAAGGAGCGGTGGCCATCCTGTACCGGAAAGAGCTGGAGCAATCGGAAGATCCCGCTGCTTTCCGGAGGGAGCTCGCCGCCCGCTACCGAAATGAGATTGCAAATCCATATGTGGCCGATGAGAAGGGTTACATTGACGAGGTAATTGATCCGGCTCTGACAAGGAAAAAGCTCATCCGCGCCTTTGAAGCACTGGAGAACAAGTTCATGAACAACCCGGCCAGAAAACACGGCAATATTCCGCTTTAAATCCCAGCATGAAGATCAACAGCATACTGATCGCCAACCGGGGCGAGATCGCGGTCCGGATTATCCGGACGGCAAGGAAGATGGGGATCACCACCTATGTGATCAAAACAGCAAGGGAACCCAATGCCTGGTACCTGGACGAGGCGGACAAGGTCATCGATTTCACGGAATCGTACGACGACACTCCCGAATTCCTGGACATAGAAAGGATCATATATCATGCCCGGCAGCACCGGGTGGATGCAATTCACCCAGGATACGGTTTCCTGGCTGAAAATCCCGATTTTGCCCGGAGATGCCGGGAAGAAAAAATTATCTTCATCGGGCCTTCAAAAGAAGCGATTTACCAGATGGGGAACAAGACCATCGCAAAGGACCTTGCCAGGAAAGAGGGCGTCCCCCTGCTGGAGGGCAGCGATGGCAGCGTATCAGATGCAGAAGAAGCCGGGAAGGTGGCGGAAAGGATCGGATACCCGGTGATATTGAAAGCCTCTGCAGGAGGTGGCGGACGCGGTATGCGCGTTGTTGAGAGGGAAAAGGACATGGAGCGGATGTTCAGCCTTGCATCCAGGGAGGCGGAAAAGGCATTCGGCAATTCCGAAGTGTTCATCGAGCGATTCATCAGGAATCCCCGCCACATTGAGATCCAGATCCTGGCAGACCGTCAAGGTCATGTGGTTCACCTGGGTGAACGCGAATGCTCCATCCAGAGAAAACACCAGAAACTGCTGGAAGAGAGCCCGTCCCCGGCAGTCGATCCCGCTCTCCGGGAGAAAATGGGTGAGGCAGCCGTCAGGATCGCCAGAAGCGTGAACTATTTCTCCGCAGGAACCGTTGAATTCCTGCTAGACGAGGATCATCACTTCTACTTCATGGAGATGAACACCCGGATCCAGGTGGAGCATCCTGTCACGGAGATGGTCACCGGGATCGACCTTGTCGAGCAGATGATCCGTATCGCGGAAGGCCGGGAACTCCCGTTTACGCAAAAGGAGATCAAGTTGAACGGATGGGCCATTGAGTTCAGGATCAACGCGGAGGATGTTCAGTCCGGCTTTTCGCCCAGTCTGGGGACCATTGAAAAGATCTCCTGGCCGGAGGACGAACATATCCGGGTGGATACCGGGGTGAGGGACGGCTCTCTGATTACGCCATACTTCGATTCTTTAATTGCCAAGCTGATCATCCATGCAGAGGACCGCGAGAAGGCGCTCCATATTGCCAGTCTCGCCATCCGCAAATTCTGGATCAAAGGGACCAAGACCACACTGGCCTTCTGCAGGGCAGTATTGCAGAACAGGAATTTCAGAAAGGGGATCTTCAACACGTCATTTTTGAGCAATGAACTGAAGATCCACTATCACCATGAACCTGAAGAGGAAATGCTGGCGGCATTTTTTGCCGTGTACGATTACGCAAGGGGAATTCAGGAACACGAGGATAAACCGCTTTACGTGGAGAAAGGAAAGGAGATCGCACCCTGGCTTCTTAATAAAAGACTTAGATAAACCGGTTGATTCATGGCAAACGAGTCCAGGAAAACGAAAAAATCGGATGTGCTCATTGCGCTGAGTTCTGCGAACAGGGCTTATGAATTCAGGAATCCGCTTAAAAAACGCGTCAAATATCAGGGTAAATACGTGGATATCAAGCTCCGGGAGGATCCTGACGGTTTTTCCTACATCGTATGGAAGAACAAGAAGTACATGCTGGATGTGATTGAAAAGAACCAGAACCGGTACACCATCATGATCAACGGTGTCTGGCATTCCTTCACCGTGGAAACACCCTTCTCGCTGAAACGACGCAAGCGGCTGGGCAAGGAGGGTGAAGCATCGTCCAGGGTGAGCATTGAAGCGCCCATGCCGGGAAAGATCATCGATATATTGGTGGAAGAGGGAGCGGATGTAAAAGAAGGCGAACCCATTCTCATCCTCGAAGCCATGAAAATGCAGAATGAAATCGCCAGTCATGTTACAGGAGTGGTGCGCTCGGTATCGGTCAAAAAGAACGACTCTGTCATGAAGGACGATGTCCTGATGGACATTCAGACTTCCTGATCCCGGAACATCAAGTTTGAAAGGGGCATATACACGGGACCTATCTTCCCCGGCTCGCTGCGGAAATATACAAGCCTGTCCAGCAGCACCTCCTGCCCGAAGCGATCCTTCATGGTTTCAACGGCTGACTGAAACGCGGCCGGATCCACCCGGTTCCTGATCCGTCCCAGCGTCAGATGGGGACTGAATGCTTGTTTCTCCGGACGGATCCCGCATTTATTCAGCGCAGCATCGGTCATCTCCTTCAACCTGTTCAGGAACTCTGGTTGCCGTAATCCGACCCACAGCACCCTGGGCTGCCTGCGATCACCGAAGCTGCCAAGATCGCCCAGGGTAATATGTTGTTTAACAGGTATCTCTGTTGTTTCTTCCAGGGCGCTTGAAATCCTCTGGACATCGGATTGCGGGGTATCTCCGATAAACCGCATGGTCAAATGGTATCTGGAGGGATGCACCCAGCTGATCCTTTCCCCTGCGAGGAGTTCCATCAGCTCCTCCCTGGCCTCAAGAAAAAGTGGGCCAACATGCAGGGGGACCCCGATAAATGTTCTATAGTATTGCTCATTCATTTTCCGGAAGACTGATTTTCCGTAAATTAGCAAATATTAATCTTTATAATTCCATCATAATGAAAAAGTTTGCAGTGATATTGTCAGGTTGCGGAGTATTTGACGGTTCCGAAATCCATGAAGCGACCCTCACTCTTCTGGCCATCGCTAAATTGGGGTGCCAGTATGAAATCTTTGCACCTGATATCAAGCAGCATCACGTGGTTAATCATCTCACCGGCAAAGAGATGAAAGAAACAAGAAATGTACTGGTGGAATCAGCCCGCATTGCCCGGGGTAAAATCAAAGATCTGAAAAAATTCAATCCGGATGAGTTCGACGGATTGGTCCTTGCCGGCGGATTCGGTGTTGCCAAGAATCTGTCCACATGGGCATTTGACGGAGCCGGCGCATCCGTGCTACCACTGGTGGAAGATGCTGTCCGGGAAATGGTTTCCCGGAAAAAACCGGTGGGAGCGCTTTGCATTGCGCCGGTCCTCTTTGCCAGAATCTTCGGGGAGGTGACCGTAACCATCGGGGATGACCCCGGGACCATCCGTGCCCTTGATTCCCTTGGCGCTTCCCACATGAAGGCATCACACACGGATGTGGTGGTGGACACAAAACACAACCTGGTCACCACGCCTGGATACATGCTCGATTCGACCATTGACCAGATTGCCGAGGGTGCCGAAAAACTGGTGAAAGCCATGAAGGACCTGATGCCTTAAAAACAGCTTTTCTGAGTTTCAGGTACGGTTTTTGATGATACCCGGAATAGGTATGTCTCAATATTTCGGTACTTTTGATCCGTGAAAGGTTTCATCCTGCATATGATCCTGGCAACCGCGCTGCTCTTCTCAGCAAGGGCGGCCTTTGCCCAGACCGACACCACCGGAAACTGGGGAGTCACAAGAGGGGTGATCCGGGGAGCGGACACCATACCGATGATCAACCTGCCCGAGATCCGCGTGTACCATGCACAGGATTATGAATACCTGTTCCTGAAAAGAAAATACAGGAGACTGATCTACAATGTCAAGAAAGCATATCCCTATGCAAAAATCGCCGCAGGCAGACTGAAGGAACTGGACCGCCAGCTGGCATTGCTGCACGGCGAGAAGGAAAGGAAAGCATATATCGAGACGGCTGAAAAGCAGATCATGGAAGAATTCGAGCAACAGGTCAGGAAACTGTCCATCACCCAGGGGATCATCCTGGTGAAGCTGATTGACCGCGAAACCGGCAGGACTTCCTACCAGGTGATCAAAGACCTGAAAGGAGGATTCACCGCATTTTTCTGGCAGGGTATCGCACGGATCTTCGGGAACAACCTGAAGGCAGAATATGACCCGGAACGGCAGGACCGGGTCATTGAAGATATTGTCCAGGGCATTGAGCTGGGATTTATCTAGGCTTCCCCGTCCCGGAACACAGCCCTCGATAAGGGTTTCAGAATCTGATGTTCGTGGAAGGCATGGCTTCCACCAGTTCCCTCACCTTCTCCACCGGGATTTCATTCCCCTGGATCTGCAGGTCGGTCAGTGTCGCTTTCAAACCATTGATCTCCCATGGGATTTCTTTCAGGAAATTGTTGGAAAGATCAAGTTTTCGCAGATTGCGAAGGCCGGAGATGCCCGGGGATATCCGGCTCAGTGCATTGTGATCCAGGGTGAGGATCTCCAGGTTTGTGAGTTCGAACAACTGGGCTGGTAAATCTGTCAGCTTGTTTGCCCCCATATCCAGCTTCCTGATCTGATCCATGCAGATAATCCCTCCCGGGATCTCTGTGATCCTGTTTTCGGAAAGATCGATCCTTTCCAGCATGGGCAGCAAAAGGATCTGTTCCGGGAATTCGGTCAGCATGTTCCCGCTTGCATAAAAACCCTGCAGATAATGCAGTTCGGATAATTCTTCCGGTAATTCCGTCAGTTCATTAAGGGCCACATCCAGGGAATGCAGGTACTTCAGCTGCCCGATTTCAGGAGGAATGAAACCCAGTTTCTTTCCCCATAGGACCAGCTTGAATACCTCTTCAGGATTACCCGAGAGGGCATCCTGAACCGATTCGTACCGGCGGGCCCTGTAGAGAGAGAGCCTGTCCAGGACCACGGTGGAATCAATCGCCGGTTTCTTTGCCGATACGAATGATTGACCGGTTCCTGAATTTCCATCCGGGGAGGTATTGCATGCCAGGAAGGCGGACAGGATTGCAAACAGGATCAGCACAAAAAATATGGGGAAGTATCTTTTCATCAGTTTGTTGATTTACTGGATGACCAGCTTCCCATCCATCACAGCTCCCTCATCCCCGGATAATCTGTAGGTATAGATCCCGCTGGCGAGACCTTCCCTGTCAAAACGGAATAACCCGTTCCTGATATCCCGGATAATCCTCATAGAACGGCCTGACAAATCATACAAGACGAAGGAAAAGGAGGCGGCCCGGCTGTTGTCGAATTCGACCGTGGCCAGTTCAGACACCGGATTCGGATAGACTGTCACCCCGATGTTGATGGTTTCCCTGTCGTTCACACCCACAAAAGGGTTGTTGCGGGCATTCACATCTCCGAGGGCAAGTGTCCACCCGGCCGCCCAGTTGGATGACGGCGCAAATGCTCCCACATAGTTCACCCTTTCGAACCAGGAATCCATTCCTTCAAAATCAGCAATATTGTAAACATTCCCCCCGGTTGTTGGATTATCGGCAGTGACTACAGGGTCCACATCCAGGACATTGCCACTGGCACCGAAAGAAGATGAGAATGCATCCAGCTCGGTATGGGACACTGCATAGAGGTCATTCCCTTCATCATCCTGCTCCGAAACCACCACAAAGATACCTGCAGCCGTTCCGTCAGCCACATCGAAGAAGATATTGTTGGCCAGGGCCAGATTTCCTTCCATAAAACGGTCATAGGAACCCCCGTCCGTTCCCCGGAACTCAACATCGATCCCTTTTGCCTGGCCGGCGAAAATGGAGTTGTGGTATTCACCTCCGGCGTTGTCGCGGAAGGTGATGGTGCGTTTCCCTCCGGAAGCACCGCGTCCAACATAGGTGACATTGGAAAAGACCGGACGGGCGATGGGGGTGCCCAGCTCATTGGAAGAGGGTCCGCCGTCATGTTCGCCCAGGCGGTCCCCGGTCAGGGGATCCTGGATCGCACAGAGGAACTGGTTCCATCCGCTGTATCCCTCGTCATAATCATAAGAATCGTCCGCACACCAGGCCACCAGGATATGGTGCAGTTTCGGGGCCCCGCCGAACCATTCCACACCGTCGTCCTTGTTGGAAACCACCTCAAGGTAGGAGATGTCGGTGGCGGTCCCCGTGGCACCCAGGGTGAGCCCGTTGATCTCATTGCCTTCTCCGATATCGGTACCGCCGTGACGGATCGATATATACTTCAGGGTTCCGGATCCGTCATTTTCCACATCGCCTCCGTACAGTCCCCTGGTCTCTTCGGTGGGGATCCCCTCAATGGCCTTGTCGGTGGTCCCGTTGTTTGTCAGCCCTTTGCCCAGCAGGATCAGGCCACCCCATAAACCGCGGTCGGTATCATTCACCGATCCTTCCAGGTCATCCGCCCCGGCGGTGAAGATGATCGGTTCTGATGCGGTGCCCTGCGCAACCAGTCTGCCGCCGCGGGCAACGATCAGCGCCGATGCATTCTCTTCCTGGCCTGGCTTGCCCTTGATGACTGTGCCTGCTTCAATGGTCAGGACCTGACCATCGTTGACAAATACAAAGCCTTCGAGAATGTAGATATGATCGCTGGTCCATGTGACTGTTCCCGTACCCGATCCGTCATCGGTCACGATAATCTCTTCAGCCCGGAGTATGCTGGCAACTACAAGCAATGCTGCAAACAGCGTAATCATCTTTTTCATTTTTGAATCTGTTTAAGGTTACAGTATAAAAATGGGGGTTCCCGGTGGAATACGTATTAATACTGGATGATGATTGTGTTAAGTTTTGTTTGCCATTTCGAAACGGATGAATGTTCCACAATAACCTGGAAATATGACTGTTGAAAGGCTGTTAATTGATGGCATACGTAATACCGAAGGAGAACTGGCGTCCCAGTTTATGACGCCGGAAGTACACTTCCTTGCCATTGTTGAATGACTGGGTCTGCTCGTAATAAGGATTGATCAGGTTTTCTGCACTGAAACGGAACGACAACCCGTTCTTCAGGTTCTTGCTGATATTGAAATCAAGTCTGGCAAAAGGCTCTTCCATCACATTGGGAATGGCCGCTTTATTGATCAGGATGATTTTCTTCCCTGAGACATTGAACCCCAGGTTCACGTCCCAGCCCCTGTCCGCGTTGAAATAATTCAGGTATGCATTGACCACATAGGGCGACTGACCGTACATGGGCCTGATCTCCGGCCAGAAGTCCCCGCCATCCGGATTCTGTCTTGCCAGGGCAATGTTGGCGACTGAAAGTTTGGTGGAATCTTCCTTCACAAACGACCTGACGAGCGTAATATTTGTTCCGAAGGAAAAATTGCGCAGCTGATGGATGAAGTCCATGTTCTTCCTGAGCTCCAGCTCCGTACCATATAACCTGGCATTTTCAATATTTTCCACGTGGATCTCCGGATTCGCAGCCTCTTCCACATCCCTCAGTTCGATCGGATTCTCAAAATCTTTATAGAAGGCGCTTGCAGAGACAAGTTCCCCGGAGGAGGGGTACCACTCCCACCGGAGGTCCAGGTTCTGAATGAGGGTCCTTTCTAAATCCGGATTCCCGACCACCCTGTAGTTCTCCTTGTAGTTGTAGGAAGCATAGGGTGCCAGTTCACGGAACACCGGTCTTGCAATTGTTTTGCTGTAGCCGAGCCTCAGGTTCAGGTTTTCGGTGAAGGAATAGGTCATGTTCACCGAAGGAAGGTAATCCCCGTCTTTGAATCCGCCTGAACCGTATTTTGATACATCCCTGGGGTGTGCAATGGTATCGATCTTATTCTCGATGAATACTTCCGTATGCTCGTAACGCATCCCGGCAACCACCCTGAGCTTCTCCGTGAGGGGAAGGTCGAACATTCCGTACCCTGCATGAACAGTCTGGTACCCGCGGTAGCTGTTCACAGCCTCTGTGGTCAGGGAGTTTTTATAATACAGGTAACTGGATGAGTCCGTCTCCAGGAAATTTTCAGGGACCAGGGCCATGGAGGCCGTCCCGTCAAAAAGGATCGCTCCCTGGAAATCAAGGGTGTATTTGCTCTCGTCAGAATCCCTTTCTTTATCAATATAGGCATACCCGGTTTTGAACCTGGCTTTCCTGCCTCCAATAGTAAAAGGTTGCGTATAATCGAACTTGGAGTCCAGATTGGTTTCGGTCATGTACCTGTAGAACCGTGCTGAGAGGTTATTGGGCCGCATTTCATAGTTGAGCGGAGCTTCCCTGTTTTCAAAATAATCGGATTTAAAAAAACGAAGGTCCGGCTCATCCTGGGTCGATAATATGGAGGAAACCATCCAGTCGAAAGCGCCGTTGCCCAGCCAGGGGAAGACATGCCTGCCCTTGACCTGGTAGGAAATGATGGATCTCTCCAGCCAGCCAAGCGCCTTCTCCTCCACATTGTAGGTATCCGGATCGGTGGTTTTCCCTTTGTTGAACCGGGAGGAAGCATCCCCGCTGTGGTTCCTCATGAAAGTCATCCCGATCATGTTGTTGTTATTCAGCTTGTAGGCAATATTTCCCAGAACCGACCAGATGGTGGACTCCACTGCAAAATCATCGTTGAAGTTCATCTTCAGGTTCGGATTGTCAATATTCAGGGGACTGGTGGTCTTCTGGTAGTCTCCGTCACGGTACATGCTGTATCTGTGAGCGTAATTGGCTGCCACGTTGAATCCGAGCGCCCTGCCGAACAGCCTGAACTGGCTGCCTGCCGAGAACGAATAGGACATATCCGGTAGGGAGTATTTCTCCAGATTATCCAGGTTGCTGCTGAATGACTTGTTGATCAGGCCGAGTGTGTCATTGTTCTGGTACAGATAAGGGAGCTGTCCGTCTCCGGTGTACTGGTGTACGGCATCGGGAATGGCCCGCGTGCCGTCGTCGATCCCCAGCCAGTCGGTGCTGCCGCCGGCATAGGTCAGGAAGTCATCCCTCAGGCTTGACTGGGAATTATAACCCAGCTCGGCTGAAAACCGGAGGGTGAATCGTTCAGGAAAATCTTTTGTATAAATGTTCACCAGTCCCCCGGTACTGGTCGCAGGAAGATCCGGGGCAAAGGTTTTATAGACCATTAAATTTTCGATGATATTGCTGGGGAAAAGGTCCATCTGCACCGTGTTTTTTTCAGGATCCAACCCCGGGATCTGGGCCCCGTTCAGGGTGGTGGTGCTGTACCGGTCACTCAATCCCCTGACATAGACATATTTTCCTCCCTGGACCGAAACCCCGGTCACCCGCTTCAGTGCAGAAGCTGCATTGCTGTCACCCAAACGTGATATCTGCTGGGAGGAGATCCCGTCAATGACCGAGGGCATCTTCTTTTTCATGACCAGCACCGCTGCTTCTGTTTGCTCCCTTTTACGGGCTGTGACCACCACCTCCTGCAGCTCCTGCGAGGAGAGGTTCAGGTTGCTGTTCAGGATCACCACATTGCCCTCAGGAACTTCCACGTCCTCAAATACCTTGGTTTCATAGGAAACATATGAGGCGGTTACACTCACAATACCTGGTTTCACCCCCGAAAGCGAAAAGTTCCCGTCAAAATCAGTGATGGTCCCCATGGTCGTCCCGGAGATGAATACGTTTGCTCCGATCAACGGTTCACCGGTAGAGGCATCAATGATCTTTCCCCTGATCGTTCCGGATGGATTTCCTGTCTGACCTGAAAGCCCGGCAAACAGAAGTGCAAAAAGATGAATCAAAAAAAGCCGCTTCATGCAATCATACGGTTTCGTCATGATATTGCAAAGGAACTTCAACATCATTACTTAAATGTGATGGCTGTGTTATGCTTATTTTAATTCTGCCTGAAGCATTCTAGAATCCGGCCGACCCGGTGTGAACATTCAAAGCTGCCATTTGTTGTGTATTGCTGAACAACCCTAACAGATTTCTCATGGATGACCCGAGGAACAGGCAATACACGAACGGAGAAATCACGGTTTTCTGGAAACCCTCCAAATGCATTCACGCCACCACCTGCTTCAGGGAACTGCTCGAGGTATTCAATCCGGGCCGCAGGCCCTGGGTCAATATGGAAGGAGCACCCACACGGAAGATCATCGAGGTGGTGAACAAATGCCCCACCCAGGCACTGACCTGGAAACATAATTCGGATCTTTCCCGGGAGGAGCAGGCATCCCTGAAGGACAGGCAGGAGGCAAAGGCTGAAGTGACTCCTGAAACCCTCACCAAAACGGCGGCAGATGTAAAACCCGCCACGGTCAGGATCATGAGGAACGGGCCCCTGATCGTGGAAGGGGAGTTTACGATCATCGGTCCGGATGGCAATCAATTGAAGACATTGAGAATGACATCCTTCTGCAGATGCGGTCATTCGGGCAGCATGCCATTCTGTGACGGAACACACCGCAAAATTGGATTTACGGACTATAACGGTTAACCCATGAGCGAACAAAAAGCCACCTTCAGAATTTTACGGGGCGGTCCCCTGAAGGTAACCGGGAAGTTCCGGATCCTGGATGCCCGTGGGGAGGAAATCGAAAAGGAAGGTCCCGTTTACCTTTGCAGGTGCGGTGGTTCCCGCAACAAACCCTTCTGCGACGACACCCATAAAACCAGGGATTTCAAAGGCTGATATTCATCAATAAGAAAAAATTGGGTACTTTTGGTCTGAACTGGATGAGAAATGGGAAGACATCTCTGGATCCCGCTTTTGTTGATCACAGCAGCCGCATGTGCCCAGCAGAATTTTGCCAGCCTTTCATTCGGTACCAGTCTCCCGCTTGCTGCCTATGCCGATGAAGGAGACCTGTCCGCTACGGGTTACGCTTATCCGGGGGCTGCCATCAAGTTCGATGCAGGCTATTTCCCGGTCTCGTACCTGGGAATCGGGGGATCATTCTCATTCGGATCAAATCTTGCAAACAGGGATTCGATGCTGGGTGATATGATCCGCCATGTGGAATCTCATGCATCCGAACCCCTGGCGATTCCGGAAGAGGAAGCGATCATGTACGGATCCGATTTCTGGAATTATATCAGCCTCTTCACCGGTCCCCAGTTTTCACTCAGACCAGCCAGGAGGATCTACCTGGATCTCAGGGCACTGGTGGGGGTAACCGTCCAGCGGCCTCCCGATCAGGACCTCCAGGTATCCTTTGACGGCACCCAACTCCTTGCCCGGGTGAGCAACAACAGTGTTGCTGTGGGTTTTACTGCCGGCGGCGGCATGCGTTTTACACTCAATCCTGCAATTGCCCTCCGGCTGGGAGTGGATTATTTTCAGAGCCGGTCCAGGTTCGGTTACAGTTTTGACCTCCTTCGGGGAACGGAAGAAGAAATTCCCGGTATTGAATCGGATCTGGTGATCAGGACCCTGGAATTATCCGCAGGACTGGCCTATTCTTTCTGATCCTTCCCTTTTGCTGCGATCCGTCCCCCCTTCAACACATCAATGCGTGTACCCGGTTAAGGGGCGCATCCATCATGGTAAACGAAGAATTTCTGCAATTCATCTGGGGAAGAAGGCTCTTCGATCATCACAACCTGAAGAGCACCTGTGGCAAGAGCCTGGAAATCCTGAGGACAGGAGAACCCAACATGCATTCTGGACCTGATTTTTTTAACTCACGAATCAGGATTGACGGCATCCTGTGGGCGGGGAATGTGGAGCTACATGTATGCAGTTCTGACTGGAGCAGGCACCGGCACCAGTCTGATCCGGCCTTTGCCAATGTCATTCTCCATGTGGTCAGAGCCCACGACCGGGATGTTTTCAATTGCTTCGGGAGACGGATTCCGACGCTCGTAATCCGATGCCCCCCGGCCCTGGAAATGAGGTACCGGATGTTACGGATCAACGATATGTGGCTTCCATGTTCCCAGTTTATCAGACACCTTCCGGCCCCATATCTGCGTCAATGGCTTCGCCACCTGCAGTCTGAAAGGGCTGCCGGGAAAAGTGCCAGAATCCTGAAGACCTTTACCAACAATGAAAAAAACTGGCAGAAAACCCTGTACCAGGCACTGGCATCGGGTTATGGACTGCCTATCAACAGGGTGCCTTTCGAGATGGCAACTGCCACCGTTCCCCTTCAGCTGCTCCTGGAATACAAGCACAGCCGGACATCCCTGGAAGCGATCCTCTACGGCCAGTCTGGGTTCCCGGGCATCAGCGGGAAAGAAGGTCCGTACGTGACCACCCTGCGAAACCGGCACCAGGCCCTGCTGGATCATTTCAGCGGGCATCCTGTTCCCGCTCATTTCTGGAAGTTCCTCAGGTTGCGCCCGGCATCCTTTCCGACCCTCCGCATCTCCCAGTTTGCCACCCTGGTCCACCACCATTTCCCCCTTTTGAGCAGGGTGCTTTCCTGCCGCTCGCTGATTGAACTGGAGAAAACCCTGAGAACAAACGCAAGTGAATACTGGAACACCCATTACCTGTTTGGCAGAAGTTCCCCCGGATCGGCTAAATACCTGGGAACGCAGGCTTCCAGAACAGTCATCATCAATTCGCTGGTTCCTTTCTACGAGGCTTACGGAAAAATGCAGCGCAGCAGCGCGCACATCGATTTTGCCGCCGGGATCATGGAGGAGTTGCAGGCGGAAACCAATGAAATCGTTAAGAAATGGTCTTTCTTCGGTTTTACTCCCTCAGGTGCAAAGGAAAGCCAGGCACTGATCCAGCTGTATAACAGTTACTGCAAAGAACGCCGCTGCCTGGAGTGTCACATCGGTGCAATGTTTGTGGAATCGGCCATGTATGAGGGAAATGGCATGTTGGTAAATCAAAAAAAATGAATACCTTTGCATCTCGAATTTTGTACAGGTCTATAAAGCAGTCACAGAGATGTATTTAACAACAGAGAAGAAAAAAGAAATATTCAAAAAGTACGGAAAAAATGAAGCCGATACAGGTTCGGCAGAAGCTCAGATCGCAATCTTCACCGAAAGGATCAACCATCTCACACAGCATCTGCTCACCAACAAGAAAGATTTCAGCACGCAGCGCGCCCTGCTGAAGCTTGTGGGAAAACGAAGGAAGTTGCTGGATTTTCTGAAGGAAAATGACATTGAGCGCTATCGTGCCATTATCAAATCCTTAAAGATCAGAAAGTAAAAGTATCAGCGGATGAAAAAGGCAATTATGATGATTGCCTTTTTTCATATTTATATTTGAAGCATATAAAAAATTTATCATGAATAAACCAGAAGCAATTAAAGAGACCATTGATCTGGGAGATGGTCGCACGATCAGTCTGGAAACCGGGTTACTGGCGAAACAGGCTGACGGTGCAGTAGTGGTGAGAATGGGATCCACCATGTTGCTCGCCACTGTGGTGAGTGCCAGGGAAGCTAAGGAAGATGCCGATTTCATGCCGCTTTCGGTAGAATACAAGGAAAAATACGCCTCACTCGGCCGGATCCCGGGAGGATTTTTGAAACGCGAGGCAAGACCCTCTGATTATGAGGTTCTTGTGTCAAGACTGGTGGACAGGGCGCTTCGTCCCTTGTTCCCGGAGGATTACCATGCAGAAACATTTGTCAACGTCACGCTCATGTCTGCGGAAAGCGATACGGCGCCCGATTCACTGGCCGGTCTGGCGGCTTCGGCAGCCCTTGCAGTATCGGATGTGCCCTTTCACGGACCCATCGCAGAGGTGAGGGTCGCCCGCGTGAATGGAACGTTTGTGGTCAATCCGTCCTTCAGCCAGATCAAAATGGCTGACATTGACATTATCGTGGGAGCGACCAGGGAGAACATCCTGATGGTGGAAGGGGAGATGAACGAAGTCTCTGAAGCGGACATGCTGGAAGCGATCAAATTCGCCCATGAGGCCATCAAACCAATGTGCGACGCGCAGGTGGCCCTGGCAGAAAAAGCAGGCAAAAAAGAAAAAAGAGAATACAGCCACGAGGAAGCAGACGAGGGACTCAGGGAAAGGATCAGGGGGGAGGTTTATGAAAAGGTTCACAAAATTGCCGCATCGAAGATCTCGGACAAACAAAAAAGATCCGAAGTGTTCACTCAGGTGAAGGAAGAGCTGTTGGAAAAGCTTCAGAAGGAGGCAGGGGAAGAGGTTGAGATCAACAGGATGCTGGTGGACAAATACTACCATGAGGTGGAGAAAGAGGCGGTCCGCCGTGTCATCCTGGATGAGAAATACCGTCTCGACGGCAGAAAAACAGACGAGATCAGGCCCATCTGGTGTGAAGTGGACTACCTGCCGGCCGCCCACGGCTCGGCACTCTTCACCAGGGGCGAAACCCAGTCGCTCACCACGGTCACCCTGGGGACCAGGCTCGATGAAAAGATCATCGACGACGTGCTGAAACAGGGAACCGAAAAATTCGTGCTCCATTATAATTTCCCTCCATTCTCCACAGGTGATGCAAAACCTTCCAGGGGCGTGAGCCGCAGGGAAGTGGGACACGGGAACCTTGCCCACCGGGCACTGAAAAGAATGATCCCCGCCGAAGACGAGATCCCCTATGCGATCAGGGTGGTTTCCGATATCCTGGAGTCCAACGGTTCATCTTCCATGGCCACGGTGTGCGCGGGAACACTGGCCCTGATGGACTCGGGGGTTCAGATTAAAAAACCGGTTTCGGGGATCGCCATGGGTCTGATCACAGATGCAGAATCGGGGAAATATGCAGTACTGTCGGATATTCTGGGTGACGAAGATCACCTGGGCGACATGGACTTCAAGGTGGCGGGTACCCGCGACGGGATTACCGCCACACAAATGGATATCAAGGTGGAGGGATTATCCTACGAAGTGCTTTCCCGTGCGCTTGAACAGGCAAGGACCGGAAGGCTCCATATCCTGGATGTGATGGGTGAGACCATTGCCAGACCCAATCCCGATTACAAGCCCCATACACCCCGGATCGAACGGATCGAGATCCCGAAAGACATGATCGGAGCAGTGATCGGACCGGGGGGAAAGGTGATCCAGGAGATCCAGTCTTCCACCAACAGTACCATTACCATTGAAGAAATCGATAGTGTGGGTCTGGTGGATGTATTCGCGGTGGATAAAGCTTCCATCGATGCCGCCATGGACAGGATCAAAAAGATCATTGCAATTCCGGAAGTGGGACAGACCTACCGTGGGAAAGTCAAGACGATCACTCCCTACGGGGCATTTGTGGAGATCCTTCCCGGAAAGGATGGTCTGCTGCACATTTCTGAAATCGAATGGAGAAGACTTGAGAAGGTGGAGGAGGTACTGAAAGAAGGTGATGAGGTAAATGTGAAGCTGATTGCCGTCGACGAGAAGAACGGAAAGCTCAAATTATCAAGGAAAGCGTTGCTTCCCAGACCGGAAAAGCAGCAGAAATAGCCTTTGTTACGCATAACGCATTTGTCACGATGAGAAAAGTACTGACTTTAATTCTGGTTGTATCCGCAATGAGCTGCACTCAGCAAAAAGCCTTTGAATATCCCGAGACGGCAAAGGTCGACACGGTGGATATTTATTTCGGCACCGAGGTCCCCGATCCCTACAGGTGGCTGGAGGATGACATGTCTCCTGAGACCGAAGCATGGGTGAAAGCACAGAATGAGGTGACCTTCTCCTTTCTCGAAGAAATTCCTTTCAGGAACGATCTGAAGGAGCGGATGACGGAGATCTGGAACTATCCCAAGATGGGGATGCCCTCCCGTGAGGGGGATTATTTCTTCTACAGTTACAACACGGGACTCCAGAACCAGGATGTGATCTTTGTGAAGGAAGAACTGGACGGCGAAGGAAAGGTGTTCCTGGATCCGAATACATTCTCCGATGACGGGACCGTGGCACTTACCGGATTCAGTGTTTCCAACAACACAAAATACGTGGCCTACGGGATTTCACGGGGAGGATCCGACTGGAGAGAGTTCTTCGTCAAGGAGATTGCATCCGGGAAAGTGCTGGATGACCATCTGAAATGGATCAAGTTCTCGGGAACCTCCTGGTTGGGTGACGGTTTTTTCTACAGCTGTTTTGATGAACCTGAAAAGGGCAACGAGCTGAAAGGGGAAAACCTCAACAACAAAGTCTATTATCATCGGATCGGCACAGCCCAGTCAGAAGATCTGCTCATTTATAAAGATGACCAGCACCCTGAATGGAGTTTCAGTGTGGGGGTCACCGAAGACGAACAGTACATGATCCTGAATGCCACTGAAAGCACAAGCGGAAATGCTTTCGCTTTCAGGAAAGCAGGACTGGACAGCAAACCCTTCCACTGGCTGGAAAAAGGATTTGAAAACGATTACCATGTGATCGGAAACCATGGGGATCACCTCTATGTGAGGACTAACTACCGGGCGCCCCGCTACAGGCTGGTCAGGATCGACCTGGACAAGCCTGAAAAGGAACACTGGGTGGATGTTATTCCCGAGCATGAAAAAAATGTCCTGGAGTCGGTCCGTCTGGCAGGGGGCAAAATCCTCGCCGTACACCTTCAGGATGCGTACAATGTACTTCACCTTTATGATCTGGAAGGAACGGTGCTGCATCAGATCGAACTGCCGGGGATCGGCTCCGTTGACGGGATCAGTGCCAGAATGGAGCATGACACCGCTTTCTACAGCTTCTCCTCTTTCAACTACCCGCCAGCCATTTTCTTATATGACATTAAAAACAATCAATCAGGGCGCTATTACACCACCGAAGTGGACTTCGATGCGGACCGGTATGAAACCAAACAGGTGTTTTACATGAGCAAGGACGGTACGCATGTCCCAATGTTCATTGTCCACAAAAAGGGGCTCACTCTGGACGGTGACAATCCGACCCTGCTTTACGGTTACGGCGGATTCAACGTCACCTATACACCCTCGTTCAGTACCACCCGTGCTGTCTGGCTTGAACTGGGAGGCGTCTTTGCACTTGCCAACATCAGGGGTGGCGGCACATACGGAGAAGAGTGGCACAAGGCGGGGACCCTGCTGAGGAAACAGAATGTGTTCGATGACTTCATCTCAGCCGCCGAATACCTGATCGCGAACGATTACACATCTAAAAGCCGGCTTGCCATCTACGGCGGGTCGAACGGTGGTTTGCTGATCGGGGCTGTGATCAACCAGCGGCCCGATCTGTTTGCCGTGGCTGTTCCCATGGTGGGGGTGATGGATATGCTGCGTTACCATAAATTCACCATCGGACGTTACTGGACCGTAGATTACGGCTCTTCGGACGACCCGGAACAATTTAAATACCTTTACGGATATTCTCCTCTGCACAATATTTCAGAGGACAAAGAATACCCGGCTGTGCTGGTCACCACAGGGGACCATGACGACCGGGTGGTACCCGCCCATTCATTCAAGTACATCGCCACCCTCCAGGAAAAATACAAAGGGAATCATCCCGTGATGGTCCGCATCAATACGGACGCGGGACATGGCGCCGGAAAACCCACTGCAAAACTGATCGAAGAATACTCCGACATTTGGTCCTTTATCTTTTACAATATGGATTACACGCCCGAGTTTGAGTAACATGCGAGCGAAATCATTGTAAAAAAACCTGCCGGAATCCCAAAAAGATCCGCCAGGTTTTTTTATTTTAAGGAACCGAATCTTATTTGCCTGATCATTGAAATACGACTACCTGGTTATAGAGGGGAACATCGGGGCCGGGAAGACCACCCTCGCCGGAATGCTTGCAAAGGAAACGGGCAGCAGGCTGGTCCTGGAGCAGTTCAGTGACAATCCGTTCCTGGCCAGGTTCTACGAGGATCCCGAAAGGTATGCGTTCCAGCTGGAACTTGCATTCCTGTCGGAACGTTACCAGCAGATTAAAAGGGAAATGGGCCACCCGGAACTTTTCCGGAAAGGGGTGATCAGCGACTATTACCTGGCCAAATCTTTCATTTTCAGCAAGTACAACCTGAAGCCGGATGAAATGAGGCTTTTTGAAAAACTGTTCGGCATCATCAATCAGCAGATCCCGCGTCCGGACCTGTATGTGTACCTGCATGTCCCCGTTGAAAAGCTTCTGGAGAATATCAAAAAAAGAGGCAGGGCATATGAAAAGAATATCAGTCCCCGGTACCTGAAGGAGATCCAGGCGGGATATTTCGGTTTCTTTAAATCCCGGCCTGAGTTAAGGATCCTTGTCATCGATATCACAAACCTCGACTTCTTAAATAGCCAGGCGGATTTCCAGAAGATCAGAAAACCGATCCTGGAAGGAGTGCACAACACCGGGATGAATATGCTAATTTTGTAACAATTATAGGCTTAACCCGTATATTTCTTTAATTTTATAAAAAACATTATTAAGTTTGCACTGGAGAAAAGAACCGTTCTTCTGAACTATAAGTACTAAACAAATATCCAAGATGCTATGAAAAACCTCAAGTTCCTTGCGATTTTCATAATCGCAGCAGCAGTGCTCAGTAGTTGTGGCGGCCTTAACAAGATGGTCAAAGAGGCCGACCTCGTAAGCTACAAGGTAACCCCTGAAGTACTTGAAATGCACGGTGGAGTTGTGGATGTGACTGTCGACGTGAACTTTCCCGGAAAGTATTTCAACAAAAAGGCCATTGTAACCCTTA